>JAXMCS010000019.1:0-54371 GCA_046349175.1 Hyphomicrobiales bacterium | reverse complement strand
GCCGGGAAGACCTTCAAAGAAGAACTGAACCGGCACACCCAGAGTCTTGGCCGTGTAAAACAGACGGCTGGCGCTGATGCGGTTGGCGCCCTTCTCGTATTTTTGGATTTGCTGGAAGGTGATGCCCAAAAGCTCACCCAGCCGTTCCTGGCTCATGTTGATCAATTGGCGCCGCATGCGAATGCGTGAGCCAACGTGTGCATCAATATAATTTGGATCGCGTCTAGCCATGTCCTCAGACCTTGCCCCCAGCCTGACGTAGTTTCGGAAGATGCGGACGGACACCATGCGATCCCCAGCAACGGCTGGTATCTCATCCGGGTGAAAGTGCGGAATAAGCCAAAACCAGAGGTGATACAATTAAAAATCAGTCAGGCAGTCTTCCACAACCGCTCAATATATAGGCAAATAGCGCCAAAAATCAGACAAAACGCCAATGTTAGCGCAAATATCCAGTCGCCCCAGATTGCGTAGAAGGTTGGGGCCAGGGCGGCGGGGATGGTTCCCGTCAGGCCTGCAGCTTCTCCGAGAATCGTCTGCGCACTGATTCGTCCATAGGGATCGATGATGGCGGAGACACCCGTATTGGCAGCCCGGAGCAGCGGCAACCCCTGTTCAACGGCCCGCATCCGGGCCTGGGCCAGATGCTGGTGCGGGCCTGCCGAAAGACCGAACCAGCCGTCGTTGGTCACATTCACAAGAACCCGCGGCCGCGCCGCCCCTACAAGACGATCCGGAAAAATCGCCTCGTAGCAGATGCTGGTGCCTGCGAGGCCGATGCCCGGCAGGTCAATGCCGCCAGGTCCCGGTCCCGCGGTGAAGCTCTCGGGCAGGGCGACCACCTTGCGGAAACCGAGCCGCGAGAGCAGCCCGTCAAAGGGCAGAAACTCGCCGCCCGGCACAAGCCGCCATTTGTCATAGGTGCCCGCAACCTGGCCCGCCCCATCCACATGCATCACGCTTGTATAATAGGGCTGTGTCTCCGGCGGACCCGGACCCCGCCGGATCGCCCCAGCCAGAAGCTGGCCCTCTGGCCCGATCGCATCCGCGATGCGGGCGAGCGCCTCCGGCGTTTCATCGAGAAAAAACGAGACGGAGGATTCCGGCCAGACCGTCAATGCAACAGGGGGCTGGCGCGATGAAATGGCGATGAGCTGCTCAAAGATGGCGCGCTTGTTCTCATCCCGCCACTTGTCATCCTGCGCGATGTTGGGCTGCACCAGCCGCACGGTTGGCGCACCCTCCGCGACGATCACAGGCTCGGCCAGCCGCGCGCTGCCCGCAAGCCACAGCACTGGGAGAAGCAAGAGCACCAGTACCGCCATAGTGTCGAGGCGCTTGCGCTGCCACCAGGCCAGAACCAGCGCGGCGGGCGCCAATGCCCAGAGCACCACCAGCAGCGTGAGCCCCGGCATGCCGAGCCAGGCCGCCGCCTGTTCGACGGCACTTACCCCGTCTGTCATCAACCCCGGCGCGGCCCAGGGAAAACCCGTAAACAAATGCCCCCGCAACCATTCCGCCAGCGCCAGTGAAATACCCAGCACCAGCCAGCGCAGGGCCTCTGTCGCAAACCTGGCGGTCACGGCCGCCGCTGCCGCCCAATAGAGAGATAGGAACAGCGCCAGCCCACCCACAGCAAAGGGCATCATCCACAGGGTTTCGCCCGCGTTCACATAGAAAGCATTGGAGATCCAGGCGAGCGCCACAGTGAAATAGCCAAACCCGAAACAAAGGCCATGGACAAAGCCGCGCTGCCACTGGAGCGCCTCAAGCTTCCACAGCGCCGCCAGCAAAATCCCAAATCCCGGCACGGGCGTCCACAGTTGCGCCCAGGGCGGCAGCGCCAGCGCCGTGGCACCACCTGCCACCAGCAGGACAATAAAGGGCATGGCGCTGCGCCGGCTGGAAAAGAATCGCATCATGGCCCTCCTTACCATTCCGGGGCAGCGGCATGAGCATCTATCCAGTTTATTAACCTCCATGGTGCCAGAGCCATTTGACAAAGGGACGGAGTCGTTGTAGCAGCCCGCAACCCTGCCATCCTGGCGGCGAGTGAATTTCCCGAAATGATGACGGCCAGCGCGAACCCACCTGATTCCGGCACGACGGACGAAGTCATCCACGACTTTGCCGCACGCCTGCAATTCAACGACATCATTGCCCGCGCCAAGAAGCCGGGAGGTGCCGCCACACTGACCATCGAGCAGCGCAAGTTTCTGCTGGCCGCTCTGGTGGGCTCCGTTGTCCCGGTTGATGGCAAGATCAAGCCCTGCGAGCTGGAAACATTGCGTGACATCCTGGCCTTGCGCCTCAACGCCACCGGCAAGACCCTGGAACAGGCCATGGACATGGCAAGCGCAGATCTTGGCGCTCCCGAACACTTCAACCTCGCCGCCAATCGCCTGCAGGACCTGCTCTCCATCGAGGACCGCTGCAACATTGTGGGCCTTCTCTGGGAAATCGCGCTCTGCGACCGCGAACTGCACGCCCGCGAAGAAGAACTGATCTACCGCATTGCCGATGCCGCAGGCGTTCCCCGCAAGCGCGTGGCCGAAATGCAGGCCCGGGCTGCCGCCAACATCAACTGAGCCGCATCAGCTTCGCCGCTTCGCCACATCCTCGGCCATGTTGCACAGGATCTCAAACATCATCACGGCGCCCGCATAGGCCGTGAGGCCTGAGGGATCGAAGGGCGGCGAGACCTCCACCACATCCGCACCCACCATAGTGACACCCCGCAGGCCCCGCAGCATCTGCTGCGCCTGGAAGGTGGTGAAGCCGCCAATTTCCGGCGTGCCCGTGCCCGGCGCATAGACGGGGTCCAGCATGTCGATGTCGAAGCTGACATAAGTGGCACCATCTCCCGCCACCCTGCGGGCAATCTCCATCACCTTCTCGGGGCCAAGCGCCATCGCCTCCTCAATGCGCATCAGGCGCACGCCCACTTTCTCGCCAAACTCGAAGTCGTCATTGTCATACATGGAGCCCCGCAGGCCGATCTGGATGACGCGCTTGGGATCAAGCAGGCCTTCTTCGATGGCCCGGCGGAACGGCGTGCCGTGGGTATATTTGAAGCCGCCGAAATAACTGTCATAGAGATCGGTATGGGCATCGAAATGGATCATGCCCACCGGACCCTTTTTGGCGACCGCCCTGAGAATGGGCAAAGAGCAGAGATGATCGCCGCCGGCCGTGAGGGGCCGCAGGCCCTTGGCGATCAGCTTGTCGAAATGCGCTTCCACGCGCTTCAGCGTGTCATCAACACTGGCCGGATTGACGGAGCAATCTCCGAGATCCGCCACATTGGCGAGATCATAGGGCACAATCTGCGTGGTCTGGTGCATGCGCCGGACCATGGAAGACTGGTCGCGCATTTGCCGCGGCGCATGGCGGGGCCCCGGGCGGTTTGTGGTGCCGCTGTCCCACGGAATGCCCGAGACGCCGATATCCAGGCCTTTCGCATCATCGAGCGCCACATGCGGAATCCGGAAGAAGGTGGCAACACCGCCAAAGCGCGGCGTCACGAGCCCGGACACTGGCTGGTTGAAATCGGAACGGTTGGGCATGGGGCAATTCTCCTGTTGAGCAAAACCTAGCACGGCCTTCACACTTCTCAACCGCCAGCCCGTGACAGGCGATGTGGCCATGGGCTAACTTGCCGCCATGAAATCTTTCGACATCATCGTTGTGGGTGCGGGCATTGCCGGCGCATCTGTTGCGGCCCATCTCGCCGCGGAAAAGAATGTCGCCATCCTCGAAATGGAAGAGCGCCCCGGCTACCACACCACCGGGCGTTCCGCGGCCATGTATGAGCCCAACTATGGGCCGGCGCCCATGCTGGCCTTCACCCGGGCGAGCGCCGCCTTCTTCGAAGCCCCGCCGCCAGGCTTTGCCAGTGGGCCACTGCTCACCCCACGCGATTCGCTTTTCATCATGCCGGAAGGACAGGAAGAGGCGGCAGAACGGCTGATTGCGGCCAGCGACGGCCTCGCTGAAATCTCCGCCCGCGCCGCCAAGGAGTTCTTCCCCATCCTCCGCCTCGCCTATGCCAGGCGTGTCTTTCTCGACACGGGCACGGGCGACCTCGATGTCGATCTCCTGCATCAGGGCTATCTCCGCATGTTCAGGGAGCGCGGTGGCACGCTCCTGGTCTCCCATGAGGTGAAGGGCCTGTTGCACCGCGGCCGCGAGTGGCAGCTGGCCACGGCAGATGGCATCTATGCCGCTCCCGTCATCGTCAATGCGGCAGGCGCCTGGGGCGATGTGATCGCCAAGCTGGGCGGCGTGAAGCCGGTGAGGCTTCAACCCAAGCGCCGCTCCATCGGCGTCATTCCCAAGGATGACGAAGATGTTTCGGACTGGCCCATGGTGACCGATGTGGGCGAAACCTGGTACTGCAAGCCGCAATCGGGAAACCTCATCGTCTCCTCCGCCGATGCAACGCCGGTTGATCCGCATGATGCCTATGCCGATGACATGGCGGTGGCAGAAGGCGTTGATCGCCTGATGGCCGCCACCACGCTCACCGTGCGCCGCGTGCAGCACAGCTGGGGCGGGCTGCGCAGCTTCGCGCCCGATGGCAATCCAGTCGTGGGCTTTGATCCCCTGGCGGAAGGCTTCTTCTGGCTGGTGGGCCAGGGCGGCTATGGCATCCAGTCGGCCCCTGCCCTTTCCGAAACAGCGGCCAGCCTCATCCTCGGCACACCCTTGCCTGTGGGCGCTGTTGCCCATGGCCTCAATCTCGCTGACATTTCACCCCGGAGGTTCCTGTGACGGCAAAGCGGCCTGACCTGTCTGTTGGCGAGGCCCTTGTCGGCCTGCTCGAAGCCTACGGGGTCTCCACCATCTTCGGCATTCCTGGCGTCCACAATGTGGAGCTTTACCGGGCCCTGCCACGCTCCGGCATCCGCCACATCCTCACCCGCCATGAGCAGGGCGCAGGCTTCATGGCCGATGGCTTTGCCCGCGCCACGGGAAAGCCCGGCGTCTGCTTCACCATTACAGGTCCCGGCCTCACCAACATTCTCACCCCCATGGGGCAGGCGTGGTCCGACAGTTCATCCGTGCTCGTGATCGCCTCGGCCCTTGATGTGGCCGACAGCGCCCAGGGCCGGGGCCGCCTGCATGAAATGCTGAGCCAGAACGGCGCAGCCGCCGCCGTGACGGCCCATCATGCCCGGGCCTACACGCCCGCTGATGTGGAAGACGCCATGGCCCGCATCTTCGCGGGCTTTGCCAGCCAGCGCCCGCGCCCTGCCTATCTCGAATTGCCCATCGATGTTCTGGCCATGGATGCACAGGGGCCGTTGCGCAGCCGCAAGCTTCCGGCAAGGCCGCGTGCAGCGGCAGGTGATGTGGCGGAGGCGGTGGCGAAACTTCAGGCCGCGAAAGCCCCCGTGCTTATTCTGGGCGGCGGGGCATTGGATGCAGGCGCTGAGGCCCTGGCTGTAGCCGAGGCCCTGTCGGCCCCCATCCTCACCACCACGGCAGGCAAGGGTGCTGTGCCCGCCAGCCATCCCTTATGCTGGGGTTATCGCCTGGCCCGGCCCGACATTCAGGAGATGCTGGCAAAGTCCGACTGCGTTCTTGCAGTTGGCAGCGAGCTTTCGGAAACCGATTTCTGGGGCCGCGGTCTCGCCATGCCCCATCTCATCCGCATCGACATTGACCCCGCGAGCCTGACACGGCCCCATGCGGCAGAGATCGCCCTCTTGGGCGATGCCAAGGCGACACTGGCCGATCTGGCGCAAGGCCTGAAGGCCCGGAAGGGAACGCACCCGCAGGCCCCGGCCCTGCCGGATGATGGCCCCTTGCGCACCCAGCTGGGCAAGGTGCTGGCCGTCATTCGCGACAGCCTGCCCGCCGAAACCGTGATCGCCTCTGACATGACGCAGATCGCCTATGCCGCAAACGAGGTCTTCCCCGTGTCTTCGCCCCGCACATGGCTCCATCCCGTGGGCTTCGGCACGCTGGGCTTTGCGCTGCCGGCCGCCATTGGCGCGAAATTCGGTGTGGGCACCAAGCCCGTGGCGGCCCTCGCCGGTGACTATGGCTTCCAATACACGCTGAATGATCTGGGCACTGCGGTGGAACACCGGTTGCCCCTGCCCATCCTCCTCTGGAACAATGATGCACTTGGCGAAATCCGCGACGACATGGTGCGGAAGGCGATCCAGCCCAACGCCGTCACCCTCAAGAACCCGGATTTCCAGATGCTGGCCCGCGCCTATGGGGCGGAAACCGCGCGGCCCGCCAATCTCCGTGAACTGTCCTCAGCCATCGCCGCAGCCCTGCGGGCCGAGGGGCCGACGCTGATCGAAATGACACCGCGCATGGTGGACGCCTGACAGAGGTGCAACATTCCCTCATCATTTTTGATGTCGATGGCGTGCTGCTCGACCTGACCGCAGCCGAAGAGGACGTTTTCTTCGAAAGCTTTGCCCCCTGGTGCGATCCCGCCAGCTTGTCGCGGGATTGGAACAGCTACCGGATCCGCAACGATGACAACATCGTGGACGAGATCATGGAAACCCTTGGGCTTCCCCGCGCCGCGAAAGCCGCCCTGGTGGACGGCTATCACGCACGGCTTGGCGCGGCACTCGCTTCGGGCAGGCTCAAAAGCCCGGCGATTGCAGGCGCGGGCGCGCTGCTGCAAGCGATCGCCCCCAAGGCGCGGCTCGGCATCGCCACCGCCAATTTCCGCGAAGCCGCCAAACTCAGGCTTCAGGCCGCGGGTCTTTGGCAACCGGTTGCCGCCCATGCCTTTGGCGCTGATGGCGGTGGGGCCAAGCGCGACATTCTCGCCCGCGCCATTGCCGCAAGCGGACTGTCCCGGGAGCGCATTCTCTTCATCGGCGACAATGTGAATGACGTGGCGGCAGGGCTTGGCAATGGGGTTGCCTTCATCGGCTTTTCGGAAAGTGCAAGCCGCCGCCGCCAGCTGGCGGATGCAGGTGCGCTTCAACTCTCCGCTAACCATGACGAGACTTGCGCGCAGGTCTTGGAATTTTTGAAGGATTGACCCGCCATTTCTGGCATGATTCCCTGTGCCAAAGCGAAAGGCAGATCGATGTCCGGCAAAAGCCAGTTTGCACTCCTGAAGACCCGGCGCTTCCTGCCGCTCTTTGTCACCCAGGCCATGAGCGCCTTCAACGACAATGTCTTTCGCTATGCCTTGGCGATCCTGCTCCTCACCACACTCGGAAAGGAACAGGGCGGCGTGCTCAACAGCATTTCCGCCGCGCTATTCATTTTGCCCTTCTTTCTTTTCTCGGCCTTCGCCGGGCAACTCGCCGACAAGTTCGACAAGGCGTTGGTGGCCCGCCGCATCCGCTTTGCCGAAATCTTCATTGTCGCCTTGTCCGCCACCTCGCTGTTCTCGGGACATATTCACCTGCAGCAGTTCTGCGTCTTTCTGGCAGGCTGCCAGGCCGCCTTCTTCGGCCCCATCAAATACGGCATCCTGCCTCAGCATCTCACCAAGGATGAACTGATCGGTGGCAATGGCATGGTGGAGATGGCGACCTTCATCGCCATCCTGCTCGGCACAATCTTCGGCTCGATCGTCATCAACATGGACGGAGGCCACAAGGCCGTTGCCGCCATGATGATCGGTATCGGCATCATCTCCTATCTCACCTGCCTTGCCATTCCCAAGGCACCTGCCGCCGAGCCGGATCTCAAGCTCAATTGGAACATCTTTGGCGAAACGTGGAATGTCATCCGCATGGCCAGGCGCAAGCCCCATGTTTTCCAAGCCATCCTCGGCATTTCCTGGTTCTGGTTCATGGGCGTGATCTTTGTGACACAGATCCCCCTCTTCACCTTCGACAGCCTCAAGGGTTCGGAGACCACCGCCTCGCTCATCTTCGCCCTCTTTTCGATTGGCATCGCGGCAGGCTCGGTTTTCTGCAACAGGCTTCTGGGCGGCATGATATCGGTGCGCTACGTGCCCGCCGCCGCGCTGCTCATGAGCCTGTTCATGATCGACCTCTATTTCGCTGGAGGTAGCGCCCAGAGGGCCCTTGCGGCGGCCATCAGCGCAGGCGGCATCGCCACCGAGACGACGCACCCTCCGGCGATGTGGTGGCGGGCTTCAGGGCCATCCTCGCCACGCCGCAGGTTTGGCGCGTGCTCTTTGATCTGGGGGCGATTGCCTTTGTCTCCGGCCTTTTTGTCGTGCCGCTCTTTGCCATCATGCAGGCCCGCACGCCCTATTACCTGCGCGCCCGCGTGATCGGCGCCAATAACATCATCAATGCCATTTTTATGATCGTGGCCACCGGCGCCTCCGGCGCGCTGCTGGCGGCAGGCTTGACGGCCCGCGGGCTTTTCTTTGCGCTGGCGCTCGCCAATCTGGTGGCCGCATTGTGGATCATCCGCATCCTGCCCCACGACACGCTGGCAGCCATCGCCCGCATCATCTTCCGCTTCTTCTACAGTGTGGAAGTGAAGGGCATCGAGAATGTCCAGGCCCGTGGCCGCCGTTCTCTCATCATCGCCAACCACACCTCCTTTCTCGATGGCCCGCTGCTCTCCGCCTTCCTGCCGGAACGCGCCGCCTTTGCCATCAACACCCAGATGGCCCAGCGCTGGTGGGTGAAGCCCGCCTTCGCGCTCTTCGATCTTTGCCCCATAGACCCCGCCAACCCCATGGCGCTGCGCAGTCTGGTGGACATGTTGAAGCATGGCCGCCGCGTGGTGATCTTCCCGGAGGGCCGCATCACCGTGACGGGCGGCCTCATGAAAATCTACGAAGGCCCCGCCGCCGTGGCCCAGATGGCCCGCGGACACCTCGTTCCGGTGCGCATTGATGGCGCGCACCTGACGCCCTTCTCGCGCCTTGCGGGCAAGATGCCGCGGCGCTGGTTCCCCAAGATCACCATCACCTTCCTGCCGCCGGTGGAGTGCAAGCCCGCCAATGGCCTGAAGGGCGCGGCGCTGCGCCAATCCCAGGCCGAGCAGCTTTACGATGTGATGACGGCCTCGCAATTCAAGACCGCCGCCATCGACGAAACCCTCTGGCAAAGTCTGCTCAAGGCCCGCGCCCTGCATGGCGGCGGCAAGAAGGTGTTGGAAGACATCACCCGCAAGCCCGCCTCCTACAACAGGCTGGTGACCGGCGCTTTCGTGTTGGCCCGCAAGATTGCCGCCCTCACACCCAATGAAAAAAACATTGGCGTTCTCCTGCCCAATTCGGTGGGCACGGTCGTCACCTTCTTCGCCATCCAGGCCTCGGGCCGCGTGCCCGCCATGCTCAATTTCTCGACGGGGGCCGTCAACATGGCCGCCGCCTGCATGGCCGCCGAAGTGCGCACCATCTTCACCTCGCGCAAGTTCATCGAGGCGGGCGAGATGCAGGAAGACCTCGCAATCCTGGCGAAGACCTGCCGCATCGTCTATCTCGATGACGTGCGCGAGGGCATTGGCCTTGCCGACAAGCTCATGGGGCTTTTCCACCGCAGCTTCCCGGTCTTGGCGCTGAAGCGCCTGGGGGCGGCGCGCGATCCCGAGGCTCCCGCCGCCATTCTTTTCACGTCAGGCTCGGAAGGCGTGCCCAAGGGGGTTGTGCTCTCGCACCGCAACCTCAATGCCAATTGGCAGCAGGCCGCGGCCCGCATCGTCTTCACCCCGCAGGATGTGATCTGCAATCCGTTGCCCGTCTTCCATGCCTTTGGGCTTCTGGCGGGAACGGTGCTGCCCCTCATGTCCGGCATTTATACGTTCCACTATCCATCGCCGCTCCACTACAAGATCGTGCCCGAGGTCTGCTACGACATCGGCGCCACGGTGCTTTTCGGCACGGACACATTCCTGGCGGGCTATGCCAAGAACGCCCACCCCTATGACTTCTTCAACATGCGGCTGGTGGTGGCCGGGGCGGAACGCCTGAAGCCTGAAACCCGGCAGGTGTGGATGGACGAGTTCGGCCTGCGCATTCTGGAAGGCTATGGTGCCACGGAATGTTCGCCGGCGCTCGCCTTCAACACGCCCATGCTCAACAAGCCCGGCACGGTGGGCCGCCTGTTCGATGATGTTGAGTATCGCATCGAACCCGTGCCCGGTATCGAGGACGGCGGCAGGCTTTATGTGAAGGGCCCCAACGTCATGCTGGGCTACCTCCGCGCCGACAATCCCGGCGTTCTCGAACCGCCGCAAGATGGCTGGTATGACACGGGCGACATTGTCAATGTCGATGCCCGCCGTTTCGTCACCATTCTTGGGCGCGCCAAGCGCTTCTGCAAGATTGCAGGCGAAATGGTCTCGCTCAATCTGGTGGAGGGCAAGCTCGGCCTGTGGGACCCGGACCACGCCCATGCGGTTGTCGCCGTGCCCGACAAGAAGAAGGGCGAACAGCTGGTGCTCTTCACCACGCGGCCCCAGCCCGACCGCAAGGAGATCGCCACCGCGCTCAAGCAGCAGGGCCTGTCGGAACTGATGATCCCGAAGAACATCTTCTTCCTCCAGGCGCTGCCCGTGCTGGGGTCTGGCAAGACGGATTATGTGACGCTGAACAAGCTGGCCCGCGAGAGGGTGGAAGCCTGACCACACTGGCACCTTGGGCCGCAGTTGAGTGGTTGTGGCCTCCCGTGTATCTCCGGGCCATCATGAAATATGCCTCCATTGCCACCCGTCTCGCAGGTCTCGGTTCAGAGAAATGGGCCGTCCACATCGAGGGCAGACAGCGCGCCCTCAAGGGTGAAAAGCTGATCTTCCTGTCAATTGGCGAGCCCGACCTGCCGCCGCCCAAGGCCATCATCGATGTGGCGGAGCGCCAGATGCGTGCCGGCCGCACCCGCTATTCGGCAGGCCGCGGCGAACATGGCGTGCGCGATGCGCTGGCCCGCCACTACACGCGTCAAATGGGTCGCGACATCGGCGCGGACCAGTTCCTGTTTCTGCCGGGCACCCAGGCTGCCCTGGCGCTCGCCTTCAGCGCCATCATCGAACCCAGTGACGAAGTGCTGCTGATGGACCCCTATTACGCCACCTATGAAGCGGTGGTGACGGCCCCGGGCGGCGTTCCCGTGCCGGTGCCGCTCGACCCCGACACGGGCTTCCACCCGCATATTGAAGCCTTGGAAAAAGCCATAACATCAAAGACAAAGGCAATCCTGCTGAACTCGCCCTCCAATCCCACGGGGGCGGTGTTCACCCGCGCCGAGAACCTGGCCATCGGTGCCCTTGCCAAAAAGCATGACCTCTGGATCGTCTCGGACGAAGTCTATGCCACGATGATCCACGGCAATCATGTCTTCCATTCGCCCTTTGCCGAGAAGGACCTGGAAGAACGCACCATCGTCGTTTCCTCCATTTCCAAATCCCATGCCCTGCCGGGCTTCCGCTGCGGCTGGATTGCCGCAAGCCCGGCCTTCTGCGACCACGCCCTGCCGGTCATTGAAACGATGCTGTTCGGTTCCCAGCCTTTTCTCGAAGATGCCACGGCCTTTGCCCTCGACACCCATTTCGATGAGACCGATGCCATGAAGAATGCCTATCTGGCCCGCGCCCGCGGGCTGATGGCCGGGCTGAAGGGTGCCAAGGGCATCACCACGCACTTGCCGGAAGGCGGCATGTTCCTGATGCTCGACATCCGCAAGACCGGTCTCTCCGGCGAGGCCTTCGCCTGGCGACTTCTGCGCGAAGAAGGTGTTGTCACCATGCCCGGCGAAAGCTTTGGCGCCAAGGGTGCGGGACACTTGCGCGTGGCGCTGACGGTGGACGAAACGGAGATGGCCGAAGCGGCGCGCCGCATCAAGGCGCTGGCGGCACGGCTCTAGCCTGCAACCTTGCCCCTCTCCGCCCCATCCTCTATGAGCGCCCGCAACATCATAGAGTGGCACCATGAGCAAAGACTTCCGCCCGAAAGCCCGCGTGGCCAAGGGCTTCCGTGACATCGGCCCGGACGAAATCCGCGGCACCCGCGCCATGCTGGCCACCATCCAGCGGGTCTATGAAAGCTATGGCTTCGAGCCGGTGGAACAGCCCTTCATCGAATATACCGATGCCCTCGGCAAGTTCCTGCCCGATCAGGACCGCCCCAATGCCGGCGTCTTTTCCTTTCAGGACGACGACGACCAGTGGCTGTCGCTGCGTTATGACCTGACGGCCCCGCTTGCCCGCTACGTGGCCGAGAACACGCAAGGGCAACTGCCCACGCCCTATCGCAGCTATCGCCAGGGCTGGGTGTTCCGCAATGAAAAGCCGGGCCCCGGCCGCTTCCGCCAGTTCATGCAGTTCGACGCGGACACGGTGGGCAGCGCATCGCCCGCCGCCGATGCCGAAGTCTGCATGATGGCCGCCGACACCATGGAGGCGCTGGGCATCCCGCGCGGGCAGTATGTGATGAAGGTCAACAGCCGCAACATTCTTGATGGCGCGCTGCAAAGCATCGGTCTTGATGGTCCGGACAACGCTGCGCGTAAGCTGATCGTGCTGCGGGCCATGGACAAACTCGACAAGCTGGGGCCAGTCGGCGTTCGCCTTTTGCTGGGAGCAGGCCGCAAAGACGAGAGCGGCGATTTCACCAAGGGCGCGGAACTGGATGCTGCGCAGGCAGATCAGGTGATGCTGCTTCTCGAAAGTCCGTTCGATGTTTTGTGCACGGATTCGAAGGCATCGTCTTTCCGCGCAAATGAAAGATTTGCCGCAGGGCTCGCCGAGCTTTCGGCCATGCAGCAACTTTTCGGCACAGCGGGCTATGACGAAACCCGGATCAAGATTGATCCCTCCATCGTCCGCGGCCTCGAATATTACACCGGCCCCGTCTTTGAATGCGAACTGCTGATGGAAACCAAGGACGAAGACGGCAACACCGTGCGCTTTGGTTCCGTGGGCGGTGGCGGCCGCTACGATGATCTCGTGGCCCGCTTCACCGGCCAGAAGGTGCCGGCCACCGGCTTTTCGATTGGCGTCTCACGCCTCTATTCCGCGTTGAAACTGGTGGGCAAGCAGGCCACCACCGAAACCCTCGCCCCCGTTGTCGTACTCGTTATGGACAAGGACAGGCAGGGGGATTACTGGCGCATGGTGCAAGCCTTGCGCGCCGCCAACATCCGCGCCGAAATGTATGTGGGCACGGCCGGCATGAAGGCCCAGATGAAATATGCCGACAAACGCGGCAGCCCCCTCGTGGTCATCCAGGGCGGCGATGAAAAGGCCAAGGGCGAAGTGCAGGTGAAGGACCTCCGCCTGGGCTCTGAATTGGCCGCGAACATCGCCTCGCGCGAGGAATATGCGGCCCAGCGCCTGGCGCAAGTGACTGTGCCCGAGACGGAGCTTGTGGCCACCGTGCAGAAGATGTTGCAGGGCTGATGGCCGGGCGCTCCTCCGCCGAACGGGACGCCCTGGCCCGCCAGAACGCCGCCATCATGGCGGTGTTTGAACGCGCGGGCTTTGACCACATCTCCCCCGACATCATCCAGCCCGCCGACATTTTCCTCGAACGCTCGGGCGAAGACATCCGGGCCCGCACCTTTGTCTTCAACGATCCCGATGGCAATGAACTCTGCCTGCGCCCCGATCTCACGGTGCCGGCCTGCCGCTATCATCTGAGCCACGCCGCCGACAGCGCCGCCGAGGCGCGCTACTGCTATCTGGGCACGGCCTTCCGCTTTCCCGATGAACTGTTGAGCCCGCAGGAATTCACCCAGGCTGGACTTGAATGGTTTGGCGGCAGCAACGCCATCGAAGAAGAAGCCCGCGTCATCAAGCTGGCGCTCTCGGCTCTTGAGGCCGCGGGCCTCTCCCGCCTCAAGGTCACGATCGGCGATCTCGGGCTTTTCAACGCGCTGCTCGATGGGCTGGACATGCCGGACCGCTGGCGCCGCCGCCTCAAGCACCAGTTCTGGCGTCCCCAGGCCTTCCGCAGCCTGCTGGAGACTTTTGCCAAGCCCGCCACTGACCGCCGCACCAGCATCTCCGAAAATGTCGATGCCGTGGCCACGGGTCACGCCGCAGACGCCGTGGCCGCGCGCCTGGCCGCTTTGGGCCTGCCGCTGGTCACGGCCCGCAGTCTTGAGGATATCGGCGAGCGTCTCGCCGAAAAACGGGCGGACCGTTCCGAGAAGCCTTTGCCCGCCGCCGCCTTGGCCCAGATCGAAGCCTATCTCGCCATTGAAGGGGCGCTTCCGGACGTGCTCACCGCCCTGCGCGCCGTCTCCGCGGCCCCCTCTTTCACTGCTGCCTGCCAGGCCTTTGATGACCGCATCGCGGCGCTGGAAGACCAGGGCCTCAATCCCCGACGCTTCCAGTTCAGCGCCAATTTTGGCCGTGACCTTGAATACTACACCGGCCTTGTCTTCCAGGTGGACGTGGAGGCCCGCAACGCGCCTTTGAGCGTGGCGGGGGGTGGCCGCTATGATGGCCTGCTGAAAGACCTGGGGGCCGCAACACGCGTGCCCGCCGTGGGCTGCGCCATTCACACCGAGCGGGTGAAGGCGGTGCTGGCATGACACGCAATCTGGTTCTCGGCATTCCCTCCAAGGGACGCCTGATGGAGGCAACCGCCGAAACACTGTCCAAGGCGGGCTTTGGCATTGACCGCACCGGCAGCGAGCGGGGGTATCGCGGCCGCCTCACCGGCATTGACGGCATCGAGATCGCCTTCCTCTCGGCCTCGGAGATTGCCGGGCATCTGCGTGATGGCAAGATCGACATGGGGGTAACCGGCGAGGACCTGCTGCGCGAGACCATTCCGCCTGCGGATGACTCCGTTGAGGTGGCCGTGCGCCTGGGCTTTGGCCCGGCCCGCGTTGTGGTGGCCGTGCCTGAATGCTGGCTTGATGTGGCCGTGATGGCCGACCTCGATGACGTGGCCGAGCAATTCTACCGGAGCCAGGGCCGCCGCTTGCGGGTGGCCACCAAATACACCCACCTCACCCGCCGCTGGTTTGCGGCCCATGGCGTCACCGGTTACCGCATCGTGGAAAGCGCTGGTGCCACGGAAGGCGCACCTGCGGCTGGTACGGCCGAACTGATCATTGACATCACGACAACGGGCTCCACCCTCTCGGCCAACCACCTGAAAATCCTCGACGACGGCCTCATCCTCGACTCCTGTGCGGTGCTTGGCCTGCGGCGCGAGCGCCTTGCCCATGCCACGGTGCAAAAGCTGGTCAATGCAATCCGCACGGCAATTTAACAGCTGAAATTGCAATCGCGCGAATTCCAGATTGCAATTTGAGGGCGAGGCCCTATGCTGCTTCCAATTAGGGGGCAGACGGGGGGCGTCTCAACCTGCATGACTGGCTGTTCGGCTCTGCCGATGTGTCAAGGGTCCGTGTTTGCAAAGCCTCCGGCATCGCCCCCGGTCCGCGAGGTTCCTGCGAAGCGGGGGCCCGGATTCATCCGGCAAGGATGGGAGATGGCGCTCCGGTGCCATCTCCCATTTCAGCAACCGCTGCTGCGGCGCTCTTGCGCCTTCTGTGCTGCAGCGGCTTTTGATAGACCTGCCCCATGTCCTCACCGATGACCGCTCCCGCCGCGCCGCACTACACACCCAAACTCCTCACCACATTGCGCGAAGGCTATGGCGCGGCCGAGTTCAAAAAGGATGCGGTGGCGGGCCTCACCGTCGCCATTGTGGCCCTGCCCCTGTCCATGGCCATCGCCATTGCCTCCCATGCGCCGCCGCAGGCTGGACTCTTCACGTCCATCATTGGCGGCTTTGTCATTTCGGCCTTGGGCGGCAGCCGCTTCCAGATCGGCGGACCGGCAGGCGCCTTCATCGTACTGGTTTCCACCATCATCGACACCCATGGCATGAACGGGCTTCTGCTGGCCTCGGTCATGGCGGGGCTGATCATGATTGCGGCGGGCCTCTTGCGGCTGGGCTCGCTGGTGCGGCTGGTGCCCCATGCGGTGACGGTGGGCTTCACGGCGGGCATCGCCGTCATCATCTTCGCCAGCCAGATCCATGATCTTCTGGGCCTCACCATGCAGGGGCCGGAACCCGGGGCACTCATCCCCAAGCTCTCGGCCCTTTGGGGTGCGGGGGCCACGCTCAATCCCTGGGCGGCGGGCCTGGCCCTTGCCACCATCATCGTCATTCAGGTGATCCGCCGCCTGCGCCCCCTGTGGCCGGCACTTCTCATTGCTGTGACCCTCGCTTCACTTGCGGCCTTCGCCTTCAACCTGCCCGTGGAAACAATCGGCAGCCGCTTTGGTGCCATTCCCAACATGCTGCCCAGCCCTTCGCTGCCAGCCTTTGATGCTGCAACATTGCTCGCGCTGCTCCCCTCCGCCCTGTCTCTCGCCGTTCTGGGCAGCATTGAATCACTGCTCTCGGCCGTGGTCGCCGACAAGATGGCGGGCCGCTCCCACCGCAGCAATGCCGAGCTGGTGGCGCAGGGCATCGCCAACATCGCCTCGCCGCTTTTTGGCGGCATCACTGCCACAGGCACCATCGCCCGCACCGCAACCAATGTGAAGGCAGGCGCCCATGGCCCCGTCTCCGGCATGTTGCACGCCCTCTATCTGATGCTTTTCATGCTCGTGGCCGCGCCCCTTCTGGGGCGCATTCCGCTGGCGGCACTCGCCGGCATTCTCGCCCTCGTCTCCTGGAACATGGTGGAGCGGAAGGAAATGACCCACATGCGCAGCTGGCAGTTTGCCGCCGTGCTGCTTGTCACCTTCCTCATCACGATTTTCAGGGACCTGATCGAAGGCATTGCAGCCGGCATCATTCTGGCCCTTCTGCTCAACTGGCTCGCAAAGCCCCGCATGGCGTGATGCGGGGCCGCGCCTTGATATTGCCGCTCCCGGAGCCTAGGCAGGCTTTACCCAGCGACTCATGAACGGGAGCGGCGCATGAAAAGAGTGATGTGGGCGGGCCTAGCCTCGATAGCCATGGCCTGGACCGCCATGACAGGGGCCGCTTTGGCCGCCGCCTGTGGCAACACCGCCCAGGGATTTCCCGGCTTCATCGCCGAGCAGAAAAAGCTGGCCGCCGCAGCGGGCGTCAGTCCGCGCGCCATCGCCGTGCTCGATGGCCTGAAATATGACAATGACATTATCAAGCGCGACCGCGCCCAGAATGTCTTCTCCCAGAGCTTCCTCGATTTCCAGGCGAAGATGATTTCGTCCTACCGCCTGAAGCAAGGCAAGGCGCTCATCCAGAAATACAAGCCGATCTTTGACCGGGTGCAAAAGCAATATGGCGTGCCGCCGGAAGTGATCACCGCCTTCTGGGCGCTGGAAACGGATTTCGGCGCCTCAACCGGCAACTTCGACACCATTCAAGCCCTGGCCACGCTTGGCTGGGATTGCCGCCGCCCGGAGAAATTCCGTCCGCAACTCATCGCCTCCCTGCAGTTGCTGGACCATGGCGATCTGCGCCGCGACGAGTTCAAGGGCGCATGGGCCGGTGAAATCGGCCAGACCCAGTTCATGGCCTATGACTACAATGAAAGTGCCGTGGATTTCGATGGCGACGGCAAGCGCGACCTGCGCAACTCCGTGCCGGATGTGCTCGCCTCCACCGCCAGCCTGCTGCGCCACCATGGCTGGAATCCGGGCCAGCCCTGGCTGCAGGAAGTGAAAGTACCGGCACAATTGCCCTGGGATCAGGCCGACATCGCCATCCAGCATCCACGCAGCCAATGGGCGGAGTGGGGTGTCACGCTGCGCGATGGCACACCGGTGCGCGCTGACAATGTGGCGGCATCACTGCTGCTGCCCATGGGCCGCAATGGCCCGGCCTTCCTCGCCTATCACAATTTCACCACGTCCTATCTGAAGTGGAACGAGAGCTTGGTCTATTCCACGACAGCAGCCTATCTTGCCACGCGCCTGGGCGGCGCACCTGCCGTGAGCCCCGGCCGCGGGTCCGTGGAGCCTCTCTCCTATGAGGAAGTTGTTGTTCTCCAGAACCGGCTCTCGGCGCTTGGCTATGACGTGGGCAAGGCCGACGGCAAAATTGGTGCGGGCACCCGCGCCGCCGTGAAGGACCAGCAACTGAAGCTCGGCCTGCCCGCCGACTCCTATCCCGATGCCAAGCTGATTGGCATGCTAGGCCGGGCCAAGCCTGTTGGCCCACCCGTGAAGCCGGGCAGCACCAAGAAGCCCGCCCCCCTCACCGTCTCGTCCGAAGACGGCACAGCCGACGCTCCGCAGCCCGACCTTCCGGCCCAGGCCCCTGATGCAGCCCCCGCCGTCACCAGCAAGACCAAGAATCTGAAAAAGCCTCTGAAACCAAAACCGCCCCAGGCTGAAATCATTGGCGGTGAAGGAGATAGCCTATATTGAGCCGGAATTTAGGGGCAAAATAGGCTACAAATAGGATTTATCCTTGAAAATGTCCCATCCTCGTGCCATGCAGTGGCCATGGACACGATTGCGCAGGCCTTTCTGGCCGAGATAGAAGAGCACCTCGCCGCCACCAGCACCGAGGCCTCCGCCTTCGGCAAACAGGCCTTGGGCGACCCCAATTTCGTTTTTGATCTGCGCAAGGGCCGCTCGCCCTCCACCCGCACGCTGGACAAGGTGCGGGCCTTCATGGCCCAGCAGAAGCCCGTGGCCGCAGCGGCGGCGCCTGCATCGCAGTCCTCTCCCGGCCTCTCCCAGGACCGTCTCAGCCACCTCGAACGGCTGGAAGCGGAATCGATCCACATCATCCGCGAAGTGGCCGCCGAATGCGAAAAGCCGGTGATGCTCTATTCCATCGGTAAGGATTCAGCCGTCATGCTGCATCTCGCCATGAAGGCCTTCTATCCGGCCAAGCCGCCCTTCCCCCTCATGCATGTGGATACCCGCTGGAAGTTCCGCGACATGATCGCGCTGCGGGATGAGACAGCCCGGAAGCTCGGCCTTGATTTGATCGTGCACATCAACCCCGAGGGCATCGAGAAAGACATCAACCCC
The DNA here is from genome assembly GCA_046349175.1 of Hyphomicrobiales bacterium. Classification (GTDB taxonomy): domain Bacteria; phylum Pseudomonadota; class Alphaproteobacteria; order Rhizobiales; family Aestuariivirgaceae; genus Aestuariivirga. Next base: position 35,510 of record JAXMCS010000019.1, on the reverse strand, counting down.
TTCGACCATGGCTCGGCGCTGCACACCCAGATCATGAAGACCGAAGGCCTCAAGCAAGCCCTCGACACATACGGTTTCGATGCCGCCTTTGGCGGCGCCCGCCGCGACGAGGAAAAATCCCGCGCCAAGGAACGCATCTTCTCCTTCCGCGACACCAAGCACCGCTGGGACCCCAAGAACCAGCGCCCGGAACTGTGGAACCTCTACAACGCCCGCAAGAACAAGGGCGAATCGATCCGCGTCTTCCCGCTCTCCAACTGGACCGAACTCGACATCTGGCAATATATCCACCGCGAGAAGATCGAGATCGTGCCGCTCTATTTCGCCGCTGAACGCCCGGTGGTATGGCGCGACGGCCAGATGATCATGGTCGATGACGACCGTATGCGCCTGCTGCCCGGCGAAAAGCCGGAACTGCGCAAGGTGCGCTTCCGCACCCTGGGCTGCTATCCACTGACGGGTGCCATCGAGTCCGAAGCCACCACGCTGCTCGACATCGTTGAGGAAATGCTCGTTGCCACCTCCTCCGAACGTCAGGGCCGCGTCATCGACAAGGATGCCTCCCAGTCCATGGAGAAGAAGAAGCAGGAAGGGTATTTCTGATGACCCGCTATATTGAATTCACCGGCGGCGACGTCGAGGCCTATCTGCACGCCCAAGAGCGCAAGGACCTCCTGCGCTTCATCACCTGCGGCTCGGTCGATGATGGCAAATCCACGCTGATCGGCCGCCTGCTTTATGAATCGAAGATGCTCTTCGAGGATCAACTCTCGGCCCTGGAAGCCGACTCGAAGAAGTTGGGCACGCAAGGCGGCAATCTCGACTTTGCCCTGCTGGTGGATGGGCTTGCCGCCGAACGCGAACAGGGCATCACCATCGACGTGGCCTACCGCGCCTTCACCACGGCGCGCCGCAAGTTTATCGTGGCCGACACGCCCGGCCATGAGCAATACACGCGCAACATGGCAACCGGTGCTTCGACAGCCGAACTCGCCATCATCCTGATTGACGCGCGCAAGGGTGTGCTCACGCAAACCCGCCGCCACACCTTCATCTGCACGCTTCTTGGCATCCGCAACCTGGTGGTCTGCGTCAACAAGATGGACCTCGTGAACTATTCCCGCGAGACCTTCGAGAAGATCGAGGCCGATTACCGCGCCTTCGCCAAGGGCATCGGTGCTGACAACATCACGGTCATTCCAGCCTCTGCGCTGGCGGGCGACAACATCATCGACCGCTCGGCCAAGATGCCCTGGTATCAGGGCCCCACCCTGATGGCGCATCTCGAAACCGTGCCGGTGGGCGAAGACCTGCGCGATCTCCCTTTCCGCATGCCCGTGCAATGGGTTTCGCGGCCCGACCAGAATTTCCGCGGCTTTGCTGGCACCATCGCCTCAGGCACGGTGAAGCCCGGTGACACGCTCAAGGTTCTGCCCTCCGGCAAGCAATCGAAAGTCACGCGCCTGGTGACGGCGGACGGCGATCTTTCCGCCGCCATCGCCGACCAGGCGGTCACCATCACGCTGGCCGACGAGATCGACGTGAGCCGGGGCGACGTGCTCTGCGTGGCCGATGCCCCCGTCGAAGTCTCCGACCAGTTCGAGGTGGAAGTCCTCTGGATGGGCGACCAGGAAATGCTGCCGGGCCGGCCCTATCTCATCAAGTCCGCCACCAAGACGCTGAACGGCACGCTCGACCGCCTGAAGTATAAAGTCAACGTCAACACCATGGAGCACGTGGCGGCCAACACGCTGTCGCTCAATGAAATCGGCGTCTGCGCGCTGGAACTTGATGGGCCCCTGGCTTTTGCGCCCTACACGGAAAACCGCAGCCTTGGCTCCTTCATCATCATCGACCGATTCACCAATGCCACCGTGGGCATGGGCCTCATCCATTTCGCACTCCGCCGCGCCGCCAACATTCATTGGCAGGCACTTGATGTGAACAAGGCCTCGCGCGGACGCCTTCTCAAGCAGACGTCCGCCGTGCTCTGGTTCACCGGGCTTTCGGGTGCGGGCAAGTCCACCATTGCCAATCTGGTGGAAAAGAAGCTGCACGCCGCGGGCAAGCTCACCTATTTGCTGGACGGCGACAATGTGCGCCATGGGCTCAACCGCGACCTGGGCTTCACCGATGCTGACCGCGTGGAGAACATCCGCCGTGTGGCCGAAGTGGCCAAGCTCATGGCAGATGCCGGACTGATTGTGCTCGTCTCCTTCATTTCGCCCTTTAGGGCCGAGCGCCTGATGGCGCGCGAGCGCATTGGTGCGGAAGACTTCACCGAGGTCTTCGTCGACACTTCTTTGGCGGAAGCTGAGAAGCGTGACGTGAAGGGCCTCTATGCCAAGGCGCGGCGCGGCGAACTCAAAAACTTCACCGGCATCTCCTCGCCCTATGAGGCGCCGGAACATCCGGAGATCCACATCGACACGGTCAAGCTCTCGCCGGAGCAGGCGGCAGAGCTGATTGTGGCGCGACTTCTGTAGGCCTTCACGCGAGGTAACGCTCAATGCTGTGAATGGCGGCGAGCGTCGCCTGCTCGCGGGCGGGCGCGGTAAATTCCGGCCAGCTTGAAACCTTCGCCGCGACAAGGCCCGTGTGGAAGTTCACATAGATGAGCTGGCCAAAAACCCCGCGGCACAAAAGGCTGCGCGCGGCCTTGTCCTCAACCCAGAACTGGTTGTGATAGGAGCCGTGCGGCAGTGATTGGGAATAGCGTCCGGGCTCTGCCGCAAATGCCGCATTGCGCGCCTCGGCGATCCACGCGGCGGGAACAAGGCCTTCACCTTGCCGCGACAGCAGCAGCCCAAAGCGCACATAGTCACGCAGGCAGGCATTGAAACCCCCGTCCGCCAGCGCATAACCTGCGGGATCGACGGTGAAGCAGGCGCTCTCCTGCGCCCCCATCTTCTGCCAGAGTTCCTCTGACACAAGCTGCGCCAGCCGCTTGCCTGTCACGCGCTCCATGCAGAAAGCCAGCACATCGGTCTCGATGGACCGGTATTGAAAGCCTGCCCCATGCGGCCGCTCTGCCTCTGTGAGGATGAGGATCAGCTCCCATACATGTTGTGGCCACGAAAGGCCGGGGGCCGCATCGGGCGGCACGGGCTTCCAGCCGGCGGCCACGTCAAGCTGGCCCATTTCGGAATGGGGATCGGTATAATCCTCCGAGAAGCGGACACCCGTGGTCATGTCCAGCACCTGTTGCAGCGTGGCACCCCTCCACGCCGTGCCTGCAAGCTCCGGCAGGTAATCTGTCACCGGTGCCGCCACATCCAGAAGGCCCCGGCCCACCAGGATGCCCGCCACCGCTGATGTCACCGACTTTGCCACCGACTGTGAGAGATGCAGCGAGCGTGGCGTCATGCCACCGAAATACTGTTCGAAGACAATGGCCCCGTCCTTCAGCACGATGAAGCCGTCGGTGAAGGTTTCCGCGAGCAGGCTAGCCAGCGTGCCGGGGCTGCCATCCGTCGCCGCAACGGGAAGGTCCTTAGGCAGGGGCCGCCCCTCGGCAAACACATGTTTCGGGCCATCGCCCCGCCACACCTCCACCGTGGGCAGAACCTCCCGCACATGGTGAAAACTCCAGCGGTTCCACGGCGCGCGGTCCCAGTCCAGGCGCGGCGGAATGCGCTGCGGCGGCGAGCCTTGCATGATGCCTGTCACGATACCCGTCATCTGCCTCTCCAAGGAAAAGGGCCCGGCACTTGCGCAACCGGGCCCTGGTGTCATCTCAGGCGCGAAGCCTCACTTCATCAGTTCGGTCCAGATCTTGGTGTAGATCTCCACAGCTTCCGGCGGGCAGGCCGTGGCGAACTCGTAGTGGCCTTCCATCTCCTTCGGGATGTTCAGTTCCGGCGCATCCTTCATGTCAGCGGGCATGAACTGGGCAGACCCGGCAATGCCATTGGCATAGCGCGCGAAGGCCGAGAGGCCCGCGGCATTTTCCGGATCCATCACGAAGTTCTGGAAGAGCTTGGCGTTCTCCACGTTCTTGGCATCCTTCAGCACCGAAAGATTGTCCATCCAGGTGGTGAAGCCTTCCTTGGGATAGCCATACTTGATGTCGGGGTTCTGCAGGCGCTGGCGCATGGCAGAGCCGTTCCAGTCAGACGTGGCGAGATAGTCACCCTTGGTCATCTTCTCGATGGTGGAATATTCCATGGCCACCCAGTTCGGCTTTGCGGCGACCAGCGTGTCGCGGGCTTTCTTCAGGACTTCCTTGTCCATGGAGCAATGCGTGCCACCGTTGTACTTGATGGCCGCGTCGATCACGTCGTTCATTTCCGGAACCACGTTGACCTTGCCCTTCAGTTCATCAGGCGTGTTGAAGACGATGCCCCAGGTGTTGATGTCGCCCTTGTAGGCCTTGGTGTTGACCGAAACACCCACCGTGCCCCACTGCCAGGGAACGGAATAGTGGCGGCCATCATCATAGGGCACATGCACCCACATCGGGTCCACGTTCTTGAAGTTCTCCATCTGGTCCGGGCGCGTTTCAAGAAGCAGGCCTTCGCTGATGAAGATCGGCATGTAGTTGCCCGAAGGCACCACCATGTCGAAACCATGGCCGCCGGCACGCACCTTGGCCAGCGCCGTGTCGTTTGAGTCGTAGTCGGTGACGTTGACCTTCACATTGTACTTCTCTTCAAACTTCTTCACCACATCGGGGCTGGTATAGTTGCCCCAGTTGTAGATGTTGAGTTCGCCATCGGCATGGGCCGTGCCCGCCAGGGCGAGAAGGCCGGCACCCGCCAGCAGCGCTTTCGTCAAAGTTTTCATGTCAGTCGTTCCTCCATAAGGTTCAGGATCATTTCCGCTTCCGGTTGAGGAAGAAGAAGAGTGTGACGAGCAAAAGCGATATGCCGAGGAACACCGTGGAGATGGCATTGATCTCCGGTGTCACGGCCCGGCGCAATTGCCCGAGCATGTAGGTGGGCAGTGTTTCCTGCCCGGCGGATTTCACGAATTCGGTGATGACAACGTCGTCGAGCGAAATGACGAAGGCGAGCATGAAGCCTGCGAGAATGCCGGGCCACAGGAGCGGCAGTGTCACCCGGCGGAAGGCATTCCACGGCGTGGCATAAAGATCAGCCGCCGCCCGCTCCAGCGTCAGGTCCATGTTCTCAAGCCGCGCCCGGATCGGCAGATAGGCAAAAGGAATGCAGAAGGCCGCATGGGCCGCCAGCAGATAGCCAATGCCGGAATAGCCGGTCCACACTTTCACCCGCGAGAACACGATGAGCAGCGCCACGGCCGTGACGATTTCCGGCACCATCAGCGGCTGGTTGATCAGGGCATATTGAAAGGTGAGGCCGGGATAGGGTTTGGTGCGGGTGGTGGCAATCGCCGCCATGGTGGCGGTCACTGTGGCAATGAGGGCAGCCACCGTGGCAACAAAGGCCGAGCGCAGGGCTGCTTCCTGCACGGCCTCGTTTTCTGCAGCGGAAGAAAACCAGCGCAGCGAGAAGCCCTCCCACGAGGCAACGGAGATGCCGGAGTTGAAGGCATAGGTCACCAGCGTGGCGATCGGCAGATAGAGCACGAAAAAACACAGGATGGCGATCACAGTGAAGCCGGGCATGCGCTTGATGTCGAAGGTCTTAGACATGGCCGCTGCCTCCCTGCTTCGAGGCATTGCGCACGTAGATGAGCAGCGCGAAGGTGACGATCACCATCAGCGTGATCGACAGCGCGGCACCTGCCGGCCAGTTGCGGCCCTGGCCGAACTGCAGGCCGATGAGGTTGCCCAGCATCATGTTCTTGCCGCCGCCCAGCACGCTGGGGATGACATAGGCGCCGAGCGAGGGAATGAAGACCAGGATGGAGCCCGCGATAACGCCGGGTTTGACCAGCGGGAAGATAATGCGCCGCAGCACCTGCAGGCGTGTGGCATAGAGATCATAACCCGCCTCGATCAGCCGAAAGTCCAGCTTCTCCATGGAGGCATAGAGCGGCAGCACCATGAGCGGCAGATAGACATAAATCATGCCGAAAAGAATGGCCCAGTCCGTGAACATGATCTGGATGGGCGAGGAGATGATGCCAAGCTTGATCAGCGCAGAGTTGATGATGCCTTCGTTGCGCACCACTTCCTGCATGGCGAAGGTGCGGATCAGGATATTGGTCCAGAAGGGGATGGTGATGAGGAAGAGCCAGAGATCGCGCCGGTGTTCAGGCCGGGTGGAAATGAAATAGGCCGTGGGAAAACCGAAGAACAGGGTCGCCACCGTGGTGATCAGAGATAGTTTCACCGAGCGCCAGAAGATGATGAGATTGGCATCAGCGAAGGAGAGCGTGTCGTCGAAAATGTCCCGTTCGAGGAACACGCTGAACCAGCCATCCGAGGAGAACTGCCAGTATTTCACGTCGCCGTAGTCACCCTTCTGCATGAAGGAGAAGAGCAGCACCACCAGCAGGGGCCCGATGGCAGCGCAGAAGATGATGACGAGCGCTGGCGCCGTCAAATACCAGCGCTTGCGGATGTCGGCCCGTTCTGCCTGAACTGCGATCCTTGCTGCCTCGTTCATGGCCTCAATCCCGCACGATGCGCGCCACGCCGGGTGCCACGGCGATTCCGATCTTCTGGCCCGCTGTCACATCCGTGGCGGCACCGGCGGCGTTCTGCTGCCGCACAATGAAGGGCGTGCCATCGGCAAGCTTCACATGCACGTGGGTGTCGGTGCCGAAATAGACGATGTTCTCGACAACCCCTGCAAACTGGCCCTTCGCCGCCGCGACAACGGAGGCATTTTCGGGCCGCACCACGACGGTGACGGGCCCTTCTGAAATGCCTTCGGGCAATTCCACATCCAGCGTGCCGCCGGCCTTGCCGGTGAAGACGGCCCGCCCCTTGCTGGCCTTGCCCACGCTGCCCGCGAGAAAATTCGTATCGCCGATAAAGTTCGCCACAAAACGCACGGATGGCCGCACATAAATGTCCTGCGCGCTGCCCACCTGCAGGATGCGCCCCTTGTTCATGACCGCGATGCGGTCAGACATGGTGAGCGCCTCTTCCTGGTCGTGGGTCACGAAAATGAAGGTGATGCCAGTTTCATGCTGCAGGCGCTTCAGCTCGATCTGCATGTCCTTGCGCAGCTTGTAGTCCAGCGCCGAAAGCGGCTCGTCCAGCAGCAGCACCTTGGGATTGGGCGCCAGCGCCCGGGCCAGCGCCACGCGCTGCTGTTGGCCGCCGGAAATCTGCGAAGTGCGGCGGTCCTTCAATTCTTCCATGCGCACCAGCTTCAGCATCTCGCCCACGCGGCGCGCAATCTCGTCCTTGGGCTTGCCCAGCATCTCGAGGCCAAAAGCGATATTCTGTCCCACCGTCATGTGAGGAAACAGCGCATAGTTCTGGAACACGGTGTTCACCGGCCGCTTGTAGGGGGGCAAGCTCGCGATATCTTCCCCATGCAGCAGGATTTCGCCGTCGCTTGGAAAATCAAACCCGGCGATCAGGCGCAGAAGTGTGGTCTTGCCACAGCCCGACGGACCGAGAAGCGTGAAGAATTCGTTCTGGCGTATGGCGACTGAGACAGCATCCAGCGCCTTGAAGGCGTCACCGCCCGCGCCCGGAAAAATCTTGCTTACGCCGCGCACATCAACGGCGGTGTCATTGCCACTCAATTCGCCGGCTCCCTCAGTTTGCGGCGTATCTTTCGCCCGCATTTCAAGGGGATGCTAACCGGGAATGACCGCTCTGCCAATGCCCCCGCACCAGAAACGCCTACGCCCAAAGGACATTTTCAGTGGTGCCAGCTCAGGCGGACCAGCCGCCATCAATCATGAAAGCCTGGCCCGTGGTGAAGGCGCTCTCATCGGATGCGAGGTAGACAACAAGCGCCGCGATTTCTTCGGGCTGGGCCAGCCGGCCCATGGGCTGGCGGGCAATGAAGGCCTTGCGGGCTTCTTCGTAATTTCCGCTGGCTTTCATTCGTTCATGCAACGAGGGGGTGTCCACCGTGCCTGGGCAAATGGCATTCACCCGAATGCCCTTGCTCACATAATCCGCTGCCATGGCCTTGGTCATGCCGATCACGGCGGCTTTTGTGGCCCCGTAAAGGAAGCGGTTGGGCACACCCTTCAGCGACGAGGCAATGGATGACATGTTGATGATGGAGGCCTTGCCCCGGGCCAGCCAGCCCGGCGTGAACACCTTCATCAGCCGGTAATGGGCCCTGACATTAATGTCGAAGGAGAAGTCCCAGGCCTTGTCGTCAACCTCCAGGATCGTGCCATGGTGCACATAGCCCGAACAATTGAACAGAACATCGGGGGTGCCCACGGCAGCCGCCACCCGCTCCACATCCTGATTGCTTGTGACATCGAGTCGCATCACAGAAATGGCGGGGTGTTCCTTGGCCAGGGTGGCGAGGGCCGCCTCGTTGATGTCGGTGGCAATGACCTTTGCCCCTTCTGCCGCCAGCGCCAGCGCCGAGGCCTTGCCGATCCCCTGGGCCGCCGATGTCACCAGTGCCGTCTTTCCTGCCACACGCCCGCTCATTGTCGCCAATCCCTCATCCTGTTCGGTTTTCAAGTGCCGCATTCTCTATCGCACAAGCCCGCCCATGCAAACAGTCGTCATCATGTGGCGGCGCTGCAGCTGCGGCCATCCAGCGTCAGAAGCGCCCCATACATTTCAGGCCGCCTGTCACGGAACACGCCCCAGGTCCGGCGCAACTCCCGCACGCCGGCCAGGTCAAGCGCCTGAACCCGGAAACCTTCTTCCACCCGGTCCATCTCCTGCAGTTTTTCACCCTGGTGGTCGGCGATGAAAGACCTTCCATAGAAAACGTCGCTCCGCCCATCGGGCGCTGTTTCCTTGCCAACGCGGTTGCAGGCCATGAGCGGCATGATGTTGGCTGCCGCATGGCCGCGCATCACATTCTGCCAATGGGTGGAGGAATCATAGCCGGGGTTGGGCGGCTCGGAGCCGATGGCCGTGGGATAAAGCAGAAGCTCCGCCCCCATCAGCGCCATGGCGCGGGCCGTCTCGGGAAACCACTGGTCCCAGCAGATGCCAAGGCCGATGCAGCCCACGGCAGTGTCCCACACCTTGAAGCCCGTGTCGCCCGGCGAGAAATAGAACTTTTCCTGATAGCCGCGGCCATCGGGAATATGGGTTTTGCGGTAGAAGCCAAGCTGCCGGCCATCGGCATCCACGATCACGGTGGTGTTGTAATGCGCCGTGTTGGCCCGCTCGAACACGCTCACGGGCAGCACCACATTCAACTCCCGCGCCAGCGCCGCAAAGCGCTGCACCGTGCGGTGCCGGTCAAGTTCCTCCGCCTGGGCGAAGAAGCGGGTGTGCTGCTCGATGCAGAAATAGTCGCCGTCAAACAGCTCTTGCAGCAGGATGAGCTGCGCCCCTGCTGCCGCAGCCTGGCGCACCAGCGCCTCCGCCGCATCGCAGTTCTTCTGCCAGTCATGGCGTGAGGCCATTTGTGTAATGGCAACTTTCACAAGGCTCATGGTGTCAATCCTGCAATTTCGCGGCGGAAGCTGATCCCCTCCGCGGGCGGTTCGTCCAGGTTTTCGGCATAGCGGTGGCCCGCATAGGTGGACCAGGCAATGGCCGACGAGGGCGCTTCGGCATCGCCGATGACTGAGACCGTCTCCAGCCCCGCCCCGGCCCAGTCGCCCTGTTGCGCCTGCAGCGCCCGGTAGAGCTGTTCCTCCGGCAGGCGCGCCGTGACCAGCACAAGGGCATCGGCTGCCAGCCGTTCTTCCCGTCCCGTATAAGTGCAGGCGATAACCGCTTCACCCGCCTCTGCCGCCATGAGCGACCGCGTCACGCGGATGTCGATGCCCCGCTCCAGAAGCCGCTGCTGGATAAAGCCCTGTTCCAGCGTGTTGACGGTCCACTCCGACACCTTTGTGGAGGGCGTCACCAGCGTCACATCACAGCCCTTGGCCTTCAGCAACTCGGCAATGACACCACCCATATAATAGTGGTCATCGTCATAGACGAGCACCCGGCCCTGAGGCACCTGACCCGCCATGATGTCATCGGGTGTGAAGACCGGCACGGCACCGAGCGCCAGCGGCTTCAGGTGGAAGCGCGCCACACCATCGCGCCGCCAATGTGACCCCGTGGCGATGCACACATGCTGCGCCCCGAAGCCCAGCACATCATCAGCCGTCAGCGCCGAGTCGCGATAGACAGCCACATGGCTCATCTTGTTGATCTGGCCGAGGCGGTAGTCACGCACCCGCGCCCAGGCCGAAAGGCCCGGCAGGCGCGACTCCAGCGTCACGCGCCCGCCCAGTTCGGTGCGCGCCTCCGCCAGCGAAACCTGATAGCCACGCAGGCCCAGCCGGTGGGCGGCCGACAGGCCTGCGGGCCCGGACCCTACCACCAGAACGGATTTCTCCGGTGCCGTCTTGCGCATGCGCTCGGGGTGCCAGCCCTTGCGCCACTCCTCCATGAAGGAGGAATTCTGCGTACAGCGCGACAAGCCCATGGTCATGTCGCCCGTCACGCAGATGTTGCAGCCGATGCATTCGCGGATGTCCTCCACCCGGCCTTCGTCAATCTTCTGCGGCAGGAAAGGATCGGCAATGGACGGTCGGGCCGCCCCAATGAAATCCATCAGGCCCTGCCGTACCTGTCGCACCATCTGATCGGGCGAGGTGAAGCGCCCCACCCCCACCACGGGCCGTGGCGTCAATTGCCGCAAGTCCCGGATCAAATCTTCCTGGGCTGCTTCCTCCTTGAAGCGCGAGGTGCCGGAACAGGCTTCCCACGTGCCATGGGCAAAGTCCCAGATGTCGGGCAGATCCGCGTGCATGGCCACCAGCTCGCGCAACTCCGCATTGCTGAAACCGTCCGGCCCCGCCATCTCATCAAGCGACAGGCGCACCGCGATGGCGCAAGTGTCGCCCACCTCCTCGCGGGCATCCTCGATCAGCTCCTTGAGAAGCCGCGCCCGGTTTTTCAGGCTGCCGCCATATTCATCCGTACGCTGATTGATGCGCGGGGAGAGAAAGTGCTGGATCACGCCAAAGCCATGCGCCCCATAGAGGCAGAGAATGTCATAGCCCGCCTGTTTGGCCCGCCGGAAGGCGGTGCGGTGCCAGGCCCGCAGATTCTTGAAATCCTGCTTGTCCATGGCGCGGGCCTGCACCGGATCGCTGGTGAAGGTGAGGATCGGCATGGCCATGGGGGCCATGGGCACTTCGCGCGAATAGAGATTGGGGCCGTTGACGCCGGGATAGGCCAGTTCTACGCCTGCCAGCGCCCCGTTGGAGTGGATGGCATCCGCCATCTTCGCAAGGCCGGGAATGTCTTTCTCCTCCCACAGCCGCAGTTCGATGAAGGGCGTGATCTCCGAAGTATGGTGGATTTCCACTTGCTCCGTGAAAATGACGCCCCAGCCGCCTTCCGACTTCACCCGCCGCATCTCGGCAACGGCGGAGGGATCGCGATAGCCGCCGCCGTTGCAGTGCGGCACCTGGTAGAAGCGGTTCTTGGCGGTGAGGGGCCCGATTTTCACAGGCTCGAACAGGATGTCGTAACGCGGATCACGCATTCTCAAACCCTTCCAGAACATTGACCGTATTCACGCCGATCGCCGTGATGGCGTAGCCGCCCTCCATCACGAAAAGCGTGGGCAACTTCAGCTTGGCGATCGCCTGTCCCGTGCGCGTGAAGTCAGCCGAGGTGAGCTTGAAGAAGCTGATGGGATCGTCCTTGAAGGCGTCCACGCCGAGCGAGACAACCAACACATCCGCCTTGTAGGCCCTGATCTTGGACAGCGCCCGCCGCAAGGCGGCACCCCAGAGGTCGAACCCCGTACCCGGCCCCATGGGGAAATTATGGTTGAAGCCCTCACCCCGGCCCCGGCCCTTCTCATCCTTGTAACCCAGGAAATGTGGATAGCAGTCCTCCGGATTTCCGTGCAGCGAGCAGAACAGCACGTCTTCCCTGTCATAGAAAATGTCCTGCGTGCCATTGCCGTGGTGAAAATCAACATCAAGAATGGCAACCCGCGACGCACCCTGGTCGCGGAAGGCCTGGGCGGCGATGGCCGCATTGTTGAGGAAACAATAGCCGCCATAGAGATCATCATGGGCATGATGCCCGGGCGGGCGGCAAAGCGCGAATGCGGCATCAGCCCCTCCCGTCACCAGCCTCTGCGCCGTCAACGCCACTGATGCGGAGGCACAGGCCGCCTCCCATGTGCCCGCCGTGATCGCCGTTTCAACCGAATGGATGTAGTAACCCACCTTGCCATCGATCCAGCGGGGAATGCGCTGCTGCAGGGAGCGATTGGGAATGGCCGTGGGCAGAACCTCGCCGCGATAGCCAGCCTTTTGCCATTCATCCCAGGCGCTGCGCAGGAAGTCGAGAAAGCCCGCATCATGCACGCGCTTCACCGCCTTCATGTCGAGTTTGCCCGGCGCCACAATGTCGCTCATGCCCCGCCGCTTCAACTCGGCCAGGATATATTCCATGCGCGAGGGCCGTTCGAAGGGTGTGACCAGTTCCCCGCCATAGACTTCGCCCTGGGCAAAATGCTTGCGGTGATCTTCTGAAAATACAACGCGCATGCTGCGCCCCCTTTTTTGGTACAGTGTCAAACTTCGCCAGCCAGATCAATTCCAGCGCTGGTCCATGCTTGGAACCACGCAGGCAACATGGCATGAAGGGTGATGCATCTCGTTCACCCCGACGCCCTCCATTTTGCTGATCCCGTTGCCAGCTACTGGGAGGCGTCTGCTGATCCGCTTAACCTCAGCCTGACACCTCTGGCGGGCGATGTGAGCTGCGACATTGCCATCATTGGCGGCGGCTTCACTGGCCTTTCGGCGGCGCTGGAATTGGCGCAGTCGGGGCATGAGGTGCGCCTCTTGGAAGCAGGCCCCATCGGCTGGGGGGCATCCGGACGCAATGGTGGCTTCGCCTGCATCGGCTCCCACAAACTGCCCTACGGCAAGATGATCAGCCGCTATGGCCTTGATGAAACCCGCGCCTTCTACAACGCCATGAAAGACAGCGTGGCCCTGGTGGAAGACCTCTCCCGCCGCCATGCCATCGACATCTGGCAGACGGAAAAGGGCGAAGTGACGCTGGCCCATCTGCCCTCCCGGGCCGAAGGGTTCAAAGAGGAGCAGGACTTCTATCGCGCCACCTTCGGCGAGGAGAACCGCATCCTAACGCGACAAGACCTGAAGGCGGAAGGCATGGCGGGGCCGGAATTTTTTGGTGGCCTCAAGGGCCCCATCGGCTTTGGTGTTCATCCCCTCAATTATGTGCGGGGCCTGGCCCGCGCCGCCCATGCCGCAGGCGCCGTCCTGCACCCCCGGTCCCGTGTCATCCGCTGGCGCGAGGCGGAGGGCTGGCATGTGCTTGAAACATCCGGCGGCAACCTGCGTGCCCGCAAGGTTCTGGTGGCCACCAATGGCTACACAGCGGAAGATGTCTCCACCCGCCATGCCGGGCGGCTGATGCCCGCCCTGTCCAACATCATTGTCACGCGGCCCCTTTCGGCAGAGGAACAGGCGGCCCAGGGCTGGACGGCGCAAACCCTGGCCTATGACAGCCGCAATCTGCTCCACTATTTCCGCCTCCTTCCCGGCAACCGCTTCCTCTTCGGCGGACGGGGCGGCACGGATTCCTCTGCGGCAGCCGCCGCCGGCTACCGGGCCTATCTCACCGCCACCTTCCACCGCCTTTTTCCGGCCTGGAAGGCGGTGGAGATCAGCCACTTCTGGCGCGGCTTCGTCTGCCTCTCCCGCGATCTCGTGCCCTATGTGGGGGCGCTGGATGAGCGCCAGAGCGTGTGGACCGCACTTGCCTATCACGGCAATGGCGTGGCCATGGGCACCTGGTCGGGCCGCGCCGTGGCAAGGCTGATGACAGGACGCGCCGCGCCGCGCGAAGTGCCTGCCATCATCACGCGGCGTCTGGCACGCTTTCCTCTGCCGGCCTTCCGCCCCCTCTATCTCAAGGGGGCCTATCTCTGGTTCGAATACAAGGACCGGCACTGAGCCATGCACGACCTGATCTTACAACTCATCACCGCCACGCTCATGATGACCTGGACCGTGCTCGTGCATTTCATCGGCATCATTCTGATTTTGCGGCTTTTGTCCCAGCATGGCCGCAAGGTGGCACACCTTCATGCCATCCTGCGCCAGATCCTTCTGCTGATCTCGGCGGTGCTCGGCCTTGTCTTCCTCCACACCATCGAAATCTGGTCCTATGCACTTCTCTATTTCGAACTGGGGGCCATCACGCCTTTCGAACCCGCGCTCTATTTCTCAACCGTCAGTTTCACCAGCCTTGGCTATGGCGACATTCTCCTGCCCGCCCAGTGGCGGCTGGTGGGAGCCATTGAAGCGGCCAACGGCCTCATTCTCTTCGGCTGGACCACGGCCTTCCTCATGTCGCTGATGGGCAAGCTCCGCGCCCTTGAGCACGACTGGCTGGAAGGCTGAGCCATGGGCCGGATCCTCCTCGCCAGCGCCATGGGGGCCTGCGGCCTCTTCATGATGCTGCATGGCCTGGGGCTGGTGGACGCAAGCCTGCTCAACCCCAACCCGGATGCGCCGCCCTGGGTCTTTGCGCTTCTGGGCCTGATCCTGATGCTCGGGGCCTTCCTCATCCTCAACACCGCGCGGCCGCAGCGCCCGTCCCTCGTGAACAGGGCTAGTTATACTGTCGTGGCCCTTGCCTTTCTGCTCATGCACTGGCTGGTCTTTGCCTCAACGGGAGGCACCTGCAGCCTGTCCACGGGAGGTCTCATCCTCTGGCTGGACACGCTGCTCTGCCGGGGCGTTATGGCACTGGCCGTCATCGTGCTGGACCTGATACTGTTGCTCGTGGTGCTGGCGAGCATCACCGGGAAACGCGGGGCCTAGCCCTTCACCACATGGGCCTTCAGCCAATCGTTAAGCGACAAGGCCCGGGCAAAGATGTCCACGCACAGATCCACAAAGGCAGCCGTGTGAATGGCTTTCGGCAATGGCGCGTCATGGCTGCAGTAAAGCCCGTTGCGCTTCAGCAATTCCGCCCTTGGATGATCGGACGGAAATCCGCGCGGCACCTGCTTGCGTTCAGGTTCATTGAGCGCGAGGCCCTCGATCCTGCTCAACGTCTTCACAAGCGACGCGCCAGCCTTCTCATCCAGCACGGCGGCGCGATAGCGCTTCAGCTGTTCCGGCGTGAATTCAAAAAGCCCGGCACCCGCCAGAAAGCCATCGGGCCGCAGGCGCACATAAAAGCCCGTATTCTCCCATGAGCGCTGCGCACCCTGCCAGAACCACATGTCGAGTGTCGTCTTGTAGGGCCGCTTGTCCTTGGAAAAGCGCACATCACGGTTGATGCGGAAGATCGAGCCGTTGACCCTGGCCTCGGCCTGGGCGTCCTTCGCAATTTTTTTCAGCCTGGGCCCCAGCGCCTCGACAAAGGCCTTGGCCGGGGCAAGATCGTAAAGCTCATAGTCCGCGCGATGCTGCTCAAACCATTCCTTGCTGTTGGTCTTGGCAAGGCCCTTGAGAAAGGCGAAGGTCTCTGGTGGAAATCCGCTGAAGCTGCTCATGGTCCCCCCAATCTTTCATGGCCCCACGTGGTCCGCCACAAAAATCACGCCTGGCTGCAAGCCAAAGCCCCCCGTCTGCCGCAAGACAATGTCATGACCCATCTGCCCTTTGATCTTTCCAACTGGCGCCAGCCGCCCCAGAACCGCGACAGTTTCTCCCGCGTGGAAACGCTGCTGCCGGTGGATGAAATTCCGGCGGGCCCCGCCGTAGCCCCGCTACCCCAGGGTGAGGCGTTGGACCTTTCCCGCATCATGGTGCCCACCCCTGCTGGCCCCTGCCCTGTGCCGCAGCTTCTGGCGGATACCTTCACCGATGGCTTTCTGGTGCTGCATAAGGGCCGCGTGGTGGCGGAGCATGCGCCAAACCTGGCGGCCACGGCGCGCCACATCCTCTTCTCGGTCAGCAAATCGGTCACGGGGTCCCTTGCGGGCATTCTCGTGGGCGAAGGCAAGCTTGATCCCGATGCATTGGTCACCCGCTATGTGCCCGAAGTTGCCGCATCGGCTTATCGCGATTGTCCGGTGCGCCATGTCCTCGACATGACGGTCGATCTCGATTTCGTCGAGGACTATGTGGACCTTGAAGGCGACTATGCCCGCTACCGCATTGCCACGGCTTGGAACCCGCCGCGCCCCGGCTTCGGCGAGGTGGGACTGCACAAGTTCCTCGCCACGGTGCGGCCAGGCCGCTCTAATCACGGCTGGAAGTTCGACTACAAGTCCGTGAGTTCCGATCTCTTGGGCTGGATCGTGGAGCGCGCCGCGGGCACCACGCTGGCCCGCGTCATGGCGGAGCGCCTGTGGCAACCCGTGGGCGCGGAGACCGCCGCCTACATCACCACCGATGGCATGGGCGGTGCCCGCACCGCCGGCGGCATGGGCATGACATTGCGCGACATCGCCCGCTTTGCCGAGGTGATGCGCAATGAGGGCAAGGGCTTTGATGGCCGCCAGATCATTCCCGCCGCCTGGGTGAAGGACATTCGCGAGGGCGGCAGCCGCGACGCCTGGGCCCGGGGTGCCATGACCCACTTGTTCCCGCAGGGCAGCTACCGCGCCAAGTGGTACAAGGCCAATGATGCGGATGGCAGCTTCTGCGCCATCGGCATTCATGGCCAATGGATCTATGTGAACCCCGCCCGCGAACTGTCCATCGTCAAGTTCTCCTCCCAGCCCGACGCTGTGGTCGATGCAATGGAAGTGAACCAGATCGCCCTCTTCACTGCGGTTTCGCGGGTCTTGACTTGAGTCAATGCGAAGCGGTCGCAATAGCCGTTAGTCTGGCAAGATGCGATTCTTGTTTGCTCTTCTCTGTGTCTCATCTCTCGCGCAAAACGCTGCCGCGGATACCTTGGCGCGCGGCAAGGAACTGCTGGAGCAGAATTGCGCCCGCTGCCATGCCATCGGCAAGACCGGCACCAGCACCCATCCCCAGGCCCCGCCGTTTCGCCAGGTGATGAAAACCTATCCCGCCTCCAGCCTCACCGAGGCTTTGGGCGAAGGCCTTGTCACCGGCCATCCCGACATGCCGGAATTCGTCTTTCCGCCGGAGGATGTGGGCGCCATCGTTGACTATTTGCACACGCTGGAAGGGCCCTGAACCATGCGCCTTGCCCTGACTTTTGCCTTGACCTTGGCCCTTGCCCCGCTGCTGCCCGCCGCCATGGCCTGGGCCGGCGATGATAGTGATCTGCGTCAGGGCTGGGCCCTGGCGGATACCAATTGCGGCGGTTGCCATGCGCTGGGGCCCGTGGGTGCCAGCCATCACCGCGATGCGCCACCCTTCCGTGACATCGCCAACATGTATTCGGTGGAAGAGCTGGAAGACAGCTTGGATGAGGGCGTGGCCACGGAACACCCGGACATGCCGGATTGGGACATGAGCGAGAAAGAAGCCCACCAGCTTGCCGTCTTCATCATGAGCCTCGCCAGCTACGGCAAGGGCAAGTCGTAACAGCTGGTCAGAAGGTCACCACGGCCATGGTGGCGCGGTGGTCAGAGGGCCAGGGCGTCACCACGATATCCGCCTCTGGCGCCTTCTCGCCGACAATGCCCGCCTTTTCCACCTTGAGACCCGCCGCCTTGGCCAGGATGAAATCAATGCGGTCGTGATGGTCTGTGGGATCGGTTGGTTCCGTGGTCGGCGTCCAGGTCATGCCGGGCTTGGCCATCTCATCGGGGAAAGCGGTGCGGAAAGTATCGGCAAAACCTTCGTCCTCGATCGCCTTGGTGGAGGGCCAGGCGACAGCAATGGGGTGGCGCTTGGCGGCAGCCGTTTTCGCGGTCCAGTCCCAGTGGCTGGGCTCGTTAAAATCCCCCATCACGAACTGCGCTGCGGCATCCTTCTCGGCACGAACGTCTTCAACGATGGAGGCAATGGCCTTGCCCCGCGCGATGACCGCATATTTCACGGCATCCTCGGCCGTACTCACGTAAGGCCATGTGCCATATTCGATGTTGAGCAGCTGATAGGGCCCATAGGGCGCATCTGGCAGATTGTGGCTATAGGCCACCACGGTCTTGCCATTGACATTGATTTCAACGCCATTGCCATTGGGCGTTTCCTTGCCGAAGGGATATTTGCTGATCACCGCATCGGCCCAATGCGCCACCGTGTTGTGGGCAAATTCATGATAGTTGTAGCCGAGCGCTGCGGCGATGTCCTTGGCGCGGCTGGCATCGGTTGCCTTGCACTCATCCGCTGTGCACGGGTCAGGCTCCGGCACGGTTTCCTGCACGGCAATGATGTCGGCATTGACAGCCTTCATGACAGCCATTGTTTCGTCGATGGGTTTTTGCGCATTGCCACCAGCACCCCACATGTTCATGGAGAGCAGCGTCACGGTTTCGGCCTGCGCCGCCGTGGCGAGGAACAGGCTGGCCGTTGCGAGAAGAAGGGGTCGGATCATGGGGGCGGGCTCCTTGTGCGCAAAGTCTAACACCAACTTCATGACAGATTGAAGTGCCTGCCGCTGGCCGTTCCGGGCCGGAGCTGAACAGGCCGATGGCGCCGCACCAGGGAATTTTTGCATATCGGCGACGGAAATCGCCGCGCCATCCGTCTTCTCTTCATCTGGGGAGGACAGACATGGCAACACGGCAAGCGCCCACCACCCGCGCCCGCAATCTGCGGCGCACACCAAACGCGGCAGAACAGGCCCTCTGGGCAGTGCTCAAGGGGCGGGCGCTCGATGGCCACAGCTTCACCCGGCAGATGCCCATTGGCCCCTACTTTGCCGACTTCGTCTGCCGCAGCAGAAATGTGGTGATTGAACTGGACGGCAGCCAGCATCTCACCCGCGCCGCTTGCGACCGCGCGCGGGATGAATACATGCTTGCGGCAGGGTATTCGGTCTTCCGCGTGCCTTCCACTTCGGTGCTGCAGCATCGGGACGATGTCTGTGCCACTATCCTTGCCGTGCTGGAAGGACGGATCGAGGATTTTGTCGAGGCGCAGGACCTGAGGTTCCAGCGCAGCTTCGCCAAACCCATGCCGCGTGGATTTTCGTCACGCTACGCCCAGCGGCGGCAAGGTTGACCAAACTGCCCCACCCCTGCCCCTCCCCAAAACAAGTTTGGGGAGGGGTGAGATGTTTTCTTCTCTCCTCCCTGAGCTTGCCCGGGGAGGGGCCGGGGGTGGGGGTGGGGCCTTGCGCGGCCCTCCGTGCTTCGCGCTCCGTGAAGATGGCAGTACAGAGCTATCGTGAGCCGAGATGGTGTTTTCACGGCACCACATCAATCCGCTTTACACCTTGCGGCGCGGTGAGGCCCTTCCAGATGGCATTGGACTTGTGCACCGCACTGAACGGCGCGCGCGCCACGAAGTCACCGTCGCCCGGCTTGGCCAGAACCTTGCCTTCCTCAGCCGCCACCTTGCCGCGCGAGATCACGTGGCGCGGCAGGCCCACGCATTCACAGCCTTCGAACACATTGTAATCGATGCGGCTTACCTGCGTCTTGTGGCTGATCGTCTTCTTCGCCTTCGGGTCCCACACAATCACATCGGCATCGGCCCCCACCCGCACACAGCCCTTGCGCGGATAGACGTTGAGGATCTTCGCGATATTGGCTGATGTTGCCGCCACAAACTCTTCCTTGGTCAGGCGGCCCGTATTCACACCCGCCGTCCACAAGACGGGCAGACGGTCCTGCAGGCCGCCCGTGCCATTGGGAATCTGCGTGAAGTTCTTGGCCCCCATGCGCTTCTGCGCCTTGGTGAAGGTGGCGTGATCCGTGGCCACCACCGAAAGCGTGCCCGATTGCAGGCCGGCCCACAGCGAATCCTGATGCTTCTTGTTGCGGAAGGGCGGGCTCATCACGCGGCCTGCCGCATAGTCCCAATCCTTGTTCTGGTATTCACTGTCATCCAACACCAGAAACTGAATGAGCGGCTCGCCATAGACGCGCTTGCCCGCCTGCTTGGCCCGGCGGATCGCCTCGTGCGTTTCCTCGCAACTCACATGCACGATGTAGAGCGGGCAGCCCGCCATGTCGGCGATCATGATGGCGCGGTTGGCGGCTTCGCCCTCCACTTCCGGCGGGCGGGAATAGCTGTGGCCCTCGGGCCCCGTCACGCCCCGCGCCAGAAGATCGGCCTGCATGCGCGCCACCACATCGCCATTTTCCGCATGGACGAGCGGCAGGGCCCCCAGCTGGGCACAGCGCCGGAAGGAATTATACATCTCGTCATCATTCACCATCAGCGCGCCCTTGTAGGCCATGAAGTGCTTGAAGGTGTTGATGCCATAGGTCTTCACCACGGTTTCCATTTCATCGTGGATCTGCGGCGACCATTTGGTGATGGCCATGTGGAAGGAATAATCCGCCGCCGCCTTTTCGGATTTGTGCCGCCAGGTTTGGTAGGCGGCAAGCAGGCTTTCGCCGGGCGCGGGCAGGCAGAAGTCCACCGTCATGGTGGTGCCGCCCGCAAGCCCCGCCATGGTGCCGGATTCAAAGTCGTCCGCCGTGGTTGTCCCCATGAAGGGCATGTCCATGTGGGTGTGCGGATCAATGCCACCCGGCATTACATAGCAGCCCGTGGCGTCGATCACCGTGTCACCCTTGAGGCCTGCTCCGACACCAATGATCTTGCCGCCCTCGATCAGCACATCGGCCTTTTCCGAGAAGTCTGCGTTGACGACAGTGCCGTTCTTGATCAGCGTGCTGGACATGATTTCTGCCTCTTCGTGATGAGTGTCTGTGGTGCGGAAATCCTATGCCAAGGCAAAATGCGGCACAAGCAGTGCGGGCATGCCCACATTAAATTTCGCGTCATTTGGCAACCGGCAGAGGCGGGGCCCGTTGGTTCTGGTTCACCCCGAACACAGGAGGGTCCCATGACCATTGCCTTGAAGACCGGCCTTCTGGCCGCAAGCCTCAGCTTTCTGCTGGCTGGCATCGCTGCCGCAGCCACACCTGTCACCGCCAAGAACGGCATGACGCTCTACACCTTTGACAAGGACAAGGGAGCGGTTTCGGCCTGCTATGATGCCTGCGCCGGCAACTGGCCGCCTTATCTGGGCAAGAAGGGCGACGCCCTGGCGGAAGGCTGGACGCTCGTTCCACGCAAGGGTGGTGAGATGCAGTGGGCCTATGACGGCCACCCCACCTACTTCTTCAAGAACGCCAAGGCCAAGGGGGACATGAAGGGCGACGGCCTGAATGGCGTCTGGCACGTGCTGAAGGAATAGCAGGCGGGCGTCGGAATAATGGCCTCTCCCGTGCCGAAACACGGGAGAGGCGTTTTACCAGTGCATTACTTCATCGCCGCGGCGGCCTTGGTCACCACATCGCTCCAGGCGCCTTCCGGCTTCTTGGTGATGACGGGGGCTTCGCCGCCTGCCGAGAGGAGCGTCGTCACCGTGCGGTCCGCCGCGGCGGTGTCCAGCGTGCCGTCAGAGCCATCGGTGAGCAGGTTGATTTCCTGGATCATCGTGGTCTGGTGGCCTTCCGTCTGCGAGCCCGAGGCATCATTGTCGAGCACCGCCTTCACGGCATCGGCCGGATTGGCGCGGGCATCGTCCCAGCCCTTCATGGAGGCCTTGACGAACTTCGCCATGGTCTCCACGAACTTCGGGTCCTTCAGCTTGTCTTCCAGCACATAGAGGCCGTCTTCCAGCGTGGCCACGCCCTGGTCTTCATACTTGAAGGTGATCAGGTCTTCCGCCTTCACGCCTGCTTCGAGAATCTGGTGATACTCGTTGTAGGTCATGGTGGAGATGCAGTCGGCCTGCTTCTGCAGCAGCGGATCGACGTTGAAGTTCTGCTTCAGCACCTTCACGCCGCCGGCAGAACCATCGGTCTTGTAGCCAAGCTTCGCCATCCAGGCCATGAAGGGATATTCATTGCCGAAGAACCACACGCCCAGCGTCTTGTCCTTGAAGTCGGCGGGCGATGCGATGCCCGTTTCCTTGCGGCAGGTCAGCATCATCCCCGAGCGCTTGAAGGGCTGGGCGATGTTGACGACGGGCGAGCCCTTTTCACGGGACGCCAACGCCGAAGGCATCCAGTCCACGATCACGTCAGCGCCGCCACCGGCCAGCACCTGCTCGGGGTTCACGTCCGGGCCGCCCGGCATGATCGTCACTTCAAGGCCCGCGTCCTTGTAGTAGCCCTTGGTCTGGGCCACGTAATAACCGGCGAACTGAGCCTGCGTCACCCACTTGAGCTGCAGCTTGACGGCTTCGGCGGAGGCCCCGCCCACGCCCATCATCAGCGCGCCCGCGGCCACCGCTGTCATCAAAAGTTTCTTCATTGATCGTCACTCCCTTGTTGAGAACTCATCAGAACCACCGCCTATTTTCTGTAGGACGGATGCCAGAACGTCACGTGCCGTTCAGCGAGAACCAGCAGTGCGTAAAACAGTGAACCCGTGACGGCGGCCACGGCAATTTCAGCCCAGACCAGATCCAGCGCCTGCGCGCCAGAGCCTGTCTGGATGCGGAACCCCATGCCCACAATGCGGGTGCCGAAGAATTCTGCGACAATGGCCCCGATCATGGCAAGGGTGGAATTGATCTTGAGCGCATTGAAAACAAAGGGCATGGCGGCGGGAAGCCGCAGGGTGGTGAGCGCCTGCCACCACGAAGCGCCATAGCTGCGCATCAGGTCCCGCTCCAGGTGGCCGGAAGCCTGCAGGCCCGCCGTGGCGTTCACCAGCATGGGAAAGAAGGTCATGATCACGATCACCGCGATGTTGGGCGCAACCCCAGTGCCAAACCACATCACCATGATGGGGGCCACACCCACCAGCGGCAGCACCGACATGAAATTGCCCAAGGGCAGAAGCCCGCGGCGCAGGAAGGGCACGCGGTCGCAAAGAAGGGCTGCCAAAAGCCCCGCCCAGGAACCCATCAACCAGCCGGGGATCACCGCCTTGATCAGCGTCTGCCAGAAATCCTCGGCCAGCGTCGGGATGGAGTTGACGAACTTGAGGGCAATGACCGAAGGCGGCGGCAGCAGCAGGGGCGGAATGCTGAAGACCCGCACCACGCCTTCCCACAGGATGAGAATGGCCACGCCGAAAAGCATGGCGGGCAGCATGTCCCTGAGGCGAGACGGCATCATGCGCGCACCCCCATGCGGCGGTTGACCACGCCCTCCAGCCATTCAATGAGAAAAACCAGCGTGGCCGCCAGAACGGATCCCGCCACCAAGGCCGACCACACATGCATGGTCTGGCCAAAATTGAAGCCCACCAGCATGCGCGCCCCAAGCCCGCCCTGCGCCCCCGTCGGCAACTCGCCGACAATGGCGCCCGTGAGCGCGATGGCAATGGCCACCTTGAGCGAGGTGAAGAGGAAAGGAACGGAAGCCGGCAGGCGCAGTTTCCACAGGATTTCCGCCGTGCCGGCATTGTAGGTGCGCATCAGGTCGCGGTGCATGACATCAGGCGAGGTCAGCCCCTTCACCATGCCGATGGTCACCGGGAAAAAGCAGAGATACATGGAGATGAGTGACTTGGGCAGAAGCCCGGTGAGACCGATCGCCCCCAGCACCACGATGATCATGGGCGCAATCGCCAGAATGGGAATGGTCTGCGAGGCGATGATCCAGGGCATCAGCGCCTTGTTGAGGAGCTTTGAGTGCACGATTCCGATGGCCAGCAGCACACCCAGCGCCACTCCAAGTAAGAAGCCCACCAGCGTGGAGGTGAGCGTCACCCAGCAATGATAGAGCAGCGACTTCACCTTCCATGGCGCGATCATGACAGTGGTGTTCCAGATTTCCGCCACCAGCTGGTGCGGCGCCGGCAGGATGGGGCGTTCCATGTTCCAGGAAGTTGACAAGGTGTTCCAAAGCCCGCCACCCGCCGCATCAATCTGCGCCTGCGCCATCACCGCGTTCATGGGGATGCAGGCGATGTACCAGAAGACCAGCGCCACGGCGCAGACGGTGGCAATGGGGATGGCTTTGCCTGTCTCGTTCATCGCACAACCTGCGCGGTGATACGGGCCGGGCCATGCCTGCCGCGGTCAATCCTCATAGCTGTGCCCCGCCTTCAGGCCCTCGCGCACCCGGTGGGCGATCTTCAGGAACTCCGGCGCCTCGCGGATGTCGAGCGTGCGGTCGCGTGGCAGGCCCGTCTCGATCACATCGATGATGCGGCCAGGACGCGGGCTCATCACGACGATCTTGGTCGACAGGAACACGGCCTCGGGAATGGAGTGGGTGACGAAGACAATGGTCTTGCTGGTCCGCGCCCACAGCTCCAGCAACTGCTGGTTCAGCTTGTCGCGCACGATCTCGTCCAGCGCGCCAAAGGGCTCGTCCATCAGCAACAGTTTGGGATCAAAGGCCAGGGCCCGGGCGATGGACACCCGCTGCTGCATGCCGCCCGAAAGCTGCCAGGGAAATTTCTTCTCGAAGCCGCCCAGGTTGACGAGATCAAGATTGCGCTTCACCCGCTCGGCCGCCCCTTCGAGCCCCATGATTTCGAGCGGCAACCCGACATTGCGTTCGACCGTGCGCCAGGGAAACAGCGCCGGGGCCTGGAACACATAGCCATAGGCCCGCGCCAGACGGGCCTTCTCCGGCGTCATGCCGTTGACAGTGATGGAACCTGCGGTCGCCTGTTCAAGATCGGCGATCACCCGCAGAAGTGTGGTCTTGCCGCAGCCTGAAGGCCCGATGAAGGAGACGAATTCGCCGTCCGCCACCGTCAGGTTGACCTTGGACAGCGCATAGACCGGGCCGTCATTGGTCGTGAAAGTCAGGCTCAGGTCTTTCGCCTCGATGACGGCTGCCGCCACGGCGCACTCCCGGAATAGTCTTGTCGTTGTCACAAAGGCTAACGGCTCTTGACCATTTGATCAAGATTTATCAGGCTGTCCCCATGCCCAGAACTGCGGCACCCGTTGAACGGAAAACACGCATCCAGTCGCAAAACGAGCAATTGATCCTCGATGCGGCGCTGGAGGTGTTTTCGGCCTATGGCTGCATCGCGGCACCACCATCGACCAGATCGCTACCCGCTGCGGCCTGTCAAAACCCAACCTGCTCTATTATTTCCGCCGCAAGGAAGACATCTACCGGGCCGTGCTGGAACACACGCTCAGCGACTGGCTGGCGCCGCTGCGCAGCCTTGATGCCGGGCAGGAACTCCCTGGCCGCACTTTCGGACTATATCAACGCCAAGCTCGACATGACCTTCGCCGATCCGGCGGCCTCCCGCCTCTTCGCCAACGAGGTGCTGCATGGCGCGCCGCACATCGGCAAGTTCCTGAAGGGACCCTTGCGCGAGTTGGTGGAGCTGCCGCAAGGTCATCCGCCGCTGGGTGGCGGAAGGCAAGCTCAAGCCTGTCGATCCCCTGCATCTGATCCTCGCCATCTGGGCTGTCACCCAGCACTACGCAGACTTTGCCGTGCAGGTGGAGGCAATCACCGGCGGCGCGCCGGACCGCGAGCGCACCGGCCGCGCCGTGCGTGACATTCTGCTGGCGGGACTGAAGGTCTAGTCCAGCAACGGCACCTGGGGGCTGGCAGTGCGGGCAAGCTTGCCCAAAAGGCGCGGGTCGTCATGCACCTCGATCATGCGTGCATAGGGAGTGAATCCCGAGCGCACATAGAAGGGCAGCGCCTGCGGAGAATCGAAAGTGCAGGTATGCACCCAGAAGCGCTGGATAGGCTTGGCCCAGGCCCGGCGGATGGCCTCGTCCATCAGCGCCCGGCCAACCCCGTCACCAATGGCCGAGGGCACCAGCCCGAAGAAGGCCAGTTCGCAATCTGGCGCCTCCGCGAAATTGAGTTCGAGCAAACCGATCTGCGCACCCCCCTGCACCAGTGCGTAGGTTTCGATGGATGGATTGCCGAGAATGCCGGCGAGCTTTTCATCCGGCATGATCAGGCGCGAGAACCACATCAGATCCTGCCCCACGGCCCGGAAGAGCGCCCGGTGGGCCTCAAGGTCATCAACGCCCATGCGCTGCAGCGAAAGCTCTGGCGGAAATTGCACAAGGGCCCGCGCCGGCCGTGCCTTCATTTCAAGGCAGGTCACCACATTGGCAAGCTTGCCCTGCGGCAGCTCGTAATATCCGTTGGCAAGATCAAGAACAGGCATGGGCCCTCAGGCGGATGGCGGCAGGTGACGCGACGGAATCCACACGAAGCCGTCATCGTCGAGCAGCATGCACTCGCGCAGGCCATGGGGCTTGTCAATGGAACCCGCCAGCACGGTGAAGCCCAGCGCCCGGGCCCGCGCTTCCGCCGCATCGGGATCAACCCCATAGCAGCGCAGCTCGATACCGACGCCACGCGGCGCATCACTGATCAATGTCGCGTGCAACTCATTGCCCCGGTAGCTGGCCGGGATGTGGAACATGAAGTCGGCCCCGCCAAGGCGCATGGCGGCAAATGCATCGGTGCGAAAATAAATTTCAGCTTCAAGCACTTGCACGGCAAAGACGAGAGCCTTCTCAAGATCGCGCACAATGATGTTGACGCCGAAGCCCGAAAGCGAACGGCCATAATTTGGGGCGGAGGGTGGATGCGGTTGGGTCATGCGGGCAGTGAAGCGGAAGCGCTGCCTCACCTCAAGACCAGTTCACCTCAGGCCAGGCATTCCACCTGTTCACGGCGGCGCACATCGTCAAAGGTGATGCGGCATCCCTCAAGGGCGGCCTCCAGGGAAAGGCCCCGGTGGCGAATCGAGAGGAAGAGGCAGGCGGCCGCCTCGCTGGCCATGGCTTCTTCGTCACAGGCTTCATCGTTGAGTTCGGCGCACAGCCGGTGTGCCAGTTCTGCCACCATGGCCCCGGCCACCTGTTCCTTGAGACGGCAGGTGGAGGCCCAGGTCTCGCGGATGTCGCTAGGTGTCAGTTCGAAGACACACGCGCTGCCCACGGCCACAGGCACATTGCCCCGCGCCCGGATGGCGCTGGCGATGCCGCCCGCTGAAGATGGCGGACAGGCAAGGATTTCGGTTGCACACGCGGACAGGGCCATGACGCACCCCCAAACTGACTGACAGACGAATTGACTGGGCGAGTCTGCGCCGGTTTTCTTGCCAAGGGGTAAAGGAGGTCTTTCAGCCGGGTAAATGGCACACAGCCTCGATGTTGTTGCCATCGGGATCGAGCACAAAGGACCCGTAGTAGTTGGCATGATAGTGGGGCCGAAGGCCGGGCTTGCCGTTGTCACGGCCGCCGGCTGAAATGGCAGCAGCGTAGAAGGCATCCACAGCGGCACGGGTTCTTGCGGTGAAGGCCACATGCACGCCCGTCACCTGCGCTGGCCCATCACCGATCCAGAACTGCGGCCGGTCCTGGCCGAAACCCGCTTGCGCCGACCCGCCCGTCATTTCCCGCGTCACCTCCATCTGCAAGCTGATGCCAAGGGGCGCGAGCGCCGCGCTGTAGAAGCTCTTTGATGCATCATAGTCACGGACAGAAAAACCGATGTGATCAAGCATGCTGTGCGTTCTCCTTCGCTTGCCGCTGCCAGCGCGCCTGATAGTCTGCCAATCCGGCAATGGCGGCAGGGGCTTCTTCGCGCATGGCAATGTCAATCTGCGGCAGTTGCCCATCGCCCATCAGGCCAAGGCAGGCGGCACCCGCCGCCGTGCCGTCACGCTCCTGCGAGGCCAACACCTTCTGGCCGGGCCGCAGCGCGGCCAGAAGTGCGAGGAACACACCATTCTGCGAGAACGGCCCATCGACAATGATACTGCCCTTGGAATGGATGGCATCCAGCGATTCCCCTACCATGAGGGCGCAGTAGAGCGAGGCCAGCGTGGCGCGGTTGCCAGGCGTCTCCTCAAAGGGCCCGGTGATCCGGCCCTTGAGGCCTGTGCCCGGCAGGGGGCCGCCTGAATCGGTGAAGCTGGGGAGGGCCATCACGCTTGCCGCCACAAGTTTTTCCGCGGCGTCCAGCGTGGCCAGCGTGCCCGCTGCACCCTGCGACAGCACTTCAAACTCCTTGCCGCCAAAGAAGCGGAAGCAGGCCACGGTCTTGCCGAAGACATTCTTGTTGGCAACGATATCACGGGCATGGTCCAGCGCCGCCATGTCGGCATCCGTGTCGAAGCCGATGATCCAGGTGCCCGTCGAGAGAAGGGTGAAGTGCGGAATGCCACCCGCCAGATAGCGCAGATAATTGGCGTTGGAATCATGCACGCCCGCCGTGATCTCGCCACGGCCGCGGAAGGCCGTGCCCCGCAGCTCCGGAGACAGCGTGCCGATCACCTCCCAGGCCTTGGCTTCGGGCGCATAGAAGCGGTTCCAGCCCATGCGCCGCGCCATGGAAGATGGCCTACCATCGCGCATGTCAACGAGATGGCTCTGGCACGACATGGACGACACTTCGGTTGTGGCCCGCCCGCCCAGCCGGAAGGCCACATATTGCATCAATGGCAGGATGGTTTTCACCTTGGCGAAGGCTTCCGGCATTTCCGACTGTTGCCAGAACAACTGCATGCCATGCAGCAGTGCCATGGGCAGGGGCGGCGTGAAGGCTTCCTCAAAGCCCGGCATCACCTTCTGGTAGGCCCGGAGAATGGCAGGCGGCGGTTCCGACATATAGTCCATGACAGGCACGGCCGGCGTGCCATCGCCGGAAAGCGCCACCACGCAGGCCCCATGGGCCGATGTGACGATGCGGTCGATGGGCAGAACCCCGTCAAGCTCGCGCAGCGCAGCACCGGCAAAGGCTACGATCGGCTCCACGTTAATCTCTCGGTAGAGCGCGCCATCCTGGTGCGGGCTTGCGATCTTGCGTTCGGCGAGCGGCCGCAGCGCTGCGTCATAAAGTATGACCTTGCTGTTCGTATAGCCCACGTCCACGACGGCAATGCCGCGTGGGGCTGGGAATGATGGTGTGGCGTTCATGCATTGACCTTATGCAAGAAGCAGGGCTGGACGCAACGGCGGCAGCGCTGTTAGTTCTCGGTCAACGGAAAGATGTCCGGCAGGAGACACAATGGGCAAGCTCAAATACAAGCAATTGCGCAAGCAGGTGATCGAAACATGCCTTGCCATGAACGAAGAGGGCATCAACCAGGGCACCTCCGGCAATGTCAGCGTGCGCACCGATGAGGGCTTTCTCATCACGGCCTCGGGCATCCCCTACAAGAAAATGAAACCGCACCATGTGGTGGAGATGGACCTGGACGGCGGCTACCGTGGTGATTTCCTCCCCTCCACCGAGTGGCGCATGCACCTCGACATCTTCAAGAACCGCCCTGAAGCGGGCGCCATTGTCCACACCCATTCCACCTATGCCACAGCCCTTGCCTGCCTGCGCAAGGAAGTGCCCGCCTTCCATTACATGATCGGCGTCACAGGCGGCTCATCCCTGCGGGTTTCGGACTATGCCGAATTCGGCACGGCGGAATTGTCTGTCACCATGCTGAAGGCGCTGGAAGGCCGCACCGCCTGCCTGCTCGCCAACCACGGCCAGATCTGTTTCGGCCCCAATCTCGAAAAGGCCCTGTGGCTGGCGGGTGAAATCGAATCGACTTGTCACCAGTTCTGGGCAGCTTCCGTGTTCGGCAAGCCTGTGGTGCTGAGTGACGCGGAAATGACGAGCGTGCTCAAGCGCTTCAAAACCTATGGCAAGCAGGCCAAGGATCTGGCCGGTATTGACGCCTCGCAACTGGCCGTGGTCGCACCCGTCAAGCGCGACGACAAGG
The DNA here is from genome assembly GCA_046349175.1 of Hyphomicrobiales bacterium. Lineage (GTDB taxonomy): Bacteria > Pseudomonadota > Alphaproteobacteria > Rhizobiales > Aestuariivirgaceae > Aestuariivirga. The sequence continues at coordinate 5,837 of JAXMCS010000019.1, read as the reverse complement.
ACAGCAGCAAAGCCGCGGCACTTCCCCGCAAAAAGGCAAAAGCCAGCTTCTGACACCAGCCGTTTCTGCTGCACTGCGAGACAACTTGCGGCGCTTGCCGTTGACAGGCCAGCGCAACTGACCCTAGTCTCCCGAATACAAATGTAAAATCACTTTTACAAAAGTTCAAAGGGCTGGTCCGGCCCGCCAAGAACAAGAATGAGGGCGATGGGAGACGTTGAAACACGCAGAGCTTGGCTGCCGCGCTGGTTCACCAGCGAGCATCCTTTGCCATGGCTGCTGCCTCCGCGGCTTTGATGATGTTCGGTATTTATCCGCTTGTCGATTCCATCATCACCTCGCTTTACCGCAAGAATGCCGCCACCTGAAACTCCTGTTCGATCCGCTCTACAACTGGCAGAAAGCCCTCACCGAGCCGCGTCTCTGGGACGCCCTGGCACACGCTGCTCTACACGCTGGATCGCGCTCGGTCTTCCAGCTGGTGCTGGGCATGCTGATTGCGCTGCTGCTTGATCTGGACCGCAGGGGCTACCGCGTGCGCTGCGTGCCCTGATGACCCTGCCCCTGGTCATTCCCCCATGTGACGGCCCGCGGACGTCTTCTCATGCCGTGGAACGGCTCCTTCGGCGTCATCAGCCGCGCCATCATCGCCACCGGCCCTCGCCCACCGGCTATTCGATCCTCGGCAATTCATCCACCGCCATGGCGGGCGTTCTTCTCGCCGAAATCTGGCAGTGGACCCCCTTCATGGTGCTCATCATGCTGGCCGGCCTGCGTTCGCTTCCCAAGGAGCCATTCGAGGCCGCCGCCATTGATGGCGCAACCCCCGTGCAGGCCTTCTCCTTCAAGCTGGACGCTTCCCATGATGTCCAAGGTCATCGCCGTCGCCGTGCTCATCCGCGGCGTCGATCTGCTGCGCGCCTTCGACTATATCAAGGTGATGACCGACCTGGTCCCGGTACCGCCACCGAGACCATGACCAGCTATGCCGGCCGCATTTATTTCGGCAACGCCGATTTCCCGCTCGCCTCCACTGTGGCGCTGCTCACCCTGATCCTGGTGATCATCACCTCAACCGTCTTCATGCGCATCTTCAGCGAGGCTCTGACCATGGAGATGTCGAGACCCTGGCGCATCGCCTGCACATCGCCGCCTATCTGGTAACGGCGCTCTTCATGTTCCCGATCTTCTGGTGGGCACTGACCTCGATCAAGCCCATCTCGCTGTCTTCGACAAGCGACCGCGTGGTCTGGTTCGACTTTGAGCCCACCGCCATCAACTACAAGGTCACGCTGCTCGGGCAGTCACGCTCGCAACTCGCCATCGATGCGGGCCTCGGCATGGGTGTGGGCGGATCTGAAGGTTATGACAGCCGCATGTCGATTGTCGATTCCGTGGTGGTCTCGATCGGGGCCACGCTGATTACAGTGTTTGTTGCAGTTCTCGCCGCCTATGCGGTGTCGCGCATGCGCTTCCGGGGCCGCGGCGCCTTCCTCAACTGGGTGCTGGGCCAGCGCTTCATGCCACCCATTGCCATCATCGTGCCGCTGGTCGTCACCTACAAGTGGGCCGGCATGCGCGACACCGACAATTATTATCTGGGCTGGCTCGGTCTCATGCTCATCTATGCGCTGATGAACCTGCCCATCGCCGTGCTGCTGATGAAATCCTTCTTCGACGACGTGCCGAAGGACGTGGACGAAGCCGCCATGATCGATGGCGCAACCCGGTTCACCGCCTTCCGCAAGATCGTGTTCCCCATGGTGAAGGGCGGCGTCGCCGCCGCCGCAGTGCTGTGCTTCGTCTTCTCCTGGACCGAATTCCTGCTGTCGCTCTTCCTGACCACGGACATCCGCACGGTGCCCGTCAAGATCCAGACTTTCGTCACTTCCACCGGCAATGAATGGGGCTTCATCACGGCGCTGGGCACAGCGGCAATCATCCCCGGCTTCATTTTTATCCTGCTGGTGCAACGCCATCTGGTCCGCGGCCTTACCCTTGGCTCCCTGAAGGAGTGAGGCTGGGCGGACGAGAACCTGAAAACTCAAAACGGAGGAATCACATGAGTTTCAAGGACTATGACAAGAAGACCTTCATCGTCGACTCGGCGAAGGACTTCGCGGCCCGCCGCATCAGCAAGCGCAGCTTCATGAAGAAGATGGGTCTGGCTGGTGTCGGCTTCTCGGCCTTCAGCGCCGGCCTGCTCGGCAACACCTCGCGCTTCAACCGCCGCCTTGGCCTGGTTGGCACGCCGGCCTTCGCCGAAGACACAGGCGATCCGGAAGTGAACAAGTGGCTGCAGGATGTTGGTTCCAAGTTCAAGGGCACCAAGATCCGCTACACTTCGGAAGCCACCCCGCCGACCGTCGTGCTCGACAAGCTGAAGGGCGAATTCACGGCCCTCACCGGCATCGAAGTGGAAATCGAAATCGTTCCGCTGGAACAGGTTCTCGCCAAGGCCACCCAGGACGTGCAGGGCCAGCTCGGGTCCTACGACATCTACTATCTCGACCAGTCGTGGGTTGCGACCTTCTCCCAGGACACCATCGACCCCATCCAGTACTACAAGGACAAGCCCGACCTCGCCATGCCCGGCATGGACTGGGACGACTTCTCCAAGCCGCTGGTGGAAGGCCTTGCCATGTATGACGGCAAGTGGGGTGGCATTCCCTTCGACATTCCGATCATGACCACGATGTACCGCCAGGACATCCTCGACAAGTACAAGATCGCCCCGCCCAACACACCGGATGAATTCCTTGCTGCCGTGAAGACGATCACGGAAGGCGAGAAGGCCAACGGCATGTATGGCACGGGTCTGCAGGCGAAGTCGGGCCACTATTCGCTCGAATGCGACTGGACCCAGGTTGTCTGGAACAATGGTGGTTCGATCTTCACCAAGGACAAGAAGTTCTCGGGCAACGACGAAGCCGCTGTTGGCGGCCTCAAGCTCTATCAGGAGCTGCTTAAGAACTCGCCGCCGGAATCGACCAACTCCACCTGGGACGGCCAGTTCCAGATGATGGCGGCCGGTCAGGTGGCGCTCATCAACTCCTGGGATGAATTCTTCCCCGGCCTTGATGCTGACGACTCCAAGGTCAAGGGCCTGTGGCAAGCCAAGCGCCCGATCCGTGGTGCAGCTTACCGCGCCGCGGCTGACGCAGGCTTCGGTGAAATCCCGAACGCCGGCCACCAGGGTGGTTCGATCCTTGGTCTCTCCAAGTACTCCAAGAACATCGATGCCGCCTGGATCTTCATGCAGTGGGCCTGTTCGAAGGACATCATGACACGCTGCACCCTGGGTGGCGGTTTCGCCCCCATGCGCCTGTCGTCCTTCGCCGACCCGCGCGTCAAGGCCAAGGAAAAGGTTGGCTCCGGCACAACCCGCCACCTGCCTGTCGTCAAGGAAATCATTGACAACGACATCGCGTCTGAACCCGATATGCCGCTCTGGGCCGGTTTCTCGAACAACGAGATCCCCGTCGCCCTGGGCAAGCTGCTCACGGGCCAGGCCTATGATGGCGATGCCAAGAAGTGCATGGACGACGTTGCCGCCCAGATCGACAAGGCGGTCGCGGACGCAGGCCTGTAATCACCACCCGGGAGGCAGGCTTTGGCCTGCCTCCCTTTTCATGTTCCGAAACACCCTCCCTTCATGAAGCCTGATCTCGTCATCGGCGTTGACAGTTCCACCACCGCCTGCAAGGCCATCGCCTTCGACAGGAAGGGCCGGGCTGTGGCCGAGGGCCGCGCCAGCATCGCCATCTCCAATCCGCGCATGGGCTGGTTCGAGCAGGATGTCGCCGCCTGGACGGGTGCCGCTGCCACCGCACTCCGCCAGTTGACCCGCAAGATTTCGAGGGACCGCATTGCCGGCCTTGCCATTTCCAACCAGCGCGAAAGCTTTGCCCAGTTTGACGCCAAGGGAAAGCCGCTGCGCCCCGGCACCCTGTGGCTGGACGAACGCGCCCATGTGGAAGTGCGCGAGATTGCCGACGAAGTGGGCCTTGAGCGCCTGCATCAGATCTCCGGCATTCCCAACGACGTCACCCCCTGCCGCACCCGCTGCCGCTGGTTCTCCAAGAACGAGGCGAAGCTGTGGTCCCGCACCGCCATGAATGCCGAAGTGCATGGCGTCACCGCGCACTTCCTCACCGGCGAATGGAAGACCTCGGTTTCTTCGGCAAGCCCCATGGGCCTGCTCGATGCCAAGACCTACGACTGGTCTGACACGCTGCTCGCCGCCGCCCGGGTGCGCCGCGACCAGTTGCCCGCGCTGGTCCCCTCCGGTGCCGTCATGGGAACCGTCACGTCAGCAGCGGCAAAACTCACCGGCCTCAAGCCCGGAACACCAGTGATGGCGGGTGGCGGCGATGGCCAATGCGCCGGCGCAGGTGCCAACACTTTTCTCAAAGGCCGCGCCTATCTCAATCTCGGCACCGCCGCCGTCTCCGGCAGCTATGGCAGGGATTACGCGGTTGACCCTTCCTTCCGCACCCTCGCTGCTGTCGGCGAAACGGGCTACAGCTACGAAACCGCCATCCGCACCGGCACCTATCTCGTCACCTGGCTGGTGGAGCGCATCTTTGGCGAGAACCCGAAGCGCGATCCGGGCCTCCTCGCAGCCCTGGAGAAGGAAGCCGCTGCCGTGCCCATCGGGGCCCGCGGCCTTGTGCTCATTCCCTATTTCTCGGGCATCATGACACCCTATTGGGACACCGATGGCCGGGGCGTGCTGGCCGGCCTGTCGGGCAGCCATACCCGTGCTGATCTCTACCGCGCTCTCATGGAAGGCATTGCCCTTGAACAGGCCATGATGACCAACCGCGTGGCCGAAGTCACAAGCCCCATCAGCCACTTCGCCATTGTGGGCGGCGGCTCCAAGTCCGACCTCTGGTGCCAGATCGTGGCCGATGCCGCAGGCCGCGATGTTCGCCGTCTTGAGACGCCGGAAGCCTCGGCGCTCGGTGCCGCCATGGCCGCCGCCACGGGCGCAGGCTGGTTCCGGACGATCGCCGATGCCTCTGCTGCCATGTCGGGCAAGACCACCAAAACCTTCCGCCCACGGACGAAAGAGCACAGGGCCTATCAGGAATTGCTGTCGATCTACACCGACCTCTGGCCAAAGATGGCGGACTGGAATCACCGCATGCAGGATTTCGCGCGGAGGCAGGGCCTGTGACCCACGTTGCCGCCACACGATTGCCGCCTGCCCCCCGCGACTGGAACAGCCTCATCCGCGATGTGGTGTCAGGTGCCTGGCGCGACCCGGAAACCAGCAAGCGCTGCAATGTGCCCTTTGAGGTGATCCGCATCGAGGAAAGCCTCGATGGCGGGGCCGCCGATCTGGTGGCCCCCCTCAACATAGGCCGCAAGCTGGCCGTCGTCTCCGACACCAACACGGTGGAGGCCATGGGCCGCCGCGTGGCGAAGGAACTCAAGGGCTGGGCCAGCGTCGAGGAGATCGTCTTCCCGGGCGACACCCATTGCGACGAACCCACCATCGCCCTGATGCAGGAGAAGACGCGCCATTGCGAAGCCTGCGTGGTGGTGGGCTCGGGCTCCCTCACCGACACGGTGCGCTATGCCACCTTCAAGGATGGCCGCAAATTCGCGAGCTTCGCCACCGCGGCCTCCATGAACGGCTATGGCGCGGGCACGGCCTCAGTGACGCTGAGCAATGGCTACAAGACCAGCCTGCCTGCCCAGGCCCCGCGCGGGGTTTTTGTCGATCTCGCAGTCAACGCCAAGACGCCGGCCTGGCTGTCGGCGGGCGGGCTCGGCGACAGTCTCTGCCGCCCGGTGGCGCAGGTCGAATGGTTTGCCGCCCACCGGAT
>JAXMCS010000018.1:0-56675 GCA_046349175.1 Hyphomicrobiales bacterium | reverse complement strand
AACCTGTTCACGCAGGATGTGCGGGCCTTCAGCCATGGCTGTGTGCGTGTGCAGGATCCGCGGGAATTCGCCAAGGTGGTGCTCGGATACACGGATGAGCAGGTGGAAAGCCTGCTGGCCACGGGCGAAACCCAGAACGTCAAACTGCCGGTGAAGCTGCCGGTGCATCTTGCCTATTTCACGGCCTGGCCTGACGATTCTGGCGTTACCCGTTATTATTCAGATATTTATCAGCGCGATAAAACCCTGGAAGGGGCGCGCGGCATCGTCAGCCGGGCGTTTGGCGGTGTTTCCACTGTCAAGATTGTCGAGGCTGCGGCAAAATTGCAGGGCGCTTCGGCAGATTAACAGTTTGAAATCTGCAATCTTAAGCACCATTTAACCATAGTCGGGCAAATATTCTCCCTGTCTAGAGGCCGCCCTATGGGTGCCTCAATCTTGTTCGATGCCGGTTTTGGGACTAGTCTAAACGCAAGTTTAGGTGGGAACGACCTGCGTGTTAGGTGGGAGCCGGGTAGTTGCCCGGGGTGAGTTGCGTGGAAAATAAGCGGGTACTGGACGTCGGACAACGTAATCCATTGACGAAACGTTTTGCCAAAGCCTTGGCCTCAGCGGCCTTTATGGGTTCGCTTGCCTTTGGCATGTGGACCTTCGCGGGCACGACACAGTCGGACGCGAGCGGTGAAACGCGCACGATTTCGCTGCGCCACATGCACACGGGCGAAAGCCTGACCATCACCTACAAGAAGGATGGCCGCTACATTCCGTCGGCCATGTCAAAGATCAACCACGTGCTGCGCGACTGGCGCCGCAACGAAACCATCACCATCGATCCGCGCACCGTCGACCTGTTGTGGGAACTGCATGCCGACATGGGCTCGAAGGTTCCGATCCAGATTGTCTGCGGCTATCGTTCTCCCTCCACCAACGCCTTCCTGCACCGCATTGGCCGCCATGTTGCGACCAAGAGCCAGCACATGAAGGGCAAGGCCATTGACTTCCGCTTCCCCGATGTGAAGCTCGCCTCCATCCGCAACAGCGCGCTGGTGCGCCGCGTGGGTGGCGTGGGTTACTATTCTGGTGCCAACGGCTTCATCCATATCGACTCGGGCAATGTCCGTCATTGGGGCCCGGGCATGGCGCCTTCGCAGATGGCTGCCAATCTGCGTGATGGCATGCGCTATGTGGGTGGCCGCATGCGCAACAAGACCAAGGACATGAGCCCGGTTGATGCGTCCGTTGCCGTGGCCGATGCCAGCGACAATCAGGGCCAGAAGCCTGCCAGCCTTTGGGGCCTCGTCAAGAGCATGAATGGTTCGGGCCAGGCCCAGCGCCCCGCAGCGCCGCTTCCTGTTGAAGCCGCCTATGAAGGCGATGATGACGAATTGGCCCAGTGGAGCGCCGATGCCGCCAATGTGGGCGACACGCCGGTGAGCGCGGCCGCTCCGGCTGCCCCCATTGATGCCGCCATTTCCCCTGTGCCGCAGCGCGTGAAGCCTGCCGCGCCGGACAGCCAGGGTCTCGCCTCCATGGCGCAGACGGCCTCGGTTGAATCCCTCGCTGACGAGACGCCGGCTGCGGCACCTGAGTCGGCGATGAACAAGATCATCAAGCCGCAGATCAAGCCCGCCGCCGTGATGGCGCTTGCGTCGGCCGAACCTGCCGATGGCATTTCGATCCAGCCGGCCAGCGCGCCGCCGGAATCGCAGTCTCCGCTGCAGCGCAAGCCATCGCGCCTCGCCAAGCCTTTGCAGGCCTCCGTGGCTGCTGATGCGCACAGCCTGCTTGACGACAACATTCAGGACCCCGCCCGCAGATCGTTGCGGAAAGCGTTGAGCCGACGGACGACGATCTTGTCTCCAATTCCGAAGGCAAATCAGCCTTTGCCGAAGGCCTGCGCAGCAACAGCGACACCGGCCTCACCGAAGATCTGGTGCAGATGCCCGTTGTGGCCAGCGCCGGTGGTGATGTGAGCTGGTGGAAGCGTCTCTTCTCCAGCGCCGATGAATTGAAGCGCAACAATGGCGTGTCACAGGACGTGGGCACGGATCTGGCCGCAGTGATGCCGCAGGCTGCCGTGCTGGGGCCTGATGGCAACGGCATTGTGGGCTACCGCCCGGTGACCGTGGCGGAAGGCAAGGGCGACATGCTCACCGTCAACCGCGAAGGCAAGGGCAGCCTGCCCGACATGAAGCTCCGGCTTTCTGCAGCCGACACGAATTTGGGCACAACGAGCGAATAAGCGGTTGCTGCCGCGCAGAACAAAAGCCCCGCAAGGACTTGCGGGGCTTTTTTCATGTCAAGTTGTGAGTGCGGCGAAGGATTATTCCGCTGCCTCACGGGCTGCCTCGGGCATGCCCAAAGCCGGAGATAGACATCGAGCAGTGCTTCTTCTTCCTGCCGCTCGTCCGCATCCTTCTTGCGCAGGGCGATCACCTTGCGGAGGATCTTGATGTCGAAGCCGTTGCCCTTGGCCTCGGCATAGACTTCCTTGATGTCGCCCGCGATCGACTTCTTTTCTTCCTCCAGGCGCTCGATGCGTTCGACGAGCGAACGGAGCTGCCCTTGGGCAAAGGTGGTCTTGGTCTTTTCAGCCATGGGAATTGTTCCGGTGTTCAGTGGTGATCTTCGGGTTTGGGGCGGTTGCGTTCAAAGGCCTTTTTCTTGGCGGCATCCGCTTCGGTCTGGTATCTTGCCTTCCACTCTTCATAGGGCATGCCATAGACATGGACGCGGGCCGCGTCCCGGCTCAGGCTCACGCCCTGGGCGCGGGCCGCATCCTCCATCCAGTTGGACAGGCAATTGCGGCAGAAGCCCGCAAGATTCATCATGTCGATGTTCTGCACATCGCTGCGCTTGCGCAGATGCTCAAGCAGGCGGCGGAAGGCCGCGGCCTCAAGCTCGGTTTGTGTTGCGGTGTCGATCGTCATGGTGCCCTTCCTTCATAGGCAGTGTGGCCCTGCGCCTCAAACCCCGGCCACCCGTCATCCACAGTCTGCCATAAACTGTTCATAGGATGGAAAAAGGGCAGCAAGGCCCTTGCCTGCCCTGCCGGTGCCGCGACCCTAATCCCCCGGATTTGACCCCGATTTGGGTTGACGTGCGCACCTCCAAAATGAAATGTAGGGCTGATTCGTGGCGGCCGGATCCAGTTTCCGGCCGGCCATTTCAGGAGGTTGGCATGTTTCGACGTGGTGCGGGATTCCTGGGGGCCTTGTTGCTCCTCGGGCTTTCCACCGTTCCGGCCCGGGCTGACCTCAAGCTGTGCAACAACACCACCAGCCGGGTGGGTGTTGCCATCGGCTACAAGGACAAGGAAGGCTGGGCCACGGAAGGCTGGTGGACCTTTGAGCCCGGCAAGTGCCTGCCGCTGCTCAAGGGTGATCTCATTGCGAAATACTACTACATCTATGCCGTCGATTACGACAAGGGCGGCTCGTGGGGCGGCAAGGCCATGATGTGCATCCGCAAGACCATCTTCACCATCCGGGGCTTCAACAACTGCAAGGAACGGGAGTTCGACCAGGTCGGCTTCTTTGAAGTCGACACGGGCGAGGAAACGGACTGGACCGTGTCACTCTCGGGCGACAAGTCAACCCAGGGCAACTGAGCCCCTACAAAGAGTTTCCGCGTGCATCGTAACCGCAAAGTGAAAATCCTGGCGACGCTGGGACCGGCCTCTTCGAGCCCGGAGATGATCGAAAAGCTTTATCTGGCCGGTGTGGATGTGTTCCGCATCAACATGAGCCACACGAACCATGAGCTGCTTAACACGCTCTATGGCCATATCCGTGCGGTGGAAGCCAAGATGGGGCGGCCGATTGGCGTGCTGGCCGACCTGCAGGGCCCCAAGATCCGCATCGGCACCTTTGCCGAGAAGGAAGTGCGCATCAGCGCGGGCGACACCTTCATCTTCGACACCGATCCCACGCCGGGTGACCTAAAGCGCGTGCACCTTCCACATCCTGAAATCTTTGCCGCCGCCAAGGTGGGCGATTGCCTGCTCCTCAATGATGGCAAGATGCGCGTGGAAATCACCGCCGCCACCGACAGCAAGCTCACCACCCGTGTGATATTTGGCGGCGTTCTTTCCAACCGCAAGGGCGTCAATCTGCCGGATACGGTGATCCCCATTCCGGCGCTGACGGAAAAAGACCGGGCTGACCTGGAAGAAGCGGCGCGCATCGGTGCCGACTGGATCGCGCTCTCCTTCGTCCAGCGCCCGGAAGACGTGGCCGAGGCCCGCCGCCTGGTGAAGGGCCGGGCCGCCGTGATGGCCAAGATTGAAAAGCCATCCGCCATCACCACGCTTGATGGCATTCTGCAGATCGCCGACGGCATCATGGTGGCGCGTGGCGATCTTGGCGTGGAACTGCCCATCGAATCCGTGCCTGCCCGGCAAAAGCAGATCACCCGCGCGGCCCGGCGCTATGGCCGCCCGGTTGTGGTGGCCACACAGATGCTGGAGTCCATGATCGAGGAGCCGGTGCCCACCCGCGCCGAAGTTTCTGACGTTGCAACCGCCGTTTATGAGGGCGCAGACGCCGTGATGCTCTCGGCCGAAAGCGCCAGCGGCAAGTGGCCGGAGAAGGCTGTGCAGACCATGGACCGCGTGGCCCAGACGGTGGAACACGACGGGCTTTATGGCGGCATCATCCATGCCCAGCGCACAGAACCGGAAGTGACGGTGGCCGATGCCATTTCGGCGGCAGCCCGCACCATTGCCGAAACGCTGCAGGTGCCAGCCATCGTCTGCTACACGGGGTCCGGCTCCACGGGCCTGCGCATTGCCCGCGAGCGTCCCAACATGCCGGTTCTGGCGCTCACGCCGCTCGCCTCCACGGCACGCCGCCTGGCGCTGGCCTGGGGCACGCACAGCGTGCTCATCGAGGATGCCCAGACCATCGACGAGATGTTCTCAAAGGCGGGCGAAATTGCCTCGCGCGAAGGCTTTGCCAAGCCGGGTGACAAGATCCTGATCTCGGCGGGCGTGCCCATCGGCACACCGGGCACCACCAACATGCTGCGCGTGGCCACGATCGGCAAGGACGGCAAGGCCTTCTGAGCGAAGCGTTACACTTTCAAGTGATCAAGCACTCTGGCGGGATGGCAATTCATACCAGCCCTTGCTGCGGTTGACGATCCACACCACCGTGAGCATCACGGGCACTTCAATCAGCACGCCGACAACGGTTGCAAGTGCCGCGCCTGAATTGAAGCCAAAGAGGCTGATGGCGGCAGCGACGGCGAGTTCAAAGAAGTTGCTGGCGCCGATGAGTGCCGATGGTCCGGCCACGCAATGCTGTTCGCCCGCCAGACGGTTGAGCAGATAGGCCAGCCCGGCGTTGAAATAAACCTGGATCAGGATGGGCACTGCCAGCAACGCAATGACGAGCGGCTGGGCCAGGATTTGTTCGCCCTGAAAGCCGAAAAGCAAGACAAGCGTTGCAAGCAAGGCCACCAGTGACACAGGGCCGAGCTTGCCAAGCAAGGATTGCAGGCCGCCATGCCCGCTGCTGGCCAGAATTCCGCGGCGGATCAGCTGCGCCACAATCACCGGCACGACGATATAGAGCAGAACCGACAGCACCAACGTGTCCCATGGCACGGTGATGGCCGACAGGCCCAGCAGCAATCCCACGATGGGCGCAAAAGCGAAAACCATGATCGTGTCATTCAGCGCCACCTGGGACAGCGTGAAATGCGGCTCACCCTTGGTGAGGTTGCTCCAGACAAACACCATGGCCGTGCAGGGTGCGGCAGCCAGCAGAATAAGGCCCGCGATATAGGAGTTGATCTGCTCTGCCGGAAGCCAGTTGCGGAAGAGATGGCCCACAAAGAACCAGCCCAGCAGTGCCATGGAAAAGGGCTTCACGCCCCAGTTGATCAGCAGTGTGACACCGATGCCGCGCCAATGGTCCTTCACCTGGCCCAGGGCCGCAAAGTCTATTTTCAGCAGCATTGGGACGATCATCAGCCAAACAAGGACGGCGACAGGCAGATTGACCTTGGCGATTTCAATTGCTCCAACGGCCTGGAAAACACCCGGCATGAGGTGCCCCAGGGCGACACCAACAACAATACAGAGGAAGACCCAAAGGGTGAGGTAGCGTTCAAACAGGTTCATGGTTTTCCCTCAGACCAACGGGCGGGTGGCGCCATCCATGTTGCCGATGTCGCGCAATCTCTTGTCGAGCGACATGCGGTCAATGCTGGCGATGGGCAGGTTGACGAAGGCGGTGATGCGGTTGCGGAGGTGGCGGAAGGCCGTGTTGAAGGCTGTTTGCTTCTGGATATCGGTACCTTCCACATGGGCTGGATCTTCCACGCCCCAATGGGCCGTCATCGGCTGGCCAGGCCAGACAGGACAGGCTTCTCCGGCTGCATTGTCGCAAACCGTGAAAACAAAATCCATGACCGGCGCGCCAGGGACCGCAAACTCATCCCAGCTCTTGGAGCGGAAACCATCTGCCGGATAGTCATTCTCGCGCAATGTTTTCAGCGCGAAGGGATTGACCACGCCTTTGGGCTGGCTTCCCGCTGAATGAGCGCAGAAACGCCCCTGACCTTCCTTGCGCAATATGCCCTCAGCGAGAATCGAGCGGGCCGTGTTGCCCGTGCAGAGGAAGAGGACGTTGTAGGTACGGTCAGTCATTGGCAGCATGTTCCGGTGGAGCAGGATGTGGTGAGATCAGCGATCAGCGGCGCGCAAACCTCTGGCTTGCCATTGCAGCAGTCCTTGAGGAGGAACAGCATGACCTCATGAAAGCGCGGGAGATTGGCGCGGTAGATGATGGAGCGGCTGTGGCGTTCGCTCACGATCAGGCCGGCGCGGGTCAATACCGCAAGGTGGGCCGACATGGTGTTCTGCGGCACATCCAGGAGGCGGGCGAGTTCTCCCGCCGCTATGCCTCCGGGCTGATGCTTCACGAGCAGGCGGAAGGTTTCAAGGCGGGTGTCCTGGGCGAGCGATCCCAAGGCTTCAATGGCGAAAGATGATTCCATATATCCAGCATTATGGATTATTGTGACAGCCGCAAGACGGTTGAGACAGCCTCAAGCAGTTTCAGATATCGGGCCTCGCTTTTTCCAGCCGCTTCACCGCCTCCTTCACCGCCTGCATGTTGGGGTGAACGGCGAGCGCCTCACGATAGGCCTTGAGGGCCTCATCGGGCCTGCCCTGGGCTTCGTAGATCATGCCGCGGCCCGCCAGCGCACCATAGTGCCGGGGCTCGAGATCGAGCACCATGTCGATATCCGAAAGTGCCGCATCGTAGCGGCGGGCCAGAAAGTTGAGGGTGGCGCGGCGGTTCCAGGCTTCCGTGTAATCCGGGCTGGCGGCAATCAGCCGGTCGAGAATGTCTTCTGCGGCGGGCATCTGTTCATCGCCCATGGCGCGGGTGGCCTGGGCCAGCAGCAGTTCTGCCGTGGCAGAGTCATTGCGGGCCCAGACGGCCCAGATTTTCTGTTCGATGGCAGGCGCCACCTCGGCACTGGCCACATGCAGCTGGCCAAAGAGACGGTCCAGCTCATCTGCGCGCAATTGGGCCGGGGTGCGGGCGGGCGTTGGCGACAGGGCAACCGAGGCCGACGCCGTGCCTGAGGCGTCCTCGGCGCCAGCGGGAGCCGGCAGCGCGGCCACAAGGGCCAGCAGAATCAGGATGGGAAGGCGCTTTGCCATGACAGCACTATGGCACAGGAATTCCGCCACAAAAACGGCAACCGCGCCAGACGGGGTCTGGCGCGGCGTCAAACTTGCGTGAAGAAGCCTTTTAACCCTGGCGCGCCTTGAAGCGGGGGTTGGTCTTGTTGATGATGTAAACGCGGCCTTTGCGACGGATCAACTTGTTGTCGCGGTGGCGCTTCATCAGGCCCTTGAGGGAATTGCGGACTTTCATGGAAATCACCTATAGGGGTGGTGGTGCCACCCGCCTTTGAATTCGGGGCTTTCCTTAGTCAGGGCCGGGGGTGCTGTCAACTGCCGGAAGTTTACAGATTTTTCCATGCTCGACAAAGTACTTACGCCCGAATTCCTCATCTCGCTCGCGGTCTTCGCGGTGTTTGGCGGGCTTGCCGCCAGGTTCCGCAGCCTCATGGCCCGGCCGCGCGATTCCCTGAACCCACCCCTGGTCCCGCCCATGACCGCCATGATGGCCACAGGCTTTGTGGCGATGATCAGCCTGATCCACATGGCCACCATTCTCGGCCTGCACAAGAAGTAGGGCTGGCTCAGCCTGTGGAATAGAGGGCCTTCCTGGCCTCCCGCAGCACGGCCTTTTGCACCTTGCCCATGGCGTTGCGCGGCAGTTCCGGCAGCAGCAGGATGCGCTTGGGGCATTTGAAGGCGGCCAGTTCCTGCCGCAGGCTCTGGAGCATGGCAGCTTCATCAAGGGTGGCACCGGGCTTTGCCACCACGGCGGCGGTCACACCCTCGCCAAAATCTGCGTGCGGCAGGCCGAAGACGGCGCTTTCGAGCACGCCCGGCATGGCATCCAGAAGCAGCTCCACTTCCTTGGGATAGACATTGAAGCCGCCGGTGATGATCAGGTCCTTGGCGCGGCCGGAGATGGTGACATAGCCATCGTGAGACACCCGCCCCATATCGCCCGTAATGAACCAGCCGTCGGCCGTATGATCCTCCGCCGTCTTCTGGGGATTGCGCCAATAGCCCCTGAAAAGATTGGGACCCTTCACTTCGATCATGCCATCGGTCTCTGGCGGCAGGGCCTTGTGAGTCGCCGGATCGGCAATGCGCACGGAGATCTGGGACAGTGGCTTTCCCACGGTGCCCGCCCGGCGTTCGCCGTCATAAGGGTTTGATGTGTTCATGCTGGTTTCGGTCATGCCGTAGCGTTCGAGAATGGCGTGGCCGGTGCGGGCCGCAAATTCCCGGTGGGTTTCGGCCAGAAGCGGGGCGGAGCCTGAAATGAAAAGCCGCATGTGAGCCACGGCGTCCCTCGTCAGGCCAGGGTGTTGCAGAAGCCTTGTGTAGAAGGTCGGCACGCCCATGAGGCAGGTGGCCTGTGGCATGAGGCTCATCACGTCGGCGGCGTCGAACTTGCGGCGGAAGAGCATGCGCCCGCCCGACAGCAGCAGCGTGTTGAAGGCCGTGAAAAGCCCGTGGGTGTGATAGACGGGCAGTGCATGAATGAGCACATCGTCTGGCGTGAAGGCCCAGGCTTGCACCAGAGCCAGTGCGTTAGACGCGAGATTGCCGTGGCTCAGCATCGCGCCCTTGGAGCGGCCGGTGGTGCCCGAGGTATAGAGAATGGCGGCGAGATCATCCCATTGCGAGGGATGGTCCCGCGGGGCCACCTTTGCGTCTTCCAGCATGGTGCCGCCGCCCGCATCATCAAGGGTGAGCAGGCTCTTGCAACCCGCTGATTTGGCCACGGGGGCAAGAGCCACCGCCTTGTCGGGTGCTGACACAAGAACCGCAGGCTCCGCATCCCCGAGGAAATAGGAGACTTCGGCTGGCGTGTAGGCCGTGTTCAGCGGCAGGAAGATGAGCCCCGCCCGGGCGCAGGCCCAGAACAGGGCAATGGCTTCCGGGCTTTTCTCCACTTGCACAGCCACCCGGTCTCCGGGTTTTACCCCTGCAGCCTGCAGGCGCGCGGCGAGGCGGCCCGCCAGATCCCGGAATTCCGCGAAGGTGAAGCGCCTGCCATCATCACAGTCCAGAAACGGCCTGTCGTGATGGCCGCCATGCTCCAGCGCCAGCGCGGACAGGTTTTCCGCGCGCACGCCATCGTGCCATGCTGCCATAACGCTTAGAGCTGTGTGAGGATTGTATCCGCGCCCGAGACATTGAGGCCTGGCTTGTCCTCAATATTCAGGTGGGTGACCACGCCATTGTCGACGATCATGGAATAGCGGCTGGAGCGCAGGCCCATGCCCGCCACGGTGAGGTCCTTGGCCAGGCCAATCGCCTTGGCGAAGGTGGCATTGCCATCGGCCAGCATCATCACCTTGCCATCGGCACCCGACATCTTGGACCAGGCGCGCAGCACGTCGATGTCATTGACGGCGGTGCAGGCAATGGTGTCCACGCCCTTGGCCTTGAGGGCCTCGTACTCGTCAATATAGCTCGGCAGATGGGCCATGGAGCAGGTGGGCGTAAAAGCGCCGGGCACCGCAAAGAGCACAACCTTGCGGCCCACAAACACGCCGTCTGTAGTCACGGTTTGTTTGCCGTCGGGCGCCGTGGTGATGAATTCCACAGAAGGCAGGCGGTCGCCAATCTTGATTGTCATGCAAAGTTCTCCTTGAGACAGCGCAGACTATACAACCGTCACCATCTGCTCAAGCCCGCGGCCGCCCATGTCGAGGGTGACGCGCAGGGCTTCGCCTGCAAGTTTGCCATCGGGGGCCAAGCCCGAGACCTTGACCATCGCAGCACCACGGCCCCCAGTCCATTGTGGCGGGCCGAAATAGAGGAGCGGATTGCCTTCGATGAACAAGTCTTTCACACCGGGCGCGAGCGACAGTTTCACAACGGGCTCAGGCCATGCAACGGACTCCGCCTTCAGGACGACACCATCCGGCTTTCTCTCGGGCACGCGGGCCTGCCAGGCCGCCAGCACATCGTTGTTGGTTGAGGTCAGCGCTGGATCGAAGCTTACGGACGTGCGGAATTGCGCGGGGATGCAGATGGTTTCACAGACCCCGAAAAATCCCTCGAGATCGAAAGCCACGGGCTTAGCCGCATCCAGGGGTTCCACCGTGAAAGGAAAGACCACCTCGTGCTTGTAGCCAATGCTCTCGCCATCACCGCCCGTGATGCGGCTGGGCAGCGGGCAATCAAACGCGAAGTTTTTGAGGTTGTCGCCCTTTGCTGAAATGTCAGGCGGCACGCCACCTTCGCCCGGCACACGCCAATAGGTTTTCCAGCCCTCCTGCAAGGCCAGCCGCACACCGCCCCGCCACATCATGCCGTCGAAGCCGCCTTGCAGCAGTTCAAAGTCATAGGGCTTTTCGGCGGCACACGCTGCGGACGGCACGAGCGCGAACAGGCCAAGCAGCGCCGCGCGCCGCGACAATAGGGGAGAGATCATCATGGCGGCATTCTAGGCGTTCCCCACTTCACTGACCAGTCACAGCGCCGTCAAGTTCCCGCCATTGTTGCCAAAGCCGCAGAGCGCGCTATGCTTCCCGCCCATGAGCCACGCCACCTCGCTGACCGGCAAGCTCCTCATTGCCATGCCGGGCATCACGGACCAGAATTTCGAACGGTCGGTTGTGTTTCTCTGTGCCCACAGCGAACAGGGTGCCATGGGCTTCGTCATCAACAAGCCGGCACCGCTCACGGTTTTTGCCGATCTTCTGGAAAAGACCGAGATGGCCAAGCGGCTGGACCTCATTCCTGAAGAGGTGGCGCGCACGCCCATCAGACTGGGCGGGCCTGTGGACACGTTCCGGGGCTTCGTGCTCCACTCCAATGACTATGCGGGCGACGATCTCAGCCTGAAAACCGGCAAGGCCTTCACGGTGTCTGCCTCACTTGATGTGCTCACTGACATTGCCAAGGGCCAAGGTCCAGCCCGGCACCTCATCGCGCTCGGCTATGCCGGATGGTCACCGGGGCAGTTGGAAAATGAAATCCTGCACAATGGCTGGCTGCATTGCGATGCCGACAGCGACATCGTGTTCAATGATGACATGACGCAAACCCACACCGCTGCACTGGCCAAGATCGGCGTTGACCCCGCCAAGCTTTCGCTGGCGGCGGGGCACGGGTAGTTCAACGCTTCTTGCGGCGCGGGCGCTTGCCGCGCACGGCCGCGCGGGGTTTGAGTTTGCGCGGGTTGCGGCCCGGCTTGCGCGGCGTGAGGCTCACGGGCCCGTGTTCTTCAGCCACCACATCAAAGATTGACGGCAGTTCCTCCGGCTCCAGTTCCGGCTCAGGTTCAAAGACCGTGTCGTCCGGCGGCAGTTCATCGAAGATTTCCTCTTCGATCAGGCGGCGGCGCACCCGGCGCGGTGCCATGGGGGCGCGGCCCGGCGGTGGCTCCGGCGTGTCGTCGAAATAGCTGGCCTCAATCGCACCATCGTCAATGCCGGCGGGCGGATAGACTTCCTGATGATGCGGTATGGCATAGGGTGCCGCGAGGCGCGGCAACACCGCCAACAGCGGCTCCACCTCTTGTGGCGGCAGGGGCTCGCTGAAATGGAAGCCCTGCCCCAGATCGCAGCCCAGGGCCAGAAGCCGCGCCGCCTGGGCCTCGCTTTCAATGCCTTCCGCCACAACCAGCATGCCAAGGCCATGGGCGAGGTTGACCACCGTGTCGATGATGACGCCGCCGCGGCCTTCCATTGCTTCAGGCGAGAGGAAAGAGCGGTCGATCTTCAGCGTGTCGAAGGGCAGATCGCGCAGGCTGGCCAAGCTGGAGAAACCGGTGCCGAAATCATCACAGGCCACGCCGATGCCAAGCGCCTGCAGCTTCTGCACCAGAAGGCGGGCCCGGTCGGGGTAGCGCATGGCGACGGATTCGGTGATCTCGATCTTCACCGCATTGGGGCGCACGCCTTCGCGCACCACCAGTGCCCGCAGGCGGTCAGCGAAACTCTGGTCCGACATTTCATCGGCTGGCAGGTTGATCGCCACATAGACCGGGCGTTCGCGGGTGTGCACGCGCTGCCAGATGCCCATCTGGCGGATGGCCTCGGTCATCACCAGCGTGGTAATGTCGGACAGGAGGCCCGCCTGTTCCGCGAGGCCCAGAAACTTGGCGGGGGGAATGGGACCATCCTGCGGATGTTCCCAGCGGGCCAAGGCCTCCAGGCCGGCGATGGCCCCTGATTCCAGATGCACGATGGGCTGATAGGCCACGGTGATCTCGCGGTTGCTGATGGCCTGGCGCAGCGCCGTTTCGAGTTCGATATGGCGGGCCCGCTCATCCTGCAGATGCGGTTCGTAGATGCGGATGGTTGTCTTGTTGTCCTGTTGGGCATCATGCAGTGCTGTGCCCGCCTGCTCCATCAACGTGTCCGGGGCATAGCCTTCGGAGGAGGCGCGCGAAATACCGATCACGGATGACAGATAGACGTTGCGGTCACCCAGCGGCACGGGTGCGCCCACCGCCTTGCGGATATTTTCGGCAAGAACGGAGGCATCGCGCCCGTCAATCGCCTCCACGTACATGACGGCAAACTGGCTGCCCGAAAGCCGTGTCGCGGTTTCCTCCTCATGCAGCTGCTCGGCAATGCGGCGCCCGGCAATGAGCAGAAGCTGGTCGCCCAGGTCATGGCCCAGGCCATCGTTCAGCGTCTTGAAGCGCTCAAGGGCAATCAGCAGCACGCGCATGGGGCGGGCCAGCGGCTTGTCCCATTCCCGTTGCAAGCGGTCCATGAAGATGGTGCGGCTGGGGAGGCCTGTCACGGGATCATGGGCCGCATCGGCCAGGGCCCGGTCCTCCACCGCCTTGCTGCGGGTGATGTCGGTGAGTGTGCCAAGGCAGCGGTGGGCCCCCCGGCCGCCCGCCGCCAACACGCGGGCCCGCAGGGCAAACCAGCGATAGGCGCCGCTGCCATCGCGCAGGCGCAAATCCAGTTCGCGCAATTGACCGGGGGCGAGATCCGGGGCCGCCACCAGCGCCTGATACAGCGGCTCGTCATCAGGATGCACAATGGCGCGGAAGGCCTGGGCGGCATTGGCCTTCCATGCGGCATTGGCCACGGCAAGATCGCGCGGCAATTCGGCGCTGACATCCAGCTTGCCGGAGTATGGTTGCCAGTCCCACACGTAATGCGCAGCACCGGCCAGGGCGAGGCTGCTGCGGGCCTCGTCAACCGTGGGCGGCTTTTCAAGAGCTGTTGTGGAAAGGGCGAGCCGCACCAGGGTGAAGGTCATCACGGCAAGGGCAAAGCCCAGCACGGTCAGCACCGCCACGTGCAAGGTGAGGTCGGCCACCGGCGTGGCTGCGGCAAAGCCCGCGATGATCACCCAACTCGTCAGTCCCGCCCACATGACAAGGCTGTGGCGCAACAGGCCAAAGCCGGTGCGCCGCGACAGGAAGCTGGTGACGAGCCCCAGAACAGAAATCAGGGCCACGCCAAAGCGGGCCGTCACCGTGGCATGGAGCGGCGCGAACCAGCCAAGGGCGAGGCTTGCGATCGACAGCACGATTATGGCGAGAGCCGCCAGCGCCGCCACCAGGCTGTGCTTCCGCACGCCGTGGAAACTGATGTAGCAGAGGGCCAGCGTGAAGAGCAGAAGGTTCTCGGTGATGGCGCGGACCATGTCGAGGTTGAGCCCCGGCAGGACTGCTTCCGGCAGCAGCTTGTCGATGAGGCGCACCAGATATCCCGCCTCCAGCGCCATGAAGCCTGCGGAAGCCAGTGCGAAAAGGGCCCCGGCGATGAAAGGGGCGCGCGGCTTCACCGTGAAGAGCCAGAGCATGCCGAGGGCCAGAAGAAGCGCAATGGCGATGACGCCGCCGCCGAGGAAGGTGAGAGACCATTCCCGCGCGGCAAAGGCCTCCGGCGTGTAAAGCCGCACCGGCTGGCTGGCACTGCCGCCTTCCAGCGCGAAGGTGAGGGTGGAGAGCGGCTTCACCGTAAAGGCTGCCGCCACGCCCGAGCCCGCGATCATGCGCTCAATCGACTCCTGGCCATCGGAAAGGGCCACGCCATCGGGCCGCATGCCAAAGGGCTTCACCAGGAAAACGCCAGAACCCACAAACCGCTGATCATCCACCGCCAGAACCAGCTTGCGTTCCACGGGTGCCGCATTGTGGATGGTGAACAGCATCCAGCCGAATTCAGGACCGGGCCCCCGGGCCTTCAACTCAAGCACCATGCGGGTGCCATCGCGGCCACTCGGCACTTCAATGGCGAGGTTGCGGCGCTGGGCCGCCACGGGGGTTCCCGTGCCACTCAGATCAATGACGGCAGCGCTGACCGGAAGTTCCTTCACCTGCTGGGCCTTGGCCGGGTCCTGCATGAGAGCGAAACTGAAAGCGAGCAAGACGACGCGCAGCATGGAGCGCATCAGGGCAAGCGACAGCCCGCGCCAAGGCGCGGCTATCGCCTGCCTTTTGCTGGCCCCTCGAATCACGGTTTGCCCAGTCCTGCCATGGGCCTCACCCTAGAGCAGGCGGAGAAGAGTTGGAATCTGATTAGGGCGCGGGATCCTGCGCCAGGCGGGCAAAGAGCAGGTGGTCTTCCCAGCGGCCATTGATCTGCAGATAGGCGCGGGCATAGCCCTCCTCGCTGAAGCCGGACTTGCGCAAGAGCCGGATGGAGGCCTCGTTGCGCGGCAGGCAGGCGGCCTCCACGCGGTGCAGATGCAGCTCCGCAAAGGCATGGGGCAAGAGGGCGGCCAGGGCGCGGGCCATGTGGCCCTGGCGCGCGAAGGGCTCGCCGATCCAGTAGCCCAGCGTGGCCGTCTGCGCCACGCCGCGGCGCACGTTGGAGAGCGTGATGCCACCCAGGAGACGCCGTTCGCTGTTGAAGATGAAATAGGGATAGGTCTGGTCCAGCGTTGTCATCTCGCGGTAGCGGCGGATGCGATAGCGCCAGGCCGGAAGTGTCAGGTCATCGCTGGGCCATGAGGGTTCCCAGGGCACGAGAAAATCCCGGCTGATGCTGCGCAGGTGCAGCCACTGGGCATAGTCCTCCATGGCCGGAAAACGCAGCATGAGGCCCTGCCCCAGAATGCTGCGCGGCTCATGGCTCCTGCGAAAACTGTCGAGCAAACCCATCAGCTGTCAGCGGGCGAAGCGGGCGGCAATGCGGTTGTGGCTTTCCAGCGTGGCCAATTGCCCGACAGCGCTGAGGGAGGGCGGCTGGGCGGCAAAAATGCTGTTGGCGAGGCTCTGCACATCCTCCGGCGAAACATCGCTGATGCGCTCCACCAGGGTTGCCATTTCGGGGATCATGCCAAAGGCCAGATATTGCCGGGCAATCTGGTCGGCGCGGGACGAGGCGCTCTCCAGGTTCATCACCAGGCTGGCCTTCAACTGTGCCTTGGCACGGTCCACTTCCTTGGTGGTCACGCGCTCGCCCATGGACATCATCACCTTGGAGGTAACGTCGATCAGTTCCGGGGTGTTTTCCGGCGATGTGGCGGCATAGACGCCTAGCTGGCCGACATCCTCGTAGGCCGTGCCAAAAGAGAAGACGCTGTAACAGAGGCCGCGCTTTTCCCGCACTTCCTGGAACAGGCGCGAGGACATGCCGCCCCCCAGAATGGCGGAGAGCACCTGCATCTGGTAGATGCGCGGATCGCGGTAGTTGGGCGCGGCGAAGTTGAGGACGAGGTGCGTCTGGTCCAGCGGCTTCGCTTGTGTTTCGGCGCCTGCGGCAAAGACCGGGGAATGGCGCTGCGGGCCGAAGCCCTGTTCCAGATGGCCGAAGAGTTTTTCGGTTTCGCGGGCCAAGGCCTGATGATCAATGTGACCCGCCGCACAGACAACAATGCGCGAGGCCCAATAGTTGCGCTGGCGCCAGGCGCTCATCTGCTCGCGGGTCAGGGTTTCGATGAGGGCGGCGGGGCCCAGAATGGAACGGCCCAGCGGATGATCGCCATAGGAAGCAGCCTGAGCGAGATCAAAGACGAGGTCATCGGGCTGATCGTGGGCGGCGGATATTTCCTGGAGGATGACGTCGCGCTCGCGTTCCAGTTCATCCTCATCGAGTGTGGAGTTGAGGAAAATGTCGGCGAGAATGTCGAGGGCGAGGTGCCAGTCGTTCTTCAGCACGCGGGCGTAGTAGGTTGTGGTTTCCATGCCCGTGGCGGCATTGATTTCGCCGCCTGCGCTTTCGATTTCCTCGGCGATGCCCTGGGCGGTGCGGCGCTTGGTGCCCTTGAAGGCCATGTGCTCCAGGAAATGGGCAATGCCGTTTTCCTCCGGCAATTCATCACGCGCCCCCGCCTTCACCCAAATGCCCAGCGCCACGGTTTCCAGGTGCGGCATGTGATGGGTGACGACCGTCAAACCGTTCGCCAGCCGCGAGACTTCAACAGACATGGAACCTCCCCTCACAACGGGGTGCGGTCCTTGATGAAGGTCCTGACCGCTTCCCAGCTGTTGGGCAGCACTGTGAAACTTTCTTGGGCTGTCATCAAGTGTTCAAGGCGGGGTGGTAAACCGGGCCTGACGCCGCAGGCGGCCTCAACCGCATCCGGGAACTTGGCGGGGTGGGCCGTGGCCAGCGTCACCATGGGGGCTTCGCCCATGTGCCTTTGGGCAACGGCCACGCCCACGGCGCTGTGCGGGTCCAGCAACTCGCCGGTGGCCGCCAGGTTGGCGCGGATGGTGGCTGCGGTGAGCTGCTCATCGGCGGCATCCGATTCAAACTCATGGCGAATGGCCTGCAGCGCCTCGGTGGTCAGGCCGAAGGCGCCCGATTGCTTGAGGCCGTCCATGGCGCGGGTGACGGCAGAAGCATCACGCCCATTGGCCAGGAAGACCAGGCGTTCGAAGTTGCTGGAGACCTGAATATCCATCGAAGGGCTTGTCGTGGCGTGCACGCCCTTCACCTCGTAGCGGCCCGACTTGAGGGTGCGGTCGAGAATGTCGTTGGCGTTGGTGGCGATCACCAGCCTGTCGATGGGCAGGCCCATGCGCTTGGCCATCAGCCCTGCGAAGACATTGCCGAAATTGCCGGTGGGCACGGTGAAGGAAATGGCGCGGTCCGGTGCGCCCAGGGCCAGCCCGGCAAAGATGTAATAGGATATCTGGGCCATGACGCGGACCCAGTTGATGGAGTTGACGCCCGCCAACTGCACCGTGTCGCGGAAGGCGTGATCGTTGAAGAGCGCCTTCACGATGGCCTGGCAATCGTCGAAGGAGCCTTCCAGCGCGATGTTGTGGACGTGCTTTTCCGCAACCGTGGTCATCTGGCGGCGCTGCACATCCGAGACCCGGCCATGGGGATGGAGAATGAAAATGGAGGCGCGGGTGGAATGGCGGAAGGCCTCGATGGCAGCACCACCCGTGTCACCCGAGGTGGCCCCCACGATGGTGGCGCGGCTGTTGGAGCGGGTGAGCGACCAGTCCATGAGCCGGGACAGAAGCTGCATGGCCACGTCCTTGAAGGCGATGGTGGGGCCATGGAAAAGTTCGAGCAGGAAGTGGTTGGCGGCCAGCTGCTTCAGGGGCGTGACCGCGGCGTGGGAGAAGGTGCCATAGGCATCCTCCACCATGTGGCGGAGATCGGCATCGGGAATGGCCCCCGCAGCAAAGCGGCTGGCCACGGCAAAGGCCACTTCGGCGAAGGATTTGCCACGCAGTGCCTTCAGTTCGGTGACGGAGAAGACGGGAACTGCATCGGGCACATAAAGCCCGCCATCACGGGCGAGGCCCGATATCATGGCCCCTTCAAAGGACAGGACAGGGGCGGAACCGCGGGTGGAGACGTATTTCATGGGCGCGCTGTCTATACGGCTGTCCCGCGCCCAGCAAGCGTCAGCTTTGCTTGCCACGCCGCCACAGGAAGGCCGCCGTGACCGCCACAAGTGCTGCCGCAAGACCAAACCAGGTGATGGCATAGCCGAGGTGGTTGTTGCGGAGATCAGCCTTCGGCGCTTCAACGGCAAGGCCTTCGGTGGCGGCGGTGCCCGGCAAGAGATGAAGCACGACACCTTCATCTGGCGGTTCCGTGGCCCCCAACGCCTGCAACATGCCTGCCGTATCCCACCAGGTCCAGCTGTTGCCTGCCACATCATTCGCGCCATCAAAGAAACCAGGTTTTCCCGGATGTTGGCGCAGAATGCCTGTGAGGGTCAGTTCACCTTGTGGTGCTGGCGGCAGGTCCGCATCCTCGGGGATGCCTCCTCGCGCCACCAGCAGGCTCTTGCCCTCGGCGGTGGCGAAGCCCTGCACCAGCAGCCAGCCTGGCCTGCCCTTGACGGACGTGAGCAGACGGAACGGCGGATGGACCATGAAATGCCCTGAAACGGTGACGGGCGTATAGTCGGCGTCCGGTGCGGCAAGGACATCGGCCAGAGCCCTGGGCGGCGCGGTCATGCGTTCATCGAGATGATGGATGAGCGCCTCTTTCCACGCCAGGCGCTGCACTTGCCAAACGCCCAGCGACAGCAGGATGGCGAGGCCAATGCCAGACGCCAGCAGCACGGGCCAGAGGCGCGGGCGGGAGCTTCGGATCATTTCTGCAAGCGGCCCTCATGGGCGTTGGTTTTCCATTGCTGGGCCAGCAGCACGCCTTTCATGGGGCGCAAGAGCAGTGCCGGAATGATGATGAGCACCGGAATGGCCACCAGTACATGCACCCACCAGGCGGGCTGGTAGGCGATCTCCACCCCCAGCATGGAGCCCACGCCAAGCACACAGGCGATGAGCATCACAAACCAGGCCGCACCATCGCCATTGTCGGCGAAGCTGTAGTCGAGGCCGCAGGCGGAACAGCGCTTGCCCACCGTGAGGTAGCCGGAAAAGAACCTGCCGCGGCCACAGCGCGGGCACGTGCCGGCAAGGCCTGTCTTGAGGGGCGAGATGTCGGGGTAAAAGTTTTCGTCCATTGCAATCTCCGCAACAAAAAAATGGCCGGGAAACCCGGCCATTTCAAGATTTTCTGGGTGTGGCTTATTCGCCGATGACAGCGCCCGCCGTGCCCCAGATGTAGATGCAGGCAAAGAGGAAGAGCCAGACCACGTCCACGAAGTGCCAGTACCAAGCGGCGGCTTCGAAGCCGAAGTGCTGTTTGGGCGTGAAGTCGCCCTTCAGGGCGCGGAACAGGCAGACAAGCAGGAAGATCGTGCCCACCAGCACATGGAAGCCATGGAAACCCGTGGCCATAAAGAAGGTGGAACCGAAGATGTTGCCGCCATGGTCGCGGCTGAAGGCAAAGGCCGCATGGGCATATTCATAGGCCTGGATGCTGGTGAAGAGCGCACCCAGGGCAACGGTGCAGACCAGGCCCCAGACCAGGCCCTTGCGGTCGTTGTGCAAGAGGGCATGGTGGGCCCAGGTGACGGTGGTGCCGGAGGTGAGCAGGATCAGCGTGTTGATGAGCGGCAGGTGCCACGGATCGAACAGCTTGGTGGGCTGGGCCACGCCATCCACGATGGGGGCGGGCGGCCAGACGCCGCCGGTGGCCAGCGTGCGGGCCTGCTGGATGGCTTCGCCCGAGAACAGGCTGGCATCGAAAAAGGCCCAGAACCAGGCCACGAAGAACATCACTTCAGAGGCGATGAAGAGCAGCATGCCATAGCGCAGGTGCAGCGACACAACCGGCGTGTGATCGCCATTGTGAGCCTCGATGATCACGTCACGCCACCACATGAACATGGTGTAGAGCACCAGCGCGAGGCCGATCACCATGACGGCCGAGGTGTGGCCGTGCATCCACATGATGGCACCCACGGCGAGAATGAAGGCCGACATGGACCCCACGAAAGGCCATGGCGACGGGGCGACCAGATGATAATCGTGATTTTTGGCGTGGGCATCTGCCATGGGATTGCTCCTTAATTGGCCGTATTGGCTGCCTGTTGTCCGGCAGCTTTGGGTTTAGCGGGATAGAAGGTGTAGGACAGCGTGATCTCGCTGATGTTGCGGGTGTCGGGATCTTTCAGAATGTCCGGATCAACGAAGAACTGCACTGGCATTTCGGTTTCCTGGCCGGCCGCCAGCGTCTGCTCGTTGAAGCAGAAACACTGGATCTTGCTGAAATAGGCGCCCGCCGATGTGGGCGTCACGTTATAGACAGCCTGCCCCGTCACCTCATGGTCCGTCTCATTCTTGGCGACGAAGCGGGTGAGGGAAATATCGCCGATCCGCACCTTCATGGTGGGCTGTTCGGGATAGAAGCGCCAGCCCAGGGCGCTGTCGGTATTGGCATCAAAGCGCACGGAGATGAAACTGTTGGTCGCCTGGGCCGGGGCCTTTTCCGCCACCTGCGGCGTGCCGTTGAAGCCCGTGGCCTTGCAGAAGAGCGCATAGAGCGGCACGGAAGCATAGGCGAGGCCGAGCATGCCAGCGGCCATGGCCGTGGCGGCGAGCGCCACAGTGCGGTTGCGGCTGCTCATGTGCCGGCCCCCGGCGTGTGGCCACCCAGCCGCACGATGGTGGAGACAAAGAACAGGGCCACCATCACAAGAAGTGCAAGGGCCAGCGCCCAATTGCGGCGGCGGCGGCGCGCCATGTCTTCCGGCGAAAAGGGTTGCACGGGGGCCGCCATCACAGCCAGCCTCCTACGGGGGCCAGTCCTGCGAGTTTTTCTGCGAGGATCAGCGCGAAGAGGGCAAAGAGCCAGAGGATCGAGAAGCCGAAGAGGCGCTTGCAGGCGCGGTCTTCCGCCTCGCGGCCAGCGGCGCGGAAGACGGCGATGGCGTCCGCCAGGAACTTGAGGGTGAGGAGTGCCGCACCAACGGCATAGAGCAGGCCCGCAGTGCCCGTGACAAGCGGGGCCGCCGCAACGATGGGCAGCAGCAGCGAATAGAAGAGGATCTGCTTCTTGGTTTCGGCGCGGCCCGCCACATTGGGCAGCATGGGAACACCGGCCTTGGCGTAATCCGTCTCGCGGAAGAGCGCCAGCGCCCAGAAATGCGGCGGGGTCCACATGAAGATGAGCATGAACAGCGCGATGGCGCCGGGATCGATGGTTCCGGTCACGGCGGTCCAGGCCACCATGGGCGGGAAGGCACCTGCGGCACCGCCGATCACGATGTTCTGGGCGGTGCGGCGCTTCAGGATCATCGTGTAGATGACAACGTAGAAGAAGATGGTGAAGGCCAGAAGACCTGCCGCCGCCACATTGACGAAGAGGCCGAGCATGAGCACCGAGAGGGCGGCCAGTGCCAGGCCGAAGCCCAGCGCCTCCCCCGCTTCGACAGCACCCGAGGGCACAGGGCGCTTGGCCGTGCGCTTCATGATGGCGTCGATGTCGGCATCATACCACATGTTGAGGGCCCCCGCCGCGCCACCCCCCATGGCGATGCAGAGGATGGCGACAAAGCCCATCCAGGGATGGATGTGGCCCGGTGCTGCAAACAGGCCGACCACCGCCGTGAAGACGACAAGCGACATGACGCGCGGCTTGAGCAGCGCGAAATAATCACCCACGGTGCCCTGGCCACCCGTGGGAACGGCCAGGCTCACTGTTGTATCGCCTTGGGGCGTGGTCATGCCAGATGTCCAGCCCTTACTTGATCACCGGAAGGGTGGAGAACTGGTGGAACGGCGGCGGAGAGGAGAGCGTCCATTCCAGCGTCGTTGCGCCTTCACCCCATGGATTGTCGGCAGCCTTCACCTTCTTGGAGAAGGCGTGGACAACGCCATAGATGAAGATCAGCACGCCAACGGCGGAGATGTAGGAGCCGATGGAGGACACATAGTTCCAGCCCGCGAAGACTTCCGGATAGTCGATATAGCGGCGCGGCATGCCGGCCAGACCGAGGAAGTGCTGCGGGAAGAACACCAGGTTCACGCCAACGAAGGTGACCCAGAAGTGCAGCTTGGCGATGAAGTCGGAATACATGTAGCCGAAAATCTTCGGGAACCAGTAGTACCAGCCCGCGAAGATGGCGAAGGTGGCGCCCAGCGACATGGTGTAGTGGAAGTGGGCCACCACATAGTAGGTGTCATGCAGGTTCCGGTCCACGCCGGCGTTGGCCAGCACCACACCCGTCACACCACCCACGGTGAACAGGAAGATGAAGCCGATGGCCCAGACCATGGGGGCGCGGAAGGTGATCGAGCCGCCCCACATGGTGGCGATCCATGAGAATATTTTCACGCCCGTCGGCACGGCGATGATCATGGTCGCCGAGACAAAGTAGGCCTGGGTGTCGGCGTCAAGGCCCACAGTGTACATGTGGTGCGCCCAGACGATGAAGCCCACCACGCCGATCGCCACCATGGCATAGGCCATGCCGAGATAGCCGAACACTGGCTTGCGCGAGAAGGTGGAGACGATGTGGGAGATGATGCCGAAGCCGGGAAGAATGAGGATGTAGACTTCCGGATGGCCGAAGAACCAGAAGAGATGCTGATAGAGCACCGGGTCGCCGCCGCCCGACACGTCGAAGAATGAGGTGCCGAAGTTGCGGTCGGTGAGCAGCATGGTGATGGCGCCCGCCAGAACCGGCAGCGAGAGAAGCAGCAGGAACACGGTCACAAGCACCGACCAGACGAAGAGCGGCATCTTGTGCAGCGTCATGCCGGGGGCGCGCATGTTGAAGATGGTGGTGATGAAGTTGAT
The DNA here is from genome assembly GCA_046349175.1 of Hyphomicrobiales bacterium. Taxonomy (GTDB): domain Bacteria; phylum Pseudomonadota; class Alphaproteobacteria; order Rhizobiales; family Aestuariivirgaceae; genus Aestuariivirga. Next base: position 33,509 of record JAXMCS010000018.1, on the reverse strand, counting down.
GGCGCCCAGGATGGACGAGGCACCGGCGAGGTGAAGCGCCAGGATGCCGAAGTCAACGGCGGGGCCCGGATGGGCCGAGGTTGAAAGTGGCGCATAGACCGTCCAGCCCGTGCCGGCGCCATACATGCCGGCCGGACCTTCCATGAACATGGAGAGGACGAGAAGCGAGAGGGCGGGAACCAGCAGCCAGAAGGAAATGTTGTTCATGCGCGGGAAGGCCATGTCGGGTGCGCCGATCATGAGCGGCACGAACCAGTTGCCGAAGCCGCCGATGACGGCGGGCATGATCATGAAGAACACCATGATCAGGCCGTGGGCCGTCACAAAGACGTTGAACATGTGCTTGCCGTTGTCGAGGGCGGCCGCTTCCGGCGTGCCGTAAACAAGCTGGGCCAGGCCCGAGAAGATCTGGATGCCGGGCTCCTGCAGCTCCATGCGCATCAGCACGGAGAGGATGCCGCCGATGACACCGGCCATGATAGAGAACCACAGATACATCGTGCCGATGTCCTTGTGGTTGGTGGAATAGACGTAACGGCGCCAGCCCGTGGGGTCGGCGTGGTGGTCGTCGTGGTCAGCGTGAGCGTGTGCCATGGATTACAGTTCCTGAAACTTAGTTGGCGGCCACGGCGTCAGAGGCCGGGCGGATGCTGTTGAGGAAGTCCTCGGTCTTCTTGGCGGTTTCCTCGGCGGACCCCTGCGGCGGGGCGAGCGTGAAATCGCTCCACTTCTTGAAGTTCTCCTCCGAGACAACCCAGACTTCGATGGGCATGAAGGCGTGGTCCTTGCCGCACAGTTCCGAGCACTGGCCGTAATAGACGCCTTCCTTCTCGGCCTTGAACCAGTCTTCGTTCAGACGGCCGGGGATGGCGTCAATCTTCATGCCGAAGGAGGGGATGGTCCAGGCATGGATGATGCCGGCAGGGTCGAGGTGACGATCAGCTTCACCGTCTTGTTGACGGGAACCACCACAGGCGTGTCGGTGGCGAGGAGGTAGGGCTCGCCCTTGGCTTCAGCCTGTTCCCTGGGGAGCAGCGAGGCCGTGAATGAGACCTTGGGATCTTCGCCATCCATGCCGAGGTCGGGATATTGATAGGTCCAATTCCAGCCGGGGTTGCCGATCACCTTGATGGTCATGTCGGCCTGGGGGATGTCGCGCTGCAGATAGAGGAGGCGGAGCGAAGGAATGGCTATGCCCACTAGGATCAGCACGGGAATGATCGTCCAGGCCACTTCCCATCCCACATGATGGGTGGTCTTGGAAGGCACCGGGTTGGCCTTGGCGTTGAACTTCACCATCACATAGACGAGAAGCCCGAGCACAAAGAGCGCAATGATCGTGATGATAGGCAGCAGCACATAGTTATGGAAGGTGTGCAGGGCCTCACTCACTGGAGTAGCGGCGTCCTGCAGCTTCATCTGCCACGGCACGGGGTGTCCGGTGGCCGCCTGGGCCATGGCTGGCGCCGCCATCAGGGCTGCCAGCGCCGTTGCAAGTTTCCCATAGGTCTTCATGTCGTCAGTGCCCTCACATATGCATGGGACGGCAGCCGCCGCAGATGCAGCGTCCCCGTCCCTTGGGTCTAATTGATCTAGATCAAACATATTCCCCGGCCAACCGCAACGCCCGCAAGCGCGGCAAAACGTCATTTGGGGGCGGCATAAGCGGGCAAAGCCGGATTTCTGCCGCATTTTCTCTGGAAATCAGCGGGAAATCTCTTCCCCGGGGCTGCTTGCCAGCCCCATCCGCGGGGGCTAAGAGCGGCCAAAATCAAAGACAAGGACATTCCAGACGTGAGAATCACCCGCATCCTGACGGCCACCCTCCTTGCTGCGGTCCTGCAAGGCCCGGCTATGGCGCAGAGCGACAACGCCGGCAAGGGCGATGCCGAAACCGCGCCCGCCGATGCCGCCCAGGCCTTTGGCCCGCGGGCTGGCGCGCAGGCCCAGGGCCAGGCCCGTCCGCAAATTCAGGAAATTGCCACGCGTGGTGCCTGGAAGGTGCAATGCACGGACGCTCCCCCCGGATCGCCCGAGGCCGAGGCTGGCAAGAAGGCCTGCGGCATGATCCAGCAGGCCCGCAGCGACAAGAACGAGAAAGTCGGCCTGTCAGTTGTCGTCAGCCAGGTGAAGCGGGACGGCAAGACCGCCACTTTCATGCGCCTGATGGCGCCGATCGGCGTTTACCTGCCGGGCGGCATTCCCATCGAGATCGATGGCACGGCCCTGCCCAACCGCATGGTCTTCACCCGTTGCATCGGCCCCATCTGTGAGGCCATGGGCGAGGCTTCGCCGGAATCCCTTGCCAAGTTCAAGAAGGGTTCGGTTGCAACCTTCTATCTCTATGACCGCCCCGGCAACGGTTATCCCCTCAAGATATCGCTCGACGGCTTCGGCGCGGGTCTCGCCGACCTCGACAAACTCTGAGGCACCACCAATTCATTATCATGAGGCCCGGGCTGGAAGGTCCGGGCCTTTTTCATTATGTGTGGGGTCAACAGCGGCATTTCCCGGACACAGATCTCCCATGAACATTCCCGGCCATTTCGGTTCCCTGTCCCTCGATGAGGCGCGGCGCTTCACCCAGGAGGCCCTTGTCAACGCCGATGACGGCGAGCTTTTTCTGGAGCGGCGGGAAAGCCAGAGCCTGGTGTTTGACGACGGCAAGCTCAAGTCCGCCGCCAGCGACGATGGCGAGGGCTTTGGCCTGCGCGCCGTGGCCGGTGAAACGGCGGCCTATGCCCATTCGACCGAACTTTCCGCTGGCGCCCTGAAACGCGCCACGGGCACGGTGCAGAGCGTGCTGCGCCATGGCCGCAGCCGCACGGTGAGCGATGCACCCCAGCGCACCAACCGCGCCCTCTATGGAGATGTCAATCCGGCAGACGCCATGGGCTTTGCCGAAAAAGTCTCGCTTCTGCAGAAGGCCGATGCCTATGCGCGCGGACTTGATTCACGTGTGCGGCAGGTCTCGGTGTCGCTGGGCACGGATTATCAGGATGTCACCATCATCCGCCCCGATGGCGAGGTGTTCCGCGATGTGCGGCCGCTCATCCGCTTCAATGTGTCGGTGACGGCCGACAATGGTACGCTGCAGGGTCAGGGCAGCGATGGTTTCGGGGGCCGCGGCCTGCCGCTCGACTATCTCACGGAAGAGCGCTGGAAAGCCGCCACGGATGAAGCCCTGCGGCAGGCCCTTGTGGCGCTCGACGCCGATCAGGCTCCTGCCGGTGAGATGGATGTGCTGCTGGGGCCGGGCTGGCCCGGCATTCTGCTGCATGAAGCCATCGGTCATGGGCTGGAAGGCGATTTCAACCGCAAGGGCACGTCGGCCTTTGCCGGGCTGATGGGCCAACAGATTGCGGCGCGCGGTGTGACCGTGGTTGATGACGGCACACTGCCAGACCGGCGCGGTTCCATCACCATTGATGATGAAGGCACGCCCTCCAACTGCACCACGCTGATCGAGGATGGCAAGCTTGTGGGTTACATGCAGGACCGCATGAATGCCCGGCTGATGGGTGTTCAGCCCACCGGCAATGGCCGCCGCCAGTCCTATGCCCATGCGCCCATGCCGCGCATGACCAACACTTACATGTTGAATGGTGCCCATTCCCCCGAAGAGATCCTCGCCTCCATGGACACGGGGCTTTTTGCCAAAAGCTTTGGCGGCGGACAGGTGGATATCACGTCAGGCAAATTCGTCTTCACGGTCACAGAGGCCTATCTTGTCGAGAAAGGCAAGCTCACGCGGCCCCTCAAGGGTGCCATCCTGATCGGGGCCGGGGCCGAGGCCCTCAAGAAGATTTCCATGGTCGGCAATGATCTGGCCCTCGACAAGGGCATCGGCACCTGTGGCAAGAACGGCCAGGGCGTGCCGGTGGGCGTGGGTCAGCCGACCCTGCGCATCAACGGGCTGACGGTGGGCGGCACCAAGGCTGCCGCATGAGATGACACGGCCTTCCCTCGTCATCTTCGACATGGATGATGTGCTTTGCCACTATGACCTGGGGCGAAGGCTGCGCTATCTTGCATCCCTTGCCGACACCACGGCCCGGGACGTGCGCGCCGCGCTCTGGGACTCCGGCTTCGAGGAAGAAGCCGATGCTGGCGGCTATCCCGAGCCCGCGCATTATCTCGCGGAGTTTGGCAAACGGCTGGGCTATGCGCTCACGGAAACCGAATGGGTGGAGGCGCGCCGCCACGCCATGACCGCCAACACGGAAGTGCTGGTGATTGCGGCCCTTCTCAAGTCGCAGGCCGAGCTTGCGATTTACACCAACAACGGACCCATCGTGAAAAACAACCTGGAACGGCTGCTGCCCGAGGCGGCGCTCATCTTCTCGCAGCGCTTCTGCTCCTATGAATTCGGAACCAAAAAGCCAGACCCCAAGGCCTTTTCGCGGCTGGTTGACTCCGTGGGCCGCGCGCCCGGCGACTGCTGGTTCATCGACGACAAGAAATCCAATGTAGAGGGAGCCCGCATTGCGGGTCTGACAGGCCACCATTTCCGCAATCCGCAACTGCTGCTGGACGAAGGCCGCCGCCTGGGATTTGACCTGTGAGCCAGACACCCACTTCCAACCGCAGTGCCATTTTCCTCTCCGGCAGCATCATGCGGCATGTCATCGTCATGACGCTCACCGGGGCGCTCGGCCTCATGACCATGTTTGTGGTCGATCTGCTCGATCTCTATTTCCTCAGCCTGCTCAATGACCGGGAGGTGACAGCGGCCATCGGCTATGCGGGCACCATCGGCTTTACCAATCTCTCCATGGGCATCGGCATCGGCATTGCCGCCGCGGCTCTTGTGGCTCGCAACATGGGTGCGGGCCAGCCGGACCGGGCGCGGGATTTCGCCACTTCGGCCTTTCTCTTTGCGGTGCTCGTGTCGCTCGCCTACACGCTTTTCATCGCGGTCACGGTGGAACCCTTCCTGCGCCTGCTCGGGGCTTCGGGCGGGGCGCTTGACCAGGCGCGGCGCTTCATCTGGACGCTGACGCCGGGCTTCGTGATGCTGGCCGCCGCAGTCAGCTGCTCCTTCTCGCTGCGCGGCCTCGGCGATGCCAGCCGGGCCATGTATGTGACGCTGTCGATCGCGGTGCTCACCGCCATCATCGATCCCATTTTCATTTTCTGGTTCGGGCTCGGCATGCAGGGTGCGGCGCTCGCCAATGTCTGTGCCGAGGCCTTTGGCCTGGCCTTTGCGATTTATGGTCTGGCGCGGGTCCACAAGGTGCTGCAGCGGCCAAGCTTCGCCGGGCTGAAACGCGACTTCAAACCCATCTGGGCCATTGCCTTTCCAGCCATCCTGACACAGCTGGCAACGCCTTTCGCGGTTGCCTACACGACCTATGCCGTCGCCCCCTTCGGCGATGAGGCGGTGGGGGCCTCCGCCATTGTCGGACGGCTGGTGCCTGTGGCCTTCGGCGTGATCTTCTCGCTGTCGGGCTCGGTGGGGCCGATCATCGGGCAGAACTTCGGAGCCAAGCAATTCGGCCGGGTGCGCCAGACCCTGCTTGATGGCCTCAAGTTCAGCGCCGTCTACACGGTCATCACTGCGGCCATTCTCTTCCTGTTCCGCCACCAGATCGCCGACGCATTCCTCGCCTCAGGGCGCACGCGCGAACTTGTGGTCTTCTTCTGCACCTGGATCGCCGTGAGCTGGGCTTTCACGGGCGGGCAATTCGTGGCGGCCGCAGCCTTCAACAATCTGGGCCGCGCCCTCACGCGACCTGGTTCAACTGGGGCCGGGCCACGCTCGGCACCATTCCTTTCGCCATTGTCGGCGCGAAGATTGCGGGGCCGGAAGGCATCATGGCGGGCACGGCCATCGGCTCGGTGATCTTCGGCATCGCCTCGGTTCTCACTGCCACGCGGCTTGTGAAAAGACTGGAAGCACAGCTGCCCGCCTGAGGTTATTCGTGGCGCAGGGCCTCGATGGGATCGAGCTGGGCGGCCCGGCGCGCGGGAAGAAGCCGAAGACAATGCCGATCAACCCTGAGGAAGCCCACCGCCATCAGGGCGATGGCTGGCTGCACCGTCATGGGCACCTGCAGAAGCATCGTGCCAAGCCAGGCAAGTCCCAGCCCGAGCAGCAGGCCCAGAAGACCTCCGAGCAGGCAGAGCACCACCGCCTCCACCAGGAACTGGGTGAGCACCTGCCGGGCCAAGGCCCCCACGGCCAGGCGAATCCCGATCTCACGGGTGCGCTCAGCGACCGACACAAGCATGATGTTCATGATGCCGATGCCGCCCACCAGAAGGCTGACGGCGGCCACCGCCCCCAGAAGCCCCGTCATGGTCGATGTGGTTGTCGAGAGGGCGGCGGCAAGCTGCGTCATGTCACGCACGCTGAAGTCATCATCCTCGCCGGGGCCGATGCGGCGGGTTTCGCGCAGGATCTCGGTCATGGCAGCCTGCACCTGCGGCAGGGCTTCTGCCTCCATCACCGAAACAGCGATGGTGCTGATGCGCTGCGAGCCCGCCAGTCGGCGCTGGAAGGTGCGGAGCGGCATGACCACGATGTTGTCCTGATCCGTGCCGAAGGCTGACTGGCCCTTGGCCGCCACAGTGCCGATCACAAGACAGGGCACATTGCCGATCCTGAGATAGGCCCCGAGCGGCGAAGTGTTGGCAAAGAAATTCTGCACCACGGTCTGGCCGATCACGCAAAGCGTTGCACCGCTGCGGGCATCGGACTCGGTGAAGCCCGCGCCCAAGGTCAGCACCCAATCCTGTGTGGTGAAATAGCTGGGCTCGGCCCCCACCACCTGCACATCCAGGCTGGCGGTGCCCAGCACCGCCTTGGCGTTGCGCTGAGACGAAGCGGACATGGCCCGCACACTGCTGAGGCGGCTGCGCAGGGCGTCCACGTCGCGCTCGGTGAAGCCTTGCGCGCCATTGGCCTGGGGCGGCCCCGGCGTGGGGGCACCGGGCCTTGCGATCAGCATGTTGCTGCCGAGTTTGCTCATTTCGGCGGTCATGCGGTCCTGGGCGCCCTGCCCGATGGTGAGCAGCGCAATCACGGCGGCCACACCGATGACAATGCCCAGAAGCGTGAGCACCGAGCGCAGGACATTGCGGCGGATGGTGCGGAGCGCCAGCTTGACGGATTCCCACAGCATCAGGCGGCCGCGGCTCTGCGGGCTGTGTCGGCGAGAATGTTGCCATCGGCAAAGGTGACGCGGCGGGTGGCGTATTCGGCCATGTCGGCCTCGTGTGTCACCATGGCGATGGTGAGGCCGCGCGATTGGTTGAGATTGGCGAGCAGCGTCATCACTTCATGGCTGCGGGCCGAGTCAAGATTGCCGGTAGGTTCGTCGGCGAGCAGCAAGAGCGGGTCCGTGACAATGGCACGGGCAATGGCCACGCGCTGCTGCTGGCCGCCCGACAATTCGCCCGGCGTGTGGTTTTCGCGCCCGGCCAGACCCGCCTGGGCCAATGCCTCGCGGGCCCTGTCATGGCGTTCGCTGCGGGCCATGCCGCGATAAATGAGCGGCAGTTCGACATTCTCGATCGCCGTGGTGCGGGCCAGAAGATTGAAGCCCTGAAGACAAAACCGAGATAGTGGCGGCGCAGGGGCGCCAGTCCTTCACCAGCAAGGCCGGTCACATCCACACCCTGGAAAAAATAGCGCCCGCGCGTCGGCCGGTCGAGGCAGCCACGATGTTCATGCAGGTGGATTTGCCAGAACCAGATGCACCCATGACGGCCACAAACTCGCCCGCGTGGATATCCAGCGAAACGCCCGCCAGCGCGGCGACACGGGCCGCGCCTTCGCCATAGATCTTCTCGACGCCCACAAGACTGACGAGTGGGAGACCCTGCGGCGTTTGGCGCTGCGCCATTGTCATTGTGCCCGGTCCGCTTTCTGGGCGGTGATCACGGCATCGCCTTCCTGAAGCTCGCCCTCCTTCACCACTGTCTTCACGCCATCGCTGGAGCCGGTCTTGATGCTGCGCTTTTCCGGCGCACCATTGACCAGCACATAGATATCGCGGCTGCCATCGGCGGCAACCGGTGACTTGGCAGGACGGCTGCGCGGCATGCGCGGCATGAAGAGATCGGAAATGGAGAAGCTCTTGGCCTTCTCCTGGCGCGGCGGGGCGTAGGTGAAGGCAGCGGAGGGAACCGTCAGGCGTTCTTCGCTTCTTCCACCGTGATCTTGGCAGTCGCCGTCATGCCGGGTCGCAGGCCCAGATCATCATTGGGGGCAGACAGAACGGCATTGTAGGTGACCACGCCATCCACCGTCTGGCTGGCATAGGCGATGCGGGAAATGCTGGCGGGGAAGTTGCGGCCACGGAAGGCATCCACCGTGAAACTGGCCTGCTGGCCTTCCTTGACCGCACCCATGTCGGCCTCGTCCACGGCGGCGTTGAGCTGAACCTGACGCAGGTCCTCGGCGATGGTGAAGAGCGTGGGGGCCGAGAAGGATGCGGCAACGGTCTGGCCCACTTCCACGCTGCGCTTGAGCACAATGCCGTTGATGGGCGAAATGATCTGGGCGCGGGCGATGTCGGTGGCAATCACCGCCACATCGGCCTTGGCGCTTTCCACATCGGCCGCCGCCACGTTGACGCTGGCCTTGGCCTGGGCATTGGCCATGCTGGCGGTATCAAATTCCTGCTGGGCGGCCAGCCCACGGCGTCTCAACTCCGTCTGGCGCTTCAGCATGATTTCGCTGTTGGCGAGATTGGCCTCGGCACTGGCCAGCCGCGCCTCGGCGGCGGCCTGGGCGGCTTCGGCCTTCTGGCGCTGGGTCTCAAGGCGGGTGGTGTCGAGCACCGCCAAAACCTCGCCCACTTTCACGGGGTCGTTCTCATCCACCTTCACTTCGCGCACCACGCCGGAGGATTCGCTGCTGACCTCCACCTGGTTGACGGGCTGGATGGTGCCTGTGGCGGTCACTGTGACGGTGACATCGGTGCGGGTGGCAGGAGCCGTTTCATAGGCCACCTTGGCAGCCCCGGTGCTGGCCTGGCTGTAATAATCCCAGCCACCCGCCCCTGCTGCGGCAAGCACGGCGAGCAGCACTAGGCGGCGCAGCCAGCGGCCGCGGCGGCGGGAGGGGGAAATGTGGAGAGCCGCCTCAATTTCCGCGCGGCTCGGCGGGTTCATCTGGTTCATGGGCAGGTCCTGTCACCCTAAGACGGTCAAACAGCGGCAATCCGTCGCTTAGTGAAAAATAAAATAGGCGGGCACAGCCACATAGAGAAGCATCAACAATGCAAGGGCACCCCGCAGCCAGGGGTTGCCGAAACGGCGCATCAGCACAGCCACCAGCACGAGATTCATGGCCAATTCCAGCACCATCATCACATGGCCGTAATGGGCGGGGTCGTAGTAGGAAACCGGGGATATAAACTTCCAGCGGGTGAGTGGCCACAGGCTCATGTGGGCATCCTCACGGTGGACGAGAAAATCAACCCCGCTGTGCAGCAGTGCCGAAGCTGAAAAAAGAAAGACCAGGGCCCAGCGGTCCATGGCTTCGGCTGACGTGGAAAGACGTTCACGCATCCACGCCGCCAGAAGGCAGAGCCCGCTCCACAGGAAGAAGTTGTGGGCGATGCCGTTGGTGATCTGCCACCAGTTTTGCCAATAAAGAAAACCGAAGATGACCGGGGCGGGGATGCCAAAGACCTTGAGCGCGCCGAAAATCAGGATCATCGGCAGGTCGGGGGCAAGCCCACCGAGTGCTGCGGCCCAAACGGCCTTGGCCTTGCGGCCCCCCAGAATGGCCGCGCCCATGATCACATGTGTGGGTGTGTGCATGGGGCCAAGCGATAGTCGCAAATCACGCCAGCGGCAATTGCCCCCGGGGGCCTGCGCGGTTAACTTGCCCGCATGTCTGATCTCGTTTTCAAGCCGGCACTCGAGCTTGGCCGCCTCCTCAAGCGCAAGAAAATCAGCGCGGTCGAACTTCTGGGCGAGTGCCTCACGCAATATGCCCGGCACAACGCCCGCATCAATGCGGTGATCCTCACCGATCTTTCGCGGGCCCGGGCCGCCGCCCGGGCAGCCGACGAGCGCATCGCCAAGGGCGAAACGCTTTCGCCTTTCGATGGCGTGCCCATGACCATCAAGGAAAGTTTCGACTGGGCCGGTCATCCCTCCACCTGGGGCGATCCGGCGCTCATCGACAATGTTCCTGCGGTCAATGCAGTGGCCGTGCAGCGCATGATGGATGCTGGCGTTGTCGTCTATGGCAAGACCAATGTGCCGCTCAATCTGGCGGACTGGCAGAGCTTCAACGAGGTCTATGGCACCACCAACAATCCGTGGGGATGTCCGTCTCACGCCCGGTGGCTCATCGGGCGGGGCGGCGGCGGCGCTCGCCACCGGCATGACGGCACTGGAGCTTGGCCCTGACATCGGGGCCCATCCGCAACCCCGCCCATTATTGTGGCGTCTATGGCCACAAGCCCAGCTATGGCATTGTGCCCTACAAGGGCCATCTGATGCCGGGCAGTGTCAGCATCAGCGACATCACGGTGGCGGGCCCCATGGCACGCTCGGCTTCCGACCTCGTTGCAATGATGGCGCTGATTGCCGGACCGGACGGGGCGCAGGCCCGTGGCTGGCAGTTGAAGCTGCCCAAGCCCCGCATCACCAGCCTCAAGGACGTGCGGGTGGCCATAAAGCTCGACAGCCCCGTCTCCGAGGTGGACAAGCCCTACCGCGAGCAGCTGATCGCGCTCGGCGAGTTCCTGAAGAAGAAGGTGAAGGCGCTCTCCTATGTGGCGGAGCCGGGTTTCAGCGATCAGGAGGTCTATGAAAATTACATCACGCTGCTGCGCGCCACGGCGACGAAGCGCATGATAGACGCGGACATTGCCGCGGCGGCGGAGAAGGCGCGCGGATTTGCGCCTGACGACACAGGCTACGTGGCGCTGATGACGCGGGCCTTCGGCCTGTCGCATGGGGCATGGCTCAGGGCCAATGAGCGGCGGGCCCAGATGGGCCTGCAGTGGGAGGCCTTCTTTGAGGATTGGGATGTGATGCTGTGTCCCGTGGGCGCATCTGCCGCCTGGCCCCATGACCATATTGGCGAGCGCCACGAACGGGTGATCCCGGTGAACGGCAAGATGGTCTCCACCATCGACCAGCGCTTCTGGGCCGGATATGGCGGCAATTTCTATCTGCCGGGCACGGTGGCCCCCATCGGCCTAGTGCCGCATGCGGGGGGCGCGGGCCTGCCCGTGGGCGTGCAGATCATCGCCCGCCACTATGATGATGCCACGGCGCTGCGCATGGCCGAACTGATCGAGCAGGACTATTTCCGCTTCACGGCCCCGCCGGGCATGTTGTCTTGATCAGGCGGGCTTTGGGATCAGCGCGTCATCAATCGAGCGGGCCCGCAATGCCGCCGGGCGGTTGACGTGATGGCTCACATAGGCCTCGAAGGCCGGCTTCTTTTCGATACCGCCCACCATCATGGCATAGGCCAGGAAAGCCGTGACATAGAGGTCAGCGGCGGTGAATGATGCCCCCGCAAGATAGGTCTTGCCTGCCACACCCTGCTCAAGCGCCGCGATGGCATCTTCATAACTGCCGTATCCCATGCGGCCACGGTCTTTTGGGTTGCCCAGCGTGAAACCGAAGCTTTGGTTGGTCACGGCATATTCAAGCGCGCCTGCGGCAAAGAACATCCAGCGGTAATAATCACCGCGCGCGGCATCACCCACGGCTGGCGCAAGGCCTGCATCCGGGAAGGCATCCGCCAGATAGGCGAGAATGGCGCCCACTTCCGTGATTGTCGTTGATCCGTGCTGCAGGGCTGGCACCTTGCCCATGGGATTGATGGCCCGGTAGCTGGCTGCCTTCATCTCCGGTCCAAAGGCAATGACGCGCGTCTCATAGGGTTGACCGATTTCCTCCAGCATCCAGCGCACCGTGCGCCCGCGCGACATGGGGTTGGTGAAGAAGACCAATGGCTGTTTCATGGAAATGCTCTCTGTGGTTCAAAGGAACACGGGACTTTTTGGGGCAGCACGAACTATAGGCCCATGGGTGGGGATCAAGTCAAACCCGGACCCGTCACTTCCTTGACGATCTTGCGCAACATGGCGGCGGCGAAATCATCATAGCTTGGCGCGCGTTCGACAAAGTTTGATGGGCCGCCCGCCACCCGCAGTTCCAGATAGGCATCAAGGGTTGGCACTTCATTGCTGATGGCCAGGGCATTGATGGTGATGCCACGGGCCACCACCGTGTCTCTCGCCACAGTCTCGTGTCCGCCCATGTTGTTGCGGCCATCCGTGGCGATGTCGATCACACGGCGTGTGGCGGGCGGCGCGACTTCGAACAATGCCGCGCCAAAAATGAGGGCTGATGAAATGGCCGTGCCGCCTTCGGGAATGCGGCGCGCGCCACGCGCCACGCGCGTGCCAAAGCCTTGCGCCGCGGCCCGGCTGTCGATCACTGCCCAGGGCTCGGTCACGCGCTGGAAATCCTTGTCGGACCATTGATAGACCGTCATGGCGACGCGTTGCAGCGGGCCCTTTTCGATTGCCTGCCAAACCTCATCGCTGGCGATGGCCTCGCCAAGTCCGCGCATCTGCAGGCGGAATTCACTGGCATCAACACTGAAGGAACAATCAATGGCCAGCGCCAGCGCGAGATCAACCTCCGCTGTTTGCGCCCGCACAGGCCCGGCAAGAACCGTGGCTGCCAGACCGGCCCCGACCATCCTGCGTGTCGGGCGGCCCATTGCCATCTCTAGTGTCCAGAGAACTCCGCGAAATCAAGGGCGCGGCAATCGGCCGACTTCCAACCCACATGCACCATCTTGCCCTCTTCCACCCCGCCCACATTGGCCTTGTTCGGCACCTTGACGATGAAGTCCTTGTGGCCGGCCACCTCGAGACGGGCGCGGATATGGTCGCCGAGATAGATCAATTCGGCGATGCGGCCCTGCAGCAGGCCATCCACGGTGGACGCGCCGGGATTGATCTCCACCCGCTCCGGCCGCACCGAGAGAAGCGTGCGTTCGCCCTGCTTCACGTTCACGGCCAGGGCCTTCACCATGTCGCCCGTGTCGAGGCGCACCTGGCTGGTGCCATCCTTGCCCACATCGGTGACGGTGCCCTTGAGCTTGTTGTTCTCGCCGATGAACTGCGCCACGAAAGAATTCTGCGGGCGCTCGTAAAGTTCGGCAGGCGTTGAAAGCTGCTGCACGATGCCATCATTGAACACGGCGATGCGGTTCGACATGGTGAGGGCTTCCGACTGGTCGTGGGTCACGTAAACCACGGTCACGCCCAGACGGTCGTGAATGTGCTTGATCTCGTATTGCATCTGCTCGCGCAGCTGTTTGTCGAGGGCGCCCAATGGCTCGTCCATCAGAACGAGGTCGGGTTCGAAGACAAGGGCGCGGGCGACCGCGATGCGCTGCTGTTGCCCGCCCGACAGCTGGCCGGGGCGGCGGTTCGCCATCTGCGGCAGCTGCACCATGTCCAGCACCTTCTTCACGCGGGCCTCGGTGTCGGCCTTGGAGACGTTGCGCACCTCCAGCGGAAAGGCCAGGTTTTCAGCCACCGTCATGTGCGGGAAGAGCGCGTAGTTCTGGAAGACCATGCCGATGCCGCGCTTGTGCGGCGGCACATTGTTGATGGGCTTGTCCTTGAGATAGATCTCGCCATGGGTGGCGGGTTCAAACCCCGCCAGCATCATGAGGGTCGTGGTCTTGCCGGAGCCGGAGGGGCCCAGCATGGTCAGGAATTCGCCCTTGGCAATGTCGAGGTTGAGGTTCTTCACGACCAGCGTTTCGCCATCGTAGCTTTTCTGCACGTTGACGAAACGGACCATGGCTTCTTGCTGGGACATGTACTCTCACTTCCTTTTCAAGGGATCATCTTAGCAAGACCCCCGGGGCCTGCAAGGAGTCTCGCGATCCAGCCCGTCCAGGATTTCTGCACTGTCGCTTCACCCTCCGCGAACGCGGAGGGTCCACACTGCAGTGGCAAGATGGATCCTCCGCGTGCGCGGAGGATGACGGTGTGAAGGGCTGAGTAGGCTGGCACATCATCCCTTCGCCTCATCGACCAACGTAGCCACTGGATCAATCGTGTCATGCAAGTCCGCCCAGCCGGGGTTGAACGCGTTGATCAGATCGATCTTCCAGCGCCGCAACCACTTCTTCAACTGCTTCTCCCGCCGGATGGCGCGCACCATTGTGGGATAGTGTGCGTACCACACGAGCCGATGCAGGCCATAGGCTTTGGTAAAACCGTCAAACGTGCCGTTCTTGTGGTCACATACGCGATTCCACAGCTTGCTGGTAACACCAATGTAGAGCGTCCCATTTTTCATGTTGGACATCATGTAAACGGCCGGAAATTTCTCGTCGTCCATGTGCAGGGATGCCGTTGCGATTGCACTTCACCTTACACAAGCCCCTCAAACTGTCACCCTCCGCGAACGCGGAGGGTCCATGCTGCGGTGGCAAGATGGATCCTCCGCTTGCGCGGAGGATGACGCTTTATGCGCGCCTCAAGCCTATCAATGGCGGATCCTCCGCGTGCGCGGAGGAGGACGGAGTAAGTCGCTATTTCTTCTTCGGCTTCTTCGTCGGCTTCTTCTTCGCTGCCTTCTTGCCGCCGATGATCAGGTGTTCCGGACCATAGGGGAAACCAGTAATGTTGCGATTGCCCTTTTCGGTGATGACCAGAATGTCGTGTTCGCGGTAGCCGCCGGCGCCCTTCTGGCCCTCGGGGATCATGATCATGGGTTCCATGGAAACAACCATGCCGGGTTCCAGCACCGTGTCGCAATCCTCACGCAGTTCGAGACCGCCCTCGCGCCCATAGTAGTGGCAAAGCACACCAAAGGAGTGGCCATAGCCGAAGGTGCGATACTTCAGGAGGTCGTGTTCGGCGTAAATGGCGTTCAGCTGCTTGGCCACATCCGAGCATTTGGCACCTGGCACCAGCAGCTTCTTGCCTTCGTCGTGGACGTGGCAGTTCACTTCCCAGAGGCGGATGTGTTCCTTTGAGGCCGTTTCGGCAAAGAGCGTGCGCTCCAGCGCCACATAGTAGCCCGCCACCATGGGGAAGCAGTTGAGGCTGAGAATGTCGCCACGCTTGATCTTGCGTGAGGTGACGGGATTGTGGGCCCCATCCGTGTTGACGCCGGACTGGAACCAGGTCCAGGTGTCCATCAGTTCGGCGTGCGGCCAGACACGGGCGATTTCGCGCACCATGGTGGCGGTAGAATGGAGCGCCACCTCATGTTCCGGCGCACCCACTTCAAGCGCTTCCACACAGGCGGCACCACCCAGGTCTGCGATCTTCGTCATCTTGGAGATGTGCTTGATCTCTTCGTCCGACTTGATCCAGCGCAGGCGCTGCGAAGGCGCGGCGCAATCGACAAATTCCACACCGGGGAAAGCATCTTCCAGCATTTTGCGGAAGTCGAGGCTGACATGGTCGAACTCGATGCCGATGCGCTTCGCCCCTTTGATCAGGCCCTGAACAGCGGTGAAATAATTCTCCTTCGACCAATCCGTATAGGTGACGTTGTCGCCGAAGGTGCGGCGGGCGGGCTGGCCGCCGTCAATCGCAGCGGTGACGGACGTCGCCCCCTTCTGCGTGAGCACGAGGCCGTATTTGCGACCGAAGTAGCAATAGAGGAAGTCCGAGAGGTAGCAGATGTTGTGATAGCTGGTGAACAGACAGGCATCCACACTGGCCCTGGCCATCCAGCCCCGCACCGCGTCCTGGCGGCGCTGCATTTCAGCGGCGGAGAAGGTGGGCTTGGGCGGTTTGCCGTTGTTGCGGTAGTCCACAAGGGCGGGCCTGTCGAGTGCGGGCATACGGTCCACGGGAAATCTCCTCGATTGTCTGGGTATGAAGGATTTTTGTCTATGTCCCGTCTTGGGGCCCGAAAAGGCTTGAGTCAAAAGAGGTTCTCTCAGTATAATTATGAGTATAATTCATGGGAGACGCCTGTGGCCAAACTGCCGCCGCTGACGGCGCTGCGCTGTTTTGAAGCCGCCGCCCGGCACAAGAGTTTCTCGCTGGCAGCGCGCGAGCTGCATGTCACGCAGTCAGCTGTCAGCCATCAGGTGCGGCAGCTTGAAGACTGGTTCGGCCTGACGCTGTTCGACCGGCAGGGCCGCCAGACGGTGCCCACGGCCAAAGGCGAGCAATTGGCGGAGAGCCTTGGCGATGCCTTTGCCATCATGCAGGAGGCCTGCCGCGTGGTGAAAAGCGGCAGCACCGGCGCGCCACTCACCATTGCAGTGTTGCCGTCCATTGCCACCATCTGGCTCATTCCCCGGTTGGAGGCCTTCTTCCAGCAGCACCCCAATATTCCGGTAAAGGTGATCTATCTCCTGCCCGGTGTGCCGCTAAGCTTGAAGACACGGACATCGCCATCACCTGCGCGCGAGGGTGCCATGGAGGGCAAGGCCACGCGGCTCTTCTCCGGCGACACGGTGGCGGTGGCCAATCCGGCGCTCATCGCCCGGGATGGCCTTTGAAAAGCCCGCCGACCTGCCCCGCGCCCACCTGCTGCATGACACCGACAAATATGGCTGGCAGCGCTACATGAAGCAGCTGGGCCTGCGGCAGTCGCCCGCGGAGGGTGATCCGGTGTTTGAGGATTTCAACCTGCTGCGGGCCGCTGTTCTTTCGGGCCAGGGGCTGGCACTTTGCCCGCGGTCGCTGATCCGCGATGACGTGGCGGCGGGCCGGTTGTGGAGCTTTTTCCGGCCACGGTCATAAACAAGGACTGGGGCTATTGGCTGGCCGAACCGGACTCCGCAGAGGGCCGGCCTGAAGGTCTTGCCGCCTTCAAGGCCTGGGTGCTGGCGGAAGCGGCGGCCTGAGCCACGCGGGCCAACGAAACCGCATGGCCCACCCGAGCGAAAGGCGGTTGTGCGGCGCGCTGCATCACCGTTAGACTGCGCCATGACTGCCGCCCAAGATGTGTCCGCCCGCGCCCAGGGTGCCGCCTTTGCCGTGCTCCTTGCTGTTTCGGCGGGACACCTGATCAACGACACGATGCAGGCGCTGCTGTTGTCGATCTATCCCATGCTGCGCGACATTCACGCGCTCAGCTTCACACAGGTAGGCTTCATCACACTGGCCTTCCAGGCGACAGCCTCGGTGCTGCAACCGCTTGTGGGCCTTTACACCGACAAACACCCCATTCCCTATTCACTGCCCATTGCCCCGGCGCTCACCCTTGTGGGGCTTGTGATCGTGGGCCTTGCCGGAAATTATCCGCTGCTGCTCACAGGAGCCGCCCTCATCGGTATCGGCTCATCGGTTTTCCACCCGGAAGCCTCGCGGCTGGCGCGGCTGTCTTCGGGTGGCCGCTATGGTTTTGCCCAATCACTGTTCCAGTTGGGGGGCAATTTCGGAACATCCATCGGTCCGCTGCTGGCTGCGTTCATCGTGGTGCCGCACGGACAGGGCAGCGTGGCGTGGCTTTCCATCATGGCGCTGCTTTCAGTGGCCATTCTGGGCCATGCGGCGCGCTGGTATGCGCATCATCTCAAGCCGAAGGCCAGCACGGGGCCACAGGCGCAGGCGGGGCACGGGCTTCCACGCCGGACTGTGGTCATCTCGCTCGTCATCCTGCTCTGCCTGATGTTCTCGAAGTTCGTCTACACCTCAAGCATGAGCAGCTTTTACACCTTCTATCTGATCGACAAGTTCGGCCTCACGCCCAAGGAGGCGCAGCTTGACCTCTTTGTCTATCTCGCGGCCTTTGCGGCCGGCACGCTGCTGGGTGGCCCGATTGGCGACCGGATCGGGCGCAAGGCAGTGATCTGGTTCTCGGTGCTGGGGGCGCTGCCCTTCACGCTGGCCCTGCCCTATGCGAACCATTTCTGGACGCTTGTCCTCTCCGTGCCCATTGGCTTCATTCTGGCCTCGGCCTTTTCGGCCATGCTCGTCTATGCGCAGGAACTTGTGCCGGGGCGCATCGGCCTCATCTCCGGCCTGTTCTTCGGCGTGGCCTTTGGCATCGCGGCAATCGGCGCGGCCCTGCTCGGCACGGTTGCCGACTGGACCTCAATCAGCTTTGTCTATGGCCTGTGTTCCTACCTGCCAGCCATCGGGCTTCTGGCCATGTTCCTGCCGGGGAGCAGCGATCTCAAGCGCAAGAGTTGACCTTTGTCAGCGAGACGCCCAAATTTGCACCATGCATACAACACCTCTCATCGATCCCTTTGACCGGCACGTCACCTACTTGCGTGTTTCGGTGACGGACCGCTGCGATTTCCGCTGCAACTATTGCATGGCGGAGAACATGACCTTCCTGCCCAAGAAGGACCTGTTGAGCCTTGAAGAACTGAACCGGCTGTGCAGCGCCTTCATCGAGCGCGGTGTGCGCAAGATCAGGCTGACGGGCGGCGAGCCTCTGGTGCGCAAGGGCATCATGACGCTGGTGGAGCAATTGTCGCGCCACATGGCCTCCGGGGCGCTTGAAGAAATCACCATCACCACCACTGGCAGCCAGCTGTCACGCTTCGCCAATGAACTGGCGGGCCATGGCGTGCGCCGCATCAACGTGTCGCTCGACACGCTCGATGCCGCCAAGTTCCGCGAGATCACCCGCTGGGGCGATCTCGGCAAGGTGATGGAGGGCATCCGCGCGGCGCAGGCCGCCGGCCTTGGCATCAAGATCAATGCCGTGGCGCTCAAGGGCGTCAATGACATGGAAATTCCGGAGATGATCCGCTGGGCCCATGGCGAGGGCATGGATCTCACCCTCATTGAGACCATGCCCATGGGCGACATCGACGGCGACCGCACCGCCGATTACCTGCCGCTTTCGGTGCTCCGGGCCTCGCTCATGGAGCAGTTCACCCTCACCGACATTCCTTTCCGCACGGGCGGGCCAGCCCGTTATGTGGAGGTGAAGGAAACCGGCGGACGCCTCGGCTTCATCACGCCGCTTTCCCATAATTTCTGTGAAAGCTGCAACCGCGTGCGTCTTACCTGCACGGGCACGCTTTACATGTGCCTGGGCCAGGATGACGCGGCAGACCTGCGGGCCCCCTTGCGCGCCTCGGAAGGCAATGAAGTGCTGCATCAGGCCATCAGCGAGGCCATTTCACGCAAGCCCAAGGGTCACGACTTCATCATCGACCGGCGTCACAACCGGCCCGCCGTGGCCCGGCACATGAGTGTCACGGGCGGCTGAGACAACAATCAGATTTTTGCGGGGCTGGGGAAGTGATGACAGGTTACAGGCTCTACTGTTTCGGCGAATCGGGCAATGCCTACAAGCCCGCCCTGATGATGAATTGCGCAGGCGTGTCCTGGACGCCCGTCTTCGTGGACTTCTTCAACGGCGAAACGCGCGGCGACAAATTCCGCAGCGATGTGAACGCCATGGGCGAGGTGCCGGTGCTTGAACACGATGGCAAGCGACTCAGCCAGTCTGGCGTCATCCTCGATTATCTGGCTGACGTTACAGGAAAGTTCGGACCAGTGAATGGCGATGAGCGGCGCGAGATCCTGCGCTGGATGCTGTTCGACAATCACAAGCTCACGGCGTCTGTTGCGTCACTGCGCTATCTCATCGCGCTGATGAAGAAGCCCGAGGATGCGATCAGCGATTATCTGCGCAAGCGGGCGCTCGCCGCCCTTGCCATTGTGAACGGCCAGCTTGCGGACCGCAACTTCCTGCTCGGCACCCGCTGCACCATCGCCGACTTCTCACTGTGCGGCTATCTCTTCTACGGGGAAGAGCTGCCTTTCGACCTCGGCCAATTCACTCAGGTCATGAACTGGCTCGACCGCATCAGGGCACTGCCCGGCTGGCGGCACCCCTATGAGATGATGCCGCGCAAAGCGCTGTAGTGGTCTGAATATTTCTTAGGCCTGTTCGACGGCGTCCAGGTATTCGTCGAGGTGTTCGAGGTTCTCGAAGCGCATCCAGCCTTCTTCGGTCTCGGCTTCGACCGTGCCGTCGGAGAGAATGCGGGCGGGACGGCCGCGCACCATCTTGTCCTCAACCACGTAAAGCTCGCCATCGCCTGCAACTTCCGGCTCGGCGTCTGCCTCTTCGACACTGGCGGCCTCGGGGGCGGCCGGCTTTTCATCAAAGGCGGTCTGCAATTCGGTCTTGGCCTTTTCCAGCGCCGTGATGGTTTCCTTGACCGAGGGCGAAAGCTCGGGCTTTGACTCGGCGGCCGCTCCAATGGCAGCGGTGGCTGCGGCAGCACTGGCCGCCGGGGCCTCGGCCTTGCGGCCAAAGCTCGGGAAGGTGAGTGTGGTCTTGGCCGGGGCTGCCGGTTCTTCCTCAGCAGGGGCCGGCTGCTCATCCACCGTGGAGACCATGGCCGGGGTTTCTTCCTGCGCAAAACTCTCGGCCGAAGCTTTTCTGATCGCGTCGATCACACCGGCAAGGCCGACGGCCAGTATTCCGCCAACAAGAAGGTTGACCGTTGTTGCCATATCAATGCCGTTGGCTTGCAGGGGGCGGAATTGACCACCCACATCACAAGGAGCGCCACACCTGCGGCCAGCAGGATGATCCCCAGAACATACATCAGTTTCGACATGGCTTCCCTCCCTGCCCGTGCAGCAACCTAGCAAGCCAAACAAGGGCTTGGCCAGTAGCTTACAGTCCTAAAGGGAAATGGTTAACCAGACTTTCACTCAAACACAATGCGGGGGGCAGGACGGGTGGTTTCACCTCCTGACAGCGTGGCCCAGACCTGACGGGCGATGTCGCGGTAAATGGCGGCGTGTGGGCTGTCCGGTGCGGTTTCCACGATGGGGCGGCCTTCATCCGAGCGCAGCCGCACATCCATGTCGAGCGGCACCTCGCCGAGGAAGGGCACGCCGAGGCGCTCCGCCTCGTGCCGTGCCCCGCCATGGCCAAAGATGTCATGGCGGGTGCCGCATTTGGTGCAGGTGAAATGGCTCATGTTTTCGACAATGCCGAGAATGGGCACATTGACGCGGTTGAACATGGCCAGGCCCTTGCGGGCATCGATGAGGGCGAGGTCCTGCGGCGTGGAAACGATGACCGCACCCGACAGCGGCGTCTGCTGGGCCAGCGTCAGCTGGGCATCGCCCGTACCTGGCGGCATGTCGATCACCATGACATCGGCTGGCGACCAATCGGTGTCGCGCAGAAACTGCCCCAGGGCGGACATGACCATGGGGCCACGCCAGATCATGGGCGTGTCCTCATCGACGAGGAAGCCGATGGAGGACACCTCCACGCCATAGCGGCTCATGGGCTTCATGCGCTTACCTTCAGCACCGCTCGCCTCCGGGCGGCCCGTGATCCCGAAAAGCCGGGGCATGGAGGGGCCATAGACATCCGCATCCAGCACGGCCACCTTGAGACCATTGGCCTTGAGCCCCAAGGCAAGATTGATGGCGGTGGTGGACTTGCCCACGCCACCCTTGCCGGACGCCACGGCGATCAGATGCTTGATACCAGGCACGGCCAAGCCCTGCTTGGCACCGGCAGCGGGTGCAGCCTTGGCGGGCTGGCGCTCGGCGGTGAGAATGACACGGGCCTTCTTCACGCCGGGGACACGCAATACAGCGGCTTCAACGGCCGCCTGCAACTGCTCCATGGTCTTGATGCGGGAGGGATCGGCGGTGAGCGCAAAGGTCACGGTGCCGTCCTCGATCACAATGTCGGAGACGAGACCCGCCGAGACAATGTTGCCACGGCCATCCGGCGCGGCAATGCGCTTCAATTCGTCGGAGATACGGTCTTTTGTCACGGTCATCGTTCAGGCGCCCCTTGTTTGCGGCCTCCCATGCCATGGCGGGGCGGGCGCTGCAAATGCATTGGCCGCAGGCCCGCCCAGCATGAAAATCAATTCAATATTTACCGGCCTTCGCAAGGCCATCTTAGCTGCCTTGCCCTATGGATGACGGTCCAAGTGAGGGGTTTTCTGGCGTTGATGACACAGGCTTACGAGACAGGACTTGCCTCCCAGACGGGGTATGGTGCGGGGCATGGCGCAAAGCGTGACGCTGGCGACGCGCAGTGGCATGGCGAACTCCTTGAAATTTTCCTGCGCAACCAGATGAAGCTGGCACCGGTGATGCCACTTCTGGTGTTGATGATGTCGCTCACCGTTTCGCGCTGGGTGTCGCTTGGCACCGTGGTGGGATGGGCCGTGGGCGCCCTTGGCTGCTGCGCTGTTCAGCTCTATCTCTGTCATAGCTATTTCCGCCAGGCCCGCAGCGAAAACCAGCAGCGCGACTGGATCGGCATGATTGCCGCCTCGGAACTGTTCCAGGGCATGTTCTGGGTGTTGCCGCTGTTCTTTTTCTGGCCGGAAAAGGATTCGCTGCAGAACACCTTCCTCATCGCCTCGATCATCGCCGTTTCGGTGGTGCGCCTGCTCATCGTCTCCAATTTCATGCCGGTTCTGATTGCTGGCACGGGTGTGATGACCATTGGGGTTGCCGTGCGCTGCGTGGCCGAAGGTGATGCCATCTATCTGTCGCTGGCCGGCATGTTCATCACGCTGGAGGTGTTCTATCTCTTCGTGGCGCGCCAGCTGCAGGACACGATCCGCGACATGCTGATCTTCCGCAAGCAGAAAGATGAACTCATTGCCGAACTCAAGTCGGCCAGGGATCGCGCGGAAGACGAGCGCCTGAAGGCAGAAAACGCCAACCGCGCCAAGTCATCCTTCCTTGCAAACATGAGCCACGAGCTGCGCACGCCGCTCAATGCCATTCTCGGCTTCTCGGAGGTGCTGGAGCGCGAGATGTTCGGGCCGCTGCCCAACCGCACCTACAAGGACTATGCCGGCGACATCAACAGTTCGGGGCGCTATCTGCTGGGCCTCATCAACGACATTCTCGATCTCTCCCGCATCGAGGCCGGGCGCGTCGACATGCGCGAGGAACCGCTGGTTCTGGCCCATGCGCTGGAGCATGCCAAGCATCTTCTCGGCCTCAAGGCCGCGGAAAAAGACACCTCCATCGACATTGAATGTGAGGCGGGTGTGCCCAAGGTCATGGCGGATTCGCGGGCCGTCAACCAGGTGGCCATCAATCTGCTCAACAATGCCATCAAGTTCTCGCCGCCCAAGGGACACATCAAGATGTCGGTGGTCCGCGAGGCCAATGGCGCGGTGGCGCTGGCGGTGCGCGACAACGGCCCCGGCATTCCGCAGCAGGAAATCGACCACGCCCTTACCGCCTTTCACGCGGCACTTTGGCCACCAAGAAGGCCATCGAGGGGCGGGCCTTGGCCTGCCCATCGTCAAGGGCCTCATGGACATTCACGGCGGCACGCTGGCCATTCATTCCGAAATGGGCAAAGGCACCAACATCATCTGCACCTTCCCGCCGTCACGGGTTTTGTCGGGGCCACGGGCTGAACTGGCAAGCTCCTCGACCCTGGTCACCGACACGCAGCGCAAGCTGATCAGCCTGACCGGCTAATCCTTGTTGCTGACCCCGGCACTGGCAAAGGTTGCCATGCCGGTATGGGTGTTGACCGCCGCCTTGACGATGCCAGCGGCCAAAGCCGCGCCTGATCCTTCACCCAGCCGCATGCCGAGATCGAGCAGTGCCACCTTGCCCAAACGCTTGAGCAGGGCCCGGTGGGCGGGTTCTGCCGAAACATGGGCCACCATGCAGTGATCAAGTGCTGCCGGATGGGCCACATGCAGCACGGCGGCCGCTGCGGTGGCCACATAGCCGTCGATCAGCACCGGCACATGCTGCAGGCGCGCACCCAGAATGGCCCCGGCCATGGCGGCCAGCTCGCGCCCGCCCAGACGGCGCAACACTTCAAGCGGGTCCGCAAGATGCGGCTTGTGCAGCGCCACGGCGCGGCGCACCGCATCAGCCTTGCGCTTCAGGCCATCCGCGTCCACGCCTGTGCCCGGCCCCACCCAGTCTTCCGCCGCGCCACCAAAGAGACCATGGCAGATGGCGGCGGCAATGGTGGTGTTGCCAATGCCCATTTCACCGATGCAGAGAAGATCGCAGCCTCCGGCAATGGCTTCCATGCCATAGGCCATGGTGGCGGCACAGTCGGCCTCATCGAGGGCGGCATCCTGGGTAATGTCGCGGGTCGGCACTTCGAGCGCCAGTTCAAACACCTTGAGGCCGAGATCGAAGCTCTTGCAGATCTGGTTCACGGCGGCGCCATCATTCTGGAAATTGGCCACCATCTGGGCGGTCACAGCCTGGGGATAGGCGGCGACACCTTGCGCCACCACGCCATGATTGCCGGCAAAGACCGCAACAACCGGGCGTTCCACCCGGGGCGGGTTGCGCTGCTGCCAGGCGGCAAGCCATTCCACAATCTCCTCCAGCCGCCCAAGGGCGCCCGGCGGCTTGGTCAACTGGCTGTCGCGGGCCCTGACAGCGGCCACCGCCGCCCCATCCGCCTCCGGCATCGCGGCCAGCAGGGCACGGATGTCGTCAAATGGCAGGCCTGTCGTGTTGTCAGTAGTCATGGGCTGGAAACTGTGCTTTCAAAGTGGGGGGATGCTGCGGGACTGCTGCTGTTTGGCCGGGGCTTGCGGTTCCGTCAACGTCAATACCGAAGCGCCAAACCTCGTCACCGACTTGCCGATGCATCTGCCATGACAGACCTCCCGCCGCCGCCAGAGCCCGAAAGGCGGGGCCGCATCCGGCCGTTTGCAGAGTTTGTGCATGCGCTGCGCTTCCTCACGCGCTTGCCTGTTCCCTTTGCCCGCACCCTTGACCTGCCGCCCCTGTCGCAATCCATGCGGGTGTTTCCGGCGGCGGGCGCGCTGATCGGAGCCCTCACCGGCCTCCTGCTGTCAGGGCTCGAATGGAGTGGCCTGCCGCCTCTCGTCTATGGCGCTCTTGCCGTTGCGGCGGGCCTCGCTGTCACGGGGGCCTTGCATGAAGACGGTCTGGCCGACACCGCCGACGGCTTTGGCGGTGGCAAGAGCCGTGAACGCCGGCTGGAAATCATGCGCGACAGCCGCATCGGAACCTATGGCACGCTGGCGCTCGCCACCATGTTTCTGGTGCGGGTGGGTTGTTATCAAACACTGGCAGGCTTGCAGCCCGTGCAGACAATCGTTCTGCTCGCCGCCTGCGGGGCCTTTTCGCGCGCCCTGATGGTTGACCTGATGTGGGCCACACGCCCAGCCCGCAGCGACGGGCTTTCGGTCTTTGCAGGAACACCGGGACGCAATGGCGCGGCCTTCGCCATCATCACCGCAGCCCTGTTGACGCTGGCCGCCGGGCAACTGTTGAGCAGCGGCAGCGGGCTTTTCGCACTTGCCGCGGGGCTTGGCGTGACGGCCTATCTCCGGCGCCTCACGGTGCGCATGATCGGCGGCCAGACGGGTGATGTCTGCGGCGCGGTGCAAGTGTTGAGCGAAATTGCCATGCTCTGTGTCTTCACCATCTTCGCTGCTCACCCTTCCTTAACCCTGTGAACGGGTTTTCACGTCTTGTGAACCATTGGCAAGGATCGCCCCCGGTAATCTCGCGCCCACGAATGCGTGTGGGAGTATCGCGTCATGTTCCGGACCCAGCAGATGCCGAGCCTTGTGCCCAGCCTGGTGCTTTCGGTGTTCCTGATGGCTTCGGCGGGATTGCCGGGATTTGGCCAGCCTGCGGAGGTGCCGCAGCTCCGGCTCATGGCCATCACGGAATTGTCGGCAGGCGCTGGCGGGCACTTCATGACGACAGCCTCGATCAATGGCCAGGATATCCAAGTGCTGGTCGATACGGGTGCCACAGCCGTGGCTCTCAGCTACGAAGACGCGGAATCAGCCGGCCTCAAGCCCCATGGCCTTGACTACTCTGTGCCCGTGGCCACGGCCAACGGCATGGCCAAGGCCGCCAAGGTGAAACTTCGCTACGTGCAAATCGACAGCGTGAAAGTGCGCGATGTCGAGGGCCTGGTGCTGCCGCAGGGCGCCATTCAGGGCACGCTTTTGGGCATGAGCTTCCTTAACCGCCTGAAGAGCTTTGGCGTGGAAGACGGCAAGCTGACCTTGAAGAACTGATTGTTGCGCCGCCAAGGTGGCGTTTTCTGCCACTGATTGGGCGTTTCCACGCCCTTGACTTTGCCTTGAAGCGCGCAAATTTGCGGCCATGGATGACAGTCACGAGCCAGTGGCGCCCCTTGCCATCGAATCACCCTGCGTGAAGATCTGCGTTGTTGATCCGGAAACCGGATTTTGCATCGGCTGCGGGCGCACGCGTGGCGAAATCGCATCCTGGATCGGCCTGTCGCCGGAGGAGCGGCGCGCGGTCATGGCGGGCCTGCCGGAACGCGTCGCCACACTCACCCTGCGCAAGAGCCGCCGGGGCGGACGGCGCGGCCGCATGGGAGAGGTCTAGTTTCAGACGACGGTGGCGGCCGCCTGCGCGGACTTCCATGCGCGCGAGGTGGCGCGGTCTTCAGCCTGGCGCCTGGCCTCTTCTTCCACCACGGCGAGCGCATGATTGATCACCTCGAGGCCCGCACCATGGCGCTGGCCATCGGTTGACAGGACATGGCGCCAAAGGCGGCCCCCGGCCTCTGCATGATAAAGTCCGAGCATGTGGCGGGTGATATGATGCAGCGGCAGGCCCGCCGCCACATGATCCTGCATATAGGGCAGCAGCGCCTCCACCGCCTGACGGCGGGTGCTGACCGGTGCCGGCGCGCCCGCGAACAGCGGATCAACGCCGGTGAGCATCCAGGGATTGTGATAGGCCTCGCGGCCATACATCACCCCATCCAGTGTGCTGAGGTGGGACATGTCATGGGCCAGCGCCGCAAGCCCGCCATTGAGCGTGATGTTCAAATGTGGCCAGGCCGCTTTGAGGCGCTGCACACGGCCATAGTTGAGCGGCGGAATTTCCCGGTTCTCCTTGGGTGAGAGGCCCTTGAGCCAGGCCTTGCGGGCGTGAACAATGAAATCCCGGCAGCCCGCCGCCGCCAAGGCACTGACGAAATCCTCCAGCGCCTGCTCCTCATCCTGATCATCAATGCCGATGCGGCACTTGATGGTGACGGGGATTTTCACAGCGGCACGCATGGCCGCGAAACCTTCCGCCACAAGCGCCGGTGCGGCCATGAGGCAGGCTCCGAAATTGCCGCCCTGCACGCGGTCAGAGGGGCAACCACAATTGAGGTTGATGGCGCTGTAGCCCCAGTCCTCGCCGATCTTCGCGGCTTCCGCCAGAATGGCGGGCTCGCTGCCACCCAGTTGCAAGACTACCGGCTGCTCCACCGGGGAAAAGCCCAGCAGCTTGTCGCGATTGCCATGCTTGACGGCCCGCGCCGTCACCATTTCGGTGTAGAGCACGGCGCTGCGCGAGAGGGTGCGATGGAAGACGCGGCAGTGCCGGTCCGTCCAGTCGAGCATGGGGGCGACGTGAAACTTTTTCTCGCTATAGTTCAAATCATTGCCTGTGAAATTGGGGGTACTCAGCGTGAGCCGTCCGTGCGCTGCTTCCTCCCTCATGACACAGGTTTCTTCAAAATTCTATCTCATCTGCAGTGTTCAGAAGACGGCGAAGAGCCGGATGAGGTGGCGAAGGGACTTCCCCGGCGTTTCTGATCTTCTCACGTCTCCCGCTCCACTCTTCAAACCGTCATTCCGGCCCCGGCCTTCGCGAGGACAGGCTACGGCTAGGGCCCAACCTTCAAGCGACACCCCCACCACCCGTCATTCCGTGCAAGGGCCGAGACGCACCAGCGGCGAGAGCTTTGCGCAGCAGAGCGTTGCCCGCGACACGGAATCCATTTTCAGAGCAGCATGCGCGGACAGCAAAGCGGGATTCCGTGTCGCGCTCGAGGGGCCCTCACCCGGCGCTGCGCGCCACCCTCTCCCGTGAACGGGAGAGGGGACGAAGTCCGTGTAGATGCCTTTCACACGATGTCCCTTCTCCTTGAGGAGAAGGTGGCGAGGGCGCAGCCCGAGACGGATGAGGTGCCGCGCATCTTCAGTGCGCCTCGTCCGGCGCGGGGCCCGTCCCTCACGCACTCCCGATCAAGATGCCCGTGAGGAACACGAGGAAGCCGCCCACCACGATCTGGAACGCGGCCTTGAGGAAGGGCGTATCCATATACTTGTTGCGGATCCACGAGATGGCCCAGAGTTCGAAGAACACGATGATGATGGACACCCAGGTGGCGATGTTGAAATCCGGAATGAGGTAGGGGAGCGCGTGGCCCATGCCGCCCACCGCCGTCATGATGCCCGCCGCCAGGCCGCGGATCAGCGGATGGCCGCGCCCCGTGAGCTTGCCGTCATCGGACAGACCTTCCGCCAGGCCCATGGAAATGCCGGCGCCAATGGAGGCCGCCGTGCCCACCAGAAATGTCTCCCAGGTGTTTCCGGTGGCGAAGGCCGCCGCGAACAGTGGCGCCAGCGTGGAAACGGAGCCATCCATCAGGCCCACCAGGCCCGGCTGGATCACCTGCAGCAGGAAGAGGCGGCGCTCCGCCTCTTTCTCCGCGATCGAGGCATCGGCGGTTACATGCTGGTCGCCCAGTTTTCCGGCGAGCGACTCATGGCCGCGCTCGGCAGCGGCCAGCGTGGTGAGCAGTTTCTTGACCTGCGGATCAGCGGCGCGCTCGGCAGCTTGCGTGTAGAAGCGGGCATTCTCGAACTCGATTGTCTCGGCATGCTTGCGCATCACGTCGATGCCGAGCTTGGTGATGGTCCAGGGCGGGCGGTGCTTCACAAAGCCGTTCACGTCGGCACGGCGGATCAAGGGAATGAACTCGCCAAATTTCCGCACATACATTTCAGTGAGCGATTTGCGGTGGTCGTGCTCCTCCTCCGCCATGTCCATGAAGACCTTGGCGGAGGCGGGATAGGTGTCCATCAGGGCATTGGCAAAGCCCATGTAGGCGCGGGCGTCGTCATCCTCGCTGGCGATGGCCAGTGCCAGGATTTCCTGTTCAGTGAGGTCGGAAAAGCTTTTCATGGCAATATCTTAATTGCAAATGCCGGAATGTCCAGTTGGCCGCCGCATGTTTCCCTTGGCCGGTGCAACGGCTCCTTAAGCTGCGGCCTGTTATGCAAGCGCCTTCAACAGGATGCCACGCCCGCCATGACAGCCGAAAGCCTTGCCCCATCCCGCTCCCAGGCCGCCCTCATCGCCGCGACGGTGCTGGCGGGCTTCCGGTCCCACGGCTTTCTCTATGGCTTCGCCGGGCTGGTGCTGCTTGCCGCGCTCGCCGAAGCGGCGATCCTGAAGCTGCCTTTCGATTTCGAAATGGTGATGATTTTCTCCGGCCCCGTGCTGCTCATCCTCATGGTGCTGATGATGGCGGGTCTGCTTCTGGAAGTGGTGCGGCTGGCACGGGCCGGGCATCAGGGCAGCGTCACGCTGGCGCTGGGGCGCAAGGTCCGCGATGATTATTTCGCGCCGCTGCGGGTGGCCAATGCGCTCCATTCCTTCCTGTTCATGTCGGCCTACATGGTGGGCTACACCTTTATCAAGAAGGCCATTCCCACGGCGCATCCCTTTGCGTGGGATCCGGACCTTGCGGCGCTCGACAAGGCCTTCCACTTCGGCCACCAGCCCTATGAGCTGTTGTCCTTCCTCAATGTGCCGGTCATCACCTTCCTGCTGAACATGAACTACAACATCTGGTTCTTCGTCATGTTCACGCTGTGGTTCTGGCAGGGCTTCGCGGCGCGGGACACGCGGCTGCGCCTGCATTTCCTGCTGGGCTTCACGCTCACCTGGTTTCTCGGCACCTGCATTCTGGGCACGGTGTTCTCGTCCGTTGGCCCCTGTTTCTATGGACGGCTTTATCCCGGCGACGAAACCTACGCGCCTGTCCTTGCGTGGCTTTCCACCGCCAACAAGACTTGGCCCATCTTCTCGCTCAATGTGATGGACGAGTTGTGGAAGAATTATGAGACCGGCGTTGGCATGGTGAACGGCATTTCCGCCATGCCCTCCATGCATGTGGGCACATCGGTGCTCTTCGCGGTGCTAGGCTTTGCCTCAGGCAAGCGCTGGCTGGGCTGGCTCCTGTCGGGTTTCGCCGCCTGCATTTTCCTGGGGTCCATCCACCTGGGCTGGCACTATGCCATTGACGGCTATGCGGGTGCCGCCATCGCCCTTTTCGGCTGGTGGCTGGCGGGCCAGATCGTCGATTGGGCACGGCCAGAGCTGCGCCACAGCTGAAACAAAAGGGCCGCAAAGCGCGGCCCTCTCTCATTCCATGTGACGCCGCTTAAACCAGCGTGCCGTGGCAGTGCTTGTAGCGCTTGCCGGAGCCGCAGGGGCATGGATCATTGCGGCCCACATGGCCCCAGGTTTCCGGTTTCTTGGGATCGCGCGCCACCTGCTGCTGGGCGGGTGGCGGGGCCAGCATCAGACCGCCTGCTGCATCATCCTCGCCAGAGGTGAGGTCAAGGTGGTGCGGCTGCATGGGCGGCAGCTCGTCAGCTTCCGGCAGCATGTCATCGGCGGGACGTGTCTGGATTTCCACGCGCATCAGCTGGCCCGTCACCTCCTCCTTGAGGCGGGTGAGCATGGCGGAGAAAAGGTTGTAGCCTTCCGTCTTGTATTCGTTCAGCGGATCGCGCTGGCCATAGCCGCGCAGATGGATGACCTGGCGCAGGTAATCCACCGTGATGATGTGTTCACGCCAAAGCTTGTCGAGGGTCTGAAGGAGAACCGCCTTCTCCACCTGGCCCATGATGTCCGGGCCGTATTTCGCACGCTTCGCCAGATAGTGGCCATCGACCGCCTTGCTGACGCGCTCCTTGATCTCCTCGTCGGCGATCCCCTCTTCCTTCACCCAGTCCTCGACGGGGAAGTCCACCGCCACATGCTGGCGCAGGTCCTGGCGCAGGCCGGGCGCATCCCACTGCTCGGCATAGGCGTTCTCGGGAATATGGCGGGCAATCGCCTCATGGATGACGTCACTGCGCATGTCGTCAACGGTTTCGGATATCTCGTCGCCCTTCATCAGGCCGATGCGCTGCTCAAAGATGACCTTGCGCTGGTCGTTCATCACATCGTCGTATTTGAGGATGTTCTTGCGGATGTCGAAGTTGCGCGCTTCCACCTTCTGCTGGGCCTTTTCCAGGGCCTTGTTGATCCAGGGGTGGATGATCGCCTCGCCTTCCTTCAGGCCCAGCTTCTGCAGCATGCCGTCCAGGCGGTCGGAGCCGAAGATGCGCATGAGGTCGTCCTCAAGCGAGAGATAGAAGCGCGAGCGGCCGGGATCGCCCTGACGGCCCGAGCGGCCCCGCAGCTGGTTGTCGATGCGGCGGCTCTCATGGCGTTCGGTGCCGATGACGAACAGGCCGCCCGCTTCCAGCACCTTGCGCTTGTTGCTTTCGATTTCGTCGCGAATGCGGGCAATGGCGGCATTACGAGCCGCGCCCGGCGGAACATCGGCCAGTTCAGTGGCGATGCGCATGTCCAGGTTGCCGCCCAGCTTGATGTCGGTGCCGCGGCCCGCCATGTTGGTGGCGATGGTCACAGCGCCTGCCACACCAGCCTGGGCGATGATGGTGGCTTCCTGCTCGTGGTAGCGGGCGTTCAGCACATTGTGTTCGAAGCCCTGGGCCTTCAGCAGGCCCGAGAGGATTTCCGATTTCTCGATCGACGTGGTGCCCACCAGCACCGGCTGGCCGCGGCTGCGCGCGTCCTTGATGGTTTCGATGATGGCGGCATATTTCTCGCGGGCCGACCGGTAAACTTCATCGTCCTCATCCTTGCGGGCCACGGGCACGTTGGTGGGAATGTCCACGACATCGAGATTGTAGATGCTCATGAACTCGTCGGCCTCGGTGGATGCCGTGCCGGTCATGCCAGCAAGCTTGCCATAAAGACGGAAGTAATTCTGGAAGGTAATGGAGGCCAGCGTCACGTTCTCGGGCTGGACGGCCACATGTTCCTTGGCTTCCAGCGCCTGGTGCAGACCTTCGGAATAACGGCGGCCCGGCATCATGCGGCCGGTGAATTCGTCGATGATGATGACCTGGCCATCCTTGACGATATAATCCTTGTCCTTCTGGAAGAGCGTATGGGCCCGCAGCGCCTGCTGCACGTGGTGCACAATGGTCACGTTGGCGGCGTCATAGAGGTTCTCGCCCCGCAACATGCCACTGGCGGCGAGGATCTGCTCCAGATGCTCATTGCCCTTTTCCGTCAGGTGAACGGAGCGCTGCTTTTCGTCCAGTTCATAGTCGTCGGCCTGAAGCTCGGGAATAAAGCGGTCGAGGGCGTTGTAGAGTTCCGACTTGTCGTCCACGGGCCCCGAAATGATGAGCGGTGTGCGGGCCTCGTCCACCAGGATCGAGTCCACTTCGTCAACGATGGCATAGGCATGCCCGCGCTGCACCATCTCTTCGAGATGATACTTCATGTTGTCGCGCAGATAGTCGAAGCCCAGTTCGTTGTTGGTGCCGTAGGTGACATCGCAGGCATAGGCGGCGTGGCGTTCGGCGTCGTCGATGCCATGCACGATGATACCGGTGGTCAGGCCCAGGGCGGCATAGACCTGGCCCATCCAGCCCGCGTCACGGCGGGCCAGATAGTCGTTCACGGTCACCACATGCACGCCCTTGCCGGCCAGCGCATTGAGATAGACGGGCAACGTGGCCACCAGCGTCTTGCCTTCGCCCGTTTTCATTTCGGAGATCATGCCGTCATGCAGCACCATGCCGCCGATCATCTGGACGTCGAAATGGCGCAGGCCCAGGGTGCGCTTGGATGCCTCGCGCACCGCGGCGAAGGCGCGCGGCAACAGGTCATCGAGGGTCTTGCCCTCGGCCAGTTCGGCGCGGAACTTGGCGGTGAGGCCCTTCAGTTCGGCATCGGAGAGTTTCTCGAATTCCGGTTCCAGCGCGTTGATGGCGGGCACGCGCTTGGCATAGATGGCCACTTTCCGGTCGTTGGTCGTGCCAAACACGGCCTGGGCCAGTTTCTTCAGTCCGAACATTCGATTCGCATCCTTCGCGGGGCCCGCAGGAAGGGGCCATTTGGGCCAGCTTGTAGTCAAGGTGCGACTCAAGAACAATCACTGGCAAGAGGGTTCCGGCGGAAATAGGCTTCCAAAGCCCGCAATTCAACCTGTTGCAGCGCCGCAACAGATGTGGATGGCCATGCACTTCCCCTTGCAAGCCCTTGAAATCAAGGCCAATGCAATAGCAAGGGTTTGCACCGGGATGGTGGGATGTGGCGTGCGAGAGCACATTCTTGCCTTCTTTCCTGTCCATGAGCGGCAAACTTTTCCGATCCTTGGACTGTTGGACCCCATGCAGCGCATCCGCTTTTCTCTTGCTTCCGCCTTCGCCGGCCTCGGCCTTCTGGCCCTCGCCTCCACCTCCGCAATGGCGCAGGACGCCGCTGCCAAGGAGGACACCACCGTTGCCATCGTCAATGGCTATGAGATCAAGGTGTCGGAAGTCCGCATGGCCTTTGACGACGTGATCGGCCAGCTGCCCAACCTGCCCAAGAAGATGCGCTATCCCTTCGTGGTGGAATTCCTGGTGGAGCGCCACCTTTTGGCCCAGCTGGCCAACAAGGACGGCCTCGCCGAAACGGACGACTACAAGCACCGGCTGGCGGCCTATCAGGCCAAGG
>JAXMCS010000017.1:0-57808 GCA_046349175.1 Hyphomicrobiales bacterium | reverse complement strand
GGGGTCCGAAAAGGAAGCCCAGGCCATTGAAGAAAAACTGAAGGCTGGTGCCAAGTTTGAAGATTTGGCCAAGCAATACAGCCTCGACGGCTCCAAGGATTACGGCGGTGATCTCGGCTACTTTACCGAGCCGGAAATGGTGCCGGAGTTTTCCAAGGCGGCCTTCGCCCTGAAGGCCGGCGAAATATCTGCGCCCGTCAAGACACAGTTCGGCTGGCATGTGATCAAGCTGGAAGACCGCAAGAAGGGCACGCCGCAGCCTTTCAACCAGGTGCGTGAAGCGATCCGCAATGTTCTGGTCCGCCAGAAAGTTCAGGCGACCCTGGCTGGCCTCAAGGATGTGGCCAAGGTCGAAATCGTTGATCCGGAGCTGAAGGCTGTGGCCGACGAAGCGCAGAAACAGCGCAAGGCGCTGGAGGAACAGCAGCAGAAGGCCAACATTACCCAGGGCGGCGATGGTGGCGATGCCTCCGGCGGCAAGGGCGACCTGCTCATTCCCGACGACACCAATTCCGGCAACTGATCCAGACAGCACCGAGGGCGGCCATGGCGCATCCTGTTTCACCTCTTGCGCCCAAGGACAGCCCGCGCCTTCCGGCGCTGGCGGGCGTTGAACTTGCGGCGCTGGCCACCGGCATTCGCTACAAGGGCAGGCCCGATGTGCTGCTGGCGCTGATGCCGGAAGGCACAACGGCGGCGGGCTGCCTCACCACCTCCAAGTCATCCTCGGCACCCGTGGACTGGTGCCGTGCCAGCCTCAAGCAGGGCAGCGCGCGGGCCCTTCTGGTCAACGCCGGCAACGCCAATGCCTTCACGGGCAAAAAAGGTGTGGCCACAGTGAAGGCCGTTGCCGCCGCCGCGGCCAAGGCTTTCAAGACCAAGCCTGCCGCCATCTATCAGGCGTCCACCGGCGTCATCGGCGAACCGCTGGACCCCAGCTACATTGTTAATGCCATTCCGGCGCTTGCCGCCGCTGCGAAACAGGACGCCTGGGCCGATGCGGCCCGCGCCATCATGACCACCGACACCTTCCCGAAGGCCGCCACGCGGCAGGTGAAGCTCGATGGCAAGACCGTCACCATCAACGGCATTGCCAAGGGCTCGGGCATGATCGCGCCCGACATGGCGACCATGCTGTCGTTCATTTTCACCGATGCCGCCATTCCCGCGAAAGTGCTGCAGGCGCTGTTGTCGGCCATCGTGGCCAAGACCTTCAACTGCGTGACTGTGGATGGCGACACATCAACCTCCGACACGGTGCTGCTGTTTGCAACAGGCAGCGCCGGTCCGGTGAAGGGCCTGAAGACGGCGGCTGATGCCCGCCTCAAGGCCTTTGCCAAGGCGTTGCATGAGGTGTGCCACGAACTGGCCCTCATGGTGGCCAAGGATGGCGAGGGGGCCGAGAAGCTCATCGACATCACGGTGACCGGGGCCGAGAATGACAAGGCCGCCCATCGCATTGCCATGTCCATTGCCAATTCGCCTCTCGTCAAAACGGCCATTGCCGGTGAGGATGCCAATTGGGGCCGCATCGTCATGGCCATCGGCAAAGCCGGGGAAAAGGCCATCCGTGACAAGATCCGCATCCGCATTGGTGGCGTGCAGGTGGCGGTGAAAGGCATGCGTGACGCCGCCTACAAGGAAGCGGAGATCATGCCGCACATGAAGGGCCGGGACATCCGCATCGAAGCCGACGTGGGCGTGGGTAAAGGCAAGGCGCAGGTCTGGACCTGCGACTTGACGCACCGCTACATCGACATCAACGGCTCATACCGGAGCTAGATGAAACTCCTCCTCGTCGCCGCCGTCGCACTCATCGACAAGGATGGCCGGGTGCTGCTGTCCAAGCGCCCCGCAGGAAAGACGCTCGCAGGCCTGTGGGAATTTCCGGGCGGCAAGATCGAGGTGGGCGAAAGGCCGGAAACGGCGCTCATCCGCGAACTCAAGGAAGAACTCGGCATAGACGTGACCCAGGCCTGCCTGGCACCGCTCAGCTTTGCCAGCCACGCCTATGAAGATTTCCACCTGCTCATGCCGCTTTATGTCTGCCGCCGCTGGAAGGGCCTGGTGGCCCCGCTGGAAGGGCAGGAATTGAAGTGGGTGCGGGCGGCGGCCTTGCGGGACTACCCCATGCCGCCCGCCGACCTGCCGCTGATCCCGCACCTGCAGGACCTGCTGTAAACTATTTGAGGCTGGTGATGTATTCGGCGATGGCCGCCACATCGGCATCCGGCAATTTGCTGAGGTTGGTTTGCACCTGCCCCATGCCGCCGGACGAAAGATGCTCGTAGCCCAGCGTCTCGCCGTTCTGCAACGCGGTCTTGAGGTCTTCGGCATCCTTGTATTTGCCACGGCCCACCAAGTCACGCAGCGACGGCACCTTGCCCTTGCCTTCCGGATGGGGACCACCCGCGAGGAAGCGGCCCATGTCGCTCGCCATCATGATGTTCCGTGGCGTGTGGCACTCGTTGCAGTGGCCGGGACCGTTGACGAGATAGGCGCCACGGTTCCAGCTTTCAGACTGCGAAGCGTCGGCGGCGATCTGGTTTTCCCTCAGTCCCACCCACTTCCACAGACCAAGGCCGCGGCGCACCAGCGGCAAGGCCAGCACGTCTGGCGGGGGCACTTCGTTCTTCACGGCGGGCAGCGTTGCCAGATAGCCTTTGATGTCGAGCACATCCTCCAGCTTCATATGGGCATAGGAGGTGTAGGGAAAGGCCGGGATCAGGTGTTCGCCATCGGGGCCGATGCCCTTCACCATGGCGTTCACGAATTGCGCGTCAGTCCATTTGCCGATGCCGGTTTCGGGATCGGGCGTGATGTTGGGCGGGTAAAGCGTGCCCACAGGCGTTTTCAAGGGTGTGCCGCCTGCGGGCAGTGCCGCATCAACCCCGGCCAGTTGCGGCCCGGGCAAGTGGCAGGAGTGGCAACCGCCCGCATTGTAGAGCCGCTCGCCATTGGCAATGTCCGGTTGGTGGGCGGGAATGGCGCTGTCCGGCAGGGGATGCGGGATGGTCAGCACCCAGAAGAGGCCGAGCCCCGCCGCTGCAAGCAGCGTCAGGGCCCGGAGATTGCGTGTAGTGAACAGGCGGGGAATGATCAATTCTCCGCAGCGCGATACTTTTCGTGGCAGCCCTTGCAGCCGGCACCCACGCCAGGCAGCGCCGCCTTGAAGGAGGCTTCATCGGTTGCGGCCCGCAGCTTCTGGGCCGCATCATACCAGGCCTTGCCAGCGGCTTCGAAGCCGGCGGCGTCAGACCAGACTTCTGGCTTGGCCTTGCTTTCAACCGTTTCGCCCTTCTGCGTGTCGGGGCCCCACCACTTGGCCCAGTCGGCGCAAGCAGCATCTTCGGCATCATAGATCGTCTTGAGCGCCGCGGCGTCAAACTTCGCTTCGCCCTTCATGATGGGCATGGCGGCCTTCATCAGCGCGCCATGGGCCTTCATGCAGCCCTGGCGGGCCTTGATGGCGTCGTCGGCGGCACCCGCCCAGGCGGCGCCGCTCCACAGGGCGAGGCCAAAGGCCCCAGCCATCATCATCTTGGTCACAGACTTCATTCGTTTCTCCTTCCTTCGGCACGCTCTATGCGTGACGCATTTGCTGCCACCCGGAGAGTTACATATGTCCGGCGACCGTGCATCATCACTTTTTTGTGTGCCCGGAACTCCCTGACAAAGAGCTGATGAATGGTAGATGAATGGCAGGTTCCGGCGTGGTTCACTGCGGTGCCATTATCCTGTCCTTAAGTTCAAGCGCCTAACTTCCGCCGCTCAACAGGGAATGCCACAATGACCAAGACAACGCCTCAAACCGCCCCGAAACCGCAAGCTGAAAAGCGCCGCGTCAGCCCCGAATGCCTTGAAGTGCTGAAGATGCTGTCATCGCTGGACGGACGCCCGGTGCAGTCGTCGCAGTAAGCCCGGCTCAAGATTAAATTTCAGCAAGGCGCGCGATGGTGCGCCTTTTGCTTTTTGAAAGTGTGGCTGTTTCAGGCTGACGTGGCGCGGCGCCAGGCAGCGATAGCATTCAGCAGAGCCGGACAATCCAGAACACCCGCATCCCGCCTGGCGGCATCAAGCAGCGCCATCACGCCGGTGACTTCAAAATTGGCGGCAAGACCGCGCAGGCCATGGCGGGCCTGGCGTTCAAGATCAGAATCCGCCGCCTGCCGGGCCGCCACCATGGCCAGCACAAGATGGTGCATTTCACGGGCCGCCGCATCGGCCAGAACCTTGCGGGTGCCGCGCGGCAATTCCGCCTGCATGGAGGTCCACATGGATTGCGAGGGGTTAACCTCGGGTTCAACGGGGACGTCCGCCGCGCCACCATGCATGGTGATGGCCCGGGCCATGGCACGCTGCAATTCATTGGAGTTTGCGGGCTTGGGCACAGCCGTGTCGAAAGCCTCGCGCCACGCGCAATGCTCGGTCGAATCGGCGAGGAAGGCCGAGAGCGCCAGAATGGGCGTTTCCTTGTGGCTTGCGATTTCAGAACGGATGGTGCGGGCGGCCGTGACGCCGTCCATGACCGGCATTTCAATGTCGAGCAGAATGAGATCGAAGGCCTGTTCGCGGGCCCGCTCCACGGCCACTTCGCCGTCATCAACGGCTTCAACTTCAAAGCCCATTTTCTCCAGCATGGCCTTGGTCACCACGCGCGACGACACCTGGTCCTCGGCATAGAGCACCCGGCGCGCCCGGCCATCCTTGTGGCGGGCGATGGGTTTCGCCTGAGAGGTCGTAACGTGCGCGGGGCTGGCAGCCATGGGGGGCGGAATTCCTTGCTTCACCGCCACGCTAGAAGGAAGCCCCTGCCGGAAAGTAACCAGAACCTTGCGATTTCGCCCCATGATTAACGGGTCATGAAGAGCGCGAGGTGCGGCGCCCGTTACTTGGTGCCGAACATGCGGTCGCCCGCATCGCCAAGTCCTGGCACGATGTAGCCCACACTGTTGAGGTGGCTGTCCACCGCAGCCGTGAAGACCGGCACATCTGGATGGGTCTCATGGAAGCGCATGATACCCTCGGGTGCCGAGAGCAAAGTGACCAGGCGGATGTCCCGGGCACCCTTTTCCTTGAGGCGTTTCACCGCGGCGGCCACGGAATTGCCGGTGGCAAGCATGGGGTCCACCACAATGGTGCGGCGTTCGGCGATGTCCTCCGGCACCTTCATGTAATATTCGATCGGCTGAAGTGTGACGTGATCGCGGTAAAGGCCGATGTGGCCCACGCGTGCCGAGGGGATGAGGGAGAGCATGCCCTCCAGCAGGCCATTGCCGGCGCGCAGAACCGACACGATCACCAGCTTCTTGCCCTTGAGAATGGGCGCTTCCATCTCTGCCAGCGGTGTCTCGATGGTCTGGGTGGTGATGGGCAGATCGCGGCACACTTCATAGGCCAGCAAATGGCTGATCTCATGCAGCAGCTGGCGGAATACCGCCGAGGGCGTGTGCTTGTCGCGCATCAGGGTGAGCTTGTGCAGCACCAGCGGATGGTTGACGACAGTGAGGTTGGGTGGGGCCTTGAAAGGGGTCTTTCCGGTCATGGGCTTATCTCCTGCCCTGTTCATGCCGCGCCGGGGTGGCGTTCCACAAGCAGGCAGAGTGCCTCGTCCACTGCTTTCCTTGTCTCAGGCCCTGCGGACCTGCCGGGGCTTGCGTTCGCCCTTCAGCCCGTGGCGCGCCAGCAGGGACAAGACGTCGCGGGCAGGTACAGGCTTGCCATACAGGTAACCCTGCGCCAAATGGCAGCCGCGGGCCGCCAGCAGGTCAACCTGCTCCACCGTCTCCACGCCTTCGGCCACGCAGACAAGGCCAAGGTTGCGGCACAGGTCCACGATAGTGCCCACCACGCTGGCGGCTTTCTCGCTTCCGGCCATGTCGCCCACGAACTTGCGGTCGATCTTGATCTTGTCGAGGGGCAGTTGGTGGATGTGGCTGAGGCTGGAATGGCCAATGCCAAAATCATCCAGCGCGACCCGGCACCCCAGATTGCGCAGCATCTGGATGGCGCGGCGGGCCGCATCGAAATCGGCCACGAGGACAGTTTCAGTCACTTCAAATTCGAGGCGCGACGGAGTGATGCCGCTGCTCCGGACCATGTTGAGCAGCTGCAACATCACTTCGGCAGAGGCCAGCGTGCGGGCCGAGAGGTTGAAGGAGGCGGACAAGGCTTCCGGCCATTGCCGCAGATCGTTCAGGAGCTTGCGCAGCAGCGCGAAGGTGATGGTGTTGATCACCGTGCTTTTCTCTGCAATGGCGATGAATTGCGACGGGCTGATGGAACCCGCGCCCTGCATCATCCAGCGGGCCAAGGCTTCAACGGCAACCAATTCGCCTGTCCTGGTATTAATGACGGGCTGATAGGCCAATGCCAGTTCGGCGTTGAGATCGGCGTTACGCAGGCGCTGGTCGATTTCATGGCGGCGGCGCAGTTCGTCGCGGTGGCTGGCGGAAAAGATCACGGTCTGGCCGCCGGTGCGGTCCTTGGCTTCATAGAGCGCATAATCGGCGAATTCGAAAAGCTGGCTGGTGCAGTCGCAGCCCGGCCCATAGCTGGCAAAGCCGCAGGAGGCTGTGACCTCGGCCGTCAGGTCCGACAACTCGTAGGGTTGGCGCAGCACCTCGCACAAGGTGCGGCCAAAGGCGGCGAGGTCAGTGCCCGAGGTGGCGAGGATACCGAATTCGTCGCCACCGATGCGGGCGAAGATAATGTTGGTGCCGGCGATTTCAGTCATGCGGCGGCTCGCTTCCATCAGCAGGGCATCACCCGCGGCATGGCCATAGAGATCGTTCACGGCTTTGAAGCCGTCGAGATCAACGAGGCCCAGGGAAAATCCTTCAGTCTTGCCTTGGGCGCAGGCGGCAACCCGCGCCTCCGCCTCGGCAATGAAGCTGCGGCGGTTGGGCAGGCCTGTCAGGCTGTCGCGATGGGCCAGCGCGCGATTGTCCTCACTCAGCCGGAGGGTTTCGCGGTTGACTGTCTCAAGATGCTCGCGCTGGGCGACCATCAGGGCAAAGTCCTTATAGTGGGTGTTGACGATGAACAGCATGCCCGCCGTCACGAGCGCAAAATTGAAGGCGATGGCGCTGAATACCGCGTTGCCCTGTGTGAGCAGGAAAGCGATGAACGGCACAATGACGGTGAGGGCGAGCAGGAAGGCCGCAGCGCGATAGTGCATCAGGCAGAAAACGCTGCCGATCAGTGTGAAGGCCATGTAGAAGACGATGTGGGTCTTGGCGAATGTATCGCCATAGGGAAAGAGCGCAAGACCCCACATGGTGAAAGCAGTGCCAAGCACGGCCACAAGCAGCAATGTTACATTGAGGCGGTGAATGGCATCGTGCGTCGTGTAGGTGCTTCTTTGCATGCGCCACCAGCCCGCAAGGCGCATGGCGGCAACAGCGATGAAGACCGCAGGCAAACCGATCGTGAGAGAGATGGGCGCAAAGGTGAAATGCGTTGCCGCAACGAAAGCCGTGTTGGCTATGAGAATGGCATAGAGCAGCGGAACCTGCCTGGCGAAGGCGCGCAGCTGCGCATGGACCAGGGCCGGATTGCTCCGGTCCACCATGAACACGCTCAGAAATGCCTTAAGTCTTGCCACGCTCTCCACCACTGGTTGGAGGAGGCTAGGCAACACACCTTACCCAAGCCTTTCTTTCGCGCCGCCGGCAGCAATCATATGCTTGGCATTTCTTGCGAGCCTTAACGGAGTGTTGCCAGAACCTTCGGCATTGCGGCTGAAAGCAATTCCATTTCGCGGGGGCCGCCGCAGGAGATGCGGATGCAGCGGTTGAGCGGTGCCACACCCGGCATGCGGATGAAGATACCGTGCTGCAAAAGTCCTTCCACAATGGCCCGGACGAAGGCGCCATCCCGCCCGCAATCCACCGCGACAAAGTTGGTGGCCGATGGCAATGCCGTGAGGCCGTTGGCAGCGGCAATGTCTGCGATGCGGGCGCGGGAGGCGATCACCTGATTGCGCACATGAACAACCCAGTCCTGATCCTTCACAGCCGCGATGGCACCCGCCTGCGAGGCCCGGGCAATGCCAAAATGATTTCTGATCTTGTCGAAGGCCGCGATCATCGTCGCTTCGCCAATCACATATCCAACGCGAATGCCCGCCATGCCATGGGCCTTGGAGAAGGTGCGAAAGCGCAGCAGGTTCTTGCGGGAGGTGTCGAAGGCCGGTGCCGTGCCTTCGGGGGCAAACTCGATGTAGGCTTCATCGAGCAGCAGCATTGTCTCGTCCGGCACGTGGGCAATGAGGCGCGCCACATCGGCAGCGGGCCAATGGCTGCCCATGGGATTGTCGGGATTGGCAAAGTAGAGAAGCTTTGCCTTTTCTGAGCGGGCGATTTTCAGAAGACCCTCCGGGTCTTCGTGGTCATTCACATATGGCGTGGTGACGAGCTTGCCGCCTGCCGCCGCCACGTGAAAATTAAAGGTGGGATAGCCGCCAAAGGATGTGGCAACGGCATCACCGGGGGAGAGGAAAAGCCGCGTGGTGAGGCCGAGCAATCCGTCAATGCCGCCGCCACAGGCAATGTTCTCGGGCTTCAGGCCCAGAGATGATGCAATGGCCGCCTTGAGGTCGTGGTTTTCCGGATCGCCATACATCCAGCTTTCGGCGGCGGCGGCCTGCATGGCGGCAATGGCTTTGGGGCTTGGTCCGAATACGCTTTCATTGGCGCCGATGCGCGCCGCGATCCTTGCGCCGCTGCGGCGCTCCAGGGCTTCCGGCCCGACGAAGGGCACGGTGGAGGGAAGTGCGTCAATGATGGGGGTGAAGGTGGCCATTTATGGACGCTAGCGAAGAACGCGCTTGCTGAAAACACCCTCTCCGGCGCGCGCGGCACCGCGCGATCCACCTCCCCCGCGCACGGGGGAGGATGATTTCCTTTCCTTCCTCTCCCCATGGGGAGAGGTGGCCGGCACAGCCGGCCGGAGTGGGATTACGCTGCGGGTGCTGCGGCAGCGGCAGCCTTTTCACGCTCCTGGCGCTTCTTGCCGGGCAGCGCCTTCTTCGGGTTGTTGCGGGCCTCACGCTTCTTGAGGCCGGCCTTGTCGAGGAAGCGCAGCACGCGGTCGGTGGGCTGGGCGCCCTTCTTCAGCCACTCGGCGGCCTTTTCGGCGTCGAGCTTCACGCGGTCAGCCGCGTCCTTGGCGAGCAGCGGATTGAAGGCGCCGATGATGTCGATGTACTTCC
Organism: Hyphomicrobiales bacterium; assembly: GCA_046349175.1. Taxonomy (GTDB): domain Bacteria; phylum Pseudomonadota; class Alphaproteobacteria; order Rhizobiales; family Aestuariivirgaceae; genus Aestuariivirga. Next base: position 48,594 of record JAXMCS010000017.1, on the reverse strand, counting down.
CATCACGGGGCGAGGTCGCGGCAGCGACGACGATGTGATAGTAGGGACGCTTCTTCGAGCCTGCGCGTGCGAGGCGGATTTTCAGTGCCATGTTGGTTTCTCCTTTGAAGACTGAAAACGGTTGATCACTTTTTCTTTCCAAGGCCGGGGAGGCCCTTGAATGGGTTGCTGCCGAGGCCCGGCAGGCCGCCACCAAGTCCGGGCAGGCCACCGGGCATGCCCTTCATCAGCTGGTCGAGGTTGGGCATGGCGGGCGCTGCGCCACCTGACGGGGCGTTGCCGCCCTGCACGAGGTCGCGCAGGTCGGCGGGCAGCGCATTGGGATCGAGGCCTTGCCAGTTCCTTTGCATGGCCTCCATCTCGGCTTCAGCTCGGCATTCCCTTGCCGCCGAACATCTTGCCCATCAGGCCCTTGCCCTGGCCCATCTGCTTCATCATGTCGGCCATCTGCAGGTGCATCTTGAGGAGCTTGTTCACATCCTCCACCTTGGTGCCGGAGCCTGCGGCGATGCGCTTGCGGCGCTTGCCGTCGATGATCTTCGGCGTGGCGCGCTCGCGCTTGGTCATGGAACCGATGATCGCCACCTGACGCTTGAAAACGGTGTTGTCGAGGTCCTGGCCTTCCAGCTGCTTCTGGATCTTGCCCATGCCCGGCAGCATCTTCATCACGCCGCCCATGCCGCCCAGCTTTTCCAGCTGCTTCAGCTGGTCGGCCAGGTCGTTCATGTCGAAGGCGCCCTTGCGCATGCGCTCGGCGATTTTGCGGGCCTTGTCCTGGTCGATTTCCAGCGCGGCCTTTTCGACGAGCGAGACGACGTCGCCCATGCCGAGAATGCGGCCGGCGATGCGGGCGGGGTGGAAATCCTCGAGGCCATCCAGCTTTTCGCCGGTGCCCATGAGCTTGATGGGCTTGCCGGTGACAGCGCGCATGGAGAGTGCGGCGCCGCCACGGCCATCGCCGTCGATGCGGGTGAGCACAATGCCGGTGATGCCGATCTTTTCGTCGAAGGCGCGCGCGAGGTTGACCGCGTCCTGGCCGGTGAGGGCATCGGCCACCAGCAGCGTTTCCTTGGGCTTGGCAATGTCGCGCACGGCGGCGGCTTCGGCGAGGAGTTCCTCGTCGATGTGCAGGCGGCCCGCGGTATCGAGCATGACGATGTCGTAGGCACCCTTGCGGGCCTCGCTCATGGCGCGCTTGGCGATATCGGTGGGCTGCTGGCCCTTGATGATGGGCAGCGTGTCCACCTTCACCTGCTTGCCCAGCACCTCAAGCTGCTCCTGGGCGGCGGGGCGGCGGGTGTCCAGCGAAGCCATCAGGACTTTCCGCTTCTCGCGGTCCTGCAGGCGTTTGGCGATCTTGGCGGTGGAGGTGGTTTTGCCCGAGCCCTGCAAGCCGACCATGAGAATGGCTACGGGCGGCGAGGCGCGCAGGTTGAGCGCCGCCTGGTCGGAGCCCAGGGTTTCCACGAGTTGGTCATGGACGATCTTGACGACCATCTGGCCGGGCTTGATCGACTTGACGATCTCGGCCCCCACGGCCTTTTCGCGCACCTTCTCGGTGAAGGTTTTCACAACCTCAAGGGCCACGTCGGCTTCCAGCAGGGCGCGGCGCACCTCGCGCATGGCGGCATCGACATCGGCCTCGCTGAGGCTGCCGCGCCCCGTGAGCTTGTCGAAAATGCCTGTCAGGCGCTCGCTTAAGGTTTCAAACATTACGTATTCCCTTGCCCCAAACGCAAACGACACCCGGGGGCGAACACTCGCTGCCGGATGCTGGCTGCACCACCTCCCGGGAATGAGACCCCCATGTGTGGTGAAACCTCGTAACGTTCAAGACGTCATGAAGATGGGGGGCTGATAGGGGAAACAGGGGCGGAAGTCAAATTCCGCGCTCCTGCCGTCATCCCGTGCAAGCCCGCAGGGCGCGACACGGGACCCCCTGAAGCACATCCGCTTGCGCTCCGCCACATGAGATGTCTCAATGGGTCCCGGCTTTCGCCGGGATGACGGAGAAAAAATGGAGAAGGTGCCTGCGGTTTATCTCTTGGCAAGCAGACGCCACGGCACCCTGTACTGCGGCGTTACATCAGATCTCTGCTCCCGCATCCTGCAACACAAGGACGGCAGCGTTCCCGGCTTCACCAAAGATTATGGCGTGAAGATGCTGGTCTGGTTTTCCTTTTTTCCGTCAATGGAAGATGCCATCCGCCGTGAAAAGCAGATCAAGGAATGGCGGCGCGGCTGGAAAATCGAACTGATCGAAAGACAAAATCCGGTCTGGCGTGACTTGTTCGATGAAACCTGCGGACCTTACCTGCCTCTTACCGCTCCCCGGTGACGGGCGGCCGGGAATCTGCCAAACCCTGCCCATGCCCCATCTCCACATCACCATGTCGCAGCCCATGATTCTCGCCGGGCGGAACGGCACCTTCGCTATCGGCCCCTCACCCGGCATCCGCGACTTGTGGGAAAAGTTCATGGCCGACTTCGGCAAGATCACGGGTCAGGTGAATGCCAAGGCCTATGGCGTCGCCCACGCCTTCGACGGCAAGGGCCAGATGGATTACATGGCGGCGGTCGAAGTGCATGACGCAGGAGAGGTTGCCAACTATTTGCACACGCTCAGCATTCCCGCCCGCAAGATCGCGGTCTTCAGCCATGAAGGTGACATCGCCAAGATCAGCGCCACCTGGCAGAAGATTTTCGAGAACTGGATTCCCGCCGCCAAGCTCACGGTGGCGCCGGGGCCGCAATTGGAAGTCTATGACTTCTCCGCTGATGACGGGCCGGGCACGGTGGAGATCCACTCCTGGGGGTCAATACGTTCATGCCCTCGCGCAGGGCATGAACTTTTCCGCCAGTGTCAGGGGCCGGGCGGGCTCGTCTTCCGGTGGAGCCTCGGCAAGGGTGGCATTTCCACAGACTCCGGTGGTTCTTCCGCTGGTTCCATCACCGGCTCTTCCCGCAGGGCCGTCATGGCAAGGGGTTCGGCGTCGGGTGTGCCCGCCGCCAGTTCGGGTGGCAGAAGGCTCGCTGCGGCGGTGCCCTCGTCGCCCTGCTCGCCGGCAATCTGGGCGGAGGGGCATTGAGTTGGCGATCTTCGGCGCTGATGCGTCGATGGGCGCGCTGGTTCCGTTGTGCCATCGGATTTCGCCTCGCCGATCACGGCGAGGCCGACGCCTTCCGGCACGGGCATGTCGAAGCTGCGCGGTTTCACCGCCTCATGGCCGGTCAGGCGGGCGATGATCTTGGCACGGCGATTGGTCTCGTTGGTCAGTTCGGTAGCCAGCCCCGCAGTGAGGCGATTTCGGCATCCTTGGCAATCAGGTCCTTGGCCATCACGATGGCGCGGTTGCGCAGGCAGGTGAGCTGGGCTGATTTTCGGCCATTGGGCGCGGGTCGCCAGCTGGAATTGCAGCCGCACGGTGCTCATGGCGTTCTGGGCGCGCAGCGCCTCGCGCTCGGCCTGCATGTCGAGAATGGTGGCGGGCACCTCGCGGCGACGGCGGAAATTGGCCAGGGTGGCGGCAGACCAGATGCGAAGCCAAGATCATGGCCAGCACCAGGGCAATGGCAAAGCCAAGCGCCACCAGAAGCACGGATTCGGTCGTCAGCATCACCAGGCCCACGCCCCACGTCGGCAGTGTCATAACCCGGTTCGACGTTTGGCAGTAAGCCCGCGTGCAGGATCAGAAGGGATTCCAGTGCGGCTTGAAGGAATACTTCAGGTAACCGATGTTGGCCCCCAGACGCGCGCCACCGGTGCGGATAGGGGCGAGAATGATGTTGTCCTTGCGCTGGAAATTCACCAGGCCGCCCACCGAATATGCTGAGCCTTCACACCGCCGAAGCGGCCATGCACATCATCCGGCTGGTCGGAATTGTAGACGAGCGTCATGGTGCGGCTGCCGTTGCCGCCAAAGTCAAAGCCCAGCGACGGGCCCTGCCAGTAGATGTGTTCCTTGGCACCGTTCTTGTAATAGATTGTGCCTTCGCCATAGCGCAGGCCGCCCACAAACGCACCCGAGGCCTCTTCGCCGACAATATAGGCTGTGGGTTCGCCCTCGTTCTGAAAGACGTATTCAATGGCCTGACCCACTTCGCGGCTGGTCTTGCCGAAGAATTCGTGGCCCTTGAGGAGCATTTCCTCGGATGAATAGGTTTCGCGCGGCTGGCTGCGGGAAATGCTGCCCGTGGTCTGGGCAGAAGCCAGCGTGGCGCCAAGGGTGACGGCTGGGGCGGCAATGAGCGAGGCAAGGCCGAGGCTTGCGAACTGCGCGGCAAAGTGGCGGCGGGTAAGGGTCATGGCAAGAACCTGTCAAATGGACCGGCCCCTTCAACACACGCCACATGGCGGAGTGAGGGCCGGAATCCGTCCTTTTTCTGTTCTAGGCAGACAGGGCTTTCCGCTTGGTTAACGGAAAGGAAAGACCGGGCCTCAGGCCGAGGCGATGAAGCCCGGATTGTCGAAGCCGCGTTCGCGCTTGCCATAGCGCAGGGGCTTGCCATCGATGGTGACAACCTTGCCGCCGGCTGCCTCCAGCACGGCCTGGCCCGCCGCCGTGTCCCATTCCATGGTGCGGCCAAAGCGCGGGTAAAGGTCGGCCTCGCCGCAGGCCACCTTGCAGAATTTGAGGGATGAGCCCGCCGCCACGATTTCCTTGACCTTGAGGCCTGCGAGATAGGCATCGGTTTCGGCGTCACGGTGCGAGCGGCTGGCCACCACGCGCAGGCCCGAGGCCTGCGGAGCCGCCACATGCACGGCGGTCCAGCCGGATGGCTCCGCGCCATTGCCATGGCCCGTTTCGGCCATGCCGGCACCCTCGCCTGCCGCGCCCCAGAAAAGGCGCGACACGGCCGGGGCATAGACCACGCCCATCACCGGGCAGCCCTTCTGCACGCGGGCGATATTCACGGTGAACTCGCCATTGCGGGAGAGGAATTCCTTGGTGCCGTCCAAAGGGTCCACCAGAAAGAAATCATCCGCCACCTCGGGCAGGCGGCCGGCGGCGGCCTGTTCTTCGGCCACCACGGGCACATCGGGAAAGGCTTCCGCCAGGCGCTGCAGGATCACCGCTTCGGCCCGTTCGTCGGCTTCCGTCACGGGCGACAGGTCAGCCTTGCTGCGGATGGCAAAGTCGCTGGCGTAGATGTCCATGATGGCGCGGGCCGCCTCGCGGGCAATGGCAAGCAGGGTCTGGACATCGGCGGATGGGCGGCATGGGGTCACGGGCAAAGCACCTGGAAAGCGGGGGTTGGCGGGCTCATAGGCGCTGGCCAAGGGCAGCGTCAATGCGGCACGCAAGCCCCGGATTTGTTATAGGTGGAACGACGAATCAATTTTCGGGGGACTTCATGACCGAAGCCGTGCGCCTTTCAGACCTGGACCTTTCGGCACTGCTGTGCTCGCGCGTCTGCCACGACATCATCTCGCCGGTGGGGGCCATCGCCAACGGCCTCGAACTGATGGATGATCCCGACACCGATGCCTCGATGAAAGCCACCGCCCTCGACATGGTGCGCTCCTCCGCCCAGACTGCGACCGCCAAGCTGAAGTTGCCGCATCGCCTTTGGTGCATCGGGTTCCGCGGGGCCCACATCGATCTCGGCGAGGCTGGTGAAACGGCCAAGGCCTTCATCGGCGAGGAAAAGACCAAGTTGGATTGGCAGGCACCCCGCGAAAACCGCCCCAAGGCGGAAGTGAAGCTGCTGCTCAACATGCTGCTTCTCGGCATTGCCGGCATTCCGCGGGGCGGCACCGTGACAGTCACGGTCGATGGCCGCTCCTTCAAGGTTTCAGCCAAGGGCGAAAGGGCCAAGGTGCCAGTGGCCCTTGCCGATGTTCTCAATGGTGTTACGGCGCTCGACACAATCGATGCCCGCCTGGTGCAACCCTACTACACGCGCATACTCGCGCAGTCGGCAGGGCTCTCCATCGCCATGGGCATGGATGGTGAAGACACGGTTGCCGTGACCGCCAGTTAACCTTCGCTGGCCACCTGCCATTAACCAGTGTGGCGTCTTTGGCCGCCACAGAAAAATTTTACCTAACCCGGTAAGCCGCGCATAAGGCGCGCCCTCCTAGTGTGGAAAAACACGGGAGAAGTGTTGTTATGGGTACATATACGGCGCCAACGGCAGGCGGAACGGTTCGGGGCTCTACGGGCTCGGACACGATTTCCGGCAGCGCTTTTGCAGATTCACTTTACGGACTGGCAAGTAGCGACACCATCAATGGTGGCGCTGGTGATGACATCATCGAAGGCGATGGTGTGGCCACGATCGCCGACCAATTCCGCACACTCGGCTACGCGGCCCAGGCCTATACAGGTGCAACAACCAGCGGCACGGGCGTCTCCCTCTCGGCCATGGGTGCGGCTGGCGGCAACTCCATCTGGCGAGTGCGCAACACCTCCAACAGCGACATGACCATCACATTCATGTCCGCTTCCAATGGCAACGGCAACAACGGTGGTGTGAGCATCACCATGACGGTGCCGGCCCACACGGATACACTGCTCCAGAGCGCCAACCTCGGCAATCACAAGCTTTACGTGAACGGTTCACTGGTGGGCACCGTCACGCCCAGCACGGCGGCTTTTGATACCTCCGTTGCCTATGGCAGCTTCAGCGAAGGCAGCGACACCATTCACGGCAATGACGGCAACGACCGCGACCTGGCCGAGGGCGGCGCTGATCAGCTCTTCGGCGATGCCGGCAATGACTACATCGACGGCGGCACGGGCGATGACCAGATTTCCGGCGGCACGGGCGATGACACGCTCTTCGGCGGCGATGGCAAGGACAGCCTCAAGGGTGATGCTGGCAATGACACGATTTCCGGTGATGCCGGTGACGACGAAATCGACGGTGGCGGCAACAACGACATCATTTCGGTGGCCTCGGCAGCGACAACCTGAAGGGGTCTGGTGACACGATCAGCGGCAATGACGGCGATGACCAGCTCGATGGCGGCGACGGCAACGACACACTGATTGGCGGCGCAGGCGCCGACAAGCTTTCTGGCGGTGGCGGCATAGACACAGCCGACTATTCAGCCTCGGGTGCGGCGGTCACAATCAATCTGGCCACGGGTGCCGCTTCCGGCGGTGATGCGCAGGGCGACCAGCTCAACAGCATCGAGAACCTCATCGGCTCCAAGTACAATGACGTGCTGACCGGCAGCAGCGCTGGCAACACCATTCGCGGTGGCGACGGCAACGACACGGTCGATGGTGGCGACGGCACGGACTATGTCTATGGTGACGCGGGCGATGATGTGATCACTGGCGGCGCAGGCGATGACTTTGAATATGGCGGCGCGGGCAACGATACATTCCTGGTGGAATGGGCCAACGCTGGTGACACCTATGACGGCGGCGATGGCATCGACACCTTCAATGCCGATGTGGCCGTGCTGAACCAGTACATCCAGGAAATCGACCTGGCCACGGGCACCAACAATTGGGGTGACCACTTCGCCAACATCGAAAATATCGTTGGCAGCGCCATGAACGACAAGTTCTGGGGCACCGAGGGCGCAAACGTCTTCAATGGCCGCAATGGCGATGACCTCCTGGATGGCCGCGGTGGCAATGACGATCTCTCCGGCGAAGCGGGCAATGACACGCTGATCGGCGGCGCTGGCGCCGACAAGCTTTCCGGCGGTGACGGCAACGACACAGCCGACTATTCAACATCGACCGTGACGGGCGTGAATGTGAACCTTGCAACAGGCGCTGCCTCGGGTGGCGATGCCCAGGGCGACACACTGTCCAGCATCGAGAACCTCACGGGTTCCAAATTCAACGACGTGCTGACGGGCAACACAGGCGCCAACGTCCTCAATGGTGGTGCAGGCGATGACCTGCTTGTTGGCGGCGCAGGCGCAGACAGGCTGATCGGTGGCGACGGCAGCGACACGGCGGACTATTCCGCTTCGGGCGCGGCCCTCACTGTCAATCTGGCCACGGGTGCAGCCTTTGGCGGTGATGCCGATGGCGATACGCTCTCCGGCATTGAGAATGTCACAGGCACGAAGTTCAACGACTCGCTGACAGGCGACGCCAATGCCAACACGCTGAACGGCGGTGCGGGCAATGACATCCTCGTGGGTGGCGCAGGTGCTGACCGCCTGATCGGCGGCGACGGCGTTGATACAGCGGACTACTCCGCCTCTGGCGCTGGCGTGACGGTCAACCTGTTGGCTGGCACGGGTGCTGGCGGAGATGCAGACGGCGACGTGCTCTCCGGCATCGAGAATCTGGTCGGCTCGGCCTACAATGACGTGCTGACGGGCGATGCCCTTGCCAACCGCATTGACGCGGGCAAGGGTGATGACGTGGTCTTCGGCTCGGGTGGTGGCGACACGATCCTGGGCGGCGACGGCACGGATTTGGTGGACTATTCGAACTCCACCGCGGCTGTGACCGTGAGCCTTGTGACGGGCGCTGGCGCTGGCGGCTTTGCCCAGGGCGACATGCTGTCGGGCATCGAGAACCTCACCGGTTCCAAATACAATGACGTCCTCACGGGTGATGACGCGGCCAACGTGCTGTCCGGCGGTGCCGGCAATGACATGCTCAGCGGCGGTGCAGGTGCCGACACGCTGAATGGCGGCGACGGCAATGATGTGCTCACCGGTGGCCTGGGCGCTGACGCGCTGAACGGCGGCGACGGCATTGACACGATCGACTACTCGGCCTCCTCCGCTGCCGTCACGGTTGATCTGATGCGCGCCATCCTGTCGGGTGGCGATGCGGAAGGCGACACGGTTTCCGGCATCGAGAACATCACGGGCTCGGCCTTTGATGACACGCTGACGGGCGACACCACTTCGAACACCATTCTGGCAGGTGCGGGCGATGACCGCATCTATGGCTCTTCGGGCGGCGATACGCTCAACGGCGGCGATGGTATCGACACCGTTGACTATTCCAACTCCGACGACAATGTCGCGGTGGACCTGACGCTCGGCACGGGCAAGGGCGGCTATGCCCAGAGCGACAAGCTGAGCAACATCGAAAACCTGATTGGTTCGGCCTTCAATGATACATTGATTGGCACGGCAGGCGCCAACGTGATCAATGGCGGCGCTGGCGATGACGTGCTGCGCGGCGGCGCGGGCGCTGACACGCTGATCGGCGGCGATGGTATTGACCTTGCCGACTACTCCACCTCCTCCGCTGGCGTTTATGTCAACCTGGCCACGGGTGAAGTGCACGGCGGTGACGCTGAAGGCGATGTGCTGATCGGCATCGAGAACCTGCGCGGCTCGGCCTTCGACGACGTGCTGATCGGCAGCGCCGACACTACGCTGCTTGATGGCGGTGGCGGCAACGACATTCTCGATTACTCGCTCTCCACGGCGGGTGTGAACGTCAATATCGAAACCAACGTGGCGTTTGGCGGATATGCCGAAGGAGACACGATTTCCAACTTCGAGAACCTGCGCGGCAGCGCGGCGGCCGACTCGCTCACGGGCAACCTTGGCGGCAACTATATCGACGCCGGTGACGGTGACGACAATGTCGATGGTGGTGCCGGCAACGACACGATCCTTGGTGGCCTCGGCAACGACAACCTCAAGGGTGGTGATGGCAACGACAACATCTCCGGTGGCGCGGGCAATGACCGGCTGACGGGCGGGCTGGGTGCCGACGTTCTGAACGGCGGCGACGGCAGCGACACGGCGGATTACCGCAAGGCGCTCTCCGGCGTGGTGGCCAGCCTTTTGTCCGGCAAGGGCACGGGCGGCGAAGCGGCGGGTGATACCTTCATTTCCATCGAGAACCTGCAGGGTTCGGCCTTTGACGACACGCTCACAGGCGACAACAACACCAACCGCATCAACGGCATGTCCGGTGCCGACAAGATCTACGGCATGGGCGGCAACGACTGGATCATAACCGGCGGCGGCTATGACACGATTGACGGCGGCGACGGTGTCGACACGGTCTCCTACGAAGACTCATGGGACATGGTGCTGGTCAATCTCGCCACCAACGTCAACAAGTATGGTGCAGCGTCGCGCGACATCATCACAAACGTCGAAAACGTGATGGGCTCGGATTACAACGATGACATTACGGGCAACGACGTGGCCAACCGCCTGAATGGCGGCCTAGGCAACGACACGCTGTCGGGCGGCAAGGGCAATGACTACCTGCTGGGCGGTGAAGGCAACGACACCATGACAGGCGGTGCCGATGCCGACGTCTTCGTCTTCGAGAACAGCTTCGGCAATGATGTCATCACCGACTTCTGGGCTGGTGCGGGCCGCACGGACCGCGTCTGGCTCAAGGACGCCGGCATCACCAGCCTCGCCGATGTGCACTACACGCTCACCGACACGGCGGCGGGCGCGGTGCTGGCGATTGACGGCCATGGCAGCATCACCTTCACGGGTGTGCATGCAGCCCAGCTGGTTCTCGACGACTTCATCTTCAACTGAGGCTTCTGCCCTCAGCCCACAATAGAGGCGCCCCTCGCGGGGCGCCTTTGCTTTTCGGGCGGGTCACTCCGCCGCTTCGAGATATTCACTCATGGGCGGGCAGATGCACATGAGGTTGCGGTCACCGTGCACATTGTCGACCCGTGCCACAGGCGGCCAGTACTTGTCGTTGGCATAGTGCGGCAGCGGGAAGAAGGCCTGCTCCTTGGAATAGGGATGGCTCCATTCGCCAAACAGCTCCTCATGGGTGTGCGGGGCATTCTTCAGCACATTGTCGTTCTTGTGGGCCTTGCCGCTTTCCACCTCGGCAATTTCTCCGGCAATGGCGATCATGGCATCGCAGAAGCGGTCCAGCTCGCGCTTCCCTTCGGATTCCGTGGGCTCCACCATCAGCGTGTCCACCACGGGGAAAGACATGGTGGGGGCATGGAAGCCATAATCCACCAGGCGCTTGGCCACGTCCTCCACCGAAAGCCCCGTGCGTTCCTTCAGGCTGCGCAGGTCGAGAATGCACTCATGGGCCACAAAGCCGCCGGGGCCTGTGTAGAGCACGGGGTAGTGCGGCTTCAGGCGCGCGGCAATGTAATTGGCGTTGAGGATTGCCATCTGGGTTGCCTTCGCAAGGCCGGGGCCGCCCATCATGGCGATATACATCCACGAGATCGGCAAGACAGAGGCCGACCCCCAAGGGGCCGCCGAGACAGCGCCCTGCCCGCCGTCCTTGCTGGCGGCCGGATTGACGCCGTTCACCACGGCGTGCCCCGGCAGGAAGGGTGCCAGATGGGCCTTCACGCCGATGGGGCCCATGCCCGGCCCGCCGCCACCATGGGGAATGGCGAAGGTCTTGTGCAGGTTCATGTGGCAGACATCGGCACCCAGTTCGGTAGGAACGCATCAGACCCACCTGGGCATTGAGGTTGGCGCCATCAAGATAGACCTGCCCGCCATTGTCGTGGATGATGCGGCAGATGTCGATGATCGCCTCTTCAAACACGCCATGGGTGGAGGGATAGGTGATCATCAGGCAGGCGAGCGATGCCGCATGCTGCTTGGCCTTGGCGGCGAGGTCAGCCACGTCAACGTTGCCGTTGGCATCGCAGGCCACGGCCACGATCTGCAAGCCCGCCATGGCGGCGGAGGCCGGATTGGTGCCATGGGCCGACACGGGGATAAGGCAAATGTTGCGTGCCTCTCCGCCATGGGCCTCGTGATAGCGCTTGATGGCAAGAAGCCCCGCATATTCGCCCTGCGAGCCCGCGTTGGGTTGCAGTGACACGGCATCAAAGCCGGTAATCTCCGCCAGCATCTCCTCGAGTTCCTCGAAGAGCTGCTGGTAGCCTTGCGTCTGCTCCAAGGGCGCGAAGGGATGCAGCATGGCAAACTCGCGCCAGGTCACGGGGATCATCTCGCTTGTGGCATTGAGTTTCATGGTGCAGGAGCCGAGCGGAATCATGGCCTGGTCCAGCGCCAAATCCTTCGCCTGCAGATGGCGCAGGTAGCGCATCATCTCGGTTTCCGACTGGTACATGGAAAACACCGGATGCGTGAGGAAGCTGCTGGTGCGGCGCAGGGCCAGCGGAATGCACTCCCCGGTCTTCGCGTCAATGGCGTCAATGTCAGTGCCCGCAGCGTCAGACTTGAACACCGACAGCAGGCTGAGCAGTTCCTGGCGGCGGGTGGACTGGTCGAAGGAAATGCCGAGATGGTCGGCATCGACAAAGCGCAGGTTGATGCGCTTTTCCTTGGCTTTGGCCCAGAGCATGTGGGCACGGCCCGGCACATGCAGGGTCACCGTGTCGAAGAAGGCGCGGGTCTCGACCTTGAAGCCAAGTGCTGTCACGGCCTCCGCGAAAATCTGCGTGAAGCGGTGGGTGCGTTCAGCGGTTTTGCGAATGCCCTTGGGGCCGTTGTAAACGGCAAACATGGAGGCGATCACCGCCAGCAGAACCTGCGCAGTGCAGATGTTGCTGGTGGCCTTCTCGCGGCGGATGTGCTGCTCGCGGGTTTGCAGGGCCATGCGCAAGGCGCGCTTTCCTTTCGCATCCACCGAAACGCCGATGAGGCGGCCCGGCATGGTGCGTTTGTGCTCGTCGCGCGTGGCGAAGAAGGCGGCATGCGGCCCGCCAAAACCCATGGGCACGCCAAAGCGCTGGCTGTTGCCAATGGCAATATCGGCACCCAGTTCGCCCGGCGTCTTGAGCAGGGCGAGTGCCAGAAGATCGGTCGCCATGATGGCGATGGCCCCTGCCTGGTGCAGCGCCGCGATGATGGTGGAATAATCACGCACCTCGCCGGAAGAGCCGGGATAGGACAGGAGCGCGCCAAACACATCGGCAGGCTTCAGCTCGGTGGCGGGATCGCCCACCACAACCGTATAGCCGAAGCCCCTGGCCCGGGTTTCGATGACACCGATGGTCTGCGGATGGGTGTCGCGGTCCACGAAGAAGGTGGTGGCGGCAGACTTGCCCACGCGTTTTGCCATGGCCATGGCTTCCGCCGCGGCTGTTGCCTCATCCAGCAGCGAGGCATTGGCGATGGGCAGGCCCGTCATGTCCACGATCATCTGCTGGTAGTTAAGCAGGGCCTCAAGCCGGCCCTGGCTCACCTCCGCCTGATAGGGCGTATAGGCCGTGTACCAGCCGGGATTTTCCAGCAGGTTGCGCAGGATCACCTTGGGCGTGATGGTGCCATAATAGCCCATGCCGATCATCGAAGTGAAAACCTCGTTGCGGGAGGCGGCGGCGCGCAGATAGGAAAGCGCGGAGCGTTCCGCCATGGCGGGCTTCAGCGCCAGCGGGCGCTTGGCGCGGATCTTCTCCGGCACCACCTTGGCGATGAAATCCTCCAGCGACTTCGCCCCCACCAGCTTCAGCATGGCGGTGGTTTCGGCGTCGTCGGGGCCGATGTGGCGGCGGATGAAGTTGGCGCCGGGCTCAAGATCCCGGAGCGCGAGACGGGCTGTCATGGCTGCCTCACTTGCCGACGAATTTGTTGTAGGCGTCGCGGTCCATCAGGCCCTCCAACTGGGCCGGATTGGCAATCTTGATCTTCATGAACCAGGCGCTGCCCTCGGGATCGCTGTTCACCAGTGAAGGTTCATCGGCAATGGCCTTGTTGGCGTCCACGATCTCGCCATCGATCGGGGCATAGACCTCGCTCGCCGCCTTCACGCTTTCGACGACTGCGGCTTCCTTGCCCTTTTCCACTTTCTTGCCCACGGCGGGCAGATCGACGAACACCACATCGCCCAGCTGTTCGGCGGCGTGCACAGTGATGCCAACGGTGGCCACACCGCCTTCAACGGTGATCCACTCGTGCTCTTCGGTAAACTTGACGCTCATGATCTCTCCTTCAGCGCTTGAAACGGTTGGGAACAAAGGGCAGGGCCACGACCTGGGCCGGCAGGGCCTTGTCGCGGACAATGAGGTGCACGGGCGTACCCGGCTTTGATGCGGCAGTTTCCACATAACCCATGGCCACGGGGCCGTTCACAGTGGGGCCAAAGCCGCCGGATGTGATCTTGCCGATCACCCGGCCTGCCACATCCTGAATGACGGTGCCTTCGCGGGCAGGCGCCCGGCCTTCGGGTTTGATCCCCACGCGCAGCCGCGCCGGGCCTTCGGCCAGTTCCTTCTGCACGCGGGCCGCACCAATGAAACCGCCTTCCACACGACGGCGCTTCTGGATGGACCACATGAGGCCCGCCTCGTTGGGGGAAGTCGTCTCATCAATGTCATGGCCATAGAGACACAGGCCGCCTTCCAGCCGCAGCGAATCGCGGGCGCCCAGGCCGATGGGCTTTACGCGCCCATCCTTGAGCAGCATTTCCCACAGTTTCACGGCATCAACAGCAGAGACCGAAATCTCAAAACCGTCCTCGCCCGTGTAGCCGGAGCGCGAGATATGGGCATTCTTGATGGCGCCCAGGTCCAGCAGCTTGAAATGCATGAAGGCGATGTCGCGCACCTCGGGATTAATGGTAGCGAGAACCGCCTCCGCCTCTGGCCCCTGCAGGGCCAGCAGTGCCTCGCCGTCCAGCCGTTCCAGCTTGACATCAGCTGGCAGGTGGCGGGCGATATGGGCGTAGTCATGTTCCTTGCGGGCCGCATTCACCACCACATAGAGCCGGCCCGGATAGGCCGAGCGCGAGATCATGAGGTCATCGAGAATGCCACCGTCCGGGGCGAGCAGTTGCGAATAGCGCTGCTGCAAAGGTGCCAGGCCCTTGAGATCGGCAGGCACCAGCTTTTCCAGGGCTTCTGCGGCGCGCTCGAAGCTCTCCGCCACGATGAAGCACTGGCCCATATGTGAGACATCAAACAGGCCCGCATGTTCGCGGGTCCAGTTGTGCTCGGTCAGAATGCCGGTGGGATATTGCACCGGCATGTCGTAGCCGGCGAAGGGCACCATGCGGGCGCCCAGCGCCACATGATTCGCGTGAAGGGGTGTCGTCCTGATGGTTTCGCTCAATCAATCCTCCTGACAGCAAGCGGCTTCCGGCATGTCGCCGGTTGCGCCCCCTCTGTCAGGAACCTGAGAGCTTTCGCCTGCCCGTCACTCCGACACGGGCCTGCTTTCTCCTTCGGTGAGCGGCCCTGTCACGGGCCCCTGCTCTCCAGAGTCATTGCCTCACGCGCGGTCCTTTTGCCTGAGAGTTTCCGGGGCGGTTGCTCCTTCGGCGGCGGTGTCACCCGCTCTCTCCCGCGCTGGGAGGAATTGAGGGGAAACTAGGCGCTGGCAGGCGAAAGTCAAGCGAGAGCGTGTGTGCAGTGCAAAAAGCAAAACGCGCCCAGCCGGATAGCTGAACGCGCCCTGCGGGGGGCCACGCGCGATTGCGGGCCCCGATTGTTTGCTGGCTTCAGAAGGAGAAGCGCAGGCCCGTCATCACGCGGTGTTCGCGCACGTCGGCACCCGTCACCATGATGTCCTGGAACTGGTAGCCCGTGTCCACGGCGATGTTGCTGGTGAGGTCAACGGAAAGACCCGCCTTGGCACCAACGGCAAAACCGCTCTTATCGGTCACTGCACCCGTGCCGTTCACCCAGCCATAACCGGCACCCAGACCCACATAGGGCGTGAACATGGTGGAGTTGTGCAGGTCGTAATAGACGTTGCCCAGCACGGCGCTGGTGGACAGGCCATCGCCGCCGCCCAGGTCATACTTGCCCGACCAATCCATGGTGATGTCGGCGCGCATGTTGTCGCTGTAGCGGTAGCCCACACCCGCGCCACCGGCCCAGGTGCTGTCATCCGGGCTGCCAGACTGCTTCAGCCAGGACCAGCCGAAGTCACCGCGCAAGTAAAGGCCGATATTGTTCGGATCAGCTGCGGGCGGAACAAAGTCGGCCGCATGGGCAGACGCTGCAAAAGGAGCAGCCACGGCACCGGCGAGAAGAATCACTTTCAGCATTTTCATCACACACCTCAATCCCGACTTGGGAGTTAGTCCCCTCAGTAACATTCCCTTGGGGTTGTTCGATGATGCGTTTGTGCCCGGTGAGCAGGGCGCGAGACGGGCCGAAAAAAGGCGTGATTGTGACGAAGGTCATTTGTGGTATTCGCGCCACAGGATTCCGTTCGAATTGAATGCAATTCCTTTCGCAAACATTAAGGTTAATGCGCGCCCATGCCCTACCGCGTGACATTCACGGACTGGTTGCTCTTCGCGGGGCTTGTGGCCTGCTGGGGCATTTCATTCGTGATGAGCAAGGTGGCATTGGAGGCGGTGGCGCCCGCTTGGATCGCCGCCATCCGCCTTGCCATTGGCGCGGTGATTCTGCTGGCCGTCTGCGCCGCAACGGGGCGGTTGCCGACGCGCAGCCTGCGTCACGCGGGCATCTATCTCTGGCTCGGACTCATCGGCAATGCCGCGCCCTTTTCGTCATCACCTGGGCCATGCAGTTCATCGCCTCTGGCGTTGCTGGATTGCTGATGGGCACCATTCCGCTCTTCGTGCTGGTGCTGGCACACTTCATGCTGCCGGGTGAAAGGCTCACGCCACTGCGCACGGCGGGCTTCGTGCTGGGTTTCATCGGCATCATCATTCTCATGGGGCCAGACAAGCTCCTGGCCATCAAGCTGCATGGCAAGGAACTGATGGGCGAGGCGGCTGTGGTCTTTGCGTGCCTGCTCTACGGCCTCAACGCCATCTCGGCCAAGTTGCTGCGTGTCAGCGGCATCGGCATGTCGGCGGGTGTGCTCAGCGCCGGGGCGCTCATGGCCGTGGCGGCAGCGCTGGCCACATCACCTGTGCCCGCACTTTCCACAATTCCCGTCATGCCAGCTCTCGCGCTGTTTGGGCTTGGTCTCTTTCCAACGGGGCTTGCGACCGTGATCTGGTTCAAGGCGGTGGAACGCACCAGCCCCACCTTCACCGCCATGTCGAACTATCTCGTGCCGGTGTTCTCGGTGGCGGCAGGATTTGTGATCCTGGGTGAGCCCGTGGGCTGGAACATGCTGGCCGCCCTGCTCTTCATCCTCGGCGGCATTTTCCTCAGCCGCTGGACGGACATATCAGCAAGGATCAGGCCGCAACCTTTGAGATGACGCCGCAGATGTCATCGACCACGCTGGAGACGAGAGAACCATCATCCCCTTCCGCCATGACGCGGATGAGCGGCTCCGTGCCGGAGGGGCGGATGACCAAACGGCCTTGACTGCCCAGGCGCGCCTCGGCATCGCGGATCGCGTCCTTCACGGGGTCCGCGGCCAGCGGATTGCTGCCACCCTTGAATTTCACGTTCTTGAGAATTTGCGGCAACGGATCAAAGAGCTTGCACACCTCGCTCACCGGGCGGCCCTGACGCACCACTTCTGACAGAACCTGAAGCGCGGCCAGCAGGCCATCGCCGGTTGTGGCATAGTCCGAAAGCACAATGTGGCCAGACTGTTCGCCGCCCACATTGTGGCCATGGGCCCGCATGTGCTCCACTACATAACGGTCACCCACCTTGGTGCGGGCCAGCGACAAGTTCTGCTCCACCAGGAAGCGTTCAAGGCCGAGATTGGACATGATGGTGGCCACCAGTCCGCCACCCTTCAACTGGCCACGCTGGGCCCAGCTTGTGGCGACAAGCGCCATGATCTGGTCGCCGTCGATCACATTGCCCTTCTCGTCGGCAATGATCACCCGGTCCGCATCGCCATCAAGCGCGATGCCGATGTCGGCGCGCAATTCCCGCACCTTCTCGCACATCACATCGGGATGGGTGGAGCCGCACTTTTCGTTGATGTTGGTTCCGTTGGGTTCGCTGCCCACCTGAATGATTTCCGCACCCAGTTCCCACAGGGCTGTGGGGGCCGTCTTGTAGGCCGCGCCATTGGCCGTATCGATAACGATGCGCATGCCGTTCAGATTGCTCTCGCCGGGATAGGTGCGCTTGGCGAATTCGATGTAGCGGGCGCTGGCATCATCAATACGCTTGGCCCGGCCGATGTCGGTGGGGCCCGCCAGCGTGATCTTGCCGGGATTGTCGATCAGGTCCTCGATTTCCAGTTCCTGGGCATCCGACAGCTTGTAGCCATCGGGCCCGAAAATCTTGATGCCATTGTCAGCATACGGATTATGGGAGGCTGATATCATCACGCCAAGATCAGCGCGCATGGAGCGGGTGAGCATGGCCACGGCGGGCGTGGGCACGGGGCCGAGCAGGAACACGTCCATGCCGGAGGAGAGGAGACCTGCCGTCAGGGCCTGTTCGATCATGTAGCCGGAAAGGCGGGTGTCCTTGCCGATCACCACGCGGTGGCGGTGGCCGCCCCGCCGGTACATCTGGCCCACGGCCATGCCGATCTTCATCACCACGTCAGGGCCCATGGCCCCCACATTGGCGCGGCCGCGCACGCCATCCGTGCCGAAATACTTGCGTTTCATCTGTCGTCCCCCAGTTCCCAGGGCTGATGCATACTAGCAGAACCTAAATGTCCGCTGAATCGGGATTCAATGCGGCGGTAAACACCGAAAGGGCCTCGCGTGTGGCCTTCACATCATGCACCCGCAGGATGTGGGCCCCGGAAAGGGCCGCCTGCAGGGCCCCGCCCAGCGAGCCGTTCACCCGGTCGCCCGCCTGCTTCACGCCGGTCAGGGCCCCCACAAAACCTTTCCGCGACAGGCCCACCAGCAGGGGCAGACCCAGCCCATGGAACAGGGTCAGGCCGGCCAGAAGCTCGAGGTTCTGGGAAAAGGTCTTGCCGAAGCCGATGCCGGGGTCGATGGCAATCCGCTCCGGCGCGATGCCCGCCGCCACAGCCGCCTGCACGCGGGCCTCAAGCCCGTCATAAACATCGAGCAGCACATGGTCGTAGGTGGGGGCCAGTTGCATGGTCTTGGGTTCGCCCTGGGCATGCATGAGGACCACGGGCGCAGACAGGCTGGCCACAGTGCCGGCCGCTTCCGGATCGTGGCCGAGGGCGGACACATCATTGATGATGCGGGCCCCCGCCGCCACGGCTTCGCGCATCAGGCCCGCCTTGCGGGTGTCGGCTGAAACGCAATGCCGGCCAGCCAGCGCCGTGATCACCGGCAGAATGCGGCGGGCCTCTTCCGCGGCGGGCACTTCATCGGAACCAGGGCGGGTTGACTCACCGCCCACATCGAGAATGTCAGCACCTTCGGCGGCCAGCAATTCAGCATGGGCAATGGCGGCGGCGGAACTATCCAGCTTGCCGCCATCGGAGAAGCTGTCAGGCGTCACGTTCACAATGCCCATGAGGCGGGGGGCGGTGAGGGCGAGCCCTGCAAAATCCGGGCGGCGGGCGGAGAGGCGGCTTAGGGCGGCCGAGTCATCCACACCGGCAAGCCGCTGCATGTCATGCTCCACCCGTCCGCCAGTGCGCGTGATCACATCCACATGGGTGAAGGCGATGTGGGGCAGACCCGCCAGCGGCAGGGCATCGCCGTCTGCCACCAGACGCGCGGCATCGGCACCGAAAACAAGCCCCACCGGGCGGTAGTAGGTTTTCATGGGATTGCGGCGCTCCGTTGCGCTTTAAAAAGAGACCCCGGCCAAAGACCGGGGTCCATCATTGCGTCGCAGCGGGCCATCAGCCCTGGGGCTGCGGTTCCGGCTCGAAGCCGCCGCGGCGGCGGCCCGTGCGCGGCACGGACGCGTTGCCGCTGTCCGGCCGCTTCGTCGGCGGATCCACGCGGTCCACGGGCTTGCCCTTGAGGATCTGGGCCACGTCTTCGCCGTTCAGCGTTTCGTATTCGAGCAGGGCCTTGGCCAGCTTGTGCAGGTCATCGCGCTTGCGCTTCAGGATGTTCTTGGCCTGAGCCTCGCCTTCATGGATCAGACGGCGCACTTCATCGTCGATGAGCACGGCGGTGCCTTCCGAGACATTCTTGCTCTGGGTCACAGAGTGGCCGAGGAACACTTCCTGCTCATTGGCGGAATAGCGCACGCGACCCAACTTCTCGCTCATGCCCCATTCGGTGATCATGGCGCGGGCCAGTTGCGTGGCCATCTGGATGTCGCCCATGGCGCCGTTGGTCACGTTCTTGTCGCCACCGAGGATCAATTCGGCTTCACGGCCACCAAACAACACGGCCAGGCGGGCCTCGCACCATTCGCGGGTGCGGCTGTGGCGGTCGCCTTCCGGCAGGTTCATGGTCACGCCCAGGGCACGGCCACGGGGAATGATCGTCACCTTGTGCAGCGGATCATAGTTCACATTGAGGCCGACAATGGCATGGCCTGCCTCGTGATAGGCGGTGTTGCGGCGCTCTTCCTCGCTCATCACCATGGACTTGCGTTCAGCCCCCATCATCACCTTGTCCTTGGCGTCCTCGAACTCGGCCTGGGTAATCATGCGCTTGTTGCGGCGGGCGGCGAGAAGGGCGGCCTCGTTGCACAGGTTGGCGAGGTCAGCACCCGAGAAGCCGGGCGTGCCGCGGGCCAGAACCTTGGCGTCGATGTCGGGGGCCAGCGGCTTGTCCTTCATGTGCACTTTCAGAATCTGCTCGCGGCCCTTCACATCCGGGTTGCCCACGGTGATCTGGCGGTCAAAACGGCCGGGGCGCAGCAGCGCGGGGTCCAGCACATCCGGGCGGTTGGTGGCGGCGATAATGATCACGCCCTCATTGGCTTCAAAGCCATCCATCTCCACCAGCAGCTGGTTGAGCGTCTGCTCTCGTTCGTCGTTGCCGCCGCCAAGGCCCGCACCACGATGGCGGCCGACGGCGTCGATTTCGTCGATGAAGACAATGCAGGGGGCATTCTTCTTGGCCTGCTCGAACATGTCGCGCACGCGGCTGGCGCCCACGCCCACGAACATTTCCACAAAGTCGGAACCGGAAATCGTGAAGAAGGGCACGTTGGCCTCGCCGGCGATGGCGCGGGCGAGCAGCGTCTTGCCGGTGCCCGGAGGGCCAACCAGCAGCGCGCCGCGCGGAATCTTGCCGCCCAGCTTCTGGAACTTGGAGGGGTCCTTCAGGAAGTCGACGATTTCGACAACGTCGTCCTTGGCTTCATCCACACCTGCCACATCCGCGAAGGTGACGCGGCCCTGCTTCTCGGTCAGCAGCTTGGCGCGGCTCTTGCCGAAGCCCATGGCCTTGCCGGAACCGGACTGCATCTGGCGGATGAAGAACACCCAGACACCGATGATCAGCAGCATGGGCAGCCAATAGATGAGGGCGTTGGAAAGAAGCGACTCGCTCTGGGCGCCGCGGAAGGTCAGCTTCACGTTCTTGCTGCGCATGAGCTTGAGGTCATCATCGGTCATGGGGCCGAGTGTCGTGATGGTCTTGCCATCTGAGGTCTGGGCCGAAATGTCGCCCGTGCCGATCGAATAGGTGGCACTCGACACATTGCCGTTCGTCACCTTGTCAAGGAACTCGGTGTAGCTCACTTCGCTGGAATTCTGGGAATGCAGGCCCTGCACCTGGAACAGGCTGAACAGCGCGAACAGCAACAGGGCAATGACGATCCAAATGGCGAAGCTGCGGAACTGGTTCACGTTGGTCCTCTTCCTGTCTTTCCCGGGGCTTTGGGCCCGGGAAAATGCATTGATGTGGTGGTTAACATAGGTCGTGGCCGACGGGATTCCAAGTTCTTCCCACCCATTGCCTCAGCCTAGGGCAAAAATCGTTCATTGGGCGTTACGGCGCAGCCGGAAACCGGGGTGAAATGCGGGAAAAACGGGATTTGGCCCGGAATTTCCACGCTCGGCAAGGCGGCCACGACATAGGCTGGTGCCTCGTGGTGCCTGGTGGCGTTCCTTTGGCCAATGGGCCGGATGACGGCCCCTGCCGGGGCTGTGAGGTGGAAACGGTTGTCCCACAGCATCCTGCCCTCCTCCGGCATGACCTGTTCGGGGCTGATACGTCCAGCCTCACGGCAAAGGATCACATCGTCCTTGCGGGCTGCAATGAGCGAGCCCGCCAGTGTGCGGCGGAACGGCTCCGGTCCGCGCAGGTCGCCCACCAGCGCGCGCAGTTGCGCCCGCAAGGGTCGTGCCCCGCCCCCCGTGAGGGCGAGCATGCGCAGCAGCACTTCGCACAGAAGGTCCGCCAGCATGAGCCGCGCCTCGTTGCGGCCCAACGAGAAATAGCCAAGCGCGTTGCGCCCGAGATGGTGGGCAAAGGCGACATCGGCCTTGAGCGCGAGGTCCATCACTGCGGCGCGGGCCAGTTCGGCGCGGGCGCTGAGCCTTGGCACCTCTTCGCGGGGCATGGCCTTGCGAACTCGCACACGCTCGAAACGCAGATCCTCATTGCTCGGGTCGTCGATCCAGGGCTGGCCCAGGTCACGGAGACAGTCGCGCAAATCTACGCGGCGCGCGTGCAGCAACGGCCGGAGAACGGGAATGCCATTCCAGTTCATCCGGGGCCAGATACCGGCGATGCTCTTGGGGCTGTCGGTGCGGGCGAGGCGCATGGCGACCGTTTCAGCCTGGTCATCGGCCGTGTGGGCCGTGACCAGCGCATCGATGCCACGGGCGGCACAGAAATCACTCATCAGATCATAGCGGGCACGGCGGGCGGCGGCCTGCAGGCCAGAGCCTGGCCTTGCTCCCAGCCAGCGCAGCGTCACATGCTCAAGGTCAAGCGCCCGGCACCAGGCGGCCACCTGTGCGGCCTCGGCGGCAGAACCGGGGCGAAGACCATGGTCCACGGTGAGAACGCAGGGCGCGATGCAGCTTTTGAGATCCCGCTGGGCCAAGAGAATGAGATGCAGAAGGGCCATTGAATCCGAGCCGCCGGACACCGCCAGCGCCAGTGAATTTCCGGATGCGGAAAACCCGTCAGGCCAGCGAAGGGTGGGCTGATGGCCTGTCATCAGCCATGCGGCCTCAGCAGCCGGAGCGCTTGGCTTCGGCGTCGGCGCGCTTGGCCACATCCACGGCCCGCGGGAACTCCGTGGAGACCGAGGCGAAGGCGGCACAGGCCTGCTGCTGCTGGCCCATCTTGGAGAGCGACATGCCGAGCTTCAACAGGCTGTCGGGAGCGCGGCGGCTCTTGGGATATTTCTTGTAGGCCTCAAGAAAGTTCTGGGCCGCCTGCTTCACATTGCCCTGCACGTAATAGGTCTCACCCAGCCAATACTGGGCGCTGCCGGCCAGGCTGTGATCCGGATACTTGTTGAGGAAGGTGCTGAAGCCTGCCTCCGCATCCGGGAACTGGCGGCGCAACAAGGCTTCGTTGGCGGTCTTGTACAGGCTGTCGGGCGAATCGGCGGGCTGCAGGGAGACCTGCTCCACGCCATCCTGCTGGGTCACGGCCCCGGGCTGGGCCACGGCGGTTCCGGCATCAGCCTGTTGCTGGCTGCCATCGACCACAACCTGGCCCTGGAAGCCTCCATCGCCATTTTGCGCGGCGGCATTGTTGCCCGCACCCAGCTGCTGCTGGCCGGGGGCCGGGTCGGTGGAGAAGGCGCCGTCAGACTGGGAGCCGATGATCTGGGTTCCCGCCTGCTTTTGGCCGGGGGCATCCTGAATCACTTCAATGCCGCTCGAGTCCGCACCACCCTGCTGGGGAGCGGCTTCGGCCCCGGCCTTGGGCTGCTTGCGGATGGCAGGTGGCGCTGCCGGTGTGGCGGAGCCCTGCTGGCCCAGTTGCTGTTGCAACACTTGCACCTGATGGTTCAATTCCTCAACCTGACCTGTGAGCTGGTTGATGCGCTGCTCCATCTGGAAAATGCGGGTGGCAATGTCTTGGGCGGCAGCCGGCCCGGCGGCCCATGAGGCAGAGCAGAGAAGAACGGCAGCAACGGCGCAACGTCTGAACATCACAACGACCCGAGTGTCTCAATCCAATGATAGGAACGCCGTTTGCAGGCAAATGATGGGAAAAATGAGGCCGGACGCTTGCTGCCCGGCCCTGGAAAATCTTACTGTGTGCCGCCGGTGATCACGGTGACGGCGCGGCGGTTCTGCGACCAGCATTCTTCGGCGTCACACAGGGCGGCAGGCCGCTCCTTGCCGTAAGCGATCGACGAAATGCGGCTGCCGGGCACGCCCTGCTGGATCAGGAAGTTGCGGGCCGCGGTGGCACGGCGGGCCGAGAGCGAAATATTGTATTCGCGGGTGCCACGCTCGTCGGAATGGCCTTCCACCTGCACAGTCACATTGGGATAGCGCACCAGCCACTGGGCCTGCCTGGCCAGCGTGTCGGAGGCTTCCGGAGTCAGGGTGGACTGGTCCACGATGAAATAGATGCGGTCGCCCACATTGGTCTGGAAATCGGCCTTGGAGCCGGGAGCCGCCATGCCGGCACCGCCGCCGCCCAAGCCGCCCGCGCCTGCATCGAGGTCGGGCGTGTTTTTCTTGGAACAGGCCGCGAGAGCCAGAAAGCAGCTCAAAACGGCAACCGTCTTCAGCCCCCCGATACGTGTCATCATCAAACCCACTCCTCAATTCCAGCCATTATGCGCCCTTGGCGGCCGTCCCTGGCCGGATTCAGGCATTCTGGCGTCCGCCTTTGCGCAAATTGCCACCACACGCAAGTGTGATGGCAAGAGCTTCAACAAAGCTGCGGCGAACGCACCCCGTCCACGGCAAGCTTAGCTTGTCCGTGCTCCGCCGGTGATAACCGTAACAGCGCGGCGATTTTGTGACCAACATTCCTCCGCATCACACAGCGCCGCCGGGCGCTCTTTGCCATAGGCAATGGTGCTGATGCGGGCAGAGGAAATTCCCTGCGCAATCAAGAAGTTGCGGGTGGCCACGGCGCGCCGGGCGGAGAGTGAAATATTGTATTCGCGGGTACCACGCTCGTCGGCATGGCCCTCGATCTGCACGGTCACGTCCGGATACTGCTTGAGCCAGGCGGCCTGCTTCATCAGCGTGTCCTGACTTTCGCCTGTGAGGTCCGTCTGGTCCATGTGGAAGAAAATGCGGTCGCCGACATTGACCTTGAAGTCATCGGGCGAGCCCGCCACCTGGCTCGAACCACCGGCAAGTCCCATGCCGGGTCCGCCCAAGCCATCAGTGCCGAGTCCGGCCGTTGTGTTCTTCTTCGTGCAGGCGGCCAGCGACAGGGCCGAAACAAGGGCCAGCGCCAGCGTGAAGGATTTTCGAGACGTCATCATGTGATCCACCAATTCGTAAAGTGAGGCCCCCCGGCCCCAACCATCCTGGGTGGAGTAATGCCCTGATAACCTGAAGGTTGCCTTACGGTATGTGGTTAATGGGAGGGAAAGACCCTCAATTCAGCCGGGGTGACCAGGCGGGATCGGATGCGAATTCCGGCGTGGGAATCTGCTGTTCGTTGTAACCCGTCACATCAACCGACCAGAGATGGGGCCCCGCATTTTCGCCCTGTTGCTCGCGGAAGAACATGATGACACGGCTGTTGGGCGACCAGGTGGGGCCTTCATTGTGATAGCCCTCGGTGAGCACGCGCTCTCCTGAACCATCAGGCTTCATCACGCCGATCGAGAACTTGCCGGCGTTCTGCTTGGTGAAAGCGATCCACTGGCCATCCGGCGACCAGACGGGCGTGGAATAGCGGCCCTTGCCGAAGGAGATGCGCTGCGCTTCGCCGCCGCCTGCTGGCATGATGTAAATCTGCTGCGAACCGCCACGGTCCGACTCGAAGGCGATGCTGCCGCCATCGGGCGAATAGGAGGGTGCGGTGTTGATCGCCGCCACATTGGTGAGCTGGCGCGGCTGGCGGCTTTGCAGGCTCATCTCATAGAGATTGGAATTCTGCCCGTCATCCGATTGCAGCGACATGATCACCCGGTTGCCATCGGGCGAAAAGCGCGGCGCGAAACTCATGTTGGGGAAGTCACCCACGATTTCGCGCTGGTTGGTGTCGATGTTGTAGATGAAAACGCGCGGCACACCGGTACCGAAGGACATGAAGGTGATCTCGTTGGCGGTGGGCGAGAAACGCGGCGTCAAAAGCAAGTCGCCCTGTACGGGCAGCTCCCGGGCATTGAAACCGTCCTGGTCCATGATCGCCAGCTTCTTGATGCGCTGGGACTTGGGGCCCGATTCATCGATATAGACAATGCGCGTGTCGAAATAGCCTTCAAAGCCAGTGAGGGCCTTGTAGATCTGGTCGGCCACGCGGTGGGCGAGGCGGCGCGACAGCTTGGGGCTGGCGGCGAGTGACTGGCTGGCGAGAACCTGGCCCGAGTTCACGTCATAAAGCTTGAACATGACACGCAGCTTGCCGCCGTCCATGTAGGTCTGGCCGGTCACCAGCGCCTTGGCCTGCACCTGGCGCCAGCTGGCCATGTTGGGCTGGGCCTCAAAATCTGAAATCTGTTCGATGAAACTGTCGGGCGGCAGGGGATTGAAATAGCCGGAATGGCCGAGGTCATTGGCGATCACGCCAGACACTTCCTGGGCCTGGGCATTGGCCCCCTGCCCGGCCAGGAAGGGTGCCACGGCGATGGGCAAGGGATTGATTTTGCCACCCGACACGGTGCCATCAATGGCGGCCGCCGGAAGGGCCAAGAGCAGCAAACCGACGAGCAGGGCCGCAAGCCGTGACGTGGCAGCCGGGAGAAGGTCAAAACGCATGGGGATCATATCCATAGCTGATCAAGTGCCCGACATCATGTCCGGCGTGAAGGCGAAAGTATTGTCTTTCCACATATCATAGCGGTCGTCCGGCAGGAAATCATAGGGCGCGCATTCCATGACCGCCGAAACCGCCGACTGGGCCGTGGCATCGCTGAGGGGGTCGCCGCCGCCGCTCAGCACCACGGGCAGGCCTTCCACCGTCTTGTCGCGCCTGAGTGAAAATTGCAGTTTGACCGTGATGGCGGCCTCACGGGCCCCTGCTGGCACGTTCCAGCACTCCGCCAGCTTGCTGCGGAAAGCGTCCACCAGCGTGGCGGCCACTTCGGCATCATCGCCCTGTGCCTCGGTCTTGCCCTTGTCGGGACTGCCGTTCTTGTCGGAGGATTTCTGCGGCGCGGTGCGTTCGTCGTTTTCCTTGTTGAGCATCTTCTCAAGTTCGGCCACGTCAAACTTTTTCGCCTGCTTCTTCTTCTCTTCTTCCGCCTTCTTTTTGGCGTCGGCGATCTTCTTGGCCTCCGCAGCCTTCTTCTTGGCTTCGTCCGCCTTCTTCTTTTCCTCAGCGGCTTTCTTTTCGGCCAATGCAGCCTCTTCCGCCGCCTTCTTCTCGGCCTCTGCCTGATCCTTCAACAGGTCAGCCAAGGCTGTGTCATCCACGGGCTTGTCTTCGGCCTTCGGGGGTTCAGGCTTGGGTTCAGGCTTGGGTTCATGCTTGGGTTCCGGCTTCGGCTCGGGCTGCTTTTCCTTGGCGGCTTCCACCACCTTGTCATCCACCTTGGGTGCCGGCTTCACCTCTTGCGTCACCTCGGTTTTCTTGGGCGCAGGCTCGGCCTGCTTGGGCACCTCCTGTGTGGTGGTGGCCTTCACCTTGGTGACATCGCCAATGTTCGAAATATCAACCTGGATGGCCTGCTGCGGCTCGATAGGTGCGAGCTTGGAATTGGGCAGGCCGAACAGCACCAGCAGGAGCAGAAGCCCATGCGCAAAGAAGGATGCTGTGAGCCCACGGTTCATCGTGTCACTGGCCGCCCGGCACCACGTCCTTCGTGGTGGTGAGAAGGCCGATCTTCTTGTAACCCGCCGAATTGAGCACGCCCATCACTTCCATGACGGCACCATAGTCGGTGGCCGTGTCGGCGCGCACGAAGAGCTGTTCCTCGTTGCCGTTCTTGACCAGGGCCTGCAGCTTGCTGGCAAGCTGGTCCAAGGGAATCTGGGTTTCCTGAACATAGACCGAGCGGTCCTTTTGCACCGTGATGTAGAGCGGGTCCTTGGGACTATCCATGGACTTGGCATCTGTCTTGGGAAGCTCCACCGGCACGCCCACGGTCATCAGCGGGGCTGCCACCATGAACACGATGAGCAGAACCAGCATCACGTCCACCAAAGGTGTCACGTTGATTTCGCTGATGGCACCATGGCGCGAGCCACGGCGGCCGCGACGCGCGTTGATCGCCTTGGCTCCCCCGCCGGACATCCCCATGCTTCAGGCCCTTTCGTCGAGCTGGCGCGAAATGATGGCCGAAAATTCGTCGGCAAAATTCTCGAGGCGCGACTGCACCTTGGCCGCGTCATTGGAATACATGTTGTAGAAAATTGTCGCGGGTATGGCGGCGGCAAGGCCGATGGCCGTGGCGATCAACGCTTCGGCGATGCCGGGGGCGACGACGGCGAGATTGGTCTGGCCGGAATTGGCGATGCCCTGGAACGAAGTCATGATGCCCCAGACCGTGCCGAAGAGGCCGATGAAGGGGCCAGCGGAACCGACGGTGGCGAGGAAGAGGAGGCGCGATTCCAGTTCGCTCATTTCCTTCTGGATGGCCACATCCATCACCTTCTCGATGCGCTTTTGCACACCCGCGAAACCGGCGCGCATGGCGGCACCCTGGCTCTGCTTCCACTCCTGCATGGCGGCGAGGAAAATCGAGGCAAGACCCGCCGAGGCCCGGCCGCCCAGGCCGCGATAGAGATCCTCCAGTGACTGGCCGGACCAGAAGGCGGCTTCAAATTTGTCGTTGGCGGCGTGCTCGCGGCGGAAGGTGAAATACTTGTTGATGATGATGGCCCAGCACCACACGGAGGCCAGCGCCAGCCCCAACATCACAAAAAACACCGGCCATGACGCCTGCATCACCAGATGCATGAGGGAGATTTCCGCCGGCTTGGCCACCGCAGTTTCTGTGATCTGTTCCATGTCGTCTGTCGCGTCCCGTGCGGCCCCGCAGTTGTCCCACCTGCAATGACCCTGTTGAGGGTGGCCGCCCGGCCTGCCTCAAAGCCTTGAAATCTGTCGAAACTGCGGCACTTTCCACCGGAAATGGCAGCGCCCAGAGGCCAAGGCGGAACAGCCCCGGCCCGGAATTGTGATTGAATGGGTTATGGTTAACAAAGGGTTAGCGGGCAAACCCGGCAAATTTTTCGACCATCGTTGCGGCGAGGCGGCGGGGCCGTCCCCGGCCATCAATCAGGGCCACGGTCACACTGGCAGTGAAAAGCGCTTCCCCACCCCGCAGCACCCGCTGGGCCAGTTCGAAACGCGCCCCTGCAATTTCAGTGGGCGCGGTTTCCACGGTGAGCAGGTCATCGAATCTTGCGGGCCTCAGAAAATCGCAGGTCATGCGGCGCACCACGAAAGCCTCTCCGCCGGCAAACATGGCATTCTGGTCAATGCCCGCGACACGCAGGAAATCGGAGCGAGCCCGCTCGCAGAATTTCAGATAGTTGGCGTGATAGACATTGCCGGAGAAATCCGTGTCTTCGTAATAGACGCGGAGGCTGAGTGAGTGCACGCCGTTGCGAATCTGTCCTTCCGTCACTGCTCGCCCTCCAGCGGCAGAATGCCTTGCGTGATCTCCGGACGGCTGGGCACGGCAAGCCCCAAATGCTTGAAGGCATGGTGGGTGAGCAGCCGCCCGCGTGGCGTGCGGTTGAGGAAGCCCAGTTGCAGGAGATAGGGCTCCACAACATCTTCCAGCGCGTCGCGGCCCTCCGACAATGAGGCGGCAATGGTGTCGATACCCACGGGCCCGCCCGCGAAATTGAGCGCGATGCAGTTGAGGTAGCGGTGGTCGAGGGCATCCAGCCCGGCGTGATCGACGTCGAGCGCCCGCAGCGCCTTGTCGGCGGATTTGGCATCCACGCGCGGCGTGCCATCCACCGAGGCAAAGTCGCGCACGCGGCGCAGCAAACGGCCGGCAATGCGCGGCGTGCCCCGCGAGCGCCGGGCAATTTCCCGCGCGCCGTCTTCGGTGAGGGGCAGTGCCAGAATGCGTGCGCCACGGCGGACGATTTCCAGGAGTTCGTCTTCGCCATAAAACTCCAACCGCACCGGAATGCCGAAACGGTCGCGCAAGGGTGTGGTGAGCAGTCCCGTGCGCGTGGTGGCCCCTACCAGCGTGAAGCGGGCGAGGTCGATTTTCACGCTGCGCGCCGCGGGCCCCTCACCGATGATGAGATCGAGTTGGAAGTCCTCCATGGCGGGATAGAGCACTTCCTCCACCGCCGGATTGAGGCGGTGGATTTCGTCGATGAAAAGCACATCGCGGTCTTCGAGATTGGTCAGGATGGCGGCCAGGTCGCCCGCCTTGGCGATGACCGGACCCGATGTGGCGCGGAAGTTGACACCCATCTCGCGGGCCATGATCTGGGCCAGCGTCGTCTTGCCCAGGCCCGGCGGCCCGGCAAAGAGCACATGGTCCAATGCCTCGCCGCGGGCCCTTGCCGCCTCGATGAAGACCTGGAGATTGGCCTTCGGTTTTGTCTGGCCGATGAACTCGTCCAGCTTTTGCGGGCGCAGATGGGTGTCGAGTGCGTCTTCCACCTTCTTGCCGTGATCAAGAATGGTGCGGGTCATGCGTTGGCCATTTCCTTCAGCGCAAGACGGATCAATTTCTCCGCGGGCTGATCATCTCCGGCTTTTTTGAGCGCCGCCGACACGGCCTGCGCCGCTTGCGATTGGCCATAACCCAGATTGACGAGAGCCGACACCGCATCGGTGACGGCGGAAGACTTGGGCGCGGCCAGTTCCGCCGCCACCTGCGAAAGTCCCACATCGGCCGCCGTATAGGCGGGGGCCTTGTCCTTCAATTCCAGCACGATGCGTTCGGCCAGTTTCTTGCCCACACCATTGGCGCGGCCAATCATGGCCTTATCCTGCAGCGCGATGGCGGAGGCCAGTTCGCCGGGCGCAAGAATCGAGAGGATCGACAGTGCCACCCGGGCGCCCACGCCCTGTACGGATTGCAGAAGCTTGAACCACTCTTTTTCCAGCGTGGAGGCAAAGCCGATAAGGCGGATGTTGTCCTGCGACACCAGCATTTCCGTGTGCAGTTCGGCAAACTCACCAACGGCCGGGAGTGCCGCCAGCGTCTTGCCCGAGGCGGATGCGACGTAGCAGACGCCGCCCACTTCCAGCATCACCCAGTCCTCACCCAGGGAGTCGATGCGACCCTTCAGTTTACCGATCATGCATGGCCTTCTGGATGAATGACGGAAAGTCTTGGAAAGTAGTTGCGGAAATAGTCTGCATCGCGCGTCAATAGCTGATAGCCGCAAAGCGCCGCATGCGCCGCAATGAAGAAATCCGGCAGTGGCGTGCGGCGTTGGCCGCCTGCCTTGAGGTAAGACTTGTGAATGCGCCCAGCCGCATAAGCAGCGGTCCAAGGCACATCCTCGCGCCGGGCCCCAACATCCAGCAGAAACGCATCAACCTCTTCGATCCGCTCAAAGGCTGCGGAGACCTCCGCATAGACAATGGCGTTAATGAGAATGTCAGCGGATTCCCGCGCCTGCCACAGATTGCGTGCCGACCAGCCCGCCCAGCGCGCGTCCGATGTGGCAACATCCAGCAGCACGCTTGAATCCACAAGGATCGAAGCCATCACTCCCGCTCCCGTGTGGCCTTGAGGATTTCATCGGTCGTCACGCCATCAGTGGCTGTGCCTTTGATGCGCTTGAGCCACGCTTCATAGGCCTGATCTTCGTCAGCCGTGCCGTTTCGCCTGTTGCGCAAGATTTTCACCACGCCGTGGTCGTAGACCACCGAAAGCTCGGCCCCCGGACGAATTCCCGCGCGGTCCCGCACATGCTTGGGAATGGTCACTTGGCCTTTGGAAGTCATGCGCATGAAGTAATACCTCTTGGGTATTACCTAGCAGGGCATCTGGAACAAGTCAAGAACGGAGCAATCGCTCCGCGAGTGCCGCCGCGCCCCGATGCTGGGCATGGCAGATGGCGATGGCCAGCGCATCGGTGGAATCTGCCGTCTTCAATTGGGCCCGGGGCAGCAGCACTTTGACCATGTGCTTGACCTGATCCTTCTCCGCGTGGCCAGCACCCACCACCGTCTTCTTGATCACATTGGGGGCATATTCAGCGACGCCCACCTTGCGCAGGACAGGCGCTAGCATGACAACGCCGCGGGCCTGACCCAATTTCAGCGTGGCGCGGGCATCCTTGTTGACGAAGGTTTCCTCAATCGCCGCCTCGTCCGGCTTGAATTCATCGAGCACGGCCAGCACTTGCTGGTGGATTTGCAGAAGCCGTGTGGCGAGGTCGTCCTCGTTCACCGAATGCACGGCACCATCGGCCACATAGCTGAGCCGCGTGCCCTCAACGTCGATGATGCCCCATCCCGTGTGGCGCAGGCCCGGATCAAGGCCGATGATGCGGACCATCAGCCGCCGAGCTTCGCCATCACATCCTCGGGGATGTCGGCGTTGGAGAAGACCACCTGCACGTCATCGTCTTCGTCAAGGGCGTCCACCAGCTTCATCAGGCTTTCGGCCTTGTCGGCATCGGCCAGCGGCGCCATGACCGTGGGCTTCCACACGACCTTGACGGTTTCAGCATCGCCAAACTTGGCGGCGAGCGCCGCCGAAACCTCACCGATCGATTCAAAGGCGCAGGTGACCACGTGCTGCGTGTCATCGAGGCTCGCGTCATCGGCACCCGCCTCGATGGCGGCTTCCAGCATGGCATCGGCAGAGGCCTTGGCCTTGGGATAGGCAATTTCGCCCACGCGGTTGAACATGAAGGACACGGAACCCGTTTCACCCATGTTGCCGCCGTATTTGGCGAAGAGCGAGCGCACCACGGGGGCCGTGCGGGCGCGGTTGTCGGTGAGGGCCTCCACGATCACTGCCACGCCGCCGGGGCCATAGCCCTCATAACGCACGGCTTCATAGGAATCGGCATCGCCGCCTGCCGCCTTCTTGATGGCGCGCTCGATATTGTCCTTGGGCAGATTCTCGGCGCGGGCGTTCTGGATGGCTAGACGCAACCGCGAATTGGCATCGGGGTCCGGCAGGCCCGCCTTGGCGGCCACGGTGATTTCGCGCGCCAGCTTCGAGAAGATCTTGGCCCGCTGGGCGTCCTGCTTGCCCTTGCGGTGCATGATGTTCTTGAATTGCGAATGGCCGGCCATGAAACCCTCAGAAATGCGGAAAGGAATGTCCGCCGCCGTATAGCCAAGGGCGCTTGCGTCACACAAGTGTTGCCTTAACCCGCCATTAAGCCTGTTCGTTCACCATAAGGGCTCCAGTCAGAGTGTTTGTGGAGTTTCGCGTATCATGGTCACGGCGGCAAAACCGGCAATTGAATCCTTTTCCTTCGACGGCGAGATTGCCGGCGTTGCGGGTGCTGCGGCCCTCAGAAAGGTCCGTTCCTTGGCAGATGCAGCACCACAGGGCAGGCTCTTTGCAGCCATATCAACCCTCTCTGACACCAGCGCCGCAGCCGCAGAAGCCTTTGAGGCGGCCGGCCTTGCCGACCTCCGCACAGCTTCGGAACATCACCTGGCACGTGGCAACCGCATTGCTGGAAAGCTCCATGAGGCGATTGGTGCCGACACGGCCACACCGCTTCCGGCCTTCATGCGCCGCAAATAGCGCGCTGGTGCATTTCCTGCACCCCTGACATCACATTTCAGTCCTTGAAGATCGCACATGCGGGCCGCAAAAGGCCCGCAAAGCATTTCAGGGACATGTATAATGGATCACAACCGGCACTTCTACATTGACGGCACCTGGGTGGAGCCCGTGGTTGCGAAAACGCAGGGCGTTGTTGATCCGTCCACGGAGGATGTCTTCACCGAGATTCCCATGGGCAGTGCCGCCGACGTGGACAAGGCGGTTGCTGCGGCGCGCCGCGCCTTTGCCAGCTTCAGCCAGACGACCCCGGCCCAGCGCCGTGATCTGCTGCGCGGCATTCTCGAGGCCTTCACAAAGCGCTGGGATGACATGGCCGCCGCCATCTCCCGGGAAATGGGCGCACCGCCTGCCCTGTCACGCGATGAGCAGGTCTGGTGCGGCGAGGCCCACCTCAAGAAAATCATCGCGGTGATGGAGGACTACGAATTTGAACGCCGCATGGGGCCGCAGATGATCCTGCGTGAGCCCATCGGCGTTGTGGGCCTCATCACGCCCTGGAACTGGCCCATGAACCAGATCACCAGCAAGGTGGGGCCGGCGCTTGCGGCAGGCTGCACCATGGTGCTGAAGCCTTCCGAAATTGCCCCGCTCAATGCCATCATCTTCGCGGAAATCCTGCATGAGGCCGGAGTGCCGCCGGGCGTGTTCAACCTCGTGAATGGGGATGGCCCGTCCGTGGGCCATCCGCTGGCCAGCCACCCGGATGTGGACATGGTCTCCTTCACCGGCTCCACGCGCGCGGGCATTGCCGTTGCCAAGGCTGCCGCCGATACGGTGAAGCGCGTGCACCAGGAACTGGGTGGCAAGTCGGCCAACATCCTGTTTGACGACGCGGGCTTTGCCAAGGCCGTGCACAAGGGGGCCAAGGCCTGCTTTGCCAATTCCGGACAATCCTGCAATGCGCCCACCCGCATGTATGTGCCGCGCGCCCGCATGGATGAAGCCGCACAAATCGCGGCGGCAGCGGCGAATGGCATCAAGGTCGGTTCCGCCCATGACGCGGCCAGCAGCATGGGGCCGGTGGTGAGCGAGATGCAGTTCAACAAGATACAGGAGCTGATCGCGGCGGGCATCAGGGAGGGCGCCACGCTGGCTGCGGGTGGCACAGGCCGGCCGGCGGGTCTGAACCGCGGTTATTTCGTGCGGCCCACGGTGTTTTCCAACGTGGCTCAGGACATGCGCATTGCCCGCGAGGAAATCTTCGGGCCCGTTCTCTCCATCCTGCCCTTCGACACGGAAGAGCAGGTGATCGCGCTGGCCAATGATTCCGTCTTCGGGCTTGCGGCATATGTTCAGTCACAGGACATGGAGCGGGCCCGCCGTGTGGCGCGCCAGCTGCGGGCCGGCCAGGTGCGCATCAACTATCCGGCCTGGGATGCAGGCCTCCCCTTCGGCGGCTACAAGCAGTCGGGCAACGGGCGCGAATATGGGGCTTTCGGTCTCGACGACTTCACCGAGATCAAGGGCATCGGCGGCTATTGGCCGGAGTAAGGGCGAAAGGTCAGGGCAAATCGGGTTTGGCGCTGCCGCTGTTGCGCTGGCTCATGCGGGCGATCCAGGCTCCCGCATCCGGAGCGGATGCACGGTCCGGCGCAGCCATGGCCTCATGCAAGGGCGCGCGGGCCTCGGCGGGCGCATCGGCCAGGGTAAGAATGGCGGCGCGGCTGCGCTGCGGTTTTGCATAAGCAAGGCTCATGGGACGTCTCCTGGGCGGTCTCCGGGTCTCTAGTCCGGAAAGCCAAGACGCCCAGCGTGTCAGCACTTGGCCTGAACTGCGTCAGGAATGTGATATCCCCAGATGGCTTATGGAAGGCTTCCGGCCCCTCAAGAGGGCTTGACGCCGCGCAGACGCTCGCTGCGGCGGCGCAGCAGTTCCACCGTCACCAACATCAGCGTGGAGATGATGATGAGCACGGTCGCGGCCGCCGTGATCGTCGGCGAGATTTGCTCGCGGATGCCTGAGAACATCTGGCGCGGCAGGGTGCGCTGCTCCGGCCCCGCGATGAAGATCACGGCAATCACCTCGTCAAAAGACGTGCCGAAGGCAAAGAGAGCGCCAGAGATCATGCCCGGCAGGATGAGCGGCATGACCACACGGAAGAACACGGTTGTGGGCGAGGCGCCGAGGCTTTCCCCGGCGCGCATCAATGTGCGGTCAAAAGATGAAAGTGTTGCCGTCACGGTGATCACCACAAAGGGCGTGGCGAGTGCGGTGTGGGCCAGCACAAGACCGGGCAGCGTGCCCAGCAGGTTGAGCTTGGCATAGAAGAAGAACATGCCCAGCGCGGAGATGATGATCGGCACGATCATCGGCGAGATCAGCACCGCCATGATGGTGGCGCGGAAAGGCAGGTTGCCGCGCGCCAGACCAAGGGCTGCCAGTGTGCCCAGCGCGGTTGAAAGTATTGTGGTGAGAATGGCCAGAATGGCTGAGAGCCACAGCGCACTCTGCCAGCGCGGATTGAAGAAGAAGTCCTCATACCAACGCAGCGAAAAACCCGGCATGGGATAGGAGAAGAACATGTCGGAGTTGAAGGACAGCGGCATGATTGAAAGAATGGGGGCCACTAGAAACAGCAGCACCAGCGCCACATAGACGCGCACACCCCAATAGGTGACCTTCTCACTTGTTGTGGCATAGGGTGGAATGGCCATGGTTCAACCCAGCTTCATGCGGTCAATGCCGACGAGTTTGTTATAGACGTAGTAGAGAATGAGCGTGGCGGTGAGCAACACGGTGCCCAGCGCCGCCGCCTTGCCCCAATTGTTCTCCTGATTCATGGAAATGTCGATGAAGCCGGAGATCATGTTGTCCTTGGGGCCACCGACCAGCGCGGGTGTGATGTAGTAGCCAAGACACAAGATGAAGGTGAGCAGGCAGCCCGCCGCCACGCCGGGCAGGGTCTGCGGAATATAGACACGCCAGAAGGCATAGGCTGGCTTTGCCCCCAATGAGCGGGCGGCCCGCATGTAGGTGGGCGAGATCGTCTTCATCACGGAATAGATGGGCAGCAGTGTGAAAGGCAGCTGGATGTGGGTCATCGCCAGCACGGTGGCAAAGCGCGTCTTGAAGAGTTGAGGCTCTCCCGCAATCAGTCCCACGGCGTTGAGCAGCCAGGTGATGCCTGTGATGTGCAACAGTTGCGAGAAGATGCCGCCATCCTGCAGGAGGATGGACCAGGCCGTGGTGCGCACCAGAAGCGAGGCCCAGAAGGGCAGCAGCACCAGGATCATCAAGATACTTGCCGTTTTCTGCGGCACGTTGGCCAGCATCCAGGCCACGGGATAGCCCAGCGCCAAAGTGATCACCGTCACCAGGAAGGAAATGCCGAGGGTGCGCCAGAGAATGTCGCGGTAGATCTTGCGGTTGTCTTCAACGCTCGAGAGGCTACCATCGGCGTTCTGCTTCATGTCCAGAACGTTGAGCAGGTAGAATGGCGTGTAGGTGGAACTGGCGCGTTTAATGGTGGCCCAGGTCTCGGTCTGGCCCCACACGGGATCGATGGCGATGACCGCCTCCTTCCACGGGCCTTGCGTCACCGCGGCGAGCTTGCGGGCCGTCACCGTGACCTTTGATTTCAAGGTGGGCACTTCATAGTTCAGGCGTTTGCCAATCAGCGCCGAGGTCTTGGCCTTTTGCGCGGCCTGCATGTCTGCGGCGAAGGCGGCAAAGACCGGTTCAGCCGGAACATCCTTGCCGTCCCAATCGGCGATGGCCGCCACTGTTTGCGGCATCTGGTCGTGAATGTCGGGATCGTAGAAGGAATTTGTCAACATGGTGCCAATGGGCACGAGAAAGCTGATGATGATGAAGAGAAACAGCGGGGCCACCAGCATCAGGGACCTGAGCTGCGCCCGGCGCTGGGCCTGGGCCAGCTTCTGTTTCAGCGGCGTGCCATCGGCAGCGCGCATCACAGTGTCGGTCGTGATCGGTACAGACGTCATCAGGTGCCCCTCACCCGCCTGCTCACGTGAATGCAGCCGGGATCCTTCCCCCGCGACAGCCGCGGGGGAAGGGTCGTGTCATAGAGCTTACTGGGCCAGCCAGGCGTTGAAGCGTTCCTTCAACTGGTCGCCGTTGTCAGCCCAGAACTGGGTGTTCAGGTTGAAAGCGGTCTTCAGGTTGTCAGGCGCTGTCGGCAGGTTGGGCAGCGTCTTGGGATCGACATTGGGAATGGCATCGGCATTGGCCGGGCCATAGGCAATGTACTTGGTCTGCTCGGCTTGTGGCTTGGCGCCCGAAGCATAGGCGAGGAAGCGATAGGCTTCTTCAATCTTGGGCGTGCCCTTGGTGATGGACCAGAGATCCCAATCCAGCGCCTGATGGTCCCAGACGATCTTGAAGGGCTTGCCGTCCTTGTCGATCGGGGTCTGCAGGCGACCGTTCCAGGCGGAGGTCATCACGACCTGGCCATCAGCCAGCAGCTGCGGGGCCTGGGCGCCGGCTTCCCACCAGATGATGTCCTTCTTGATGGTGTCGAGCTTCTTGAAGGCGCGGTCCACGCCTTCCGGCGTGCCGAGCACCGTGTAGACGTCCTTGGCGTCAACGCCATCGGCCATCAGGGCCCACTCGAGGTTCACGGTGGGGTTCTTCTGCAGGCCGCGCTTGCCGGGGAACTTGGCGAGGTCGAAGAGGTCGTTGATGGTGGTCGGGCCGTCCTTCAGCTTCGAGGTGTCGTAGCCGAACACGGTGCCGAAGACGATGGTCGGCACGGAGCATTCGGAGACATCGGCACCGAGCATCTTGGCCTTGTCAACGCCGAGCTTGGCCCAGTCGATCACTTCGAGGGCACCTTCCGCGCAGCCCTGCAGGGCGGTGGCGGAGTCAACGTCGATCACGTCCCAGGTGATAGCCTTGGCTTCCACCATGGCTTTGATCTTGGCCACTTCGCCGTTGTATTCGGCTTCCGTGATCTTGTTGCCGGCGGCCACGTAGGGCTCGAAATAGGCTTTCTTCTGCGAGTCCTGATAGGCACCGCCCCAGGACGTAATGGTGAGTTCATCACCCGCGCGGGCAACGCCAGCGAAAGCGGTGGCAGCAACCAGGGCCGCTGTGACAGCGGTGAAAACAGTCTTCATTGCATTCCCTCCAAAAGGAACCCGGAACATCCGGTCTTGAATAAAATTCATGGGGAATGTGCCAGCCAGTGACCCGTTTGAGGCACCCTGCACCAGGCAGGGCAGAACGGACAGACTTGCGGCCGCCTCCCCGGTGGCCCGTCGAACCCTTGAAGAATGGGGCGAACCCTGTGCCTTCTTCCTCGTGTTGTTAATCTTGTGGTTCGTCGATGAGAAGACATTAGCAAGTGTGATGCCAGCGTCACCCCTTTTTTTGTCGCAGCAAGCACAAATCCAATTCATGCCAGATGTGCGGCGCACTCAGGTCCAGAAGGGCACGTCAACCGGTTGCAGGCGTCCGCCGATGCGAATGGGGGCCACCTGCGTGGCAAGACCGGTGCGGTTATCGGTTTCGATGGCGAGGCCGCAGAGTGTCGCCTCACCCTCGGCGGGCTTCATGCGTTCCACCGGCAACTTGCGCAGGAAGCGCTGCAGGGGCTCGGATTTTTCCATGCCGATCACAGAATCATAATCGCCGCACATGCCGGCATCGGTCTGGTAGGCGGTGCCGCCCGCCAGGATGTGATGATCAGCCGTTGGCGTGTGGGTGTGGGTCCCCACAACAACACTGGCGCGGCCATCGCAGAAATGCCCCATGGCCATTTTCTCCGACGAGGCCTCGCCGTGGAAATCGAGAAGAATGGCATCGCAGCCCTGGCCCAGCTTGCAGGCTTCCAGTTCCCGGTCCACCGCCGGGAAAGGATCATCGAGCACCGGCTCCACCATGACGCGGCCCATGGCGTTGATGACGAGAACGCGCTGGCCTTTGCCTGTCTCCACCAGTGTGGCGCCACGGCCGGGGCAGCCCTTTGGCCAATTGACCGGGCGGATCAGGCGCTCCTCGCGTTCGATCACCGTCAGCAGTTCGCGCTGGTCAAAGGCGTGATTGCCAAGCGTCACCACATCGGCACCGGCGTCGCGCAGCAGCTGGTAGTGCTCATAACTGAGGCCAAAGCCATGAGTGGCGTTCTCGCCATTCACCACGACGCAATCGGGGGCAAAGCGCTCCCGCAGTATGGGCAGGTGGCGGCTCACGGCCTCGCGGCCTGCCTTGCCCAAGACATCTCCCAGAAAGATCAACCGCACGTTACCAGCTCTTTTTCCGTCATCACATAATCCAGAAGCTGGTCATGGTGGTCGTGGAGCACGCTGTCAACTTCCTGCACGGCAAAGGCCACACCGATGGCCACGACTTTCTTCCGGCTGCGCAGTTTTTCCAGGGTGCGGTCGTAAAAGCCGCCACCATAGCCGAGGCGGTAGCCCTTGCGGTCGAAAGCGAGCAGCGGCACCAGCAGCACATCAGGTTCCACGAGGGGCGCATCTTCCGGCGGGCGCGGAATGTCCCACTTGCCGGGGACAGTCGGAGAGCCCGGCAGCCAGCGGCGGAATTCCAGCGGCGTCTTCAGGGCCAGCACGATGGGAAGTGCCGTCTCCCAACCCTCGCCCGCCAGCTTGCCGAGGAGCGGGCGCGTGTCGATTTCACTCTGGTAGGGATAGAAGGCGGAGACAACGGCCCGTCCCGGCTGCGGCACAACCGGAAACGGATGGGTGAGCAACCTTTGGGCGGCTTCGTCTTTCAATCTTTCATGGGCGGCATCGCGCAAGGCCATGGCCGCAGCGCGGGCGGCTTTCTTTTCGGGGGCAAGTGGGTCCATGAGCGAGCAATAGCAAAACCCCGCGCGCAATTGCGTCTGGAATCGACCTGAAATCGTCCGGGCAAGCGGCGAGACCACCATG
Organism: Hyphomicrobiales bacterium; assembly: GCA_046349175.1. GTDB lineage: Bacteria > Pseudomonadota > Alphaproteobacteria > Rhizobiales > Aestuariivirgaceae > Aestuariivirga. The sequence continues at coordinate 8,385 of JAXMCS010000017.1, read as the reverse complement.
GGCCGTGGGAACGTACGATCCCGGGTCCCTACTTGCGTAGGTGGGCGCCGTTTACGCCAGGCCACGGCCCGGCACAGGGACAGCTCCCAAGGTCATCGTTTATAGGCCCCAGGGAATAAAGGTTCCTTCACGCACCGGGCAGTCTCGCCGCTGGCGCATGTAGGGATTCCCGTGGCGCAAGTCCAGCCGCGCCTCAGCCCATGCGGAAATTGCGGATGTGCGGCGGCATTTCCACGCCAGCGGGCCCGCGGCCATCGGCGACAGGTTCACCCACCACGGTGCGGAGGGGAATCAGTCCGCCCCAGACCGGCAGGGCAAAATCCGCCTCATCATCGCCCGGCGGGCCATTCCGCACCTTGGCGGAGACCTCGTTCAGCTCCAGGCCGAGCACGGTTGTGGATTTGAACTCGGGCGGGCTCATGGGCCGCAGCTGGCCCCAGCGGCCGGGGAAAAGCTGTTCGACAAAATTGCGGAGCCGCGCTTCCTTTTCATCCTTGTCGGTGACCTTGAAGGCTTTGCCGAAGGCCATGACGGAGCGGTAGTTGCACGAGTGATTGTAGGCCGAGCGGGCCATGACCATGGCATCAAACAGGGTGACGGTGACGCACACATCGGTGCCTTCGCAGGCCTCCAGCATGCGGCTCGCTGAAGAACCGTGCCAGTAAATGTGGTTGTCTTCGCGCCATTGCAGGGTGGGCGTCACATAGGGAAGGCCCTTGAAGACATAGCCCACATTGCACAGGGGCTGGGCATCCAGAATGGCGTGAACCGTTTCCGCGTCATAGGCGGCACGCTTGTTCATGCGCTTGAGGCGGGTGCGTTCGCTGGGGGCTTCCGTCATGGCATTACTCCTGCTCGCAGCTGCTCAGGTCCTGTTATGGTCTGGTGAAAAGAACCAATGCGATACACCTCTGCCAGACCACTTGAAGCCAGCGCCACGCTCGATCTCGGCATCGACCGGGCCGATGCGGAACCCCTGCAGGCGCAGATTGCCCGGCAGTTGCGGGAATTTGTGCTGGGCGGGCGGCTGAAGGCGGGGCAGCGCCTGCCCTCATCGCGGGCCCTTGCAGAACAGCTGGATGTGGCGCGGGCCACAGTCGTCGAAGCCTTCGAGCAACTGATCGGCGAGGGTTATCTGGAAACGCGGCGCGGCTCGGGCACAGCGGTGGCGGCCCGCCTGCCGGAAGAACTTCTGTCGGCGGGCAAGGCCCGGCCCTTTTCTGCCCAACCCCATGCCAGCAAGCGCGAACCGGCCAGGCCCTTCCGCAGCGGCCTCGTCGATTGGGAAAGCTTCCCGCATGATGACTGGGGCCGCACGCTGGGCCGCTTTTGGCGCAACCCGCCGATCACGCTGCTTGAGCATAATGATCCCTTCGGCTGGATGCCCCTGCGCAAGGCGATTGCCGCCCACTTGCATGAGTGGCGGGGCATTTCCTGTGCGGCAGAGCAAGTGATCATGACGGCAGGCGGCAGTGACGCCTTCGACCTCATTCGTCGCGCCGTTCTCAGCGCGGGCGATCAGTTCTGGCTGGAGAATCCGGGTTATCCCACGGCGCGCCGCATCTTCTCGCTTGGGGGCGTCAAGACCATCGCCATGAATGTGGATGCGGAGGGCCTTGATGTTGCGGCGGCGAGAAAGCGGGCGGCCAAGGCGCGCGGGGCCTTTGTGACGCCGGCCCGGCAATATCCGCTTGGCGTGACCATGCCGCTCACGCGGCGGCTTGACCTTCTGGCCTGGGCGCAAGAGGCGAAAGCCATCGTCATCGAGGATGACTACGACAGTGAATACCGCTACGTCGGGCGGCCGCTTCCGGCGCTGATGAGCCTCGATACGGAAGGACGCGTCATTTATTCCGGCACCTTTTCGAAAGTGTTTTCGCCGATCATCCGGCTTGGCTTCCTCGTCGTGCCGCCCGCCCTTGCCGAAGCCTTCCGCCGCGAACGCCTGACCTTCGGCGCGCCGCCTTCCCTGCTTGTTCAGCCGGCGCTGGCACAGTTCATGGAACAGGGCGACTTTGCCGTGCATATCCGCCGCATGCGCAGGCTTTATGCGGCGCGGCGAGACGCCCTGATGGCGGCCCTTGCCAGCGGAGACCCCCGGCTCTTCCGTCTGGAGGCGCCGCCGTCCGGCCTGCAGCTCCTTTTGCATTTCGACAGAAGCGTTGACGATGTTGGGGTGGAAAAGGCGCTCGCAGACCAGGGCTTCGAGACCCAGGCCCTCTCCACCCACTACACGGGATCGCGCAACGAGAAGGGCCTGCTGTTGGGCTTTGCCGGTTTTCCGGAAGATGATTTGCGCAGTGCCGCCCGGCGGCTGCTTGCCGCCTTGCAGCCCATGATCAAGACGCAATCGGCCGCAACTCGCGTAGCAGCTTCTCCTTGATGGCGCGCGGGTAGTCGTAGAAGTCCCGGGCCGGCACGGTGAAGGCATCGGGCCCGACAATGACTTTCGTGCGGTAGTAATCCTGCAACCCCTCCTCATCGCCGATGGGCAGGCCGTTCACTTCCACATGGGCTGACGCGGCGGCCTCACGGGCGGCTTGCAGGTCCGTTCCCGCATTGTCGATGCCATCGCCCGAAATGTCGATCACCCGGCGGTCGCCCACAAAGCTGTTGCGGTCCATCTGGCGCAGGCCGTCGTTGATGGCTGTGGCAACGGATGTGGATGAGGCGATGAAGCCGCGCTGGGTGCGGCTGAGCCGGAAGGCGAAAGCACGGGACGAGGCTTCGGTGGTGAGGTGGGCAAAGGGCAGGATGACGCGGGCCTCACCGGGGCCACCCCATTGGGTGACGGCGACCGCCGCCCCATGGGGGCCCAGGTTGCGGATGGCTTCCATCACTTCCGGATCACGAAAGGCTTCCACCAGACCCTTCACCTGCATGTCGAATTCATTGCGGTCCATGCTGGCTGAGGCATCAAGGGCCAGCACCAACTCGATGGAGACGGGCACATCGGCGGCACGGACTGGCGCGAAAAGCCACAGCGCTGCGGCAACGCCACACCATGCTTTGGCCCAATTTCCTGCGTGGACGCCATGCGCAACCTGACATTCCTCTCCCTCTTCCTTTTCGCCACGGCTAGCCCGGCTCTGGCAAGTGACATCAGCGTGACCGGTGCCTGGTCGCCGCCCTCGCTGACCGAGACCACCACTTCGGGGGCTGTCTATTTCACGCTGCACAATGGTGGCACGACCGCTGTTTCACTCTCGGGTGTCAGCACTGATGTGGCCGAGATGGCCATGGCCCATGCCACGGTTGTCGAAGATGATGTGGCCAAGATGGTTGACCTTGAAGGCATCGCCATTGCGCCCGGCACGGACTTCGTCTTCTCGCCCGGCAAGAACCACATCATGCTGATGGGGTTGAAAAAGCCCTTGCACGAGGGCGACCATTTCACCCTGACGCTGGCCACGCAGGATGGCGGCACGCTGCCGGTGGATGTGACGGTGCAGAAGCAAGCGCCAACGCCATAGCGGTTCAATCGTCCCGGAAGTCTTCCACGAGAATGCGGCTGATCAGTCCGCTGGCGGTGAAGCTCACGCGCTCGCTGCCGTGGCGTTCGATGGGGTCGCCTGTCTTCGGGTCCGTGGCATCCAGACCCCAGAGGGCGAGCGCCTCCAGTGGCCCTTCGGCCTTCACATCCGTGTCCCAGGCATGGTGATCGGGATGATCGCGAAAGTAGCTGGCGAGGGACCCGAGCAGATTGGCCTTGCCCTGCACCAGGCCCAACCCCACGGACTCATAGACAACATCTTCCGCCAGCATCGCGGCCACACTTGCAAGGTCGCGCGCTTCCAGGGCCGCATGATAGCGCTGCAGGGCGGCGCAGGGGTCGAAGGCGGTCACGCCGCCTTTTCTCCCACAAGGTCCCAGCGGCGCTGCGTCTCGTCATAGACATGCAGTTCACCCAGTGAGATATCAAACCAGGCCCCATGGATGGAGACATCGCCCTTGTTCTCGCGCATGCGCAGCCAAGGGAAGGTGCGGAGGTTCGCCAGGGAGTGTTCGACGGAGGCATGCTCCACCGCCTTCTGGATGTCATGGTTGTGCGCGGTGTCATGGTCATGCTCATGCTCATGGCGCACGGCGGAGGCCACATCGCGCACATCCGACATCCATTTGCCGATGAAGTCACCGGCGGACAGGGGATCGCCCCCTTCCACCACGGCACGAATACCACCGCAGCGGCCATGGCCCATGACCACCACGTGCTTCACACCCAGCGACAGCACGGCAAACTCGATGGCGGCGCTGGTGGCGTGGTGGCGGCCATCCGGGGCGTAGGGTGGCACAAGATTGGCCACATTGCGCATCACGAATATCTCGCCCGGCCCTGCATCGAAAATTGTTTCCGGCGCGGCGCGGCTGTCACAACAGGCGATGATCATCACGGTGGGTTTTTGCAGGCCTTCACCCAGGGCGCGGTAGCGTTCGGTTTCGGCGGCGTAACGGCCGGCGCGGAAATTGCTGTAGCCAGTGAGCAGACGGGTTGGAAAAGGCATGATGGCTCCGGGTAACCAATTGCCCCCGGTTAAGCGCATGTGCGGCTGGCCCGCAAGCGGCCACCGGCCCTGCGGCACCGGGCGGCTTGAACAGCAGACGAAAGACGGGCAAATCCCCGCCACCATGAGCAAAATCACCACGCTTTTTCCCACCCATATCTACCGCGCCGACAAGGCTGCCCCCGCCACGCTGATAGCCGAACTGGAAGTGGCGGCGCTGTCGCTGGCCCGCGATGATGCGGCAGGTCTGCGCTGGTGCGAGAAGCATGGCTATCCCGGCTATACCTCCTATGCCTCACTCAATGATCTCTCCTGGCGCATACCCGCCTTCAAGCGGCTGGAACGCATTCTCGACAAGCATGCCCTTGCCTTCGCCAAGGCGCTGCATTGGGACATCAAGGGCGGCAAGCCGGTGTGCGACAGCCTGTGGGTGAATGTGCTGCCGGAAGGTGGCAGCCACACCAACCACATTCACCCCAACAGCGTGATCAGCGGAACATTCTATGTGAAGGTGCCGCAGGGTGCGGGCCCCATTGTCTATGAAGACCCGCGGCTTGCCCGCATGATGGCCGCCCCGCCGCGCAAGGCCAATGCTCCGCAGGATTTCAAGTCGCATGTGAGTTTCCGGCCCGAGCCCGGTTCGCTTCTCCTGTGGGAAAGCTGGCTGCGCCATGAGGTGCCTTTGAACCGCGCGGAAGGCGACCGCATTTCCGTGAGCTTCAACTACGTGATCGGTGCGAAATAAGGTGCACGAAAGCGCCTCTTGTGTATGATCTGCTGTGCCGGGGCCAGGGAAAGAACAACATGAAATGCCAGCTTCTCATTGTCTCCGTTGCAGCCGCCCTTCTTCTGCCCGCTGAAGCCCACGCCTTCTGTGGCTTTATGCAGGAACAGGGTATGGCAAAGTCGGTGAAAAAAGCCCAGAAGATCGCCAACCGCCGCGCCACCGAAAAAGTGCAGGCCCTCAAGCGGCAGTACGGAAAGAAGCTGCAACTTGATGCCCGCCAGGTGGCCTGCCTGGGCGGAGCTCTGGCCATTGACGCCAACGGCAATCAGATCGAGGGCGACTCCAGTTGCACGGTGACGCAGGGCTTCTGCGTCAATCCGTGACGCTCATTTTTCTTCCAGGTGGAAGTTGCTGAGCATGTGGTGCAGCAGCGGTGCCAGCGCCAGGCCCGCTGAGGTGAACAGCACAAGCCCGCAGATCAGCGCATAGACGCCCTCGAAAATCAATCCGGCAGGCGTTGTCAGCTTGTCGAGCGGCCCCATGCCGGAGAGGATCATGGCGGCATTGGCGAAGGCATTTGGCAGGTCCATGGGGCCCAGCCGCATGTAGCCCAATATGCCCGCGGCCAGTGACACGGAGATGATCGAGACAGCCCAGTTGAGATTGCGCAAGGTGCGTGTGAAGAGCCGGTGCTGATTGAGCTCCTGTCTTTCCGCCGTCATGAGAATATCCTGTCGCCCGACTGGTCCACGATCAGCTGGCCCTTGCTGATGGCGATGGCGGCGCATTCGTCCTTGTCGGAAAACTTGTCGGCGCGGATGAAGTCGTGCTGCTTGCCATCCTTGCTGATGCGGCCCGCCAATTGCCACTGGCCGCCCTCCTTGAAAGGCCGCGCCTCGATATGGAAGCCCTTGTAGTCGAGGCTTTGCACAGCTGCGGCTTGGCCCGCGAGGGCCGATGAAAACCATTTGCTCCAGAATGCCATGCCGCCTTCTTCTCCCACCATGTGAAAAACCCGGCCGGGACAAGTCCCGGCCGGGCACAATTTCGCACAGCTGGCGCTGCAACGGAAGTTCCTTCCGTCGCTTGCGCAGGTCTCAGGCCTGCTTGGCGGGGCAGGTGGAAACGCCGAGCAGAGAATAGAGCGGGCAATAGCCCACCGCCGCCGTCAGCAGCGGGATGATGCCGATGTAGCCGATCCAGGCATAGGCACTGGCGGAGGTGAAGGCGAAATAGAGAAGCGCAATCCCGATGATGACGCGCAGCACGCGGTCGATGGTTCCGGCATTCTTGCTCATGGCAAACTCCCTGTGGTGTTGAGATTGTAGATTCTGCGAGACCCGCCCTAAGGCAGAAAGCCGGGCTTGTCTGTGACCGTGTCACACAGCATCCGCCAATTCTTCCAGCGCCAGGGCATCCTTGAGCGCAACGCGCCCCCGCGAGAGTTCGACCCAGCCCTTTTCGGCAAATTCGTTGAGAAGCCGTGTGATTACTTCGCGGGCCGAGTTCAGGTCCTGGGCAATGGCCTGGTGGGTAGCCTCCACCACACCTTGACGGGCCATGCGCAGCAGGTGGCGGGCGAGCCTGCGGTCCACATGGCGGAGGGTCACCTCCTGCACCAGGGTGATGAGGGATTGCAGGCGCTCGCCAAAGGAGGTGAAGACAAAGTTGCGGAAAGCGGGAGAGGTTGCGAGCAATTCCTCAAAGGCACTCTTGGGCAGGATGATCGCCTCTGTCTCGGTTTCCGCGACGCCCTCCACATCATAATGGCCATTGGCCATCAAGCCCGCCGTGGTGAGCACACAGGTCTGGCCGTCCTGCACACGATAAAGCACGATCTCGCGGCCCGACTCGGTGGCTACCGAGACTTTTACCGCGCCTTTTTTGACCATGATGTAGGAGAGACACTCCGCCCCGGGCCGGAAGGCGCGCCCTCCCGCCGGCAGCACCAATGTGCGCATTTGCTTCAGGATCAAGGACTTGGCAGTGTCTTCCAAGGTGGCGAGAGCACCCGTGCCAAGCAGGGCCGGAAGCGTTGCACTGTCTTGCGTGTCGGGCTTGCGCGTCACCATGGGCTCTCCTTTCCCGTCCTTACCAGTCCGCCAGTTTTCATCCTGCTGTGCCAGCCGCTTTGACCTGAATCAACGACGCTCGCCGCATGTTGTCTTCTAGTTGCAGGCTTCACAACACGTGAATACTCCCGGGAGCAGACCATGAACAACGCCACACCCCCTACCCCACCCAGCGCGGCCCCACCCAGCGCGGCTTCTGACACCGCGGTGCAGGACAGCCCCGCTGTTGTCACGCCGCACCCCGAAACCAAGGTCAGCATCAACCAGCTGCGGCAGGACCCGGAAGCCATCCGCCATTCCTTTGAAACGGGCGCCTATCCCTATCAGTCGCACATGTCCTCCAAGGCCTATGAAAAGGAAATGGAGAAGCTGCAGGTGGAGCTTCTCAAGGTGCAGAGCTGGGTGAAGGAAAACAACGAGCGCATTGTCGTGCTGTTCGAGGGCCGCGATGCCGCCGGCAAGGGCGGCACCATCAAGCGTTTCATGGAGCATCTCAATCCGCGCGGCGCCCGTGTCGTGGCACTCGAGAAACCATCAGAGCGCGAACGCACCCAGTGGTATTTCCAGCGCTACATCAGCGCCCTGCCATCGGGCGGTGAAATCGTGTTCTTCGACCGCTCGTGGTACAACCGCGCCGGGGTGGAGCGCGTCATGGGCTTCTGCACGCCCAATGAATATCTCGAATTCATGCGCCAATGCCCGGACCTGGAACGCATGCTGGTGCGCTCGGGAGTCAGGCTCTTCAAGTTCTGGTTCTCGGTGACGCGCGACGAACAGATGCGGCGCTTCGCTTCGCGCGGCAACGACCCATTGAAGCAATGGAAGCTGTCGCCCATCGACAAGGCCTCCCTCAACAAGTGGGACGACTATACCGAGGCCAAGGAGGCGATGTTCTTCTACACCGATACTGCGGACGCGCCGTGGACCATCATCAAGTCGGATGACAAGAAGCGGGCCCGCATCGCCTGCATGCAGTATTTCCTGTCATCGCTGCCCTACCCGGAGAAGAACAGCAAGCTCGTCTCCGGGCCGGACCCGTTGCTCGTTGGAACGACGGCCCATGTCATTGGCCGCGACGAACACA
>JAXMCS010000016.1:0-59295 GCA_046349175.1 Hyphomicrobiales bacterium | reverse complement strand
CTGGATGTTGGTGCTGGATGGAAAACCCGTCGCGGCGCTCTTCGCGCTCGTGAGCGGGCATGAGGCCATGCTCGGCAAGATCGCATACGACGAAGGCTTTTCCCGCTATTCGCCGGGCGTTCTCGTGCTGTTGGATGCCACGCAATGCCTTTTTGCCGATGAGGCCGTGCGCTTTGCCGATGGCAATGCCATTCCCGGCCATCCCATGATTGACCGCATCTGGCGCGACCGCATGGAGTGCATGGATGTGGTGATCGCTGGTCCCGGTGTTTCTTCCGCAGCCTTCCGCACGGTTGCCGGGTGGCATGGCACAAAAGATGCATCGCGCGCTGTCATCAAGCGCTTTTATCTGCGCGCCACGGGAAGGAAAACTTCATGAGCCTCGTCAGCATCGACAGCAGCATCGCCCGCGCGAAATTCCTGAAGGATCCCTTCACGCTCAAGCACCATCTGGCAGATCATCCGCTGTTTGAACTGCCGCGCCTTGTTGAACTGGCCAAGTCCATGCCGCGCGACCGCATCGAATATAATTCCGGCAAGCTCGCCGTGGGCGTGAAGCCGGAGGACGTGCCGCAGATCGACATGGCGCCGGAGCAGGTGATCAAGTCCATCGAAACACAGAATGCCTGGATGGTGCTGAAGCGGGTGGAAAGCCACCCCGCCTATCGCAGCGTGCTGGAAAGCTTCGTGCGCGAGGCCAATGCCGCAGCGGGCCGCAAGCCCGAGGACTTCTCCGACATCGAAGGTTTCATCTTCGTTTCCTCCGCCAATGCCACCACGCCCTATCACCATGACATGGAAGAGAACATCCTCATCCAGATTCGCGGCGACAAGTTCGTGCGCACCTTCGAAAATGCCGACCGTGCGCTGGTGAGCGAGGAGCAGTTGGAAATCTCCCCCTCCAAGCACCGCATTGACCCCTATGAGGACTGGTTCGAAACCCGCGCCACGCTCCACACGCTGAAGCCGGGCGATGCGCTCCACATGCCCTATGCCATTCCCCATTGGGTGAGCACGGGCAGCACCTATTCCATCTCCATGGCCATGACCTGCAAAACGCCCGAAGTGATCCGCCTCAAAAAGATCCGCACCATGAACGGCACGCTGCGCCGCTTTGGCCTGCCGCAGCGCCCGCCCGGCGCTTCACCGGCGCTCGATGCAGCAAAGGTTGCGGCTCATGATCTGGCCCATGCTGTGCTGGACCCGCTGCGCAAGTCTGAACGCATGCGCAAGCTGCTGCGCGGCCTCATCTATGGCAAACAGGCCAACTATTATCTTCAGGCGGGCACCAAGCGCGCCACGTAACCGGGCACAAAAAATCCCCCGCCCGATGTTGAAACCGGAGGCGGGGGACAGCGTCTGTCGTCTTTACCCGATCACCTTCTCGGCCGGCACATAGGCATAGCCAAGGTCATCGGCCACCGCCTTGTAGGTCACCTTGCCACCGGCCACATTGAGGCCGTTGCGCAGGTGGGCGTCATCCGCCAGAGCTTTCTTCCAGCCCTTGTTGGCAATGGCGAGGCCGAAGGGCAGCGTCACGTTGTTGAGCGCGAAGGTGGAGGTGCGGGCCACGCCACCCGGCATGTTGGCCACACAGTAGTGGATCACGCCATCAACTTCATAGGTCGGGTTGGCATGGGTTGTCGCCTTGGAGGTTTCGGCACAGCCGCCCTGGTCAATGGCCACGTCCACCAGCACCGCGCCACGCTTCCAGGAGGGCAGCATCTTCTTCGTCACAAGCTTGGGGGCCGCGGCACCGGGAATGAGTACGCCACCGATCACGAGGTCTGCTTCGGCGCATTCATCTTCCACAGCACCTTGCGTGGAATAGATGGTCTTCAACTGCGTGCCGAAGCGCGCGACCAGTTCTTCCATGCGGTCTGTGGATTTTTCGAGAATGGTCACATCGGCGCCGAGGCCCAGCGCCATGGCCGCCGCATTGGTACCGACAACGCCGCCGCCAAGAATGACAACCTTGCCCGGCGCAACACCCGGCACGCCGCCCAAGAGAACACCGCGGCCGCCTTGCGCCTTTTCCAGCGCATGGGCACCTGACTGCACAGACATGCGGCCCGCAACCTGTGACATGGGGGCCAGCAGCGGCAAGCCACCGCGCGGGCTCGTCACGGTTTCATAGGCAATGCAGATGGCCCCGGAATTGACCAGATCCTTGGTCTGTTCGGATCGGGCGCCAGATGGAGATAGGTGTAAGAGATCTGGCCTTCGCGCAGCATCTTGCGCTCGGCGGCCTGCGGTTCCACATCTCACCGCCCGATCATGTCGGCCTTGGCGAAAATTTCAGCCGCTGTCGGAATGATCTTGCCGCCCGCCTTCTCATAATCGGCATCGGCAGCGCCAATGCCGGCACCGGCATTGGTTTCCACCCACACCTGTGGCCCATGCGCACAGCTTCCCGCACCGAGGTGGGCGTCATGCCCACGCGGTATTCATGGTTCTTGATTTCCTTTGGCACGCCGATTTTCATTATGTTTCCTCCAGTTCAAGCCGCGAAAAATAGCGGCAAGCCCGTACAAAGGCTTTGCAAAATGATGGGCCCCAACTATTCGCAGTGGAAAATTGTTCGGAAAATGCCATAATGGCGGCATGAAATTCCGTGAACTAGATAAATCAGACAAAATCATCCTGAAAATGCTGCAGGCAGGAGCCACCCAGCCGCTTGCGGAAATTGCTGCCGCAGCCAGGCTTTCGCCCTCCACCTGCCACCGCCGCATCAAGGCAATGGAAGAGGAGGGCCTGATCATCGCCTACCGCGCCGCGCTTGACCGCAAGCGGCTGGGCCTTGCCAACGAATTCTTTGTCGAAGTCTCGCTCACGGCGCAAAGCGAGGAGATGCTGGAGAAGTTCGAGAAAGCCGTGCAGCGCGTGCCGGAAATTCTCGAATGCCATCTCATGAGTGGCCAGTTCGACTATCTGCTGCGCGTCGTGGCCCGTGATGCCGAGGATTACGAACGTATCCACCGCACAAGACTGGCGCGCCTGCCGGACGTGCAGCGCATCCAGTCGTCGCTGGCATTGCGCACGGTGAAGGCCAATGCAGGCTTCCCGGTGGAATGATCCCTAAAGGTGATAGGCCAGTGTGGTCCGAACGGACTGGATGTTGTTCTGCAGTTTCACCGCACCCAGGTCAAGCGCGTCCCAGTCTTCATAATCCGTGTAGCGGTATTCGGCCTTCCAGCTCCAGCGGTCGTTCAGTTGCACTTCTGCGCCGCCGCCCAGGGTGAGGCCGTTAAGGCTGTGATGCTCGTTCAAGGGCGGATCGCCAGTGATGCTGAAACCAAGATCAAAGCGGCTGTGCGTCCAGCCGCCAATGCCATAGAACATCACGTCGGGAGAAGTCAGCACGCCCGCTCGCGCCAACAGGCTCACATTGTGGGTGGGCTGTGCCTTGAAAGAAATCGAGTCCGTGCCATCGGTTGCAGACAGCTTTGTGCTGATATCGCTATAGGTATAGTCCGCCTGCGCCCCCAGCACCAGCCGCTCACCCACCAGTTGGTCATATCCCGCTTCAACCGAACCAAGGAAACCTTCACCGCCAAGTCCGCTAAAGGAGTCGGGCGAAGCTGGGCTGGCGATCACATGGTTCACCATGCCGTAGCCCGCGGCCCCGCCAACACGGAAACCCGTCCACAGGTCTTCACCTGAAAACTGGGGCGCAACAATACCTGGCCGATAGGACAACACGATGCGCGCCGTTTGTTCATGCACCCGCTCCCCAACCACGAGATTGGCGGTGCCAAAGCCGCCAAGATCAAGATCATCGTCAAGCAGTGTCTTGCGCCCGTTGTATGTGATGCGGTGTTCAAACTTGAGCGTCCAGTTGTCGGCAATGGCAGTTTCAACACCCCCGCCCAGGGTCAATCCGTTGGTTGCGTAGTTGTAGCTGCCGGCGAACAGACCCGCGGCAGATGCATCACCTTCCATGCGGGTGTGCGTCCAGCCTGCAAGGCTGTAGAGTACCGTATTGTCGTTGATGATGCGGCCGCCCCGCACAAGCAGGCTGATGGCATCGGACGCCTGCAATTGCCCCACCACCGGATCGAAATTCAGATCAGTGCTGATGCTGGAGCGCGTGTAGTCTGCCGTAGCGCCCAAAAGAATTCCGTTGCCGATCACCTGGTCATAGCCGAACTCGGCTGACAGGAGGCCGCCCTCACCGGCGATGCCAGTCAGCTTGCCGGACCCCGCAAAAGTGAAAGGCCCGCCGCCCGCATCCACCGCGCCCGAGAGCGTGTGGTCGAGCATGCCATAGCCCGCGCCGATGCCGCCATGCCAGCCCGTCCAGTTGGAGACGGGCTTTTCGCCAGCCAAAGCAGAGAAAGGAAAAAGGCAGCATCCCAGGACCAGAACGCATGAAAATTTTGGAGCCGTCGCCATTACAAACCCGTCCGTGCCCCCGGGCAGGTCTTCTAGGGATTAACGCTTCATTAAGAAAGGGCAGGCCCACGCCTTCGAAAAACCCGCGGATTTTCCACATAAACTGTGGCCCGAAGGCCACAGAATTGCCTCCGCCCAGCGCCCTCAGGTTGAAAGCTGTTGGTCCTTGCGCAACATCCAGACCCCGGCACAGATCACCACTCCCGCCCCGATGAGATTGGCGGCATCCGGCACATCGCCAAAAAACACCACGCCATAGCCGATGGCCCAAAGCAGGGCCGTATATTCAAAAGGTGCCACGAAATTGGCTTCCGCCAGCCTGTAGGCATGGATGTAGCCGAGCGAGGCAAGGGCGCTCAGCACCCCCATGGCCGAGAGCAGCAGAGTCTGCTCCATGTTGGGCCAGGTCCAGTCCCGCAGAAGAAACGCCAGGGACGGATTGCTGATGCTGGCCGATTTGGCAAAGGGCACCAGTAGCCCGATGAGCAGCGCCACGGCGAGATAGAAAAAATTCTGCCAGTTGGCGATCACGGCGGGTTCCATGCGCAAGGCGAGATGCCGCCCGATCATCTGGCCGATGGCGTAGCCCACCGCCGAATAGAGCGCGAGCAGGGCCGCAGGCTGGAACGCCGCACTGCCCGGATGCACCATGATGATCATGCCGGCGAATGCGATGGAGATGGCAATCCAGCGATGCGGCTTCACCGTTTCGCCAAGGCCGCGGCCCGCGAGCGCTGCCACGATGAAGGGCATGATGAAGTAGATCGACACCGAAGTGGCGATGGGCAGCGTGGCAATGGACAGCACAAAGGCGAAATAAGCCGAACACAGGATCAGCGAGCGCAGCGCCACAAGCCCCGGCTGCTGCGGCCAGATTTTTCCAGCCCCGCCGCGCCAGAGCAGAAAGGCCAACAGGATTGGCGTGGACACAAGCCCACGGAAGATCACCGCCTCATAGGCCGGCAGGTCATGGCTCACGCCTTTCACAATGGCGTCCTGGGCGCTTGCCAGGCCAACCGAGGCAATCACGGTAATGGCGGCCAGCTTCCGGCTTTGCTGTGGAAACTCCATGCGGCTCAGGCCTGCGCCTTGATGGTTTCCGCCAGAAGCTTGATGCCGGGTTCGATCTTCTTTTCGTCGATCGAGGAAAAGGCGAGCTTGAAGTAGTTGCCGGGCTGCTTGGCCCCGCCGAAATAAATCCGCCCGGGTTCGATGAACAAGCCCTTGGCCAGCGCCGTCTTGTAAAGCTTTTCGCTGTCCAGCTTGTCCGGGCCCTTCACCCAATAGGCCGTGCCGCCGAAGGATGGGTTGCGCGATGACATGGGCATGTATTCGCCCAGCGACCGGCCCATGATTTCCCAGCGCGTGCGATAGGCCTTATGCAGGCGGCGGATCAGCGTGTCATGGTGTCCGAGCGAAAGGAACAGTGCTGCGGCCCGCTGGTTGTTGTTGGGCGGGTGACGCACCATGAGACGGCGCAGTGAGCGTGCTTCGGCCACCAGCGCCTTCGGCCCCACGAGGAAGCCGAGCCTCAGTCCGGGGAACAGGGTCTTGGAAAGCGACCCCACATAAATGACGCGGCCATCATCATCGAGTGACTTGAGGGCGGGGCAGGGTTCGTTCACGTAATTCGTCTCGAACTCATAGTCGTCCTCGATGATGAGGAAGTCCTGCTCATGCGCCTTTTTCAGAAGCGCCATGCGCCGCTCCAGCGGCATGGTCACCGTGGTGGGAAACTGGTGGCTGGGCGTGGTGAACACCATGTCGAGGCCATCGAGCCCGTTGTTCACCACCAGACCCTTGTCGTCCACCGGCAGCAGCTTCACGTGGTCGGTCTTGAGGCGGAACATGTTGCGCGCATCAAGATAGCCCGGGTCTTCCATGCCCAGTTTGGATGTGCGGTCGATCAGCAGTTCGCTCAGCAGGAACAGGGCGTTCTGCGCACCCAGCGTGATCAGGATTTCGTCATCGCTCGCCATGATGCCGCGGCGGGGCAGAATGCGGCGGCGGATTTGCTCCACCAGCAGCGGGTCATCATGCTCCCAGGAATCATTGGTCCAGGCCCCCAGCCACTTCTTGCCCAGGGCCTGGCGCGTGCATTCCCGCCACTCCGCCAGCGGAAACAGCGTGTGGTCCACCTGCCCATAAATGAAGGGATATTGATAGTCCTGCCAGTTCAGTGGCTTGTGGGTGTTCTCTTGCTGCGAGGGCCGCGTCTTCAACAGCCGCGACACATCCACCTGTGACTGGGCATTGGATTTGAGAATGACCGGCCGCGCCGTGGTGGCGCTGTCTTCCAGCGCCTTGTCCGCGACGTAGTAGCCGGAGCGTTCGCGGGCCACCAGATAACCGTCATCCAGCAGGCCCTGATAGGCCAGCACCACCGTGTTGCGCGAAACCCCGAGAGACTTCGCCATTTTCCGCGTGGAAGGGATGGGCTCGGATTGGTCCAGCTTCTTGTCGAGAATGGCCGAGACCAGCGCCTCGCGGATTTGCGACTGCAGGCTGGAAAATTCAGTTCTTTTGAGATGGATAAGCCAGTCGCGCATGATGCCCCAAAGCCGGAAGGAGAAATAACTGGACCCACCATAGGTCCAATTTGGACTGGACGCTACTGGTGAAGTGTTTTGGCACCACTGTGAATTTCGCATAAGCTGGCCAGAACGCACCGGTGCTTTGTCTTGCGCTGGTCGCTGATCCTATATAAAGGAATCTTTATATAGATTTTGAGGTGACCCATGCCCCGCCAGTCCTTCACGGAAGCCCTTGCCACCCGCCCCTGGCTGTTGGCCGATGGCGCCACCGGCACCAATTATTTCCAGATGGGTCTTGTCTCCGGTGACGCGCCGGAAATGTGGAACTTCGAACATCCGGAAAAAGTGCAGGACCTGCACCGCCGCTTTGTAGAGGCGGGCGCGGACATCATTCTCACCAATTCCTTCGGCGGCAACCGCCACCGCCTGAAGCTGCACAGCGCGCAGGACCGCGTGCATGAATTGAACGTGGCCGCCTCAAAGAACGCCCGCGTGGTGGCAGACGCCGCAGGCCGCGATGTCTATGTCGCAGGCTCCATCGGGCCCACGGGCGAAATCTTCATGCCGGTGGGCACGCTTCCACATGAGGAAGGCGTTGCCGCCTTCGCCGAGCAGGCAATGGCGCTGAAGGACGGCGGCGTTGATGTGTTGTGGATTGAAACCATGTCGTCGGAGGAAGAACTCCGCGCCGCAGTGGAAGGGGCAGCGCAGGCGGGGCTTCCCATTGTCACCACCATGAGCTTCGACACCAACGGCCGCACCATGATGGGCATCACGCCCAAGGCTTTTGGCGCGCTCACCGCCTCATTGCCCACCCAGCCTGTTGCCATTGGGGCCAATTGCGGCGTCGGCGCTTCGGAGCTTGTGGCAACCGTCATGGGCATCACGGAAGCGCGGCCCGATGCGGTTGTCGTGGCCAAGGGCAACTGCGGCATTCCTCAATATGTGGATGGCAAGATCCACTACACGGGCACGCCGGAACTGATGGCGGATTATGCCCGCATTGCCCGCAATGCCGGAGCGCCGCATCATCGGCGGCTGCTGCGGCACCTCGCCGGAACATCTCGCGTCCATGCGCCGCGCCCTGGAAACGAGCGAGAAGGGCCCGCGCCCCACGCTGGAACTGATCGAAACCTCGCTCGGCCCCGTGTCGGAACTGGCGAAGGGTGTGGACAAGGCCGCGGATGGCGCGGCCCGCCGCGAGCGGCGGAGGGGCTGGTTACCAACTTCAGCGCCATGCAGCGGCGCAAGCGCGCGAACCTGTCGTCATGCCTGGCAAGTTGTGACGCATCAGGCGTGAACGTGTGATCGAACTGCACGAAGCGCTGGGCCGCTTGGCGATGCTGCGTATATGCCCGCGCCCACGCCCGCCATCAGTGCTGCGCCCAGCACACCCGCATCGCGCATGGCCGTGCGCTTCAAGGGCCGCGCCAGAACATCAGCCCTGATCTGCGCCCACACATCAGACGCTGCCCCGCCGCCGGAATGGTGAACAACCGCGGGCCAGCACCGCCGATTGCTCCAGCGCCTCAAACGCCAGCCGCGCCGAATAGGCGACACCCTCCAGCACAGCCCGTGCAAGCTCAGCCGGTCCTGTCGATGAAGACATGCCGGAGAAGGCCCCGCGCGATGTGGCATCCCACAGGGCGCGCGCTCGCCTTCCAGATGCGGCAGGAACAGCGGCACATGGCGCAGGTCTGCCGCCGCGCCAGTGTGGAAATCTCCGCAGGCGTTTTGCCCAGAAGCCGCCCCAGCCACTGCACTGATGCGCCACCGGATTGCGTGGGCCCCGCATGCAGCACCAGTCCCTCGCATTTGGCAAAGGCAATCACCCCCGGCGTGGGCACCTTGCTGGAAGATACGATCCCCAGAATCTCGCTCGTGCCGCTGAGATAGAGCCCCTCACCCTCGGCACTCACGCCTGCACCAAACAGGCCGGACCAGGCATCCATGGCCCCCACAACCATGGGCGCGCCGCAAGGCAGGCCCGTCCGGATGCGGCCCGCCGATGTTGTGAAACCGCAGAATGGGCGGCAGGCGCTCTTCCGCACCGACCACCAGATCAATGAGCGCGGCAATGGGCTGCAAGTTCTGATCGACCAGCCCAAAACAGGTCATCGGGTCCGCCGTCACCTTGCCCGTCAGGTGAAAGATGCAGTAGTCCTTCGGTGCCATCACCCAGCGCGTGTTCTTCCACTCCTCCGGGTGATGCCTCTGCGCATAGAGCATGCGCGCCAGCACATGGCTGGCATCAATGGGCAGCGGCGCGCCCCACCACGTAATCTTGTCCGCGATGGAAACGCGACCATCCAGCTCCGACGCAACACTGGCGCAACGCACGTCCTGCCAGGTCATGGCCGGCAGCAGCGCCTGGCCCTGCGCGTCCACGAACACATGGGTGTTCACCTGCGAGCACAGGCCAACGCCCGCAATGCTCGCACCGTCAAAGGCCGCGAGGCTGGCCAAAACATGCTTCATCCAGTCGGCGGGGTTTTGCTCCACATGCCCCGGGTGCGGGCGGTTCGTACCATAGGGTGCCACATGCTGGCGAAGGCTTGTGCCAGTTTCATCCAGCAGGGCGGCTTTCACAGCGGTTGTGCCCACGTCAATGCCCACCAGCATTTGCACCTCTTGCCTTTTTTGGTGTGGTTATGCTCACCTCAGCATCGCACACAAGTATCAATTCAGGAGACGTCACATGAAGTTCTCACGCAGAAGCATCGTCGGTCTGGCCGCTGTTGCCGCCATGGCCGCATCCAGCGGCCTGGCCCAGGCCGCGGGCGAAAAAATTGCCCTCATCACGCCCTATCTGGCCCAGCCCGGCACGCAGTTCTATGCCGAAGCCTTCCAGGCCAAGGCCAAGGAATACGGCTGGGAGGTAAATGTGGTGGACACCAGGGAGATGTGGCCGCCGCCGTGGGCCGCATTGAAGATGCCGCCAACCAGAAGGTTTCGGCCATCGTCATCAATGTCGATCCCTCGCAGGTGCAGGCCGGCCTTGATGCCGCCAAGGCCGCGGCGTCCCTGTTTTCGGCATGGATGCAGGCGCCAATCCGGGACTTGTCACCAACGTCACCTCCAACGGCTATTCCATGGCCGCCGACACCGCCGCCTATGTGGCCAACCGCCTGAACGGCAAGGGCGATGTGGTGATGTTCGTGTTCGATGCCTTCCCGCCGGTGCAGCAACGCGGTGTCATTGCCGATGCCATCTTCAAGAACAATCCCGGCATCAAGATTGTTGACCGCGTGACGCCGGACGTGAAGGACGGCGGCATTGCCGACAGCCGCGCCAAGATGAAGCCATTCTCGCCGCCCATCCGGACAAGGGCTCGATCAGCGCGGTCTGGGCCGCCTGGGACCAGCCAGCCCTTGGCGCGCTGCAGGCCATTGAAGCGGCGGGCCGTGGTGACGAAGGCATTGTCATCACCGGCATCGATGCCAACCCGCAGGCCCGCGAAGCCATCGGCAAGGGCGGCAGCTTCGAGGCTTCCATGGCGCAGGACTTCAAGGGCATCGGCAGCACCACGGCAGATGCGGTGAAGCGTCCTCGGCGGCGAGAAGATCAAGCAGAGCGTGATCTACGTGCCGACCAATATCACATCCGCCAACGTGAAAGACTGACCTTCTGTTGACGGACGAGACTGAACAACAATCGCACGCGTGCCGCAGTTTATGAAAAGCTACGGCACGCTTCTCTGTTTCAGGCTGATGGTGCTGGTGTTCTGGGCCCTGCTGCCCACCACCTTCATCACGCCCCGCAATCTCGCCAACATCAGCCAGCAGGTGAGCATGCTGGCGGTTGTCGCCTTTGCCATGACGGTTGTCATGGCCATGGGGGATTTCGATTTGAGTGTGGGCTCCATGGCGAGCCTGGCGGGCGTGGTGGCCGCTGTCATTTTCCGCGACACGGGCTCGGTGCCGCTGGGGGTGGCTCTTGCGCTGGCCACGGGCCTTGCAGGCGGCGCTGTTAATGGCGCGCTCGTAAGTTATCTCGGCATTCTGCCCTTCGTCGCCACATTGGGCACGCTCACCGTGTTCAGCGGGCTTGCCTTCATCATCTGTAACGGCACCACCATTTTTGGGGCCGACATTCCCCGAAAGCTTCGGCGGTTGCCAAATCAGGCCTTCTCGGTGTGCCAAGCCTTACACTTGTGTCGCTGCTCACACTGCTTCTGGTCTGGTTCACGCTTCAGAAGATGGTCTTTGGCCGCCACCTCTATGCCATGGGCGGCAGCACGGAAGCGGCCCGGCTCGCCGGTGTGGCGGTAAAGCGCGTGCGCCTCACGGCCTTCATGATCACAGGTTTTGGCGCGGCGGTGGCGGGCCTCATGTATGCCAGCCGTGTGGCCTCCGCCAATCCCACGCAAGGGGCAGGGCTCATGCTGGATGGCATTGCCGCCGTCTTTCTGGGCATGACCATGACCCGCCACGGCGAACCGCGCGCTGCACACGCTGGTGGGTGTGGCCATTCTCGGCATTCTCTCCAACGGCCTCACCCAGCTTTCAGTGGACAGCTACGTGCGCGATGTGCTGGTGGGCACAATCATCATCATCGCAGTGGCCGTGAGCAGCATCGAGAAGCTGCGGCGGAACTGATCCTCACCGCCAGGTGAAGGCAGGCAGCACCACGGGCTTGCCCAGCATGAAGCAGTCGGAAACGAGTTGCAGCGGCGTGGCATCCACCTCGCTCTTCTTCGCCTTCAGCAGGCGCGCGAACTTGGTGTAGATGTCCTCGTATTTCGTGCAACACGGCCTCGTTCACCGTCTTGCCGTTCACCACCAGCACCGAGCCACCGTTTTTCAAGTGCAGGCGCAGGCCATCGCGCGTGCCGACCTCGATCTCCCAGGTTTCGCCTGTTTCCTGCCGCCAGTCGAAGGCAGCCGACAAATCTGCCGCAGCGCCATCGCCACGCTTGAAGCGAATATCAGCGGCAATGGGCGTCGCCGAGTTGGAAGGAACTTCGATCGTGGCACTTTCGACGAAAATAGCTTCCGGCATGATCTTGGTGACGATGGAGAGCGCATTGATGCCCGGATCAAACACGCCAAAGCCACCCGGCTGCCAGATCCACGCCTGCCCCGGATGCCACTTGTTGACGTCTTCCTTCCAGGTCACGCGCAGGAAGTTGACGTGCTTACCCTTCAGCTTGGCCTTCGCCATGTCCACCGACTTGTTGTAGCGCGAATGCCAGGTGGCATAGAGCACACGCTTTTTCTTCTTCGCGTAAGTCTCCATGGCCAGAAGCTCGCCCACGGTGGGGGTCGGCGGTTTTTCGATCAGCGTATGCCAGCCCGCATCCAGGCACTCCCGCGCCATGGCCAGCCGCACCGCGGGGGGCGTGCACAGCGCCACCGCATCAACTTTGATTTTGGATGAGCGAAGTGCTGCAAGCGATTCAAAACACGGCACATTTTCCAGCGTGGCATGGCGGCTCACAGCCGCCACCAGCTGGAAGTTCCGGTTCTTGGCGATGCAGGGAATGTGCTGGTCGCGGGCAATCTTTCCAATGCCGACAACGGCGATGCGGGTGGCCATGCGGTGCTCCTAGCGAATGATGGGGGAGAGGGCTGCGAGGAAACTGTCCACCTCGTCAGCCGTGTTGTAGTGGGCAGGCCAACGCGCAGCACGCCGCCCTTGTCCGCAAGGCCCATGCGCGACAGGCTCGATGGCATAGTTGTGCCCGGACCACACAAAGATGTTCTGCGCCGCCAGCGCCTTGTATCACTTCGGGGTCACGGCCCTCCACCGTGAAAGACACCGTGGGCACCCGGCGGTGCTGGGCATTGGACGATGTGATGCCCCGCACCGTGAGGCCCTTGAGCGGCCGCAAGCCATCAATCAGCCGGGCGGTGAGGCCTCGCTCATAGTGTTCCCATGGCCGCCCAGGACGAGGCAATGCGGGCGCGCCGTGTGGGGCCTGTTCCCAGCGACTCGATATACTCCACCGCGCCCAGCACTCCCGCCATGCCCTCGTGCAGCGTGCCGGTCTCAAAAGGTGGCCACCGGTGCCCTGCCGGGCGCACCTTGTAGGGAAAGGTCTCCCGCAACAGGCTTTCCCGCGCCCAGAGAATGCCCATGTGCGGGCCAAACCACTTGTAGGCCGAGGACACCAGAATATCGCAGCCCAAAGCCTGCACATCCACCAACCCATGCGGCGCGAATTGCACCGCGTCCACATAGGTAAGGGCACCTGCCGCCCTGGCCTCCGCACAGAAGCGCTCCACATCATTGATGGTGCCCGTGCAGTTGGAGGCATAGCCGAAGGCCACCAGCCGCGTGCGTGGGCTGAGAACCTTGGTGAGCGCATCATCGGCAAATTCATAGGTGCCTGGATCGAAATCCATCCAGCGCACGGTCAGGCCCTTGTCCTCCGCCAGCAACAGCCAGGGAGAAATATTGGCGTCATGGTCCATGCGCGACAGCACGATTTCGTCGCCTGCCTTGAAGCGCCGCCCCAGGCAGCGCGACATGTGGAAGGTGAGGGTGGTCATGTTCTGCCCGAAGACGATTTCGTCTGGCGAGGCCGCGCCATAAAGGCTGGCCACAGCGGCATGGGCTTCGTCCACCAGCTGGCCCGCTTCCACCGTGGTGCGGAAATAGCCGCCCAGATTGGCATTCTTGGCGGCGAGCGCCTCCACCGTCCGGTCAATCACCCGCTGCGGCACCTGTGTTCCCGCGGGATTGTCGAAGTAGATGCGGGGAGCACCATGATCGTGGATCGGCAGGGCAGGGAACTGGCGGCGGATGGCCGCAACATCGAACATGGGGCACCACTGGCTTGAGCTGAGGTGGCCCCATTAGCGGAGATTTGGTGAGAAGATAAGACCTTGTCACTGCGGTCGCTTTCCGGCAAGCCTGCGTCGTGCCGGGCAGGTGTTGCCGCCGCGGAGCGGTCTAGTCTGGCGGGAAATATTCTGGAGGCATCGGCCCATGAGTGATGATGGCGATCTTGACCTGAACACCCTCAACGACGAGGAGCTTGTCCAGCAGATCCACGACGACCTGTATGACGGCCTGAAGGAAATGGTCGAGGAGGGCGTCAACATCCTGCTCGCTCGCGGCTGGGCCCCCTATAAAGTGCTGACAGAGGCCCTGGTTGAGGGCATGCGCATTGTCGGCGTCGATTTCCGCGATGGCATTCTTTTCGTGCCTGAAGTGCTGCTGGCCGCCAACTCTATGAAGGCGGGCATGTTCATCCTCCGGCCGCTGCTCATCGCCACGGGTGCCCCGCGCCTCGGCAAGATGGTGATCGGCACAGTGAAGGGCGACATTCACGATATCGGCAAGAACCTTGTCGGCATGATGATGGAAGGCGCCGGCTTCGAGGTCATCGACCTCGGCATCAACAACCCGGTCGAGAAATATCTCGCCGCCATGGAAGAGCACAAGCCGGACATTCTCGGCATGTCGGCCCTGCTGACCACCACCATGCCCTACATGAAGGTCGTCATCGACACGATGAAGGAAAAGGGCATCCGCGACGATTACACCGTTCTGGTGGGCGGTGCCCCTCTGAACGAGGACTTCGCCAAGGCCATCGGTGCGGACGCCTATTGCCGCGATGCCGCCGTGGCAGTGGAAACCGCCAAGAGCTTCATGGCCCGCAAGCACAACCAGATGGCCTGAGCATCCGCAGAGGCAAACAATTCAAGGGGCGTCCTGCCTGGCAGGGCGCCCCTTTTTGTTTGTGCAGCAGTCTCCTGAATCAGGTGCCGGAGGAGATATGCCCGGCGAGCGACGAGAAATTGTCTGTCGATGAGGTGGCAATCCGCGGCATCACGCCGATCAGCACCAGCGCCATCACACATGCAATCAGCAAGAACTCGATGGCGGCAATTCCGGATTCACATTTGATGAACTTTTTGAACATGTCGGTTCCCTTGGCGTGGCATGTGTTCAGGACGCCAAGGTAAACCGGAACCCTATACAAAAGGTTGAATTTGAATGATTTGAGGGGTGAAAAAAAGCGCCCGCGGACGGACGCCTTTCAACCTCTTGCATGCCCCGTAGGGATGCGAAAACTGTTACGTGCCAGACGAGATGTGGCCGGCCAGCGACGAGAACGAGGCCGTCACGGCGCCCGACAGGGTGGGCATCACGGTGACAAGGGCGAGGCCCATGGCAGCGGCGATCAGGCCGTATTCGATGGCGGTGGCGCCGGATTCGTTCTTGAAAAACTTCTTCATGGTGTAACTCCAACTCTGATTTTTGTGCGCCTGCCCACGATGATTTTGCGTTGCTCCCAAGGAGCAGTCGTGAACATGGCGTAAAACTAGACGGCGGCAATTAAGAAGGGCTGAAAGGAATCGCTTGCAGTTGCCCAATCCGCCATGGCTGCCATGTAATCCCTAGGCGTGGTTAGGTTTGTACAAACAGGAACAAAAAAGGCGCCCGCAAGGGAGCGCCTTTCCTGACTGTTTGCGTCCTGACTGGACGCGGAAACCGATTACGTACCGGACGAGATGTGGCCGGCGAGAGACGAGAACGAAGCGGTCACGGCGCCGCCCAGGGTCGGCATCACGGTGACGAGGGCGAGGCCCATGGCGGCAGCGATCAGGCCGTATTCAATGGCCGTGGCGCCGGATTCGTTCTTGAAAAACTTCTTCATGTTGAAACTCCAACTCTTACTTACTGCACCTGTCCACACATTGTGCCCGGGCTTGTTGCTCTGGCCCCCGTGAACATGTGAGTAAGGTAGCCCGGAGGACTTAACGCGGTCTGAAAAGATTGGGTCGCACTTGCTGCATTCGGGCTCGCGCGGCACGGCTTTCAGCAACATGGTAAAGTTTTCCACAATTTGCTGCCGCTGTGGTTGTGGCTCAAGTGCGCAAACCGATCTCACCGCGCGAAAACGCTGCAGCGTGCAGCAAGGGCACTGTCAGCAATGCAAAAAGGGCACCCCCTGGCGGGAATGCCCTTCTGCTGGAGTCACCGGGCGCAGCGATTGCGCCCGGGGGAAACCGATTACGTACCGGACGAGATGTGGCCGGCGAGAGACGAGAACGAAGCGGTCACGGCGCCGCCCAGGGTCGGCATCACGGTGACAAGGGCGAGGCCCATGGCAGCGGCGATCAGGCCGTATTCAATGGCCGTGGCGCCGGATTCGTTCTTGAAAAACTTCTTCATGTTGAAACTCCAACTCTTGATTTGACTGCACCTGCTCACATGCCGTTGCCCGAAGGCCCGTTGCCTTGTGAACATGTGCCTGTAATAGCGATGCGGCTTTAACGGCTGTTCAAGTGTTTGCGTAAAATTGTAGGCATGTGCCCCTGATGTTGCCACACCTCACCCCGTGGTAAACAAGCGCTGAAGATGTGGCGCTGGATTCCCGCTCCTGCCCCTGCCAGAATGTGCAGATGAACCCGCAAACCCCGGCGCAAGATGCGCTCGACCTTCAGCCGTCCGACCGTTGGCAGTTCCGCTCCGGCAAGGCCCGCGTGCTTCTGCTGGCCTGCGGTGCGCTGGCGCGGGAAGTTGTGGATCTCATTGAACGCAACAAGTGGACTGCCTTCGACATCCAGTGCCTGCCGGCCAAGTGGCACAACACCCCACAGCTGATCGTGCCCGCCCTGCGCGAGAAAATCCGCGAGGCGAAGGGCCAATACGCCAGCATCTTCGTGCTTTACGGCGATTGCGGCACAGGCGGCGACATTGACCGGATGCTCGCCGAGGAAAAGGTGGAGCGCCTCGATGGCCCCCACTGCTATGCTTTCTTCAGTGGCAATGCGGAATTTGCCAGCCACGCTGACGAAGACATCACCGCGTTTTTCCTCACCGACTATCTGGCGCGGCATTTCGACAAGCTGGTGTGGAAGGGCCTTGGCCTCGACGTCCACCCCGAATTACTCAAGGATTATTTCGGCAACTACACGAAAATCGTCTATTTGGCCCAAACCAAGGATGAGCCGCTGGAGCGCATGGCCCAGGCCGCAGCACAGAAGCTGGGTCTCGGCTATGAATACCGCTTCACTGGGTATGGCGAACTGGCAACTGAAATGGCGAAGCGCACCTGAAGTTCAGCCCTGCGGCAGCTGGTAGTCGCCGTCCTTGATCTCGTAATAGTCACCCTTGTCGGCGCAGTAGATGTGCCCCTCAACGGCAAGCCCCGTGGGCTTGTCGAGCGAGCCCGCCGTGATGGAAATATAGTCTTTGCCATCGCCTTTCCAAAAGAGAAGCGAGCCGCAGTTCTTGCAGAAGCCGCGCCCCGCCAGATCACTGGCGCGATACCAGGCCAGCGTGTCCTTGCACGTAAAGTGCAGGTCCTTGTCATCACAGGCGGTGAAGGCCCCCACATGGCCGGACTGCTTGCGGCATTGCGTGCAATGGCACATGACCACGGGCCGCAAGGGGCCGGTGATGTCGAATGAAACGCCACCGCACAGGCAAGACCCTTTTGTCATGTCCGCATCTCCTTCGCCAGCAAGGCAATGTGTTCTGGCCCGATGCCGCAGCAGCCGCCCAAGGCCGAGACCCCTGCCTCTCGCCACGTCCGCGCGATGGCAACGAAATCCTGCGGCGTGATCTCCGTGAACACCCAGTCGGGCGATTTGAAATATCCGCTTTCCGGATAGGCACCGAGCGGCCCGTGCCATGATTGCCGCACAATCTCCAAAGCAGCAGCCGTGTCTTCGGGCGACGTATGCATGATGCTGATGAGGTCCGGTTTCAGCGCTGCGAGACGTGGCGCAAAGTCCTTGAGCAAGGAATCGCTGCGGCCGAAGCCCGATATTTCACCATCTTCACGCCGTTCCACCGCAATGCCAATCCACACCGGCAGGCCCGAGGCCATGGCTTCCTGGCAGGCCCACAAGGACAAGTCAGCATCCCGCATCATTTCCATCATGATGAGATCAACACCGCAGGCCTTGAGGTTCCCGATCTTGCGCCGGAAGAGCTTCTTTGCATCGGCCTCACTCCAGTTGAAGTCGAGGTTGGTCCGGTCCGTGCCGGGGTAGACTGGCCGCATGGTGGAAACGGAGCCTGCCACCGCCACCGGAGTGCCCGCCGTTGCGGCTTTTGCGGCCTTCACAGCCAATGCATCGAGGCGTAGCACATCGTCATCACGCTTGTAGTAGTTGAAGGAGAGCGCGCTGCTGGCAAAGGTGTTGGCGGCGATCACATCAGCGCCTGCCTTCACATAGTCGCGGTGAACCTCTTCCACGATGCCGAGGTGGGTTGCGTTCACATCGGCGCACCATGTGTCGCCACTCATCGGCGCGCCGCGCCGCTGAATGTCCGTGCCCGTGCCGCCATCAATGATGATGGTTTCGCCGCGTGCAAGTTTGTCCGCCAGAAAAGAATAGCTCACGTGATCTCTTTCTCCCGCGCCGCCCTGAAGGCCCGCATGTGAAACTGGATTTGCTCTGGCTCATACACGTATCCCTTGCCAGCCGGACAGGCAAGCCGTGCCAGACACCCGCCCGCGACACAGGCGGCACCTGCGCCAGACAGAACATGGCGGCCGCAGACCCGCACATCATAGGAAAGCCCGTCAAAGGCCGAAACAGGGCAAGTGGACAAGCAGGGCTTCGCTTCGCAACTCTCGCAGGGATGCGGGCCTGACTTATGCTCAGGCAGATCAAACGCCACGGGAAAGAGCAGGGCGGCCCGGTAGGCATGCCACAGGCCATAGGTGGGATGAATGTTGAGGCCCAGCGGCGAAACATGGCCGGCTCCGGCTTTGCGCGCCCAGGTGAGAAAAGGCCGGTGCGGCACATCAAAGGGAAACACCGCTTCTGCGCCAAGATCGGCCGCAAGCGGCGTCACCACAGCGCGTGTCCAGCCGTCCAGCGTGTCACGCTGCGGATTGCGCTCCCGGGCAAAGCGCCAGAACATGGCGGGGCCCGCATTGCCGATCAGAATGACAAAGCGCGCGGCAACACCATCTGCCTCGCCCGGCGCAAACCACCCCAGCGGCTCAAAGCCTTCACGGCGGATGCGGGACAGAACCGGGTGCTCCATCACGTGTTACTGCCAGCGCGGATCACCGGGCTCCATCACCTGGCGCGGCAGCTTGATGTCGTGCTTTGCCCGAATGGCCTGATCAATGTCGCGCGGAATGTACTCGGGATAATAGGTGGAGAGGATTTCCCGCTTCTTCGCCGCAGCCCGCTCGACAATGTCGGGCTTGCCCGCCTCGTTCCATTCCTTGGGGCTCATGCGGTTGCCCAAGGCCGGATAGACATAATCCTTCTGCATCAGCGTCAGGGTCTGCTCGCTGCCCAGATAGTGGCCGGGGCCCGCGAGGCAGACATCGGCAATCACATCGACGGACAAAGATTCATCCGTCACCTCGATGCCGCGAATGTTGCGGTTGATGGCCCCCAGCATGTCGTTGTCGATGAGCAGGCTTTCCAGGCAGAAACCGAGCAGCGAGGCATGCATGCCCGCACTCTCATACATCATGTTGATGCCCGTCATGGCCGAAATGCCGGCAGTCACGCCCTTCTCATAACCGGCCTGAATGTCCGGCAGCTTGGCATCGCACATGCCCGCGGCGGAGCCCACGGTGAGATCATAGTAATGGCCCATCTGGGCGCAGCCGGAGGTGATGAGCGCCTGTTCGCCCGAGCCGCCGGACATGGCACCCGTGCGCAGGTCAGACACGAAAGGCCAGGGGCCCCAGATTGCCACGGCACCGGGCACGATGCAGTTGATATAGACAAGCCCGGCCAGGCACTCGGCCACCGCCTGCACCACGGTCCCTGCCAGAGCGGCAGGCGAGGTGGCA
This sequence comes from Hyphomicrobiales bacterium, assembly GCA_046349175.1. Taxonomy (GTDB): domain Bacteria; phylum Pseudomonadota; class Alphaproteobacteria; order Rhizobiales; family Aestuariivirgaceae; genus Aestuariivirga. The sequence continues at coordinate 39,633 of JAXMCS010000016.1, read as the reverse complement.
CCCGCCTGTGCAGCCGACAAAAGAAGCACCGGCATGCCACCGCGCGCCGCCGCTTCCAGACAGCGGCAGGCATCTTCGGCAAATTTCAGGGGCGGCACCACAAAGCAGTTGGACTGCGACACGAAGGGCCGCTCACGCCAGGCCTTCTCGCTGCCCGCCACGGCATGCAGGATCTGCAGACATTCATCCACATGGGCCGGGTCCACCATGGAGGTGCCCACATGCTTCTGGGTGCCGGCAATGCAGGCATAAAGCGTGTTGATGTCGAGGTCGTGCCCGGTGATCATGTCACGCGCCGTCAGCGGCCTCTGATAGAAATGGATATGCTCGCACTGGTCCACAATGCGCGCCGCATCATATAGGTCCACCAGCAGGGACTCGCGGTATTCGCGCGTTGCCGGTTCCACAATGTGCACCGCCGCCCCCGCCGTGCCGAAATAGACGCGGTTGCCGGAGGGTTGCATGTCGAATTGCGGGTTGCGCGCATGAAGCGTGAAGTTGCGGGCCGCCTTGGCCACCACATCCTCCACCAGCGCCCGGGGAATGCACAGCCGCCCCTTGTCATTCATCCAGCAGCCGCGGGCCGTCATGGCTTCGATGCAGGAGGGGATGGCGCTGCCCAGCCCCACGGTCTCCAGAAGCTTGCAGGCTGCTTCGTGGATGCGCGGCAGGTCGGCATCCTTCAGCGGCTTGTATTGGCCGCCCGTCATGCCGGGCCTGACAGCGGCCTTGTCCATGGGCACGGATTGCGCGCGCAGGGCCCGGCGCGCGTCACGGCCGCCCCGGCGCTTTGAAAGATCTTCCACTGCCGACATGTCTGCTGCACTCCAAGGATTGTGTTGCGGGCCGAAGGATAGCGTGGCGGGCAGAATCCGCCAGTCGGGCATGATTTGCGAGGTGGTGAACAGAATTCACGCTGGACCAGCCCCAAGCCGCGATCTGCCCTCTAACGCCCTGAAAACAAGACTGCTATTGCTAGGTCTTCAAACCCATGGTGAGCCATCTTGCCCAGACGCGACCTTCCACCCCTCCGCGCCCTCACGGCCTTTGAAGCAGCCGCACGGCTCGGCTCCTTCCGCATGGCGGCCAATGAATTGGGAATCACCCGCTCTGCCGTCAGCCATCAGGTGAAGCTTCTGGAAGACCGCCTCGGCGTGCAACTGTTCCGCCGTGATGCCCGCCGCGCCGAACTCACGCAGAGCGGCCAATCCTATTTTCCGGCCGTGCGCGATGCCTTTGACCAGATCGAGGCCCAGACCCGCGCCGTGCGCCCCTCGGTGGCCGACAATGAATTGACGGTGCAGGTCTATGTCACCGTGGCGCTCAAGTGGCTGATCCCGCGCCTGCATGATTTCGAGCGGCGCTTTCCGGACATGAAGGTCAGGCTCTCCACCTCCTATTTCGATTGGGACTTTGATGACCGCAATGTGGATGTCGGCATCATCCTCGCCCGCAACAAGGCGGCCGGGCATTACTACCGCCCGCTGTTCAAGTCCTATCTCGTGCCCGTGTGCTCGCCGGCCTTGCTGAAGGGCGACAATCCCCTGAAGAAGCCGGAAGACCTGAAAAAGCACAAGCTGATTGATGTCTACACAGCAGAGGAAGACTGGCAGCTCTGGCTGGATGCTGCGGGTGTGAAAGGCATCAAGCCCACCAACCGGCTCGCCGTCGATAGTTACATCCTGGCCCAGGAGGCAGCAATCGAGGGCAGGGGCGTGGCCATGACCATCGGCCCCTTCGCCTCGGAGGAAATCAAGCTCGGCCGTCTGGTGCAGCCCTTCCCCTTGCGCGCCCAGAACCGCAATCAGTGGTATTTCGCCTGCCACGCCGAACACCGCAACAAACCCAAGATCAAGCGTTTCGAGGATTGGCTGGCCAAGCAAGTGGCCGCAGATCCCGCGCTGGAAGCCATCAAGGACACATCAAAGGATACAGGCAAGGCCGCATGACCGACGCAACAGAAACCACCGGCCGCCGCAGCCGCCGCGACACGCCCCGCCGCGCGGCTGGTGGCACCATCCAGCAAATGGCCCGCGGCTTCAGTGCCCGCGTCTTTCCGCCGGTCAACCTGATCAGCGCCGATGAACTGGAATCCATCCACCGCGCCTCGCTGCGGGTTTTGGCTGAAACCGGCATGGATTTCATGCTGCCCGAAGCCCGCGACCTGTGGAAGAAACAGGGCTGCAAGATCGAAGGCGAGCGGGTGCGCTTTGACCCCGCGCTGATCGAGGAATTGATCAGCCACATCCCCGCGCAGTTCGATGTTGTCGCCCGCAACCCTGCCAACACCATGCGGGTGGGAGGACCCAATATTGTTTTCGGCACGGTGGGCAGCCCGCCCTCCTGCCACGACTATGATGCGGGCCGCCGCAGCGGCAACCGCGCCGACTTCCAGAAATTCGTGAAGATGGGGCAATACTTCAATGCCATCGATTTCATTTCCGGCTATCCGGTGGAGCCCATCGACCTGCATGCCTCCATCCGCCACCTGGAGGCGCTGAAGGATATCATCACCCTCACCGACAAACCCTTCGTCGCCTATGCTTTGGGCCGCGAGCGCATTCTCGATGCCATTGAAATGGCCCGCATCGCCTCAGGCCTGAGCGAGAGCGCGTTTGCGGAAACGCCCTTCCTCTCCACCATCGTCAACACCAACTCGCCCCTGAAGCTCGACCCCAACATGCTGATCGGCATGATGGAGATGTCGTCGCGCAAACAGCCGGTCTGCGTCACTCCTTTCACGCTCGCAGGTGCCATGGCTCCGGTCACGGTGGCGGGTGCGGTGGTGGAGCAGAATGCCGAAGCCCTCGCCGGCCTCGCCTTCTGCCAGTTGGTGCGCAAGGGCGCGCCCGTCATCTATGGCGGCTTCACCTCCAACGTGGACATGAAGTCCGGTGCCCCTGCCTTCGGCACGCCGGAATACATGAAGTCCACGCTCATCGGCGGGCAACTGGCCCGGCGCTATCACGTGCCCTTCCGCACCTCCAACACCAATGCTGCCAACACAATGGATGCCCAGGCGGCCTACGAAAGCGTCTTCTCGCTCTGGGGCCTCACCATGGGCGGCGGCAATTACATCATGCACGGTGCCGGCTGGATGGAAGGCGGGCTGGTTGCATCCTTCGAGAAATTCGTGTTGGATTGTGACCTGATTCAGATGGTGAAATCCTTCTTGCAACCTGTTGAAATCAATGAAGATGCGCTGGCCGTGGAGGCCATTGCCGAGGTTGGCCCCGGCGGCCATTTCTTTGGTTCGCCGCACACCCTGGCGCGTTATTCCAACGCCTTCTACGCGCCCATGATTTCCGACTGGCGCAACAACCAGCAATGGCTGGCCGCCGGAAGCCCCGAGGCCCCGCAGCGCGCCAACGCGCTCTACAAACAAGCCCTGGCCGAATACACCCGGCCCGCGATGGAGGAAGACCGTGCGGAGGAACTCACCGCCTTTGTCGAGCGCCGCAAGCGCGAGGGCGGAGTGCCAACGGATTTCTGAACCATGAGCGGCATTATCGTCTTTGGCGGCGCCAACATCGACATCAAGGCCAAGTCAACTGCGCCCAATCTGCTGGGCACCTCCAACCCCGGCGAGGTGTCACTCGCCTCAGGTGGCGTGGGACGCAACATCGCCCACAATCTCGCCCGCCTTGGTGCCGAGGTGGCCTTTGTTTCGGTCGTTGGGGATGATGCCCATGGCGAAGAGGTGCTGGCCGCCACGTCCGCCGCTGGTGTTGATATTTCGCGCGTGCAGCGCACCCATCTGCCAACGGGAGCCTATGTGGCGCTGCTCGACCATGACGGCGAGATGATCACCGCTATGAACGACATGCGCGCCATTGACGAGTTGAAGCCCTCCGATGTGCGTGCCCATGCTGAGGTCATTGCCGCGGCCCGCTTCGTGGTGGCGGATTGCAATCTCCGGCAGGACACGCTTTCGGCTCTCGCCGGAATGGCGCGCGGCAAGCTGGTGGTTGAAACCGTCTCGGTGCCCAAATCCCGCAAGCTCATGGCGCTGCTGGCGGAGGGCCCGGTGTTTCTGGCCTCGCCCAATTTCGATCAGGTGGAAGCCCTGGCCGGCACCCGTGACATTGCCGATGCCTTCGCTTTCCTCCATGGCAAGGGGCTTGAAAACGCTGTGCTGCATGCAGGCGCAGAAGGGGCTTTTGTCTCCGATGGCGCGGATGTCGAGCACGTGGATGCGCAGCCGCCTGCCCGCATTGTGGATGTGACTGGCGCGGGGGATGCCTCTGTTGCAGGGCTGGTCTTCGGCCTTTACGAGGGTTTGAGCCTTGCGGATGCTGCCGCCTTAGGCCAGCAACTGGCAGGCCGGGTGATTGGCAGCGCGGCATCGACCCTGGAGTGACGCCATGAAAGTTGTGATGACGGATGAGGTGCGGGCCGCCGTGGTGGCGGGAGGCCCTGTGGTGGCGCTCGAATCCACCATCATCGCCCATGGCATGCCCTTTCCGCAGAATCTCGAAATGGCCCGTGAGGTGGAGCAGGTGGTGCGAAAGCACGGTGCGGTGCCCGCAACCATCGCCATCATCGACGGCGAACTGCGCGCAGGCCTCAGTGCAGCGGAACTGGCGCGCTTTGCCGAAGACGGCCCCGGCATCGCCAAGGTCTCCACCCGCGACATTCCCTATATCGTGGCCAAGAACGGGATCGGCGCCACCACGGTTGCCTCAACCATGCGCATTGCGGCGCTGGCGGGCATTGCGGTGTTTGCCACGGGCGGCATCGGCGGGGCGCACCGCGGCGCGGATGGCACCTTCGACATTTCAAACGATCTGCACGAGTTTGGCCTCAGCAATGTGGCGGTGGTGACAGCAGGGGCCAAGGCCATTCTGGATTTGCCGATCACCCTGGAAGTGCTCGAAACCAACGGCGTGCCCGTTGTTGGCTTCGGCACGGATGAGTTGCCGGCCTTTTATTCACGCGAGAGCGGCCTTTCTGTGCCCATGCGGCTGGACAGGCGGCGGAGGCTGCGGCCTCGATGAAGGCGAAGTGGCAACTGGGCCTCGCCGGTGGCGTGGTGGTGGCTAACCCTATTCCCGCGGCGAACAGGAAATTTCGCCGCTGAAATCAATCCCGCCCACGCCCGCCCTGGCAGGTTGAAGCGCAGGGCGTCAAAGGCGCAAGGCCGTCACGCCTTCCTGTTGAAGCGCATCAGCGAAATCACCGAAGCGTCGCCTCTGCGGCCAATATTGCGGCTGGTGATGCATCAGGTCGCCCGTGTCGCGGCGGAGATCGCCGTGGCCTACGCCGCGGCGTGACACGCCGCCCATGCAGCCAGCCGCGCGCAACAATCTGATCGGCATCGCCTCGCTGTGCCCGGCGCGCTCATCTTCTCCGCGCAGGATCTGGTGATCAAGGCGATCAGCGGCGACTATGCCGTCACCCTTGCCATTTGCCTGCGCGCCGTTGTGTCCTTTCCCATTCTTGCGGTTGCCATGGTCGCCACATCGGGCGGCATTGACCAGCTGAAACACTCAGTGGCGTATCATGGTGCTGCGCGGGCTGGTGCTGCTCTGCGCCTACACCAGTTATTTCATGGCCTTTCCGGCACTTCCCTGGCCGGAAGCCATTGCCCTCTATTTCATGGTGCCGCTGTTCGTGACGGTGATGAGCGACCTTGCTGGGTGAGCGTGGCGCCTGCCGCCGGGCTGCCGTGGCGCTGGGGCTTGCCGGCGTCTTCGTCATTCTCGACCGCACCGGCCTTTCAATCCGGCAGCGCTGCTGCTTCACCGTCGTTCGCCACCTGCGCCTATTCCATGATCCTCTGCCCGCAAGCACGGGCCATGGGTGTCGGCCTCCGTGATGTCGTTTTATCAGAACGCCGCCTATCTGCTGGGGGTGCTGACCTTTGCTGTTATCGTCATGGCCTTGCAGACTGGCCGCCCGGCCATCCCAGTCTCGATTTCATGCGGCCTGGGGGTGCCCACCCCAAGGATATGCTCGATGGGCCTCTGCGGCATTATCGCCGCCATCGGTTCAACCCTGCCGGCCCATGCCTATCGCGTGCGCGGGCGGCGGCCATCGGTCACACCCTTTGAATACACGGGCATGATCTGGGGCTCGCTCTTTGGCTATCTCTTTTTCGGCGCGCCGCGCCTCACCACATTTCTCGGCATGGGCCTGATTGCGCTGGCCGGCACGCTGGCGCTGCGGGCCGCCAAGGCCCCAACGGCCAGCACGATAAAAATGGGGCAGTTTACCCGTTTCCCGTTGCCCCCAGGTGGAGCGTGTTAACTGGCAGCCTTGCCCATGTCGGGGGTCAGCTCAACAGCGCCGCCCTTCACTTCAACATCCTTCATGGTGCAGAGCACGGCTTCATCGGGAGCCGAGATCTTGAGGTCGTACTTGCCATCGGCGAGGCCGGCGACATTGTAGGCCTTGCCCGAGTCGAGCGCGCCTTCGGCCACGCCGTCCAACAGGTTCTTGCCCCAGTCGGTGGTGCCCGGCGCGGCGGCGAAGAGTTCATCGATCGGCAGGCCGCTGTTGTTGGTCACCTTCACGCCGCTGGCGGCGAAGGCCGAAAGAGCGAGAGCGGCGGTGAGGGGGAGGGCGATGAGAATGCGCTTCATGTTTCAAAATCCTGTTTCGTTGCTTGCGATGTCATGTGCATCGATGGCGTGTGAATGCCTTGCGGCCACTGACGCGAAGCTGACAAAAACAGTTTTGCAGATGAACTCTTGGTCATGTTTGGCGGGGTGCGTCACCCCGCCGCGTGCCGCGCCAGCCGCCTTGTTGCGTTAACAATCATTAAGCTTCCTCTTGTTCGCAAACGCGCGCCATACACGCAGCCAGAGAGGAAAGTGATCCGTAGACTGATGATTATGGTGTTCGGCATTGCTGAGAACGAACCATAGGGCAATCGGCTTCATGTCTGGCGCTCCGTCTGGTGCGCGCAGTATTCTGCACATGGAGTCTTCTAGTCTTGGACAGGCGTGACATTGTTCTGGACTGTGGCGACAGGCCCACGACTTTGCGAAACCCTCCACAACTGCTAAAGGTGCCCGGGATGTTCGGGGGCAAAACCGGATGTCGCCATGCTCAATCTCTCCCTCTTGCCTGCCGTTGACCCGGCCCAGATCACCGGAAGCGGGCCCATGCCCGCCATGCGGGGCCCGCTGCGCCTGAGCGTGATGACGGGCGCGGAGCATGACCAGCCCGCGCTGTTGAAAGCCTGCTTTGATCGCATCGGCTATCGCTATGAAATGGACAGGCTGCCGGAGATGCCGTTCGCAGCAGATCTTGCCTTCAATGTCCTGCCTGACCTTCTGGTGATGCAAGGCCGCATGCATGGCTCGCGCAACCGACGCACCCGGCCGCTCGTGGAGGATGGCACCGACGATGCGGTTCTGCTCGTCAATTTGCACGGCGACCATCTGATTGAGCAATTTGGCCGCGCGGAAGTCTTGGGCGATGGGGATGCCATTCTTGTTTCGGGCTCAGACCCCTCGACTTTCACCCACAAGCCGCCGGGGCAAATCATGGGACTTCGCCTTCCGAAGGCGCGGCTGATGCATCTTGTGGCAGATGGGCACCAGGCTTTCATGCGCCGCATTCCGGCGGGTGCGCCCATGCTGTCATTGCTGCAAACTTATGTGGGCCAGAGCTGGACGGCTGACGCGGGGCAGGCGGACCTTTCGCATCTGATGTCCCGCCAGATGATCGAACTCATGGCGGTTGTCACCGGGGCGACGCGGGATGCTGCCGAACAGGCGCGGCTTGGCGGCCTGCGCGCGGCCCGCCTTCTTCGTGCGAAGCAGGAGATCGCAGAGGCGCTCGCGGAGCCGGCTCTGTCGGTCAGTGCCGTGGCGGCGGCACTTCACTGTTCACCCCGCGCCCTACAAAGGCTGTTTGAGGCGGATGGCACCAGCTTTTCGGAATATGTCTTGCGGGAGCGTTTGGCGCGGGCCCACCGCATGCTGCGTGATCCCGCGCAGGCCTTGAAGATCAGTGCTGTGGCCTATGATTGCGGCTTCAGCGATGTCTCTTACTTCAATCGCAGCTTCCGCCGCCGCTTCGGCCTCGCGCCATCGGATGTCCGCGAGGGAAGAGGCAACTGAGGGTCAGGCAAAGCGGCGGGCCGCTCGAATTTGAGACCGGCCCCGCCCGCCGTCATCCCGTGCAAGCGCTGCCGCGAAGCGGCAAGCATCGCCTGCGATGCTTTGCGCGCGACACGGGATCCCGCTTTCAACACCGAGATCGCTGCACCAAAGCGGGACCCCAGCCTTCATCGGGGTGACGGGTCGGGGGGAAAACAGGAAGGCCGGAGCTTTCGCCCCGGTCACATTCAAACGCTAAAAGACTATATCGCCACGGGTTCATCGCATTGAACCTTCATTCTACTCACGGCGTAATCACATCGCCATTGGCTAATGCAACTGCCACAAATTGTAGTAGCCTATCTTCTGCCGCGATGTTGTAGGCGTTTGTATAGGCAAATTTCTTATCTTTGAGAGGACCAAAAATCTGGTCACCGGCCCGGGTAGCAGCCAATTCTATTGCCGAAACGACGGCCAGAAATTGATTGGGCAGCAGCGTTTCCCGGGCCGCCAGATGATTGATGTAGAAGTTCTTAAAGGCAGTTAGCCGAAACCCTTGGATTCGCCTTGTGTCGATGTCGACCGCAATCGACAAGAAACTATCGATCCTTCGAATTATAAAGGGCTTCTCCTCTCTTACATACTCAACATAGTCGCCAAGTTGATTGTAACGTGCCCGTGGGACATATTTTCTTCTCAGTGAAAAGTCGCCAACAACGACAACGTTGTTCATTGTCCTATCCTACCAAAGCTGTTTCCTAAACTCGCTTCTCGCACCTTTTGGGCACATTGTATCGAAATCCTCCGACTCCACAATGGCCCAATGCGACACCACTCCAGTTACGGAGTGACCGGAGTCCAAGTTGCTTTCGTCCAGCCTCACGTATACTACCACAAGTAAATCTTTCGGCATTGGGCGACACCTCACTACACTCGTCATTGACACTTTGTATTCAAAGATAAATCGAGGTTTTATCACATACGCCAGATAGCCAACGCCGTGGTCTTCGTCACATGTTGGACGGTCAAGTCCATAAAATCATGCATGTGCGTGCCGAATGCCCAACAACTTAGCGTGTGGAATATTGTCCAGTTGCTTTTGCGCGCCTGGGACTGGTGGCACTTGTCCAAGTACAAGGGCCCACAACTCAAAAGAAGTTTGTCGAAAATTTAGCCGGAAGTCATTATGTGCAGCTGTTGGATCGAGCCTAAACTCGACTGCTTTGCTCCGATCGAATGGTGATGGCGCCAAGAGCGCCTGCGGAAAATTCAACCACGCGGCTGACGAAATTGTCTTCTCGGTGATTTGCGCGAGTTCCATTGCTGAAATGGTCATGGTAAATCACCTCACGAACACCCGCTCGTCGAGCCGCACGTGTTGCACTTCATGCAGGTGCCGTTGCGCACCAGCGTGTAGTTGCCGCACTCGCCGCAGCAGTCGCCTTCATAACCTTGCAGCTTGGCTTCCGTGCGCTTGTCCATCACCTGCAGGGTGACGGGCGCGGCCAGCGCAACACGCGACTCCACCACCTCGGTGGCCAACGCCAGGGCCCCCAGCGAATCCGCCGCGCGCATTTGAAGCGCGGTGGCCGGAGACGCAGAAGCGGTTGCCCCCTGCGGCATTACCACCACATTGGTGAGATTGGTCTTGCGGACGAAACCGGCAGAGAGGAAGCGCTGGGCCGGAACAGGTGCGGGCGCACGCGTATCCGTGTCAGCGTTCTCGCCCTTACCGAGGGAGTCGAAGCCGAACTCCGAAGGCTCCACATGGGCCAGGTCGTTGCGGCCGAGATAGGACACGGCCAGTTCGCGGAACACATAGTCGAGGATCGACGTGGCGCTCTTGATCGAGTCATTGCCCTGCACCATGCCCGCAGGCTCGAACTTGGTGAAGGTGAAGGCGTCCACATATTCTTCCAGCGGCACGCCATATTGCAGGCCCACCGACACGGCGATGGCGAAGTTGTTCATCATTGCGCGCAGTGCCGCACCTTCCTTGTGCATGTCGATGAAGATTTCGCCCACGCGGCCATCGTCATATTCACCGGTGCGGAGATAGACCTTGTGTCCACCCACCACGGCCTTCTGCGTGTAGCCCTTGCGGCGGCCAGGCAGCTTCTCACGCTCGCGCATGATCACCTTCTCGACGATGCGCTCGACAATGGTCTCGACGCGGGCCGGAAGGGCCTTGGCGGCCAGCGCATCCACCGCATCCTCGGCGCTGTCGTCCTCATCGGCCACAAGCTGTGCGGAGAGCGGCTGCGACAGCTTGGAGCCATCGCGGTAGAGCGCGTTCGCCTTGATGCCGAGCTTCCACGACAGCATGTAGGCGGCGTTGCACTCTTCCACCGTGGCGTCATTCGGCATGTTGATGGTCTTGGAAATGGCACCCGAGATAAAGGGCTGCGAGGCCGCCATCATGCGGATATGGCTTTCCACCGAGAGATAGCGCTTGCCGATGCGGCCGCAGGGGTTGGCGCAATCGAACACGGCGAGGTGCTCGTCCTTCAGGCCCGGTGCGCCTTCCAGCGTCATGGCACCACAGACATGCACATTGGCCTTTTCCACATCGGCCTTGGCGAAGCCGAGGTGCGCCAGCATGTCGAAGGCGAAGTCGTTCAACTGCGCATCCGACAGCTTGAGCACGGACTTGCAGAAGTCTTCGCCCAGCGTCCACTTGTTGAACACGAACTTGATGTCGAAGGCGGAGGCGAGACCCGCCTCGATCTTCTCGATCTGCGCGTCACCGAAGCCCTTGGCGCGGAGCTGCGCGTGGTTGAGGGCAGGGGCATCCGCCAGCGTGCCGTGGCCCACCGCATAGGCGATGATGCGTTCGATGTCGGCGGGTTGATAGCCCAGCGTGCGCAGCGCCTCCGGCACCGCCTGGTTGATGATCTTGAAGTAGCCGCCACCGGCCAGCTTCTTGAACTTGACCAACGCGAAGTCTGGCTCGATGCCCGTGGTGTCGCAGTCCATCACCAAGCCGATGGTGCCTGTGGGGGCAACAACGGTGGCTTGCGCGTTGCGATAGCCATGGGCCTCGCCCAGTTCCACCGCCATGTCCCAGGCACGCCGCGCCGCATTGGCGAGCGACTTGTCCGAGAGATCATTTTCATCAAGCGGCACGGGGGCCGTGGCCACACCTTCATAGCCCACGGCAGCGCCATAAGCGGCCCGGCGGTGGTTGCGCATCACCCGCAGCATGTGCTCGCGGTTCTTGGCAAAGCCCGGGAATGTGCCGCGCTCCTTGGCCATTTCAGCCGAAGTGGCATAGGCAATGCCCGTCATGATGGCCGAGATGGCGGCGCAGATGGCGCGGCCTTCGTGGCTGTCATAGGGAATGCCGGCGGTCATCAACAGGCCGCCGATGTTGGCAAAGCCCAGGCCCAGCGTGCGGTATTCGTAGGAGAGACGGGCGATTTCCTTGGAGGGGAACTGCGCCATCAGCACCGAGACTTCGAGCACCACCGTCCACAGCCGCACCGCATGTTCATAGGCGGCGATATCAAACGAGCCATCGGCCTTCTTGAACTGGATGAGGTTGAGAGACGCAAGGTTGCAGGCCGTGTCGTCCAGGAACATGTATTCCGAGCACGGGTTGGAGGCGCGGATGTCGCCCGAGGCCTTGCAGGTGTGCCAGTCGTTGATGGTGGAGTGGAACTGGATGCCCGGATCAGCCGAAGCCCAGGCGGCATAGCCAATCTTGTCCCACAGGGCACGGGCCTTCACCGTCTTGGTGATCTTGCCCGAGGTGCGGGAGGTGAGCGCCCAGTCGGCATCGCGCTCCACGGCATTGAGGAAGCCGTCGGTGACGCGCACCGAGTTGTTGGAGTTCTGGCCGGAGACGGTGCGATAGGCCTCGCCATCCCAATCCGTGTCATAGGTGTCGAAGGCGATGTCCTTGTAGCCCTGGCGGGCGAACTGGATCACGCGCTTGATGTAGTTGTCGGGCACCATGTTCTTGCGCGCGTCCTTCACGGCACGCTTCAGGGCCGGGTTCTTTTCAATCTCGAAGCAGTCGCCGTTCGGGCCTTCGCAGTTCACGCAGGCCTTCATGATGGCGGAGAGGTGCTTGCGCACGATCTTGGAGCCGGTGACGAGCGAAGCCACCTTCTCCTCTTCCTTCACCTTCCAATCCACATAGTTTTCGATATCCGGATGATCGACATCAACCACCACCATCTTGGCAGCGCGGCGCGTGGTGCCGCCCGACTTGATGGCACCCGCAGCGCGGTCGCCGATCTTGAGGAAGCTCATCAGGCCCGACGACCGCCCGCCGCCCGACAGCTTTTCGCCTTCGCCGCGCAGGTTGGAGAAGTTGGAGCCGGTGCCGGAGCCATACTTGAACAGGCGCGCCTCGCGCACCCACAGGTCCATGATGCCGCCTTCGTTGACGAGATCATCCGAGATTGACTGGATGAAGCAGGCATGCGGCTGCGGATGCTCATAGGCCGACTTGGACTTGGTGAGCTTGCCCGTTTCGAAATCCACATAGTAGTGGCCCTGGCCCGGGCCATCGATGCCATAGGCCCAGTGCAGCCCGGTGTTGAACCACTGCGGGGAGTTGGGCGCGCAGACCTGGCGGGCGAGCATGGCGCAATGCTCGTCATAAAAGGCGCGGGCGTCTCCTTCCGTATCGAAATAGCCGCCCTTCCAGCCCCAATAGGTCCAGGTGCCTGCAAGCCGGTTGAACACCTGCTTGGCCGAACGCTCGCCCGTGATCTTGTCCTTCTCGGGCACGCCTTCCAGCGCCGCATCATCCGGCACGGAGCGCCACAGCCAGGAGGGGACAGACGACTCCTCGAAGCGCTTCAGCGCCTTGGGCACGCCCGCCTTGCGGAAATACTTCTGGGCCAGAATGTCGGTTGCCACCTGCGACCAGGCGGCGGGAACTTCAATCCCTTCCTGCCGGAAAACGATGGAGCCATCCGGATTCTTGATTTCGCTCACCGCCTTGCGGAATTCGATGCCCGCATAGGCATCCTGACCCGCAACCGTGTACCGACGTTCGATTTTCATAATTCGCGCCCTCTTGCCGTAATCTTTTTGACCCGCGGGCGCGCAGAAACGCCCACGGATATGTCCCAACCCGCGTTCGACACCAAACCTGTTTTGGCGATTTTACGCCCCCAACGATCACAGGCAGAACACCGCGAGCCCCCTCTCGAGGCAGCCCGCAGACCCACTCGGCAACAGCCTTTTGGCCTTGTGATCTTGGAAGCCGAGAATAAGCCGCCCCCCAAAACCCGTCAATAGCTAGTGTGTTAATGAATAGTTAACACCAGATATTGTGTGTCAGGGCCGTTTGGCCCTGTCCATGAACTGAAATTCATCCGATTCTGGGGGGAAGCACAAGCCTTCCAGCGGGTTAATACCCCCAACAATCTGTTTGCGGTGGAGGAGGGTGCGTTAACCCTTGACAGCGTCAAGGGGGAGGAGCCTCGCCGACAGGAAATCTTTTCGCGCAACCAAAGCGTGCGTCGCACCAAAAGGCAATGCCCTGATTGAGTCCTGTGGACGATTTAGGCCCCCGTCACACCGCCGTCGCAGAGATTCGAACGGGAAACAGGGCGGCAAAGGGCGAATCGGGGCGGGAACGGACAGCTTGCAATGTTTTGTCCTTATATAGGAAAATAAGCTTGACATTCCCAGCGCGCCCGCCCATATGCCGCCCATGATCGGTTTCGTGCTCCTTTTTCTTCTTTTGGCCTGCTTCGCAGCGGTTCTGGTCGCGTGGACCCCATGGAAGTGGCGAAGCCTAGCGTGCGCGCGGGCAAGGCGCCGCGCCGATGGCAGCCATGGCGTGGTGGCCAACACCACGCTGGCGGGCGACACCACGGGCGTGAAGGTGACGGAGACGGTGAGCACCGCAGCCGATGGCACGCGGGAGAGCGTGAGCAAGGCCTATGACAGTTCGGGGGCGCTGACCTGGTCGATCAACAAATCCGTTTCGGCGGATGGCGGCACCACCCACATCAGCTTTGATGACAATGCGCAGCGAAAGAGCGCCGGGGCACACGGCGCGAGAGCAAAGCTGCGCCAGAATCAAACACCCGATGGCGTGGTGGACCGGCTCACCACCATTGCCGTCACCCATAACAGCGACGGCACGACGACCGAAACCGAACTGCGCAAGAGCGGCAGTGATGCCTTGAGCGCCGTAACCACCTTCAAGCAGGAAACGGTCACCTCCGCCGATGGCAATACCGTCACCATTTCCAGGGCCAGCACGGGTGGCACCTGGTTTGACACGCGAGAGACCCGCACCACCAATGCCGGCCAGAGCATCAATGTGACGACACAGGACCTGGCCCAGGATGGCCACGTCATCACCAGCAGCACGGTGACGGTGTCGAACAGCGGGCAAACCCGCACAACGGCCCAGGACCTGGACGGCGACACGAACGCCGATGTGACCACGGTCTACGAGATCGGCACAGCCGACGGTGAACGCACGGAAACGACGACAGTCAAGAATGGCGACGGTTTTGTGCGCAGCAAACGAGGCACTGCGCTGAAACAGCGCCGGAGCATGCGCACAAAGCGCAACGCGCCTCGCTGCGCGCCAGAGTGTGTTCAGACACCGCCACGCCGCTTGACGCGATTGAAGTTGCATGCAAGCCTCGGCCTATCCTTAAGGGTTGCAGGATGGCTCACATGCTGCAGGAAGGCTCAAGTATGCCAAGGATGACGGAGTTGCGATGCGGCGATCATCACAAAAGCGCGCCCGCCAAGGTCCCGCCGCAAGAAGCGGGAGAAATTTCATGGAGGGATATTTGGTGCACTGTCACCGTAATCCACCGTAATCCCGCAAAAGAGTCGTCATTTGGTGGGTAGCTGATCGTGGCAATGAATGACGGCAGTCGGCATGGAGATGTGAGGGCTGGCGCTGGCCATAGGGAACCAAGTGTCGATTCCCAGGAGCAAATTAAGGCTAGATTCTGGATTAATACATTTATTTTGAATTCGAAGGGCTTTGCCTTCTGGGTTGCGTTCGGCTTTCCACTGCTTGCTAACCTCGCTGCATATTTAACCAGCTATTCTGAATCCGTGCAGAATTTCATGGACAGCGGACGTTTAAAACCGATCCTGCTATGTATTCCAGTGGTCAAGGATGCAATTGGGTATGCTGAGTCAACACTTGGTCATGGCGAGGCACAACGGCAGCTTGCGGTGTTTGGTTGTCTGTCTGTTGCTATAGTGGTCAATTTTTTCGTCCTTATCCTCTTTGTGTGGTGGAGGCATTATCTCAAGAGTGGCGGCCAATTGCTCGGCGCACCGATTAAAATAAGCATGGTCCCTGGCGCAGTTCTCAGCATTGCCTTTTTCGGATTTCCCTTCTTTGTCCCGTTCACCACGCATGCCGCAGAATCCCATTCGCGAAAGGGATTTTTGTTTGCCCAGACCGACTACAAATTTGTCATTCTCGGGGCCTGCGCTGTGTTAACCAGCGGGAGTCTAGCCGTCTTAACTATTTTTTTGATTCAGGCGCCATCAAGACTGTACGGCTGGATGAAAAACTGATGGCGAAGTGATCGGGAGAGAGTACGATGTCTGAGAAGTTAGGTAAGCCGACAGAGGTTATAAAAGAATCGATTGTAGCGACGATAGAAAAATATTCCGAGGTCATGAAGGAACTCGGCGGGAAAACTGTCGGCGTTATCACGAAAATTGAATCCGGGGCCGTTCGAGGCGCGCTGACTTATGGAGAAGCGGTGGATGCGTATTCAAAAGGGATTACGGTGACAGGATTACGGTGACAGTGCACTAAATTGTTCTTCCACCCGAGAACCTGTTCCGGCAGCGGCGGGGGAACCTTTGACCATATCACAGGACGCAAAGCGGGATTCCCGCCTTCGCGGGAATGACGGATTGAAGAATGCCATGTGGGGAAGACGAAAGAATGGTCCGTCCATTCACGCCCTTTGATTGACCCGCGCGCTCTCTATTTGAATTTTTCAAAGCGGGATTCCCGCCGTCGCGGGAATGACGGACTGAGGAGACGGATTGAGGAGTGGCAGTTCAGTGAATGATGATTCCGGCCCTAACGCCTCTGCCTGCGGAATGACGGATTGAAGAATGTTATGTGGGAAGGGCGGAAGAACAGCCCCCTTCATACCCCTTGATTGAGCCGCGCGCGTTTCTTTTCAAAGCGCGCTTCGATTTGCGCCTGCGCCTCCGGTGAGCCGTCGTGCCAGGTGCCGAACAGGTAATCCAGCGCCACCAAGCCATCGGCGTAGTTCACCTCGGAATACTTGTGGTGCAGGTAATGCGTATAGGCAGGCGTGTGGAAGCCGCCGTCGCCCACCTCGATCGTGTCAAAGCCGATGTGCCCGCCCACCGAGCCGAAGCCCGGGAAATGCAGTTGCTCCACACAGCTCCTGCCTTGAAATGCGTTAAGGTGGGGCCTAGATACGGAAACAATAACAGTTACCATTTTGAAAGGCTTCCGCCCATGTCTGTCCGTCCAGTCAAGTCCATCTCCACCGCGCGCCCCACCATGGAAGGGGCCGGCGTGAAGCTGCACCGTGTTTTCGGCTTTGGTGACACCACGCCCTTCGACCCCTTTCTGATGATGGATGATTTCCGCGGCGACCGCCCGGCCGACTACGTGGCGGGCTTTCCCTGGCATCCCCATCGCGGCATTGAAACCATCACCTATGTGCTGGCGGGCACGGTGGAACATGGCGACAGCCTGGGCAACAAGGGCCGGCTGGGGGCAGGCGACGTGCAATGGATGACGGCGGGCCGCGGCATCATGCATCAGGAGATGCCGGAAGGTGATGGCCTGGGCCGCATGCACGGCTTCCAGCTTTGGGCCAATCTGCCGTCCGCCCTGAAGATGACGCAGCCGCGCTATCAGGACATCAAGAGCGCCGACATTCCCGTGGTGACGGAGGATGATGGCACCAGCGTGAAAATCCTCTGCGGTGATTTCTGGGGCAAGAAGGGTCCCGTGGACGGCATTGCCGCCGAGCCGCGCTACCTCGATGTGTCCGTGCCGCCCAACACGCGGCGCACCCTGAAGGTGGAAGTGGAGCGCCACGCCTTTGCCTATGTCTTCGCGGGTTCGGGTGATTTCCGCGCGGCCTCCAAGCCCTTCGGCGTGCTGACCGAAAAGGAAGTGGATGGCCACGAGTTCCACGTGCGTGAGCAGACGGGCAACCGCTCGCTTGTGCTGTTTGATTCCGGTGACGAGATCACCGTTCAGGCAGGGCCGGAGGGCGTGCGCTTCCTGCTTGTCTCCGGCAAGCCGATCAAGGAGCCGGTGGCCTGGTATGGCCCCATTGTCATGAACACCCAGGCCGAAATCCAGCAGGCGCTCAACGACCTGCGCAGTGGCACCTTCATCCAGAAGTGACGAGGCTGAGACCCTTCACCACCGCACCCGCCACCAGGCCCGAGAGCACGCTGCCCCAGGCCATGTCGATGAGGGCGATGCGCGTGGTGAAGCCGTTCACGACGGCGAGGTTGGTGAGGTCATAGGTGGCATAGGCCATGAGGCCGAAGAGCGCGCCCGTGCCCAGCGCCTGCACGGCGGAGCCGTTGCTGACGCCCGGCCATACGGCGAAATAGGTGAGGCCTGCCGCATAGAGCGCATAAAAGGCAAAGGCCGGGCCCATGAGCGGCTGGCTGCGCAACAGGCTGCCGATTTCCGCCACATAGAGTGGCCGCCCCGGCCCCATGAGCCAGACCAGGTCAATGCCGACAAACAGAAGAAGCGTGCACACATAGGCCGCGATGATCATGGGCTGAACTCCACATGCGGTGGCAGGGATGGCGGATTGGGATGGGTGGCGGCAAAGCGCCCGTGGGCGGGCCGTGGTGTGGGGCGCAGGCCCTTGAGATAAAGCTTCAGCGCTTCCCAATGGATGGCGGCCAGAACCTTGACGGGCTGCAGCGCCAGCCGCAGCGCGCCCCGGAGCAGGGCACCATCGCTGAGCGCCTGTTCCACGCCGTCAAAGCGCGCCGAAAGCGTGAAAGCCTTGCCTTCAAACAATGCGATGGAAAGCCGCAAGGCCCCGGCGGGCCGCTCCACACCGAAGTGATAGCGACCGCCCGCGCTGTTGAAGGGGGACACATAAAAGCACTTGGGCGACGTGTGCGATGTGCCGTCCTTCACCGGCAGCACATAGGAATGACGCTCGCCGAAGGTGTTGCTCACCTCATAGACCACTGCCAGCCAGCGGCCATCGGCGGCGAGGCCGAAATAGACGGTGAGCGGATTGAACACCTTGCCCAGCACGGACGGATAACACAGCATGAAGATGCGGGAGACGGGTTCTGCGAGCTTCAGTGTCTCCATCAGCCCGCGCACATGCTGCGCAATGGGCGTGCCATCGCCCGGGCCATGGTTACGGTCGTCAATGCTGAACAGGCGGCGGCGGTTGTAGCCGATCAGGCGGGAGCTGCGGTTCAGGCTTTCCAGTTGGTCCACATCAACCAGCACATCCGCCACCTGATAGGCCAGTTCATGCCGCTTCGGCCGGTAACGCCGGTGCATGAGCTTGCCCTTGAAGATGGCGTTTCCCGTGAACATCATTCTGCCGCCAGAAGCATGGGGTGATCCAATGTGACTGCCGGGGCCACGTGAATGCGGCCTGAGGGATTTGGCACGATCCAGGGACGGCGAAGCCCCCCCAGATGTTCCGCCACCGCAAGCCCCGCTTGCAGGCCATCCTCATGGAAGCCCGCGCCGAAATAGGCACCGCAGAACCAGGTGCGCTGCCGCCCTTGCAGGCTCCACAAGTCCCGTTGTGCCGCCAGCGTGGCCGCATTGAAAATCGGGTGAGTGCAGGAGAAGGCGAGATCGGTCAGCGCCGGGTCCGGGGCCGCCGCCGCATTGAGCGACACGAAATGCTGCGTGGTCGTGGAAAGCTGTTGCAGCTGGTTCATCCAGTAGGTGACGGAGCAGGGGCCTTGTGCCGTGCCGGTATAATTCCAGCTGGACCAGTGGCGCTTCGCCTTCGGCATCAGGCTGGCGTCGCGATGCACGGTGACGTGATTGTCGGAGTAGTGGAACAGGCTCAGTAACGCCTGTTCCTCCGCGGTCGGGTTTGCAGAAGCCGCAAAGCCTGGTCGGCGTGGGTGGCCATGACCACCTCATCGAAGCGGGCATGGTGGCCGCAGGCACAGGCGATGTCCACACCAGCCGCGCCGCGCGCCACGCGCACAACGCCATCGCCGCGATGCACGGCCATGCCGGAGGCGATGATCTTCTCCACATAGCGCCGCGAGCCGCCGGTGATGCTGCGCCACTGTCGCGCGACCCAAGCCGCAAAAGCTGGTGGTTCTCAAAGAAACGCACAAAGGCCTTGGCTGGATAATCCAGCATCTGCCCCGGATGCGACGACCAGATGGCCGAAGCCATGGGCACAAGGTGGCGGGTGATGAAAGACTGGCTGAAGCTGTGCCGGGCCAGAAATTCACCGAGGCTCATGGCATCGTCAATGTGCTCGGCCTGCGCCGCGGCCGTGCGGTAGAAGCGCAGGATGTCCGCGATCATGCGCCAGTGGCTGGGCGAGAGGGCGGCACGCAGTGACCCCACAAGATGTCCGGCACTGGCGCCTGAGTATTCCACGCCATCATCCATCGAGACCGAGAAGCCCATTTCCGTGTCATGGGTGGCCACATCGAGCGTGCGCAGAAGCTGCACCAGATTGGGATAGGTGGTGCCGTTGAATACGATGAAGCCAACATCCACAGGCGTGCGGGCCGGGCCGAGGAATTCCGTGTGCGAGTGCCCACCCAAACGGTGATCGGCCTCAAACAGCGTCACACGGTGGGATTTGGCGAGAAGCCAGGCCGCCGAGAGTCCCGAGATGCCCGAGCCCACCACGGCGATCGATTTCTGTGTCATGGGTCCCCGCTCAAACGCCTGTTTTTCAAACCTTTACGGCTGAAACCCGCGGGCGGATCACGCAGGGCGGCGGGTCAGCGTCCAGGCAAGGTGCAAAAGGGCCGCCCCGAGGATGATGGCGCCGCCCACAAGCACGCGCGGGGCTGGCACTTCGCCCAGCACGGCAAACACCCAAAGCGGCGCAAAAGCCGCATTCATGATGCCCAGCAGCCCGGATTGTGCCGCTGAAATGCGCCGCATGGCGTTGAAGATGAGCAGGTTGCCGCCCGCCAGCTGAATGAAGCCGAACAACACGAGAAGCCCAGCCTGATGCTGCGAAAGCGCCGGAAAATGGGCAAAGGGCAGGGCCAGAACACCGCTCGCCAGCGTCGTCCATGCGGCGAGCGGAATGATGTCGATCCTGGGGAAGGAGCGCATGATGAGGATGAGCACGCAATAGGTGACCACCACCAGCAGGGCCAGATAATCCCCCAGGGCGCCTACGCCGCCAGCCGACCCGAACATCATCACGGCAATGCCGATGAAGCCTGCTAGCGCCGCCAACAGCGTGGCGGCATCCAGCTTTTCGCCCAGCACCAGCCGCGCCGCAATGGCGGCGGCAAAGGGTGACACCGCGAAGATGATGAAGAAGTTGGCAACCTCTGTTGTTGCCAGCGACATGATGTTGAGCACCATGCCCACGGCATTGAACGCCACCAGTGCGGCCCCGGCCCAACCCACGCTGCGCAATGAGGCCCAGGTTTTGCGGCCATCGCGGATGACAAGGATGAGCAACAGGAAAAACGCCGCCGCAAACCCGCGCCCCGCCGCCAGCGTGAAACCATCCGCGCCAATGAGACGGGTGAAAAGCCCGGATGTGGAATCCACCACCGAAGCCGCCATCATCAGGAAAAGCCCGTTGCGGGCGTGGTGATCTGTCGCCATGGGCCGGCTCTTTGCCCGTACCCGCCCGTGCGCCGCAAGGGGTTTCAAGCAGTGTGTGTCAGGTAAGGTGTGTCAGGCAACTGTCAGAAGCTGCCCGCTAGGCAGGGTGAAATCCCTCAAGAGGCCAGCCCCATCCATGTCCGTCATTCAGCATCAGCAAGCCACACAGCCCACCGACACCTGGCCCGCAAACATCGATCCAACCAATTACACGTTGACCAATTATCGCGGCACGGGTTGGGTCTTCGATTTCCCGGGCGATGGCGGCACGCATTTCTGGGCCCTCATGACCTCCGCTACCATTGTGGCCTTCGGCCAAAGCAATGGGGCCTATGGCGATCCCGCCCGGCAGGACATTTTCACCGCCACGACCGCAGTGTCATCCGTGGATTTCTATGCCATCCTCAACACGACAGGAGCGACGGGCCAGGACATCTTCAACCTGCTGATGGGAGGGGATGACACGATCACCGGATCGGCGGGCGATGACCTGCTGCTGGCTGGCCTCGGTTCCGACACGGTGACCGGTGGCGATGGCGCGGACCAGTTTGATTTTCAGGCGGGCACCCATCACGTGACCGACCTGGGCGCGGGCGGGGCTGATTCCCTGAAAGTGTCTGACGGCGCGCTTGTGACCTGTGATGCCGTTGCCGACTGGGCCGCAACGGCTGCAACCGTGAACAGCGGCACGGTGATCATCAACACAAATGGCTTCATCATTGATCTCACTTATGCCGACGCCGCCGATGGCACGGGTTACACGGTCACCAGCGCAGGGCTGGCCACGTCGGTGGTCAGCACAGGCTCTGGCAGCGATGACACGCTGATTGGCGGCCTGGCTGCCGATCAGCTGTTTGGCGGTGCGGGCGGTGATGTGTTGCGCGGCGGCGCAGGCGACGACCTGCTGGATGGTGGCGCGGGAAGCGACACCGCCGACTTCAGCGCGGCAACGAAGGTCATCCGCGTCGATCTTGCCAAGACCGGCCCGCAGAACACGGGCGATGGCAAGGACACGCTCGTCTCCATCGAGAATGTGACCGGTGGTGCCCGCGCCGACCGCCTGACCGGCGATGACAACGCCAATATTCTGGCAGGCGGAGACGGCAACGACATCCTCACCGGCAAGGGTGGAAGCGACACGCTGAACGGTGGCAAGGGCGCCGACAAGCTGGTGGGAGGTGATGGCGATGACGTGCTCATCGGTGGGGCCGGCAAGGACGTCATGTCAGGTGGCGCAGGCAGCGACAGTTTTGTCTATCTGGACCTGACCGACAGCGTGGCGGGCCGCAACCGCGATGTCATCTCCGGCTTCAACTCGGCTGAGGGCGATGTGATCGACTTCCGCGACATCAACGCGCCGCACGGTTTCTATTATCATGGCGGCAAGGCCTTCACCCATGAGGCGGGCGAGATCATTTACAACAAGGGCCTGCTTCAGGTGGATGCCGATGGCGACGGCAAGGCCGATTTCCAGATCAGCGTCACGATTGCAGACCCGCTGCACAGCATTCTCTACTAATTCCGCGGGCCGGGGGCAGGTCCGTCAGATCTGGCGGCCCTCAATGTCGGCTTCCAGCTTCTGCTCCAGTTCCACGAGGTCGGCCGGAAGCGGCAGGCCGAGCGCCCGGATTTGCGAAAGCTTTTGCCGGATCATCTCATGCAGTTCCGGCAGGTCTTCCGGATTGTCCTCGATGGAGGTGAGGAGATAGGCGATCTGCGCCTTCAGTTCTTCAAGGGCCATGGTGCGGGTTCCCGGCGTGACATCCGGGCTTGAATGTGGGCCTGCTGCGCTGCCCGCGCAAGCCGCCTGCACCGCGACAAAAGTGCCACACCGGAACGCCAAAGGCACACCGCACAGGCGGCGTGCCTTCATTTCATATTGTGTCCGGCTGTTACGGATTTGTGGCCGGGGGATTGGCTGCTGGCGGATTGCCGCTGGCGGTGATTCAGGTGTTGCTGGCGCAGGAGGCGCAGTTTCCGGGGCACGGGCAGGGGCAGGGGCAGGAGTCTCCGGCGTGGGCGGCGGGGTTGTACTCTGCGAACTGCTCGATGTGCTGGAGCCGGACGGCACCGGTGTTGTTGTCGATGTCCTGTTGAGCATCACCAGCCCGACGACGATGATCAGCACCACGGCGGCCACAATGGCAATGACGCCGCCACCCGTTGTGTCCATGCGGTTGCGCATGGTCTCGCGGTCTGGCACGCGATTTGGATCATTGGATGTCATGGCAATCTCCTTTGCGGCATGCGGTTGGGCAGGCGGACAAAAAGGCTCGAAGCCGCCTACTGGAAATGCACATCACCGCCCTTGGGTTCCCGTCTGGGAAGCAAATTGTGCACCCCGCCCATTCCAACAAAAAAGGCGCCGCAGTGGGCGCCTTTACAGTCTTGAACTGAACGGGTGGATTACGCGCTTTCGCGCATGTCCATGTCATCGCCCATGGGCGGGGCGCCGTCACGCAGCACATAGCCGCGGCCCCACACGGTTTCGATGAAGTTCTTGCCCTGGGCGGCCACAGCGAGCTTCTTGCGCAGCTTGCAGATGAACACGTCGATGATCTTGAGTTCCGGTTCGTCCATGCCGCCATAGAGGTGGTTGAGGAACATTTCCTTGGTGAGCGTGGTGCCCTTGCGGAGCGAGAGAAGCTCCAGCATCTGGTATTCCTTGCCGGTGAGGTGCACGCGCTGGCCGGCCACTTCAACGGTCTTGGTGTCGAGATTGACGAGCAGTTCGCCCGTGTGGATGACCGATTGGGCATGGCCCTTGGAGCGGCGCACCACAGCGTGGATGCGGGCCACCAGTTCGTCCTTGTGGAAGGGCTTGGTCATGTAGTCGTCGGCACCGAAACCCAGACCCTTGACCTTGTCTTCGATGGCCGCGAGGCCGGAGAGGATGAGGATCGGTGTGCCCACTTTCGAGACGCGCAGCGCCTTCAGCACTTCATAGCCCGACATATCCGGCAGGTTGATGTCGAGAAGGATGATATCGTAGTCGTAGAGCTTGCCGAGGTCGACGCCTTCCTCGCCAAGGTCTGTGGTGTAAACATTGAACCCTTCAGACTTGAGCATCAGTTCGATGCTCTGGGCCGTCGCGGTATCATCCTCGATCAGCAACACTCTCATGCGAATCCCCTTCGATTCAGCCCCGTCCGCTTGACGGAACTTCACTCATTCCACGCCCGCGCACCCAACCGGGCGCGCTACGGACCATTAACTGTGAACGTTAAGATAGGCTGATAAAGGTTAACAAAACCTAATGCTGGAACCTGCAATTGCGCGGCGCTGCATACCATGGGTGGTGTGCCTTTTTCGGTGGCTACAAGATGTGGTAGGCCTTGGCGCCGCGAAAAATTCTGCCGGATGGTCAATTGCGAAGCTCCCGGGTTTACCCCGTCTTAAACCTGATTGTTCATGATGAACGCGATTGGACTGACCCGGACAGGCCTAGTTGATTCGATGACTCGTGAATAGAGTCAGCCGCATCGCAAGGGCCTCAAAAAGCAAGCGGGGCGGCAGTCAGTGAGTTTGAGTAGAGTGAGGACAACATGCGTTCACGCGAAAGCCTTCTGAGGCTTCACCGCTTCCGTGCAGATGATGTGCGCCGCCAGGTTGCGGACATGGACCTGATGATCCAGGATCTGATGCGAAAGCACGATGACCTGGACGCCCACGTCAAGGCCGAGGAAGCCCGCACCGGCGTTTCCGATCCCAATAATGTCAATTACTCCATGGCGGCCAAATCCGTGCGCGGCCGCCGCGACAACATTCTGAAAACCGTGGCCGAGCTGCGTGACCAGCATGAGGCCATGAAGGACAAGCTGCGCGAAGAGGAATCCGAACTGCGCAAGGTCGAGCTTCTGGTGGAGAAGGAAGGCGGTTCGCTGAAGGTTGCGCCGCCCGCACCGCCGCCCGGTGCCATGATCGGCCACGCCATCGCACGCTGACCAATCGCGGTTCAGCGGAATACCAGATGGCCGGGGCAACCCGGCCATTTTTTTTGTTTGAAGACCCTCTCCGTCATTTGCTTCGCGCATGACACCTCTCCCAAATGGGAGAGGAAAGGCAATCAGTTCATGCTGCGGCGCGGAACCGCGTGAGAATGAGCGCCGCAACCAGAACCTCCACGATGCTCAGAGGCAGGGCAAAGACCAGAAGCCCGAGCGGCAGAACCTGCAGGTTGAAGAGCGTGATCCACATCATCGGGAAGCCCGCCACCCAGGCCATCGCCACGCTGCGCCCGAAGGAAAAGCGGCTGAGCAGCTGCTGGATGATGCAGGCGAAGATCATGCTCCACACCAGCCACAGCACGCCATTCAGCGGCTTGGTTTCGAAGGTCAGTCCCAGGCCCTGATAGTGGCCCGTCCAGAAGGACTTGAAGAGCAGTTCATTGCGGACGAACTCCGACGCAGTGATCCAAAGTCCGGCAAGGGCAACGGGAAGGACGGGCAGTTTCATGGGGCGCATTCCTGTCTCAGGCCTAGATGGCGTGTTTGCGGAGTTTTTCGTAATGGGGCCGGGCCGCCTCGCTGATCGCCGCCAAATGCGCGGGCAGGGGCGTGGCATCTGCTGAGGGCGTGGCAAAGCCGCTGGATTGCCACACCGCATTATACCAATGGGGGGCCCACACACCATCAAAGGGCTTTGGTCCTGCGGGCCAACCCAGCATGGCCTCGTCAAAGGCGATGCCGCAGGCGGCACAAAGCTTGGCGAGCACACCCCGGGGATTGCCAAGGATGTCTTCGGCGTCCACCACGGGCGGCGCATGGCCGAGATGCTGCGCCACCGCATCAAAGATTTCCGCCTGCTCCACAAAGCCGATGGCATGCAGGCTCACCTCATCATGCTTGCGGGCATAGGAGGCAAGCACCTGCTCCGGGGCGCGGATGAGAAAGGCATTCGTCAGCCCGCGGATGAAGGCGCGGTCAAACTGCGGCAGCATGTGGTGCGTCATGTGCTTCTGGTAGAAGAGCGGCCTGGCGGCGGGCGTGGCGCAGGCCTTGGCCACGCGGGCGGCGTCATTGTCACAAGCCTTCAGAATGTCGTCACGCATGGGGTGCTGCAGCCCTGTTGCGGCCAGATAAGCCCCATAAAACGGCTCGTCCCAAGCCGTGCAATCCTGGCGGTTGCCAAAGGCATACATCATGGCGGTGGAGATGTTGCGGGGGCCGCTCCACATGGCGAGAATGGTCATGTCTTGATCCGTGTTGCGTAGAAGAACCAGCAGGCTGCCAGCGCGATCAGCACCGCAAGGCCCTTGCGGATGACCACCGCATGGGGCGATGTTTCGAGGAAGGTGGCGGTCGATCCCGCCAGCACGGCGATGCTGCCGTGAATGGCCGTGGCAATGGCCACATAGATGAGCGAGAGCAGGGCCACTTCCTGGGCCAGTCCCATGCCGCCCGAGATGAACTGCGGCAGCATGGCCGCATAAAAAAGATAGGCCTTGGGATTGAGCATGTTGCTGACAAGGCCCTGGCGGAAGGCCACGCCCCGTGTTGCGCCGGTGTTGCCGACATTCTCATCAGAACCCTGCCAGGCATCCCACGCGAGGTAGAACAGATAAAGCGTGCCGGTGACTCGCAGGATCTGAAACAGAAGAGGGAATTGTGTGAGCACCGCCGTGAGGCCAAATCCCGCCACCGCCGCGGCAACAGCAAGGCCGATGGCAATGCCCGCCACCGCGGCCAAGGCCGTGGCCCGCCCGCGTGCAGCCCCCAGCACCGCAAGCCAGGTCATGTTGGGGCCGGGGGTGAGTTCGATGAGGGTGGAGGCGATGATGAACTGCCAGAGCATTAGCGGTCTTCAAATGGGCGTTGCTGGCGGCCGTGAGCTATTTTGATCACGTCAATGGCATCGGCACCCGGGTCATGCCGGTAGTAGATCAAATATCCATAGCGCAACGTCACTGACTTGCGGACCGGGGCATTGAGCTGGATGTGACCGGAACCGGGAAACTGCATGATCACTTCCAGGGCTTCCACGATATCGCCGAGAACGCGCGGGAAAAGCGCCGGGTCCAGGGTGCCACAATACGACTCGATGTTGTCCAGGTCAGACTTCGCTTGAGGCGTAAACCGGACCCTCATTTGAGGTGGCGGTCAAAATAAGCCTTCATCTCCTGCGCAGGCAAAAACTGACCGGCATCGGCCTCGGCAAGGCCTGCCATGACACCATCAAGAACATCCGGGGGGATGTTTTCGCCAGCACGCACTTCGCCAGTGACCCGCATAATATAGCGGGCAATCCAGTCCTGCTGCTCGTCAGGCATGGCGTTCAGTTTCTCGAAGGCGCGCTGAAGAAGCTCTGTCATGCGAACATCATATCACAACGGGCAGGGCATTCAAATCGCCCGGCTGCTCTCGGCCTGACACAAGGCCTTGTAGCCTTCCGAGAGCCTGCGCGAGATGGGACCGGCACCCGACCACGGCGCATCTGACAGGGGGTGCCGCACGGGCCGCCCGTCAATCACCCGCACCGGAATGAGGCCAGCGAAGGTTCCGGTCACAAAGGCCTCGTCGGCGCCATAGACATCGTAAAGCGAGAACTGCTTCTCGAAGGCGGGAATGCCCAGCGACTTTGCCACCCGCAGCATGTTGCCGCGCGTGATGCCGGGAATGCAGTATTGCCCGGTGGAGGTCCACACCTCGCCGCGCCTGACGATGAAGAAATGGGTGGAGTTGCAGGTGGCGACAAAGCCCAGCGGGTCCAGCATCAACGCTTCATCGGCACCCGCATTTGCGGCCTGCACGCAGGCCGTGATGCAGTTGAGCTTGGAATGGGAATTGAGCTTCTGGTCCTGCACGTCGGGTGCGCCGCGCCGCACATTCACCGTGTGGAGCGACAGGCCTTCCTCGAACTTGCGCGGGTTCGGCTCCTTGTATTCCGGAATGATGACAATGGTGGCGGGTGAGATGGTGACGCGTGGATCCTGATAGGGCGTGGCCTTGACGCCGCGCGTCACCATCAGGCGGATGTGCACACCATCGCTCATCGAGTTGGCGTCAATGCAGGCGAACAGCCGCCGCACCAACTCGTCCGGCGTCAGGCCGATGTCCATGAAGATGGCCTTGGCCCCTTCATAGAGACGCTCGATGTGGGCCCGCAAAAAGGGCACGCCGCCATTCACCAGCCGGAGGCCTTCCCACACGCCATCACCCAGGATGAAGCCGGAATCGAAAACCGAGACCATCGCCTCCGCCCGCGGCACCAGCTTGCCGTTGACGGAAATCAGGATGTTCAGGTTGCGCGGGTCGATCTGGATGTCGTGGATGTTGCTTTGTGGCGTACTCATGACCATTTGGTTAGCGGGATTTTGCGAGCCCGGCAAACGCAGGGGCGAATGCCTCATTCATGCCTGCTCGGACGGCGCGCTTTCACGCTGGTCTTCGGCAAAGACGCGGGCGATTTCGGCGCGGGATTCCCGCGCGAGGTCGATCATCTTCTTTTCGTCGCCGGCAATCTTCGCCTGCTTGCGCAGGAATTTTTCGTCATGGCTGCGGAAACGTGTGATGGCGCGGCTCGCCGCCTCATGCGACATGCCGAATACGGTGAGGGCATCACGCGCCAGATCCATGGAACTGCCGAACACCTCGCGATAGACATCATCAACACCGGCCCGGATCACCTCGATGGCATGGCTGCGGTCGAAGGCCCGCACCAGCAGTTTCATCTGCGGGAAATGCTGCTGCGCCAGCTTGACGAGTTCCGTCACTTTCTCGCGGTCGTCGATGGCGATCACCATGAGCTTTGCCTCGCGCGCGCCAGCCTGTTCCAGCAAATCGAGGCGCAAAGCGTCGCCATAAAACACCTTGAAGCCGAACTTGCGCAGGCCATCGACCTGCGAGGAGTCATGGTCCAGCATCACCGTGCGCTTGCCCTGGGCATTGAGCACGCGGCCAATGGTCATGCCAAAGCGCCCGTGCCCGGCGATGATGGCATCAACACCATCGTGGCTCACGGTGTCATCAGCGCGCGCCTCCACAATGCCGGCATGGCGCGGCTGCAACACCTTGCTGTCGAACATGGTGAGGAAAGGGGCCGCCACCGATGGAGAGTGCGATCACCGCCGTGCAGTCCCGCCGCTGTGAGGGTGAGAAGGCCAAGTGCTGTGGCAAAGGCGATGAGCACAAAACCGAACTCGCTGCCTTGCGCCAGGGCTAAGGCGAAACGACTGGTCTACCGAAGTCATTCGGAACATTCGGGCCAACACAAACTGCCCGGCAGCCTTGAGCAGGATCATGGCCGCAAGTGCTGCAATCAGCGCCAGCGGCATGGACTTGATCAAGGTGAAGTCAATGCCTGCCCAACCGCAATGAAGAAGATGGCCAGCAGCAGCCCCTTGAAGGGATGCAGGTCCGCCTCCAGCTCGCGGCGGTATTCGCTGTCGGCCAGCACCACGCCGCCAAGGAAGGTGCCAAGGGCGGGCGACAGGCCAAGGCTTGTCATCACCAATGTGATGCCCACCACAATCAACAGCGACAAGGCCACGAAAATCTCGCGCAGTCCCGTGCCCGCCACAATGCGGAACAGGGGCCGCATCAGATAGCGGCCCGCCATCAACAACAGCACCACAGCGCCAATGATGATGGCGCCCTGGGCAAGCGGGCCAAATTCCGAAATGAGCGACGCGCCGTGTTCTGCGCCCCCGCCATGGCTTGTGGTGGCCAGCAGCGGCAGCAGGGCCAAGATCGGGATGACGGAAATATCCTGGAACAGCAGCACCGAAAAAATGGATTGCCCCACGGGCGTGCGCAGCGTGCCTTGTTCTTCCAGCCCCTGCATCACAATGGCGGTGGACGACATGGCGAGGATGAGCCCCGCTACAAACGCCTCCTGCCATGTGTCGGCAAAGGGCAGGGCGGCGAGCGTGAGCAGGGCAGCGATGCCTGCCACCTGCGCCAGCCCGAGGCCGAAAATATGCCGCCGCAGCGCCCACAGCTTGGGCGGTTCAAGCTCCAGCCCCACCAGAAACAGCATGACGATGACGCCGAATTCGGCGAAGTCCATGACCGATTGCTGTTCCTGACCGATGATGCCAAGTCCTGAGGGACCGAGCAGCGCGCCCCCCACCAGAAATCCGATCACGGAGCTGAGGCCGAGGCGGCGCGCCAGCGGCGCGGCCAGAACCGTGGCGAGAAGATAGACGAAGGCACCGAGAAGAAGCGTGTCGAGGGTCATATGGCGATTATGGGGGCGGGCGGCATGGCTTGCAAATCGCCTTTTGCACTGCGGAAAAGTGGCGGGACCGCACCTCATTTCTGCGTTGCGGCAAAAAAGATTCGGCAGCTATCAGCCAGCGCCGCCCTGAAAACATGCCATCATGCCCCGATTTGCACCTGCGCATATTAGGTTATGCAAATGTGTGCGCACATCATCTGGTTGTGGAGATGTGGAAGACTTTCACACATGTTGATTTTGCAGTTGCGAATGATTAAGGCTTCGTTGCTTGCAGGCCGGTCCCCAGGGGGGCGGGAGCGAGCTAATAAGAACAAAAACTCGCAACAAAGTCATTGTCAGGGAGACACCAAATGGCAAATGCCTCGACGGCCGGTAACGCGGCTGGCGGCATGACGCGCGACGAAAAATTCGTCATTTTCGCGTCATCGACCGGTACCGTTTTTGAATGGTACGACTTCTATCTCTACGCAACGCTGGCACCCTTCTTCGCCGCACTCTTTTTCCCGCCGGGCAACCAGACCTGGGCGCTGCTGGGCGCCCTCGCGGCCTACGCCGCTGGCTTCCTCGTGCGTCCCTTCGGCGCGCTGGTCTTCGGCCGCCTGGGCGACATGCTCGGCCGCAAATACACCTTCCTCGTCACCATCCTTGTGATGGGCACTGCCACCTTCCTCGTCGGCCTTCTGCCCACCTATGCCACGATTGGTGAACTTGCTCCCATCCTGCTCGTCGCCATCCGCCTGCTGCAGGGCCTCGCTCTGGGCGGTGAATATGGTGGTGCTGCCACCTATGTGGCCGAACATTCGGCTCATGGCCGCCGCGGTTATTCCACCAGCTGGATCCAGACCACGGCCACGATCGGCTTCTTCCTTGCCCTTCTAGTCATCGGCCTCCTGCGTTGGGGCATGGATGGCACCGCCTTCAAGGAATGGGGCTGGCGCATTCCCTTCCTTGGCTCGGCCGTGCTCCTCGCCTTCTCGGTGTGGATCCGTCTGAAGCTGCACGAATCGCCTGTCTTCCAGCGCATCAAGGCTGAAGGCAAGGGCTCGAAGTCCCCGATTTCGGACTCCTTCTTCAAGTATCCCAACAACAAGTACGCGCTGCTGGCCCTTCTGGGTGCCACGGCCGGCCAGGGCGTGGTGTGGTACACCGCGCAGTTCTATGCGCTGTTCTTCATCGGTGGCCCGCTCAAGGCCAACTTTGACGACCAGTACTGGATCGTCGCCATCGCGCTCCTCATCGGCACGCCGTTCTTCCTGATCTTCGGCTGGCTGTCGGACCGCATTGGCCGCCTCAAGATCATTCTTGCGGGCTGCCTCATCGCCGCGCTCACCTATTTCCCGATCTATCACAAGCTGACGGAATACGTGAACCCGGCTCTGGCCAAGTTCGCTGACTCGGCCAAGATCACCGTGACGGCTGATCCGGCCCAGTGCCACTTCACCATCTTCCCGATCAAGGGCTGGACGGTCGAGGGCGACTGCGACAAGGCCAAGAACCTGCTCACCTCCAACGGCATCTCCTTCACCTCCGCCGATGGCGCTGCTGGCTCTGCCGCGACGCTGGACGTGAATGGCACCAAGGTTGAAGGCTTCAGCGCCTTCGCCTGGTCGAAGGCTCTGGCGGACGCCGGCTATCCGCACTTCACGGCTGCCGCCGCTGACGTGACGCTGACCAAGGAGCAGACCGACGCGCTGCTTGCCGCGCAGACCGCCAAGGTTGCCGCTGACGCCGAAAAGGTGATCAACGACGCCCGCAAGGCTGCCGATGCCGCCGCCAAGCCGCTGGCCAGCCCGAACGCGATTGCCGCACCCACGGTGGCCGCCGACGGCACGTCCACGGTGAGCGTGACGGAAATCAAGGGCTCTTCCGCCAAGAAGGACGAGATCAACTATTGGGGTGCCATCGCCATGGTCGCCCTGATGATGATCTATGTGGGCATGGTCTATGGCCCGATTGCCGCCTATCTGGTGGAGCTGTTCCCCTCGAACATCCGCTACACCTCCATGTCGCTGCCTTATCACATCGGCAACGGCTGGTTCGGTGGCATGCTGCCGCTCTTCGCCACGGCTTATGTGGCCTATACCGGCAACATCTATGCGGGCCTCTGGTATCCGATCATATTCGCCATCATGACGGTGGTGATCGGCTTCCTGTTCCTGCATGAAACCAAGGACATCGACATCGCCCACACGTAAGGCGAAGGTCATCCCCAAAACGCGAAAACCCCGGAGCAATCCGGGGTTTTTGTTTTCGGAATGGAATGATGTTTATTGGCGATATTGCTGGATGCGCGTGGTGCGCAGGCCGGCAAGGCCATTCTTGTCCAGCGAGCGCTGCCAGGACAGGTATTCTTCCGTTGTCAGCGTATAGCGTTCGCAGGCTTCTTCGAGCGACAGAAGGCCCCCGCGCACCGCTGCAACAACTTCGGCTTTCCGCCGGATGACCCAGCGGTGATTGCCTGGTGGTGGCAAGTCGGCGATGGTCAACGGACTCCCATCGGGGCCGATGACGTAATTGACGCGGGGACGCAACTGACCGTTCATGTACGCAACTCACTCACACACACCGGGCCTCGCGCAACTGGCGCTTTTCACTGGCCCAACTTCCGTTCAACCTAATGAACGCCCATTAATTTTGGCCTAAACGCTTATGAAGAAAGTGGAAATGCGGCGCATTCTTGTGGCGCATTTTGAAACACTTGCGGCGCTTTCGCCGCACCAAGGGGGAAGCCAAGCCTTGTCTTTGCCGCGGTTTGGGGCCAATGGGCGACCATGAAGCTGACCCCAGCCATCGCGAAAATGGTGCATGAGGCCATGGCGCTGCCCGGCGATCCGGCGCGGCACCGGGTGGTTTGTGCCATGTCGGGCGGGGTGGACAGTTCCGTCGCGGCGGCCCTTCTCAAGATGGCGGGCTATGATGTGGTGGGCATCACCCTGCAGCTTTATGATCATGGTGAGGCCATCCGCCGCAAGGGTGCCTGTTGCGCCGGCCAGGACATTCACGATGCGCGCCGTGTGGCGGCAGCATTCGATATCCCTCACTACGTGCTCGACTTTGAATCGCGTTTCCGCGAGGCCGTGATCGATGACTTCGTCGAGGCCTATGTGCAGGGCGCGACACCCATCCCCTGCGTGCGCTGCAATCAGACTGTGAAATTCGCCGATCTCCTCTGGCGCGCCCAGGACCTTGGCGCTTCAGCGCTTGTCACCGGCCATTATATTGAAAGCCGGGACCGCGGTGACGGTCACCGCGAACTGGTGACCCCGCAGGACATGGCGCGCGACCAAAGCTATTTCCTCTTCGCCACCACGCAGGCGCAGGTGGACTATCTGCGCTTTCCGCTAGGCCGCCTGCCCAAGGCGGAGGTGCGCGCCCTTGCGGCGGACATGGGGATCATCGTGGCCGACAAGCCGACAGCCAGGATATCTGTTTCGTGCCGGAAGGCCGTTACGCTGACCCGATGAAACTGCGGCCCGATGCGGCGGAGGCTGGCGACATCGTGCATCTGGATGGCTGCGCTGGGCCGCCACGAGGGCATCATTCATTTCACCATCGGCCAGCGCAAGGGTCTGGGTGTGGCGGAAGGCGAACCGCTTTATGTGGTGAAGCTGGATGCGGCCTCCCGCCGCGTCATCGTGGGCCCGCGCGAGGCGCTGAAGCAGCACGCCATTCGCATTGCCGATGTGAACTGGCTGGGCCACCATCCACTGACGGCAACAGCGCAGCCCGCCTTTGCCAAGATCAGGTCCACGCGGCCGCCCGTTGCGGCGGAAATACTGGGGGAAGGCGGCGGAGCCGTGGTGCGGCTGGCAGATGGCGAGTTTGCCGTCTCGCCAGGGCAGGCCTGCGTGCTCTATGATGGCGTGGGGGCAGGGGCCCGCGTTCTGGGCGGCGGGTTCATCAAGGGAAAAGCCTGATGGCATCACCGTCCTTCCTGCGGCAGTTTCTCACTTCACCCGAAAAGGTTGGCGGTGTACGGCCATCCAGCCGCTTTCTGGCGCGCAGCATGGTGGATGCGCTCAATGCCGGTGATGAAACGGTGGTCGAGCTTGGCCCCGGCACCGGGGTTTTCACCCGGCAGCTTCTGCAGTCTGGCGTCACGCCCCATCACCTCATCTGTGTGGAATTCAACCATGCCTTTGCCGAACATGTGCGGCACCTCTGCCCCGGCGTGCGGGTGATTGAAGGGGATGCCAGCCACTTGCCCGCATTGCTAAGCGGCGCGGGGCAGGGGCGCGTGACGCGCATCATCTCCGGCCTGCCCTTCCGCAATTTTCCCGGCAGTGTGCGCGCCGCCATTGCCAAGGCCGTGGGCGAGGCGCTGGTGCCGGGTGGCTATTTGGTGCAATTCACCTATCGCGGCCTTCCCCCGCTCTCGCAGAGCGAGGCAGGTGATGCGGGCCTCACGGGCGAGCGGCTCAATCTCGTCTTGCGCAATCTGCCGCCAGCCTTCGTCTGGCGCTATGTCAGGCACTGAACAGCGCCATTGCCGTCTCACACCGGCTTTCCTATAGTTGCCCCATAAAAATGGGGCGAGACGTCAGTGGCCAAGTTGCAGATCAATCCGGTGCTCGACAAGGACATCAAGAAGGGCATTGCCTGGTCCGTCCACGCCTTCACCACCTTCGGCATTGTGGCCGGCTTTCTGGCGCTGGTGGCCGTTCTCAAGAACGATGCCTTCACGGCTTTCATCTGGCTGGGGGTGGCCCTGTTTGTGGATGGAGTAGATGGCTCGCTGGCCCGCAAGGCCCGTGTCACCGAATACACGCCCAACTTCGATGGTGCCTCGCTGGATCTGGTGATCGACTATTTCACCTATGTGGCCGTGCCCGCGCTGATGATCTACTGGTTCAACATGGTGCCGCTCGACTGGTATTTCTCCGGCAGCACCTGGAGCCTGATCTGCGCCGTGATCATCATGGCCGTGTCGTGCTACACCTTCGCCAATGTGGGCATGAAGTCCTCTGACTATTACTTCGTCGGCTTCCCCGCCATCTGGAATGTGGTGGTGCTGTATTTCTATCTGATCGGCACAGGCCCGCTCACCAATTTCATCACGGTTCTCGTGCTGGCTGTTCTCACCTTCGTGCCCATCAAGTTCGTCCACCCGTTGCGTGTCACCCACTGGCGCAGCATCACCATTCCCATGACCGTTCTCTGGGCCGCCATGACCCTGAGCCTGATCATTGCCGACAAGTTCCCGGAAAATGATGGTGTGGTGGAGGCGGTAGAGAAATGGGCCTTTGCGCTCTCTACGCTGTATTTCGCCGTCATCTCCCTGTGGCGCACCTTCGTGCTGGGCGACAAGGGCGATGATGACGAGGGTGATGAGGACGCGGGATCATCCGGAAAGGGTGCGGCCCCGAAAGTGGAGTGAGGCGCGACCGCCGGAGAACATCCCCGACGGTCGCGGCCCAGGTCACGCAGGAAGCAGGGGGTAGTCCGTGTATCCCGCTTCCGTTCCCCCGAAGTAGCTCGCGCGGTTGGCGCTGTTCAGCGGGGCATTGGTCTTGAGACGTGTCACAAGATCAGGATTTGCGAGGGCCATCTGCCCAACTGACACCATGTCAGCCAGTCCGGACTTGATGTCGCGGGAAAGAGTTTCGCGCGTGGCACCGGGCCGGTTGACGATGAGCGGCTGATTCCAAGCCTTGCGGATGCGCTGAAGCATGCTTTCATCGCCCGTGTGCAAGACGTGGAGATAGGCAAGGCCCAGCTTGTCCAGTTCGTTGAGCAGATAGCTGTAAAGCTGCACGGCTTCCGGACCTTCATCCAGGCCGCCAGAGTTTCCAAGCGGCGAAATACGGATTGCCGTGCGGTCTGCCCCGATTTCCGCGGCCACGGCCTGTGCCACTTCAATGGCAAAGCGCGCGCGGTTTTCAATTGAACCGCCGTATTCATCCGTGCGCTGGTTGGCGTTGGGCGCGAAGAACTGCTGCACCAGGTAACCATTTGCGCCATGGATTTCCACACCATCCGCGCCGGCTTCGATGGCGCGCTTGGCAGCAAATGCAAAGTCCTTCACTGTCTGCTTCACCTCGGCGGTGGTGAGCGCGCGGGGCACAGGGGTCTTCTGCATGCCCGTGGGCGTAAACATGGGCTGATCGGCAGAAATTGCCGAAGGTCCCACCGGAAGCCTGTGATGCGGCGTGTTATCAGGATGGCCAATGCGGCCCGCATGCATCAGCTGAATCACGAGGTGGCCACCGGCCTTGTGCACGGCATCCGTTACCTGCTTCCAGCCCTTCACATGCTCATCTGTATAGATGCCCGGCGTTGTGGTGTAGCCTTGCCCGTCATCAGAAGGCTGCGTGCCTTCACTGATCAGAAGCCCAAGCGATGCGCGCTGGGCGTAGTAGGTGGCGGCGGCAGCGCCGGGCGAACCATCCAGCTTGGCGCGGCTGCGCGTCATGGGCGCCATGGCCAGCCGGTGCTTGAGATTCATCTTTCCGATTTTTACGGGAGTCCAAAGTGCGTCCATGTCGCGTGTTGCCCTACTAGTGTTGCCTTGATGGTTGATTATTGTAACCAGGTAATCTAATGTTACCGGTGTCATCTAGTTATCCCGCCGGAGCTTCACAAGAGGGCACATCCTTGGAACCCAGTATCAGCCATGATACCGCCACTTGCCGCGCCGTTGCCGAAGTGCTGGCGCGGATCGGCGACAAGTGGACTGTCTACATCGTGCGGCTTTTGTCGCGTGGGCCCATGCGCTTCAATGAAATGCGCCGGGAGGTGAGTGCCATTTCCCAGCGCATGCTGTCTCTCACTTTGCGCGGCCTCGAGCGTGACGGCCTGGTGAAGCGCACTGTCACCCCCAGCATTCCCCCACGCGTCGACTACGAATTGACCGTCAAAGGCAAGACGCTGATTGACCCGCTCAAGGCGGTGGGCCTGTGGGCGATCGCCAACCGCGACTATATCGAAAAGGCGCGGCTCAAGTACGATGCCGCTCACGAGGGAAGCAAAGCCTTGAAGAGTCTCAAGAAACGTAAAACACCTGCGGTGCAAGGGCGCACCTCAAGAGCATAGTCGCGGCTTGACGGCAGCGCCTGCAGTTTCTATAGGGCAGTCACCGATGGCGGGGTAGCTCAGTTGGTTAGAGCACGGGAATCATAATCCTGGGGTCGGGGGTTCAACTCCCTCTCCCGCTACCATCGGTGGGGTGAATCGGTCAGAATGCCAAACATGCTCACCCGCCGCACTTTCCTCGCTTCTTCTGCCAGTATTGCGCTTGCCTCATCCGCGCGCGCTCAGGATGCTGCCGCACCCTTGCCGTTGCGCATGGCTTTTGTCGCCCCGCAGCCGGGCGATGACTACTACAACACCTGCCGTCAGGGCGTGCTGGAAGTGGCCGCCGCCGAAGAGGGCGCGCAAGTCACCTACACCGCCCCCGCATCCCGCGACGCCGCGAAACAGGCGGAGGTCATTACCGCGCTGGCCGATCAGAAATACGATGCCATTCTGTTGACACCTGATGAGGGGCCAGCCGTGCTTGAGGCCTGTGGCGCAGCGGTGCGCGCGGGCGTGAAGGTGATCTCCATTGGCCAGGCCTTGCCGCCCGACCTGCGCCACTTGCATGTGGCCACGCCAGAGCCCATGGACTTCGCCGCACAGCTTTTGAGCCTCATGAGCACGGCGCTCAACAAGAAGGGTGAACTGGCGCTGATGGGCGTGAATGGCGGCGATCCGGACACTGCCGCCGTGGCCAAGGCCCTGCAAAAGGAAATGCTGAAGCCCGACTATGTGGACCTGCCACTCATCACCACGGGCTTTGCCGGAACCAGCGGTCAGGAGGCCTATGAACAGGCCATCCTTCTGGCCCAGACCTATCCCACATTGACGGGCCTCATCGCCTTCACCCGCGAGGCCACGCTGGGCTCGGCCCGCGCCATCACCGATCTGGGCAAGGCCAGCCGCATCAAGGTGGTGGGCGTGGGCCTGCCGTCCCATATGGTGGCCGCTGTCAAATCCGGCGTGTGCCCGGCCTTCGTCACCTGGAACCCGGTGGATGTGGGCTTTGCCGCTGCCAAGGCCGCCGCGGGCCTTGTGCGCCAAAGCCTTGTCATCGCCCCTGGCGTGCCGCTTGATCTGGGACGCCTCGGTCAGGTGCCAGTGCTCGATGGCCGCATCATCCGGCTGGGCGGCATCACCCCCGTTGACGCCAACTCCATCGACAGCCTGGCCGAGGAATACTGAAATCAGTTGGGCGGGCTGATGCTGATTCCGCTCTTGAAGGTCAGCTTCTGCACCGTCTTGGTCTTCATGCCCGCCGCTTCGCCGTTGACGACCACGCGGGCGGGAAGGCCATCACCATCGGCGTAAAGGGTGACGTGCGATTTTGAGTCCATGCCCATGACGTTGGCCTTCATGTCAAAGGCATAGGCCGTGTAACTTTCACCTTCATAATCCAGGGTGCCGGGACACGTGATGTTGCTGGCCTTCTTCAGGCCATCGGCCATGCCCGCCGCAATCATGCTGCTCATCATCTGAGCGGCCTCGCCCGGCATGGGCTGCCAGTCGCCGCCCATCTTCATCCAGGCCTTGGGGCCCACGAGCAGCATTTCCATTTCCGGCGACATGATGTGGAATTTGTCGGGCAGAATGACATCGGCTTCGGCCTTGGTCACCTTGCCGCCTGTCGCCGAGGTGGTCATGGACACGTGGTAGGGTCCGGAGGACTTGTGCTTGTCTATGACG
Organism: Hyphomicrobiales bacterium; assembly: GCA_046349175.1. Taxonomy (GTDB): domain Bacteria; phylum Pseudomonadota; class Alphaproteobacteria; order Rhizobiales; family Aestuariivirgaceae; genus Aestuariivirga. Next base: position 921 of record JAXMCS010000016.1, on the reverse strand, counting down.
GCGGCCAGATCGTCCTTGCAGGCCGCCGTGGCCGTGCCAGCCATGGCCAGAAACAGGCAGAGTGCGGGCGTGAGATGTTTCATCGGATTGAACCTCGTTGCGCCCCTCGCGGCCGTGAATGTGCGCGCATTCATGGCTGATTTGCAAGATGGGCAAGGAGCCGCCGTTGGGAGATGGCAAAGTCTTTGCTAACAGGGGGCAAAGCCTTACCCATGCCGGAGCCCCGATGAAGCCCCTGTCTGAAATCCCTGACACAACGCTGCGTGCCGTGAAGGCCGTGCTGACCGACATTGATGATACGCTGTCGCTGCACGGGCGGTTGCCCGCCGTGGCCTATGCGGCGCTGGAGCAGTTGCAGAAGGCAGGCATCAAGGTCATTCCTGTCACGGGCCGCCCCGCCGGCTGGTGCGACCACATCGCCCGCATGTGGCCGGTGGATGCGGTGGTAGGCGAGAATGGCGCCTTCTATTTCGCCTATGATGAAAAGGCCCGTCACATGGACCGCATCTACGCGCAGGATGCAGATACGCGCAGCCGCAACATGGAAAAACTCTGGGCCATCGCCCGCAAGGTTCTGGTGGATTTTCCCGGCACGGCCATTGCTTCTGATCAAGCCTATCGCGAAATCGATGTCGCCATCGATTTTTGTGAGGACGTGCCCGCCCTGCCGCTGGCAACGGCCCAGGCCATCGCCGCGCAGTTCCATGCGGAAGGGGCCGAGGCGAAAGTATCCTCCATCCATGTCAATGCATGGTTCGGCCAGCACGACAAGCTTTCCATGTCGCGCCGCCTGCTGCAGGAGCGTTTCGCCGTAGCACCCGAGGCGCAGACTGCTGCCGTGGCCTATTGCGGTGACAGCCCCAATGATGCCCCCATGTTCGCAGGCTGTCCGCTGGCCATTGGCGTGGCCAATGTGCGGCC
>JAXMCS010000015.1:0-59314 GCA_046349175.1 Hyphomicrobiales bacterium | reverse complement strand
AGCCTTCCCCGGCGGCCGCAAAGCCGGATGCCCCAGCAAAACCGGCCCCCGCCCCAGCAGCCAAGCCGAAGCCCGCAGCCGACAAGCCGCACAAGACTCTCTTCGATGCCCTGTTTGGCACAGGCAAAAAGAATTAGCCTGCCGCACGTTGAGATGCGCTGCCCGCCAGTGTATTCATGCGCGTGAATGCGTGGATTTCTTCACATGATTTTTGCATTGACGGCAGGCGCAGGGGCCGGCTGGATCAGTGCTGTCAGCATGATTGAAAACCACGGCCTGGCCGCCGTGCCCGGCGAGCACCAGTGGAACGAGCGGCGCAGCGCCGCCGATGATCCCGCAGCCCCCTATGTGCTTGGCTATTTCGCCAATCAGGGTGAAGTGCCGCCACCCATCACCGCACGGCATTTTGTGCGCGGCACGGATGAGTCAGGCAACCGCCTGCGTGGCGAATGCAGCTACGTGCTGCAAGGCAAGATTCCCCCGGCCCGCCGCTGGTCCATCGCGCTGATGACGGGAAGTGGCGCTGCCGCAACCATTTCAGCGAGCGAAGTGATCTACGAGGCCGATGGCACCTTGCGGCTGTCCTTTGCCCCCTACCCCGTGCCCGGCAACCGCCTGCGCAGCCCGGCCGGCCCCTATTCCATTGCGCTCACCCTGCAGGATCCACTGCCCCAGGCCACTGATCCGGCTGTGCCGCTTCCCACCCTCACACGTGGCGGGTGCTGACCCATGGGCCGCTTTTTCTGGATCCTCATGTTCTGCGCCGCGGCCCTCGCCACCCATGCGGCCTATGTGCTCTTCTATCCCGGCTACCTGTTCAGCCAGAACATGGAAGCCCTTCTGCCGCCCGGCAGCGACAACACCCTGCGTGTGCTGGACGAGGCCAAGGTGCGCCGCCTCTTCCCCGCCTATGCCGCAAGTGATGTGGTGGCGGTGTGCCGCTATGACCTGAGCAAAGGCAACATCCGCATCCAGTCCCGCCTGCCGCGCGGCTATTGGACCATGGCCATTTTCACCGACCGGGGCCAGCAGGTCTATTCCATCACCGATGCCCAGGCGGGCGAAAACAGCTTCACCGTGGAGCTTTCGCAGACGGCGGGGCTTCTGGCGCAGCTGCAGGGCGTGCTGCACCCGGACAGCGAGGCCGATGCCATCGGCGAGGCGGGCTGGAAGGTGGAAACGCCGGAGGCCAAGGGCCTTGCCGTGATCTGGATGCCGGTGGCCGATCCCCTGTTCCGTGACGCCGCCGTCGCTGCCACACTGGGCAGCTCCTGCGGCAGGGCCTGACCCGCGACCGCACGCCGCTGGACTCTACTTCTGATTTATTGGAATATCCGGTGCTGAGTTGATGTGACCGCTGTGGGGGCGGTCAAGGCGCGGTCGTGTTCGCTCTCAAACAGGGGAGAGAGAAACCATGGCCTTCACCTACAACGAGACCAACAACGCCTTCTTTGGCGTTAACTGGACCAGCCCCACGGCGGGCCCCGGTGGCGCCACAGGTCCCATCACCATCACACAAGATGGCGCGATTTCACACGCGACACTCAACGCAATGTCGCTGATTGGCGGCTACTATACCCTCATCGTCAACGGCCAAGTCCGCGGTGGAACCAATGGTAACGGCATTCATCTTGGCGCGTCGATGACTCCCGGCGTCCACAAGATCACCATCGGCGACACGGGCAATGTCTCCGGATACTACGGTATTCAAAGCTTCGGATCGCTCAACATCAAAAACGCAGGCACGATTGCAGCCCATGGTGGGTTGGCCATTCAAATTGATCTCATTACCAATGAGACCCTCACGTTGGTCAACTCCGGCACGATCCTGACGGACGGAATCACCGCAATTTATGCAAGAAGCGGTGGCCTGCACACCATTACAAACACAGGTTCAATCATTGGGGAAATTACGCTCGTCGACGGAACCCAGAAGCTCACGAATGGTGGGTGGATACAAGGCTTGATCAGTCTAGGTGAAAACGCGGACACGCTGACGAACTCGGGCACGATTACGGAGCTGGTCGACTGCAATGGTGGTGACGATGTCATAACAAATTCGGGCACGATTTCTGGCAATGTCACACTGGATGGTGGCAACAACAAGCTGACCAACAGCGGCGAAATCACCGGCATTGTCACGGCCGATACCGGAAATGACACGGTCAAGAATTCCGGTCACCTTACTGGCTACATCTCACTGAGCTATGGTGACGACTCGTTCACTGGCGGCAACTTCACGGATGAAGTATGGGACGACCGCGGCAAGGACAGCTACCGCCTTGGCGGTGGCAACGACATCTACAGGGCAGACTATGACAACATCTTGTTTTTTGCCGATCTCGATGGCACGGGCGACAAGGTGGACGGCGGAATGAATTCTGCGTGGTGGACTTCGCCCACAACAAGCCTACAGACATCTATGACGCCGGTGGCGCGGCCAGCCCGATCCTCCTCAACGCAGACTCCAAAACCCATGGTTCGGCGGATGACAGCAGCCTGCTGGACTACCCTCGCTGCGGGCACAGCCGGTGGAATGAGATCGGTTTGGACAAGATTTCCAACTTTGAGAGCTATGTCGGGGGCACTAACAACGACATCTTCTTTGGCGGCGCCAAGGCCGAGGACATGAACGGCGACTCCGGCAATGATCACCCAGCACGGCGGCGGCAATGATTTCCTGTATGGCTGGGATGGAATCGATGCGTTGTCTGGCGACCTGGAGCAGACGTGCTCACAGGTGGCTCTGGATCTGACCATTTCATGTACAACCTGCATGACAGTACCACAGGTCGGAGCGGCGGATACCATCACGGATTACAACGATGCTCAAGACACGATTTGGTTCAAAGGCGCAAATTTCGCAGGCTTCCACATGAACACTGGAGGCTTCGAGGATTCGGCCTTCGATGGCACCGCCGGTGCATTGCGGGCACTGAAAAATACCGAGGCTGGCTGCTGCAGTATGACAGCGGGACCACATGATAAAAAAGTGGACATGTCCATTCAGGTAAATGACGCAGGCCACGCCACTTCATGGAACATTTCGGATTTCGTTGTGTTCTAGTGCTTTGTGGAACCCGTTGCGACTGCCGCCCGCTGGTTCTTGACGCCGCGTCCGTGGGGCGGTGCTTGCGGGCTCGGGCTCGAAGATGTCACTGTCGAAGTCGATGCGTCTGAAGCGCACGCCGGGAAAGATGATGATCCTTGCCGGTGATGTCACGGCTGCCGCCTGCGGCCTGTCGGCGCGTTTGCGCGGATCGAACTCAACGACGGATGATGGCGATATTCAACGTCTCTTTTTCCCGAGCCTCGCCCCTGTGGTGACGATTGCTGCCAGTCATGGTTAACAAAAGGTGCTCGGGTTCTGCGGCACTTCACTCTTCGCGTGAGCCCCGCAAAACTTTGCGCGCACTAACTCTTAAGCGCTCGCGGAAATCCGGATCGGCCCTGCGCCACTGCGCCACTTTTTCACGCACATCAGCCCAACTCATGGGGGCTCCAGCCAATCGCGCAAAGCGCCGATCGCCTGCGTCATCATAGGCCGGGCCCGGTGCAGGAATGAGTAGGTCACAGCCGCCATCGCGCCGCGTGAAAACCAGATAAACGGCCCCTGCTTCATCCGCACCGGGGATGACCGCACCAGCGTTCCCGAGGCGGCGCAGCGCGCCGCAACAGCGCCTGCACTCATAGAAACGCTGGCGCGGGCGCGGCAGCATGGCGGGCTTACTGGGCTGCGGCGGTGGCGTTGCGCGCCGCGTCGGCCACTTTCAGCGCCGAGAGAAGTTCCCCGGCTGATCGCGCCATCCATGGAGAGGCCGTAGTCCATCTGAACCGCAGAATGGCGGACCGCGTGTCATCATCCGGCAGGCCGCTGGCCGGCGCTTTCAGATAGCCAAGCTTCTTCAGGGCAGCTGCTGGGCATCACGCAGGCCAATGGCATGCCGTCCGTGACGGCAGCGGGTTTCGCCTTCAGCGACTGCACCTGCGGCTGCGCCGCGCGCTTCGCTGTTTGGAAATGGAACCGGTGCGAAGCTGTAGCCGCCGCCACCTTCTTGCGCAGGCGAATTCGTTCCAGCAGCTGGCTGGAGACGACGCCCGTCACGGGCAACTGGTTGTCGGCCTGGTATTGCCGCACCGCCTGCTCGGTGAGCGGCCCCATCACGCCATCCACAAGGCCTTTGAAATGCCCGCTCGCCATCAGCTCACGCTGCACGTCTTCCACCTGAGGACTGTAGGTGATGGTGATGGTCTGGTTGGGCGCATTGGTGACAGGCGCCATTACTTCCGCTATGCGGAAGCCCCTTGCGGCACGGCCGCGGCCACGCGCTGCGGATGCGCCTGATGGTCGCCATAGAATGCATTCCAGACGATGAGGCCGGAAAGCCCGGCGGCAAACAGCCCAAAGGCGGCGGCAAAGGGCTCACCGTCGTTGTAATCCTCAATTTGCAATATCGCGCGCTTTTTTCCGCTGTGTCCGGGCCACTCAACTCAACTCACTCACTCGCGATCCACTTTGCCGTCTGCTGGTTAACGTGGGCTTAACCACGCCCTCCGGCCCCCATTGCTTTCGCAACTATGGTGAACAGGGCCTTAAGCCCATGCCCGGCATTTGAGGGCTTGCCTTCAGCCTGTTGCAACCGCCTGTTATGACGGCAGCATCACGGAAGCCTGCCTTCCAAGGGGTATGTCATGGGGATTCGAGAAAAGCCTTTGTGTGCGGCGCGCTGCTGCTGGCCATTCCAACACCGCCGGATGCAACAAGCACTGCGGCGCTGTGCCGCCATCGGCCAGCACCATGGCCTATGTCAGCGCCGCTTCCGATACCTTTGCCGATGTCCGTGGTTTCACGTAACCCCCGTGTTTGCGCCACCGCAGGCACGTCGCTTCCCGCATGGAAGCCAAGGCCAAGTTTGGCGCCCGCGTCATCTATGACCGGCCAATGATGCCAGCGGCACCCCGCCGCAAAGCGCCAGCCTGCCCAAGGATGAAGTACCGCCGACCCCATCGCCACCGGCACCTACACGCGCGGAAAGCACCTGAAGGCGGAGTCGCAATCGATCTCACCTTGCAGGACCTCATTCCCGAATTTCCTGGAAAGGCCCTGCCCACAAGAAAGGGTTGATCCAAAAGGGTTGAGCCCGGGCCCGCCCCAGCCTATCTGCGGGGCATGACGGAAAATCTCGATACCCTGCGCGAGGACTTCGCCCTGCTCGACGAGTGGAGACCGCTATCGCTGTTGCTGATGATCTGGGCAAGGCACTGCCCGCCATGCCGGAGGCGCTGAAGACGTCCGCCACAAAGGTGAGTACGGCCAGCCAGGTGGATTCACTCCTGCATCATTGACGACAATGGCATGCGCAAACTGGACCTCACAGGCGACAGCGATGCCCTCATCGTCAAGGGCCTCATCGCCATTGCCTTCATGATCTTCGCGCCCCTGCCGCTGGAACGCATCGCCGCCACCGATGCCCAGAAGATCTTTGCGGAGCTTGGCCTCAAGGAGCACCTCACGTGCCGCACCGCCCAACGGGCTCGCCTCCATGGCGGCCTGCATCAAGGCCGATGTGGCGGCGGCTCTGGGGCAGACGCTGGCATGATCTGCGTTTCCCCTCGGTAATCATTCACCGCCCAGTGGCCGATCCGCCCTGGCCCTGCATGGCTGAGCCGCGCCTTGAAGCCGTAGTGCCGCGCCAACCGCGTGGAGCTCCCAGAAGCCAGGATGGCCTTGCTCGTGCGCCGCGGCAGGGCCAGCAGACGCTCCGCCTGCTCCAGACCAGCCGCATGACAGCAGATTTGCAGTAGCACTCCGGACAGTTCCGGCCCCACGGCTTCGAGCGCCAGAGGAAGTTGCTGCCGGCTGTAAACACATCATCGGCAAGCCGCGCCACGTGATTGTCGGACAGGCCGAAATGCCGGTCGCAGCATCACCGCCGCGCGGTGCATAACGCGCACTCATGCGCGCCGCCATGTGGGCCTTCTCAGCGTCGTGCTGCAGTTTCTCTCCGGCCCGGATAAGGGCCGCATCAACGGCCCCTTCACCAGTCCTGGGCGTGTTGCGGAAGACTAGGCAAACTGTGGCGATTCAGGAGGCGTTCGCCAGGGCCCGCGGCGTCTCTCCGGCAAGGCGGAAAAGCCCATCTTCGCAATGGTTGTTCCGCTAACCTGAATCAGTTTCTCAATCAGGGGCGAAACCATGGCGGGTAGAGCGCGGGGCCATTTGCCGCCGCCCAGCACTTGCCAGACGCCCTGGCGCTGGCGCAGCGCCGCAGCTTTTTGCGGCAGGATTTTCAGAAGGTCCGAAGGCGCTGGAGGCAATCATATTACTGGTCATCGGAGGCATCCCTTCGCGCCTCCGATAGCAGTTCCTTTATCAGGAATCAATACCCATCAAGCGAGCAGCAACCCGCTTCCAGCCGGTCAGCTGCCGACATGTAGTGGCTTCGCGTAGCCCAGCACCATCGCCACCTTGCCATCCGCACCGGCCAGCGGCAGGCGCAACCAGTATTGCACGAGGTGTTCCTTGTCGTGGCGCGGCGCCACCACCAGGTCCTGGGCTTTCGGCAGGCCTTCGTGAATGGTGCGCTCAAAGGCGGCATGCCAGTAGTCGCGCTTCTCGCGCCAATCGAGGTCATCGAGCGTGAGGCCCGTGATCTCGCGGTCAAACACTTCGCGTTGCCGCGTGCCCGCCAGCCGCACCCGCGATGTGCCGATGGTCTTGGCCAATTCCTGATGATGGTGATGCCACACAGCAGCCGCGGAATCTCCGTCGGCTTGATGTCGGCCCTGCGCGGCAGCTGCCCGTTCGGGGCCTTTGCCAGCCAATAGTCATAAAGTTGGCGTTGCTCAGGCACAACGAGTTGCGCCCTGAACGCACGACCGTCCTGAACCGATTTCACCGCCGCCCCATATGTCCCGAATCGGTGCCGTTACCGAATCATCCCCTGCATGAATCCCGCGTGATTCAGCGGCAAGAGTCCGAAACGCGAAGAGACGGAATTTCATGCGGCAGCGCCGCCCGCCATCAATTCAGCGGCGCATAGGGCCCGGCCTTGCGCGCCGCCCAATCCAATAGGTGAGCAGGATGGCCTTGTTGAGCGACAGCGTGTCGAACATGGTTCTGTAGCTCTTCCACTTCGCGCTCCGGCGAAAGCAGGGGGCGTTTCGCCGCGCTTCAGGCCATTGAGAAGGTCCGTGACGCCGTTGCGCGGATAACCCGCCGCCTTCAGCAGCACGTAGGGATCACCGCCTCGCCTTCCCGGTCAAGCAGGATGCGTTCCACAACGGCAGCGGAAACGCCAAGGGATTTCACCGAAAAGTGCCGCGGAAGATCTCTGATCCGGCCCCGGCAGGCGGCGTTGAGCAATTCGGTCACATCGCCGGTGCCTGGCAGTTCCACATCGCGCGAGTCCTCGCCATCCTTGGTGGACAAGGTGATCTTGAGGATCTTGGCCGAGTTTCCGAATCCGTCAGGAAGCGGTGCAGCAGATAGCGCCGCAGCTGTATAGAGCGGGCCAGAACAATTCAGCATGTCGTGGGGCCGGCAAGATCGGCGCGCGTTGAAAGCGGCGCCATCAGATCAGGCATTTCAGCGCCAAGCGCCGTGAGGGCGATGAAGCCTTCATGCGAAATTTCCGCATGGGCATTGCGCACCAGCGTCAGCAGCACGGCGCCTGCGCGTGGCAATCAGCTGGTCGCTGATCGCCCGCGATAGCTGCGCCGCCCGCCATCATGCGCTGCTTGCCGACGGCCTCGGCAATGGCATTGGCCAGATCCTGATCGGTGATCTGCATGTGCCGTCTTCAAGCAGCGGACTGGACACTTCAACGCGCTCGTCGCGGATGAGCTTGGCCACCAGAAGCTGCGGCGGATTTTCCATGATCGCCGTGATTGCTGCGATGGTGCGCTGGTCAGGGGATTTTTTCCGAAAGCCTGGCAGCAGGCGCAGCAGCGTGTCAGCGGCAGGCCGGCGTAAGCAGGCCTCGTGTTGGTGCCCGCCGCCATCATACCGAGCAGCGAGCGCCAGTTCAGCGGTTTCGCCTGTCCTCTGCGGCTTCCACGGCGGCAAGATCCCGCACGCTTTTCCACGGCACGGCACGGCGGCCTGCGGTTCAATCAGCGAGAGATCATGTTCCGGCGCAACTTCTGCCATTTCGGGCGTGATGCCCTGCTCCGCTGCCATGATCTGCGCCCCGCGCAGGATATTCAGCGCGCTCTTCCAGCGTCGGATTGGCCAGCACCTGCCGCCAGATGTTTTCGATGTCGAGCTGCTGCAAGCGCACCGTGGCATCGCCACGCAGGCGCTCCCACTTCTTCCATGCTCGAGGCTTCCAGTTCCACCGCAAAGCCCTCGTTCTCGACGACCGGGGTTGCTGCGGCGCGGCGGTGGCGGAAGGATTTGCAGGTGACCCGCGGCAGGATTTTCGGCTGTTCAAAACTGCGCAAGCGGTTGAGCAGTGAACTTGGCGCAGCGGGAATGTTGAGTTCCGCCTGCGCGGGCGATGCGGCACCGCGGCGGGCCAGGCGCGCGACTGCATCTCCGCGACCGGCGCAAAAGGTTCAATATATTCGGGCGCGAAACGGGCGGCGGCACAGCTTCCACCACGGGATCAGGCAAGGGCGGCCAGACAATGGTTGTTCGCGGCAGCACCAGCGCTTCATGCACAGGGGCCAGCGCAGCGATGACGGGCGCTTCCACAACAGCCGATGCAACGGGCGGCACAGGCACGGCTGCAGCCACGGGTGGTGCAAGGATCTGCGGCGCGACAGTGGGAATTACGCGCAGAACTCCGGCTTTTTCAGGCGTCCGCAAGGGCGCGGAAACGGTCGGCGCCAATGCGCGGGCGGGTAACCATCACAGACGGAAGCCGCTTGCGCGGTGCCTATGGCCCCTGTCCTGACATGCCCACCTGTTCTGACATCAAATTCAACGTGTTGCCGTTCCCTGCTGTCAACATTGCCTCGAAACAGCTTCAAACTTGCTTAATTTCGTTACCCCGGCACCGCGGCAGCGTGGTTAATCATTGGGCTTATGGTAAACAGCCGGTAAACTTTCTGTCAGGCGCTGGCGCGAAAGGGTTGCAAATCCCATATCGGGCGCATGAAGGAGAAGAAGATGGCAAAAATCATCAAATCTGACGGCGCATTGAAGTGCCCAGTTGTCCCCGGAGGCCTATCAGGTGGCCCGCCGCCACGGCACCGAGCGCGCCTTTACCAGCCCGCTGAACGACGAGAAGCGCAAGGGCATGTTCACCTGCGTGTGCTGCGGCAAGGCGCTTTTCCCATCCGACACGAAATTTGACTCCGGCACAGGCTGTTCAGCTTCTATGCCCCCGCCGAGGCCGCAGCCATTGGTACCGCAAGACTGCGCCTTCTTCATGCGCCGCACGGAAGTGCACTGCGCGGATTGCGAGGTGGTCTCGGCCATACCTTTCCGGATGGTCCGCCAACCGGCCTGCGCTATTGCATCAATGGCGTGGCCCTCGATTTCAAACCTGAAGACAAGTGAATGACCGACAGCAGCTTTTCCGCTCTCATTGCTGAAAAAGCGCCCCACCACGCAGCCCGCACGGCCACAGCAAGCATGACGGACTACAAATGGCTGAAGGTTGAAAACTGGCAGCAGATGCATGACCTATCCCTGCTGCCGGCGGATATCCGCACCTATATCGAGGCGGAACGCCTATATGTCGTCATGATGGCCGGCAACTGCTGCCGTACGCTTCCCATGCCGATCGGCGGCCGCATCGCTGAAGACGATCAGTCCGTGCCGTCGCCCGACGGGCCCTATGTCTATTCCACCGCCTATGTGACGGGCGGGCAATATCCGCTTTTCAAGCGCACCCTGAAAGTGCGCCCGGAAGAGTTGCCGTTTGACTGCAACGCGCTGGCAGCTGGCGGCGCCTATTTCAGTCTGGGCGGCATGGCACGCTCGCCGGACCAGGCTCGCCGCCTGGTCGCAGGATGACAGTGGTTCTGAATTATGAAATGCGCATCCGCGATCTGGCCACCGGACAAGACCATGCCATGCGTTGCCATCACCTGCGGCAGGCGGTGCCGCTGGTCTGATGGTGCGATATCTTTATACGCTTCAGGACGAAAGCCACCGCCCGCTGAAAAACCTTCCGCCATGCGCTGGGCACGGCGCAGGCCGACGATGTTCTGTGGTATCTTCGAGGAGAAAGACGATGGGCATGTTCACGGGGATTGGCAGCACCCAGTCCGACCGTTTCATCATTCTCAGCGTGCATGACCACGACACCAGCGAATGCTGGCTCATTGATGCCGAAAAGCCGCTGGACGCGCCCCGCCTGGTGGCGGCCCGCGAAACCGGCATCGAATACGATATGGAGCACCACGGCGAGCGCTTCATCATCAAGACCAACCGCGATGGCGCGGAAGATCGGCGGCTGTTGACGGCGCCTGTCTCTGATCCCCGCCCGCCAACTGGACTGATCTGGTGCCGCACCGCCCGGCATTTTCCTCGTCAGTTTTTAAGCGTGTTCAAGGACTGGCTGGTGCGGCTGGAGCGCGAGAACGCCCTGCCACGTATCGTCGTGCGCGACACAAGTGGCGAGGAACACACTATTGCCTTCGCCGAGGAGGCCTATTCCCTGGGCCTGGGCGACATGCGGGCCGCGGAAACGGACACGCTGCGTTTCTCCCACTCCTCGCCCACAACTCCGGCGCAGGTTTTCGACTACAACATGCGGAGCCGCGAACGCATCCTGCGCAAGACGCAGGAGGTGCCCTCGGGACACACCCCGTCAGACTATGTGGCGCGCCGCGTTCTCGCCCCCGCCCATGATGGCGAGCAGGTGCCGCTGACGCTGCTCTATCACAAGGACACGCCGCCCGATGGCACGGCCCCCGTTCAATGGTACAGGTTCCTATGCGCCTCCCTGCCCGCGGGCTTCAGCACCAACATTCTCTCGCTGGTCAACCGCGGCTTCATTTATGCAATGGCGCATATCCGCGGCGGGCGGTGCGCGGTTCTTCGTGCCAGCAAGGCAGCCAAACGGCGTCTATCATCTTCCGCGATTTCATTTCTCTGCGGGCATCTGGTGCGCATGGGCTTCACCCGGCGCGGCGGCATCATCGCACACCGGCGGCAGCGCCGGCGGCCTGCCGATGGCGCGGGTGGCCAATATATGCCCGACCTTCGCGTATCGCCGATGTCTTCGTCGATGCCCATCACCATGCTGGACGACACGCCGCTGACCCCGCCGGAGTGGCCGATGAAGGTAACCTGATTGAAGACAAGAAAGCCTACGAGACCATCGCCTCCTACGCGCCCTATGAGAACGTCACAGCCCAGCCCTATCCCAACATCCTGGGTGCCGGCGGCCCTGGCCTGACCCGCGCGTCACCGGCTGGGGTCGGGCGAAGCTGGGTGGCAAAGCCCGTACACGGAATACGTCAGACAGCCTGATCCTGCTCAAGGTCAACATGGGGCGGGCTACGGCGCGGCGCCTCTTACCGCTTCGACCGCCTGAAAGAAGTGGCGAGATCTATGCCTTTGGCTTGATGGTGGCGGGGAAAGCCGATGCTTCTTGATGCCTCCAAATCCTCCCTGCTGGTGATCGAGCATTCAGGACCGCCTTCATCGGCCATGCCTGAGGGCGAGCGGCGTGGCTTTCCGCCTGCACCGGCATTCTGCTCAAGGCGGCGCAGGAATGGCCCTGCCGGTCAGCATCTCTCGAACAATATCCTGAAGGGCTGGGCTGCACCGTGCCGCTTCTGCTCAGCAACGCGTGGTGGTGACCTTCGAGAAAACTGCTTTCCTGCTGGCGCGATGAGGTGATCCGCAACCGCTTCTCATCGCGCCCATGAAAGGGGCCGCCTGCAGGTGATCGTGGCCGGCATTGAAGCTCATGTCTGCGTGTTGCAACCCGCATCGACATGGCCCGTGCGGGCTTCGCCAGCTCCTTGCCGTGTCGGATGCCATGTCTTCGCGCAAGCAGGTCTCGCCGACCTCGCCTTCCTTCACCTGCATGGCCCATGCTGGCGTGGAAGTGGTAAACACCGAAATGGCCCTCTTCGAATCTGCTGGAAAAGGCGGGAATGCCTTAATTCAAAGCGCCGGCGCTGATCAAATAGTCATTCAAAGCAGCCGCCGTTAGCTTTACCTCACTCTGCGAATTAAATTATTCCATTGTTTTTTTAATTACCCTGACCTAACTTCAAGCGAACAGGTTCGGATTTTAACACAATGGACATCGAACACTTCACTGTTCCACAGCGAAAACATCTGGCTAAAACCCCTGAAGGTGTTTGCCTTCATTCCACCGCCGCTTCCCCGACTTTGATCTCTCCCAAGTCGCGCGGGTAACCTAGTATTGGCGGCGGTGACGCCATCGGCGAACTGGAACGGGCTGCTCCGCCGACTGCAAAATCCGATGATGCTGTGGACGCCGCTCGTCCGAAAAGAGGCATCACAACCTCGGCGATGGAAGGCACAATCACCACAATCGACGACATACTTGTCAGGAAATCTCAGAGGCTGCTGTCAAGAATGATGATGCCAGAGAAGCCTTCAATTACAAGTAAGGGGCAATTTTCCAAAAGCCATGGAGCAATGCAAGACAATCCCCGGTCTCCGGACGGGTTCTCAAAAATGCCCACCTCATTCTTCTTCGACTGGCCTTTCACCCTAACCGGGGAGCGGGAAAAACGACCCGGCGAATACAAACGCCAATCAAACGCGATCGGCAAGACGGGCGACGACGTGTTTTCAGCCCGGTACGTGCCACCACCACCGCAGGAGACAGAAGACTGCATGGCGGCACTGGAGAGATACATCAATCGTGACAACAGGCAGGAAGGTGAAGAACTGATCGACCTCGCGCTGGCCCACTATCAATTGGAGGCCATCCACCCGTTTCAAGATGGCAACGGCAGAATAGGCTGTACGAATGCCAAATCTGTCTCACGGCCTTTTGCAAACGGGACTCATGAAGCTCCTGCTGCTTCATCTTAGTGCTCACCTTGAAAACAAAAAGCCTGAGCACATTGAACGGCTGTTTGCTGTTTCAACCTGCATGGTCGGGCCGGCTGGATCAACTTTTCCTTGAACATGTCCGCATCAGCTGCAAAAAGCGCAACAAAAGCGGTGGATGACATCATCGGCCTTCAAGCCGAATTGAAGCTCCGTGCCCGGGCCAATGGCAAAAACCACAGACTGCCCACAATCATTGATTCACTATTTGAGAAAGAATGGACGACTGCTGCGGAAGTCCAAAGGCTCTGTGGAATAACCTTCCCTACAGCCCAGAGAGATATCGAAGACCTAGTTGCGCTGAATATTCTCTCTCGTTTTGCAGACACTACCCGGCCCGCGATCTACGTTGCTAGAGCAATCTGGGACCTCAGTCGCCGGTAAGGTGTATCTCGAACTGGCGCTGCCAAAAATTGCCGCTGGCCATTTGACTTTGTGCAGGCGCGGCGCTTTTGTGTTGCAACGCAACAAATGGGAGCCGACACAATCATGGCCGCACTTGCCGATTTCAACTGGGAAGACCCGCTCGACCTCAGTGGTCAGCTGTCTGAAGAGGAGCGCATGATCCGCGACTCGGCCCGCGCCTTTGCCCAGGACAAATTGCAGCCGCGTATCAAAGAAGCCTTCCGCGACGAGAAATTCGACCGCAAGATTCTGAACGAGCTGGGCGAGATGGGCCTGATCGGCATCATGACCGCCGAGAAATACGGCGGCTCCGGCCTTGGCTATGTGGCTTATGGATTGGTGGGCCGCGAAGTCGAGCGGGTGGACTCAGGTTACCGCTCGGCTGTCAGCGTGCAGCACTCGCTCGTCATGCACCCGATCGAGGCCTTCGGCTCGGAAGAGCAGAAAATGAAATATCTGCCGCGCCTCGCCACGGGTGAGATCGTCGGCTGCTTCGGCCTGACCGAACCGGATGCAGGCTCCGATCCCGGCGGCATGAAGACCAAGGCCACCAAGGTACAGGGCGGGTATGTGCTGAACGGCGCCAAGATGTGGATCACCAACGCCCCCATCGCCGACATTGCCATCATCTGGGGCAAACTCGACGGCGACATTCGCGGCTACATCGTGGAGCGCGGCATGAAGGGCTTCTCCACGCCAGAGATCAAGGGAAAGATTTCCCTGCGTGCCTCCATCACCGGTGAGATTGTGCTCGACAATGTTGAAGTTGGCGAAGACGCCATGCTGCCCAAGGCCAAGGGTCTGGGTGGACCCTTCTCCTGCCTCAACAAGGCGCGTTACGGCATTTCCTGGGGCACTATGGGTGCGGCTGAAGATTGCTGGCACCGGGCCCGCACCTACACGCTGGAGCGCAAGCAGTTCGGCCGGCCGCTGGCCGCCAACCAGTTGATCCAGAAAAAGCTTGCCGACATGCAGACGGAAATTGCCCTCGGCCTGCAAGGCTGCCTGGCGCTGGGCCGTGGCCTGGAGCGCGGCACCATCGCCCCGCCCGCCATCTCGCTGATGAAGCGCAACAACGCCGGCAAGGCCCTCGACATCGCCCGCATGGCCCGCGACATGCACGGCGGCAACGGCATCTCGGAAGAGTATCACGTGATCCGGCACATGGTGAACCTGGAGACCGTGAACACCTATGAAGGCACCCATGATGTGCATGCGCTCATTCTGGGCCGCGCCCAGACGGGAATTCAGGCCTTCATGTAAGCACCTGCGCGAGACGTGGATTTGGCCCGCTTCGCGCGGGCCTTTTCTTTTGGTTCAGCCGCTGGTGAGCGGGCCTTGCAGCGCCGCCACAAACATCACAGCGCCAAACAAAAGAATGGCGCCCCCGGCCCCCAGCCGCAGGCCGGTAGAAAGCCAACCCATCCAGCGGCCATCCCGCGCGGCCAAACGCTCCGCCAGCGACTTGCCATAAACCGCGATGGTGGCGACTACTGAAATAGTGAGAAACGTGCCGAAGGCCATGGCGAAGGTGGAGAGAACACCCGCCCAATAGAGGCCGAGATTGTAGGAGAACACCAGCACCAAAAGCGCGCCGGTGCAGGGCCGGAGGCCCACGGCAAAGGCAAGGGCCACGGCCCTGCGCCATGAAAAATCACCGGCCACATCGGCGGGTTCCGGCGCGTGGGCGTGTCCGCAACCACAATCCGGGCCATGCACATGGTCATGGGCGATGCTGGCAGGCAGCGGTGTGACGATCTCGAAATAAGGCGTGTCTGACGCAGGGGCCGCCGCCACGGCGGAGAGTTTCGGCGTGGCCACGGGCAAGAAGCGCTTCAGCCCCGTCCACATGAGATAAGCCCCCAGCGCCGCGATCATGGCGAAGCTCGCACCATCAAGCCAGCGTTGCGCATCCTTCACGGCAGAGGCCGCGCCCGCAGCGAGCAAGAGGAGGAGTGACACCACGACGATGGCCGTGAGCGCCTGAAACACCGCGCTGAGAAAGGCCACGATGATGCCGCGCCGCAGCTGCGTTTCGGTGGCCAGCAGCCATCCGGAAATCACCGCCTTGCCATGGCCCGGCCCCGCCGCATGCAGCACGCCATAAAGAAAGCTGAGGGGTTGGTGAGCGTCAGGGCGGAGCCGGCGCTGCCCGCCACCCCCCACCGCCTTCAGCGCTGCCGTCATGCGGGCGTGGAAATTCTGCTGCTGGGTGCGTGCCCACAGAACCGGATCATCCGTGAACGGAACAACAGCCACCGTGCCATCGGCATTCTTGCGCGGCACCAGAAGCTTGCGCTGGTCAAAGGGTTGCTCCGCCGCGGCGGCGGCTGCGGTTCCCTGCGGCGCGGGCACCTGCGCCGTGGCCACGCCGCAGAACAGGGTCAGCACGACAATGGCAAGTATGGCCCGCACTAGCCGCATTTCATCACCGCATCAGGGGCGAACAGCCCGCCATAGTCTTCATCATTTTCAGGCTTCCAGTCCGTGCCCTTGGTGGCCAGCATGGCGCGCGTCTGGTCCGTGGCCGCATCTGTCTTGGGGGGCAGCAGCCGGGCCGTGCAGCCCGCCGGCGGGGCCGCCGACAAGAGCAGTGGCTTCTCCTCCACATACTCAAAATCAATGTAGAACTCCGGGTCATAGACCTTGAGTGAGACCTCGCCCTTGTGCGGATCAAGCGGGGTTCTCAGCGGCACCGTGAACACCAGAGTGAGCCGCCCGTCTTCCGGGTTGTAGCGCTGCATGCCATCCGCTGCCACGCCATGCGCCTGTTTCTCGCCATTGAACTTGAAGTGCACGAAGTAGTCATAGTCGGCGAGCGCGGTCAGGTTTTCTTCGGTCAGACGCGCCAGTTCGGCGTCATCATACTGGCCGTCGCCATTGGTATCCATGCCCTCCAGTGCCACCTGGGCATAGGCCTTGTCGGTGGTCCACTGCACCCGCACGCCGGTGACTGTGCCATCGGCCGCCAGCATCAGTTCCGAGCGGATGTCGGCAAAGACATGGGGATGCGCCAGCGCCGGGCTGGCCAGCGCAAAAAGCGTGGTGAGAGAGAGAATCGCGGGCCGTTTCATCAGTCGCATGGGCTAGGACATCTGCCGTGTCAGTGTGGCGGAAATAGCAGCGACGGAAGCTGCCGCAAAGGATTGCCATCGGACAGCATCAGCTTGGCCGCCATGGCGAGGCAGACCAGCACCAAAACCGGACGAATGATGCGCGCCCCGTTGCGGATGGCCACATGGGCCCCCAGTTGCGCCCCAGCCACCTGCGCCACGCCCATGCACAGGCCGGTAAGCCAGGCGAATTTCGCGGTGAAGAGAAACATCAGAAGGGCGGCAATGTTGGAGGTGAAGTTGAAAAGCTTGGTGCGGGCTGTCGCCTCAACCACGCCGAGGCCGAACAATGAAACAAGCGCCACCATGAAGAAGGAGCCGGTGCCCGGCCCGAAGAAGCCATCATAGAAACCGATGGCCGGCGCAAAGACGAGCGTGAAAACCGCGCGCGGCAGGATGGCCCGGAAGCGTCATCCGTCAGCTTCGGTGATGGCGCGAAGTAAAGCGCCACCGCCAGCAGCAGAAAGGGCATGCGATCATCGAGAGCAGCGACTTCATGCCAGCGACACCATGAGCACGCCAAGCGCCGCCGCCACAAAGACAACGGCAACGGTTTTCCACTGTTTCAGCGGATCACACGGCCCTGCGCCAGAAGGCAAAGGCAGAAGCCGTGCCGAAGGAGCCTTGCAGCTTGTTGGTGGCCAGCGCCGTCAACGGATCAAGCCCGGACAGTAGCAGCGACGGCAGGGCCAGCATGCCGCCGCCCCCTGCAATGGTGTCGATGAAACCGGCAACCGTGCGCAACGGCGGTGAGGGCAGCGTGAGGATGTCGGCGGTCATGCCCCCTCATGTATCCGATTGCAGGCCGGCAATCACCATGCGGATGACGGCGCTTATGCTGTCGTGAGGATCAATGACAGGTGGCAGGCTCTGTCCAGCGCCAGCATGGCCATGCCATGACAGGCCGACCACACGGCCATGGCACCATGGATGGTGCGTTGCGGCCAGCAACCGCCGCGACGGTATTTTCCAGCTGTTGCCAGGCGGCATAGCCCGCAGCGGCAAAATGCGGTGTGCGCTCCAGTTCATCCCGCCGCCCGAACATCAGCGCATAGGCAGCGGGATGATCGAGCGCGAACTGCAGATAGGCCCGGGCCATGGCATGCATGCGGCCGGCGGGCGTTTGGTCGTGGGTGCGGGCGGCGGCCTCGTCCAGCCGCGCCACAAACCGTTTATAGCCCAGCGCCTCAATTTCGCCCAGCAAGGCCCCGAGGGTTCCAAAATGATGCTTGGGGGCGGCATGGGACACACCAGCCCGGCGGGCAATCTCGCGCAGCGACACCTTGCTGACCGGAAGCTCCGACAGGGCCGCCTCCGCCGCGGCCACCAGCGCCTCACGCAAGTCCCCGTGATGAAGGGCGTTTTTGCCCTGGATCAGTCAGGCGCGCTGCTTGTATCGCATCGCCGGGAACTTGACAATGTAAACATAAAATTTGACGTGCACACAGACGTTGCGCATGATGTTTCCAGTGTCAACATGAGGCCGTCCCCCATGACCCCGGATTTCGTCTTTTCCCTCACCGGCCCTGCCATTCTTCTGGGTTGGGCCATCCTCATTTGGGGCATTGTCGCCCGCAATGACTGGCTGCGCGATGGGCTGGCCGGGCGCCTCTGGCCGCTTGGTTTTGCAGCGGCCTATACGCTGCTCATCATCCTCTTTCTTGCCAAATCGCCGGGCGGCTTTGACACACTCGCCAATGTGCAGCTGCTCTTCACCGGATGGCTGGGCGGCAACGGCGGGCTGGATGCATTATCTGGCCTTCGACCTCTTCATGGGGGCCTGGATTGCCTCACCCTGATGCAGGCAGGCCTGAGCCGGCTCTGGCTGGTGCTGCTGCTGCCTCTCACTTCTCTTCGGGCCTGCAGGCTTCCTCGCCGCTGAAGTGGTCCGGTCATGCCGCCGCTCCCGCCCGCAACTGAAGCTGAGTCCCACGCCATGACCACCCTGCCCCTCGACACACCACAGCTCCTCGCACTCCGGCCAGGCTCTGGCCAATGCCCGCGCCGCATCGCCCTACTCTTCAACAGCGCTCTGTTCATGCTGGCCCTGTGGCTGGGCTGTTCGGCGCTTGAACTTGTGGATCACCGCCTCATCAACGGCGTCAGCGTGTGGGTGAAGCCCGCCAAGTTCTTTCTCTCGCTGGCGGTGCATCTCGCCACCGTGGCCTGGGCGCTGAGTCTGCTCACACCACAGGCCCGCGCCACGCGCGGTATGCACGGGGCACCTGGTTGATCGCACTCTGCGCCTGGCGGAGATGGCTTACATCATGTTCCGCGCCGCCCGGGGCGAGGCCTCGCATTTCAATCAATCCAGCATTCTGGCCCAGGTGGCCTATAGCGTCATGGGAGCGGGTGCCGTCACCATCACCATGGCAACGGCGGCTGGCATCAAACTGCTGCGCAGCAAACCCCGCAACCTGTGGACCGAAGCGGCAGGGGCTGGGCCTTGTCTTGGGTGCCGTGCTTGGCACGCTTGCTGGCATTTATGTGTCGCAGCAGACCGGGCATTGCGGCGGCGACCAGACAGACGCCAGCGGCACGGGTTTTTTCCACTGGAGTCCACCACCGGCGGCGACTTGCGCGTGGCGCATTTTGTGGGACTGCATGCCTGCCAGCTGGTGCCGCTGGCCGCCCTTTCAGGCCGCCGCAGCATCGTCTGGGGATCGGCTGCTGCCATCACGCTGGCTACGCTGTTCACCTTC
Organism: Hyphomicrobiales bacterium; assembly: GCA_046349175.1. Classification (GTDB taxonomy): domain Bacteria; phylum Pseudomonadota; class Alphaproteobacteria; order Rhizobiales; family Aestuariivirgaceae; genus Aestuariivirga. Next base: position 40,097 of record JAXMCS010000015.1, on the reverse strand, counting down.
GCCCAGGCTGTGATGGGCATTCCGCTGTTCAGGCAGTGACGCGCGGCCTGTTCCTTGCGGGGCCCGCCGCGAGCGACTACATACGACTCCCCGGACCCAAGAAGGAGATTGTCCCATGGCCCTTGAACTCCCCGCCCTGCCCTATGCCTATGATGCTTTGGGCCCCTACATGTCGAAGGAAACCCTCGAGTTCCACCACGACAAGCACCACATGGCCTATGTGACCAACGGCAACAACCTTCTGAAGGATTCGCCGCTGGCCAGCCTCTCCATCGAGGATATCTGCAAGAAGGCCTTCGCCGACAAGACCATGCCCCTCGTCAACAATGTGGGCCAGCACTACAACCACATCCACTTCTGGAACTGGATGAAGCCCAACGGCGGCGGCAAGAAGATCCCCGGCAAGCTGGCCGCGGCCATCGACTCCGACCTCGGCGGCTACGACAAGTTCCGCACCGATTTCGTGCAGGCCGGTGTCACGCAGTTCGGCTCCGGCTGGGCCTGGCTCTCGGTGAAGGATGGCAAGCTCGCCATCTCGAAAACACCGAACGGCGAAAACCCGCTGATGCATGGCGCTTCACCCATCCTTGGTGTCGACGTGTGGGAACACTCCTACTACATCGACTACCGCAACCTCCGTCAGAAATACCTGGAGGCCTTCGTCGACAATCTCATCAACTGGGACTACGTCGCCGAGATGCACGCCAAGGCATAAGAGACTTGCCCCCTCCCCCTCCGGGACCTCCCCCAGCACGCTGGGGGAGGGTTATCAACCGCACTCCCCCAACGTGTTGGGGGAGCTGTCCGAAGGACTGAGGGGGTTTTCGCTCTAAAATGTACCCCATCATCGACGGCCACAACGACGTGCTTCTCCGCCTCTGGCAGAAGAAGACGGAAAATCCAGCGGGCGATTTTCTGGCGGGCGATGGCCTGGGCCAGATGGACCTTCCCCGCATCCGCGCCGGCAACATGACGGGCGGCTTCTTCGCCATCTTCTCTCCGCCCGTCGAACATGACGACCATGATGACGACGACCTGAACCCGCCCTATGCGGGGGCGCTGTCGCAGAAATCCGCCGAGCGCGCCGCCTTGGGAATGCTCGACTTTCGCGATGCCATTCTCGCGCAAGCAGGAGGCAGCGTTCTCAATTGCCTGACGGCGGCGGAGATGCGCGCCGCCATGGCCGATGGCGCGCTCGCCATGATCACCCACATCGAGGGGGCGGAGGCGATCAGCCCGGACCTCTCCAACCTGCAACACTATCATGACCGCGGCCTGCGCTCGCTCGGCCCCGTGTGGTCGCGCCCCAATGCCTTTGGCGTGGGCGTGCCCTTCCGCTTTCCCTCATCGCCGGATGTGGGCGCAGGTCTGACGAAGGAAGGCGAGGCCCTGGTGCGCGAATGCAACCGCCTGCGCATCATGGTCGATTGTTCGCACATCACCGAGCGCGGCTTCTGGGATGTGGCGCGGGTGAGCACGGCACCACTCGTGGCCACGCACTCCAATGCCCATGCGCTTTCCGCCTCATCGCGCAATCTCACCGATGAGCAACTGCGCGCCATTGGCCAAACGGGCGGCATGGTGGGGCTGAACTTCGCCAACGGCTTCCTGCGGGCCGATGGCCTCTGGGCCTCATCCGTGGAACCCGCCGTGATGCTGCGCCACCTCGACCACATGATCCGGCTGGCGGGCGAGGATTGCGTGGGCCTGGGCAGCGATTTTGACGGCGCGCGCATTCCTGGATTTATCAAGGATGTCAGCGGCTTGCCCAGGCTTGTGGAAGCAATGGATCAGGCGGGCTTTGGGGCAGAGATGATCGCCAAACTCACGCACCAAAACTGGCTGCGGCTTCTGGAGAAAACCTGGGGGATGTGAGGGAACGCGCTGTTCCACCATCTTCGAACGTCATTCCGTGCAAGGGCAGAGCCGCGCCAGCGGCACCCCCACCACCCGTCATTCCGTGCAAGAGCCGAGACGCGCCAGCGGCGAGAGCTTTGCGAAGCAAAGCGTTGCCCGCGACACGGAATCCACTTTTCGGGGCAACGCGATGGCCAACATGGATTCCGTGTCGCGCCTACGCTGCGCTCTCGCTGCATGCGCAGCTCGGGGCTTGCACGGAATGACGATAGAGAGGGGCAACGCCCTGCTTGCCTTGCAGGCGTGGGGCGGTTCATGATTGCGGTGAGAATCCCAGACCCCCACCCCTGCCCCTCCCCACAAGGGGGAGGGGAATGAGGCGAGGGACTCCCCACACGGGGATGACGTTTCCAATGCAACTCCCCCACTGGGGAGAAGGAGAAGAAGCTGAATGCGCGCTGTTTATTACGACACCTTCCAGAAGCTCCCCACGATAGAGACGCTGCCCGATCCCGCACCCACGCCAACAGGCGTTGTGGTGAAGGTGGAGGCCACAGGGCTTTGCCGTTCCGACTGGCATGGCTGGATGGGTCACGACCCCGATATCAAGCTGCCGCACGTTCCGGGCCATGAGTTGGCCGGCACCATTGCTGCCGTGGGCCGCGATGTGAAAAACTGGAAGCTGGGCGACCGCGTGACCGTGCCCTTCGTTTCCGGCTGCGGCCACTGCGGGGAATGCGCGACGGGCCACCAGCACATCTGCGACAACCAGGTGCAGCCGGGCTTTACCATGTGGGGCTCCTTCGCCGAGCATGTGGCGCTGGAATATGCCGACCTCAACCTGGTGCGCCTGCCCGATGACATGAGCTTCGACACGGCGGCGGCCCTGGGCTGCCGCTTCGTTACGTCCTTCAGCGCCGTGATCGACAAGGGCCGCCTCAAGCCCGGCGAGTGGCTGGCCGTGCATGGCTGCGGCGGCGTGGGCCTCTCCGCCATCATGATCGGCACAGCACTGGGCGCCCGCGTGGTGGCCGTTGACTTGACGGACGACAAGCTGGCCCTGGCCAAGGCGCTGGGGGCCAGCGCCACCATCAACGCCAGCAAGGTGAAGCCCGTGGATGCCATCCGCGAGGTGACGGGCGGCGGGGCCCATGTCTCCATCGATGCATTGGGCCATTCCATCACCGCGCTCAATTCCGTGCGCTGCCTGCGCAAGCGCGGCCGCCATGTGCAGGTGGGGCTGATGCTGGCCGAACACGCCCGCGCCCCCATGCCCATGGATCGCATCATCTCATGGGAACTGGAGATCAAGGGCAGCCATGGCATGCAGGCCCACCGTTACCCCGACATGCTGCGCATGATTGCGGGTGGCGTGCTGGCCCCGCAGAAGATGATCACCCGCACCATTCCTCTCGCCGATGCGCCCGCCGCCCTGGCCGCCATGGACAGGTTCGAGGGCACGGGCATCACCATCATCAGGCCATGACGAACAGTGGCGGAGGTGCCGCCGCTCGGCTAACACCGTGGCCATGACGGCAACCCGCCCCACGCTTTTCCAGCTGCCCCTTGCCGGATGGAAGGAGCATGTGCACCTGCCCAAGCTGAAGCTGGGGCCGCTGCTGGCCAAGCTGGACACCGGCGCGCGCTCGGCAGCACTGCATGCCGATGAGGTTCATGTGCAGGGCCGCCGCGTCACCTTCGTGCTCATCAATGATGGCCGCCGCCACAGCTACAAGGCCCCGCTGGCGGGCCACAAGCGGATAAAAAGTTCGAATGGCATCAGCGAGTTGCGCCCCGTCATTCGGGCAACGCTTGAACTGGGCCATCACGTCTTCAAGACCGAGATCACCTTGACCGACCGCTCCGACATGGATGTGCCGATGCTGCTCGGCCGCGAGACGCTGAAGGGCCGCTTCGTCATCAATCCCGCCCGCAGCTTTCTGCTCGACCGCAAGCCCCGAAAAAACATCCCCTGAAACACCACCATGAAAATTGCCCTGCTCACCCGCAACCCCAAGCTCTATTCGCACCAGCGCATCATCGAGGTGGCGGCAAGCCGCGGCCACGAGATCGTGCCCATCGACTATCTGCGCTGCTACATGAACATCACCTCGCGCAAGCCCGAGCTGCGCTACATGGGCGGCAAGCTGGAAGGCTTTGATGCGGTGATCCCGCGCATCGCCGCCTCGCACACCTTCTATGGCCTTGCGGTGCTGCGGCAGTTCGAGATGATGGGCGTCTATCCCCTGAACGAAAGCGTGGCCATTGGCCGGAGCCGCGACAAGCTGCGCGCCCTGCAGCTGCTGGCGCGCGACGGCGTGGGCCTGCCTGTCACCGCCTTTGCCAACCGCTCCGGCGTCACCGACGAAATTCTCGACATTGTGGGCGGCGCCCCCGTGGTCATCAAGCTGCTGGAAGGCACGCAAGGCATCGGCGTGGTGCTGGGCGAAACCCACAAGTCGGCCAAGTCGGTGATCGAGGCTTTCCACGGCGTGGACATCAACATCCTCGTGCAGGAGTTCATCAAGGAGGCGGAGGGCCACGACATCCGCGCCTTTGTGGTGGGCCGCCGCATCATCGCCACCATGGAACGCGCAGGCCCCGAGGGCGAGTTCCGCTCCAACCTGCACCGCGGCGGCTCTGCCACGCTGACTGACCTCTCGGCGGTGGAAAAGGCGGCCGCCCTGAAAGCCGCCAAATCCATGGGCCTCAATGTGGCGGGGGTGGACATGCTGCGTTCGAAGCGCGGCCCCGTGGTGATGGAGGTCAACTCCTCGCCCGGCCTCGAAGGCATCGAAGCGGCAACGGGCAAGGACGTGGCCAAGGCCATCATTGAGTTTCTGGAAAAGAACGCCAAACCCGGCAAGACCCGCACGCGAGGCAAGGGATGAGCAGCTTCGAGATTGGTGGCCACGCCATTGCGCCCGGCGTGCGCCAGACGGTGAACCTGGAGGTTTCAACCCTCGCCAATGCCACGCCCATGAACCTGCCCGTGCATGTGGTGCATGGCGGCAAGGGCCCGGTTCTGTTTCTGTCCGGAGTCGTCCATGGCGATGAAATCCAGGGCATGGAAATCATCCGCCGCGTGCTGGCCCATGAAGGGCTGAAACAGGTCAGGGGCACACTGCTCGCCATTCCCATCGTCAATGCCTTCGGCTTCCTCAACCACTCCCGCTACATGCCGGACCGGCGAGACCTCAACCGCTCCTTCCCCGGGTCGGACCAGGGCTCGCTCGCCAGCCTGCTGGCCGACCTGTTCTTCCGCGAGGTGGTGAAGCGCGCCGACTATGGCATCGACTTCCACACCGCCGCCCTGCACCGCACCAACCTGCCGCAAATCCGCATCGCGCCGGGCGATGAGGGCCTGATGAAACTGGCGGAAGCCTTCGCGCCGCCCGTCATCATCACCTCCAAGCTGCGCGATGGTTCGCTACGCCAGTCCGCCAAGGAAGCAGGCGTGCAGGTGGTGCTCTATGAAGGCGGCGAGGCCCTGCGCTTCGACGAAAGCGCCATTGAGGCGGGTGTGAAGGGCACGCTCCGCGTGATGAAGATGATCGGCATGATCGATGATGCGCCGCGCCCGCCGGCCCACGCCGTCACGGTGCACTCCGGCTCATCGACCTGGAGCCGCGCACCGGAAGGCGGCATTCTCCATTCGGTGCGCAAGGTGGGCGACAAGGTGGGACGCAAGGAACCTGTGGGCATCATCACTGATCCGCTGGGGGCGGTGCGTGTGCCTGTGTTTGCCGAAGATGACGGCATCATCATCGGCCGCACCAACCTGCCCATTGTCAACCGCGGTGATGCACTGTTTCACATTGCCCGCATCAAGGCAAAGCCCGCCGCCAGGGCCGAAGCCATGCCGGACGAAGACGAAATCATCTGAGCGGCTGGTTAGGCAACGCCCTTTCCGATCACGTAGCGCGACAGCTTGTCTTCCTCATAGACCACCTTGGCCGGCAGGCCGAAGGCGGCTGAAATGTCGGCAGCACTGATCGTGCCCTTGCGGATGTCGAGCACCACCCGGCCATCAGGCGCCAGCGAGCGGCGGATATCCTCGGCATAGGTGCTCACCGGATAATGGAAGCCATAAGAGAGGAAGGAGCAGATGAGATCGAACTTCTGCTCCACGGGATAGGGCTGGCGGTCAATGTCGATGGTCTTGATCCTCTCTGCCGTGACACCTGCCCCTTCGAGCACCTTCTGCGCCATGTCGAAGGAATTGTAATAGGAGAAGCTCGCCACATTCTTGTGGAAGCCGGCGTTCCAGGCATCGGACTCGCCCACCTTGTCGAGCAGCCAGATTTCCGTGTCCGGCCCATGCGCCTGGCTGATGATGCAATCAATGCCTGCCATGCCCGCGCCAATGTCCAGCACCTTGATGGCACTGGGCTTCAGGTGACTGCGGAAGGTTTCAAACACCGCCGCCATGTCCTGATAATAGAGCCGCTCGATCTGGCGGTGGTGCACGGCGCTTTCAAGCGGCAAAAAGAACTTGCGCACCACATGCCGCTTGGCCGCCTTGGGCAGCGGAAACAGCAGGATCTTCTGGGCGCGGTGAATGACGGCCGGACGGTATTGGCTGCGTTGCATCAACAGCAGCGGAATGGCCTCGCGCGGCAGGCTGATGGACAAGGTGTTGGGCGTGGCAGGCATCGGGCTCTTCCGTTTGATGGCGGCGCAGTAACATGGCCACAGCGGGCAAACAATGGCCATACCCTAAACCAAAACCCGCCCCCGGAAGCCCCGCGCGGCATAATATGAGGACGCGCCGTTGTGATAGGTGAAGACGGTGTCATAGCGCCGGTCGCAGAACAGCGCCCCGCCAAGCTTGCGGATGGCGGGAGGTGTTGAAATCCAGCTTGATGTTTTCAGGTCAAAGGGACCAAACCGTTGCAAGGCCCGGTAGTCATCCTCGTTGAGCAGTCTCACGCCCATCTCCGCCGCCATGTCGAGCACGTTTCCCGCGGGCTTGTTTTCCTTGCGCCCATCAAGCGCCGCACGGTCAAAGCACAGGCCGCGCCGTCCTTCCGGACTTTCAGGTGAACAGTCACAGAAGATGAAAGCCCCGGATGCGTTTTGGCCAGTCACATCAGGTGCGCCGCCCGTTTCTTCCATAGAGGCGAGCACGGAGAACATTCCCGGGGTTGCCGCAAGCCGCGCTTCCACCGCAGACCAGGCATTGCCGCGATGCCGCTCCGGGTGCTTCTCAAAGCGTGACTGAAGGGCGCGCAACAGCGATGCCCGCGCCGTATCGTTGAGTCCGGATTTTGCTGCCATGACCTGTGCCTTCAGCTGTGGGCTGTGGCGCAGTTTACTATCGCCCACGCCTGTCGGAAAAGACCACCGTGTCGGGGATTTCAATGTCGTCCGGAAGGCTGAGGCGGCCGGACGAATCCGGCAGGCGCTTATCCTCCCGCGCAGGGCCGCGCAAAAGCACGTGGCCGCGCTCCGGCAGGTGCCGCAGGCCTATTGGTCCTGCCCTTTCAGGCAGCAGTTTCAAAAATGGAAAAGACATGGTCAGAACTCTCGGTGAAAACGCGATGTCACTGACCCCCGTGGGTGCATGTGCTACGCTTCTGCCGCGGGACTTGTAAAGCAAGCGCACCGCGCAGGCTCAAGTCGATTCAATTTAAAATTTTAATTAGCGCGCCAACATCGCGCGCGCCGTGGCCTCGCTGGTGATCAGCACATTGGCGGCAGTCAGACGGAGGCCACCGATGAGGGCGTCCACCTTCTCAAGGCCGCCCGAAATCATCACCTTGCGCGGCACGGCACGAAGTTTGTCGATGGGAATCGACATGACGCGCTCGTTGATGGAGTGCTCCACAAGGCGCCCGTCAGCATCATAGAAATTGAAGAAGCAGTCCCCCACGGCACCTGCCTTCTTCAGGGACTGGCGCTCGTCTTCCGAGAAGAAGCCAAAGCGGAACGAGGTCGATTGCGCCGACATGGTGCCGACCGAAAGCAGGGCCATGTCGAGACGGTCCAATCGTGACATCACCTCAGACAGCCCGCAGCGCTCGATGAGCGCCGATTTTGTGGCTGCCGAATCCACCACGGCTGGCGCGGTGAGCAGATAGCAGTCCGCCCCCACGATGTTGGCAAACTGCCAGGCGAACTCCGCCGGGTTGAAGCGCCGGGCCTGCACCACGCCGCCCAGCATGGAAACAACTTCCACATTGCGCAGGTCCTTGGGGGAAAGTGTCTGCAGAGATTCCTGCAATGTGGCCCCCCAGCCCACGCCCACGCGAAAATCATCCGTGAGCTGATCAGTCACATACATGCCAGCGGCAAAGCCGATGGCCTTGCCCACATGGGCTGCATCAGCCGGCTCCGGCACCACCACGGCATCCACGAGGCCGAAAGCCTTCTTCAACTGCGCTTCCAGATCCAGGCATTCCGCCACATTTCCGGTGATCCAGATTTTCACCTCGCGCTGCTTGATGGCCTCGTTGATGTTGCGCACCACGGTGACGCGGCCAATGCCCAGCTTGTCGGCAATTTCGTTTTGCGTCAGGCCTTCCACATAGTACATCCAGGCGATGCGCATCCGGTTGCGCGCCACACGGCCCGCGGACCTTTCGGTTATCGTGTCGGGCATTGGCAACGGGGCGGTCTCGCGGCTGGACAAATCTGTCTCCGGTCTAAAATGCGGACGGAATTGCGATACATATGTTTCGCATGGAGACAGAAGTCACGCAAGCCGCACGCGCTTGTTTTGGCCTCCCTTCACCTTGCTTATGCCGCATCCGGGCGGCACATTTGCCGCGCGAGGCTGAATCCGGCTCGAAAACGGAGCATTTTCGGCAAGAAGCGGCTCCTCCACAGCTCAAAACGAAACATTTGCATTCTTGAAATACATTTAGTAGTGTAATTCGAAAGACAACAACAGCAGCCGCCCAATGAGCTGCTCCGGGAGGATAGCCGCGATGGTCTTGCTTCGCGACAATTGCATTTCCTGCAGTCCCGCGCACGGACGCATCCTGCGTCCCGGTGCTTGTCATGTGCCAACACACATTCACCAGCCTGCCCGATCCGGGCTGGCGGTTCACAAAAACCTGCATTCAGGCCGGCCTGCCGGAATGACGGGTCAATACTCAATGGGCCACCAAAACGGAGGAAGAATATGACTTCTCGGAAATCGGGTCTCATCACCCGCCGCTCGCTGCTGAAGACAACAGCGGCTGCGGGCGCTGCCGCCAGCGTCGGCGGCGTCAACCTGTTCAATGTCAACCGCGCCTTTGCCGACATGATGAACCCGGCCGATGTGCTGGCCAAGATTAACGTGGCCAACTACGTCAACAAGGACTACCAGAAGCAGTACGGCCTGAACGGCGACGAACTGATGTGGGATCCGAACAAGGACTGGATCCGCACCGCTGACTGGGAAGCCATCCGCAAGGAACACGCCGGCAAGACCGTGCGCTTCCTGATCTCGTCGGACGACCGTGAATCGGCCCTCGCCGGCACCCAGCCCTTCAAGGACCTCTCGGGCATCAACATCGATCTCGTGGCCATTCCCGATGGCGACATGAAGAACAAGATCGTTTCGGAAGCCATGTCCGGCAATCCGTCCTTCGACTGCATGCAGTACTTCTCTCCCTGGCTGGGTGACTTCGCCGCGCAAGGCCTTCTGGCCAAGCTCGACGACTATGCCACCAAGTGGAAGCTGCCGCTCGACGACTTCTATGACACCTACCGCCTGAACTATGCCCAGTTCGGCGACAAGGGCATGTTCGGCATTCCCTTCGACTGCGACATCCAGCAGGTGCACATCCGCAAGTCGATCTTCAAGCAGGTACTCGGCAAGGATCCGGACACCATCACCACCATTCCTTCCTATGAAGAAATGATCCGCCTGGCCCCTGAACTGGCCAAGGTTGAAAAGGGTGTGTCCGCCATCGGCATGATGGCTGGCCGCGGCTTCTGGGCCACCTATCTGTGGGAACACGTGGCTGCCCAGCACGGCATGATGCTGTTCGACGACAAGTGGGAACCGACCTTGAACAGCGAAGCTGGCATCAAGGGCCTGGAGACCATTCTCGCCCTCTCCAAGAATGCCATCGAAGGCGTTGCCGCCGCCGACTGGCCGACCAACCGTGGCGCCTTCCTCGGCGGCCAGATCGCCTGTAACATCTCGTGGCAGGACTCCGGCACCCAGGCCACCCGCCCCGACCAGTCGAAGCTGGGCGACGACATCCTGACGATCTACGAACCGCGCGTTGCCGGTGGCGTCTATTGCCCGCCGAACATTGCCGGCTCCACCTCGTCGGTTGCCGCCACCTCGCCGGAACCGGAAGCAGCGCCTCCTGCTGCTGTCGTTCCTGACGACATCGTCGATCATGGCCGCTGCGAACGAAGCCAACGCCAACGGCGTGGCCCCGGCTACCGCTCGGTGCTCAACAACGAGAACTCCGCGCAAGGTCTCGCAGCCGGCCAAGATCTGGTCGGAAGCGCTGGACTACGCCCGTGCTCGCCGCGCCTGCCGTCGGCCTTCGACATGAGCAGGAAATCGGCTTCCAGATCAACGATTGCATCGTCGGCAAGATCAAGCCGAAGGAAGCCTCGACAACGCCAATGCCAAGGTCAAGGAAATTTCATGGGCAAGTCTGGCTTCTATGCTGGCAAGGACCCCGTGTCCTACGCCTCCATGGCGCCTGGCCTCAACCTGGCGCCGGCAAGAAGTCGCCCATCTGATCAAAAATCGACAAGCCGGGGGAAACCCCGGCCATTTTTGTCTTGCCTCAGGCAAACGCAAAGCTAGGCTTCCCTCTATGTCCGCCGTCCCCATGCATGCACCAGTGCGCCGCCGCAGCCCTCGCTCGCGCAAGCTGTTCCCCTACCTGCTTGTCATGCCGGCAGTCGTCTATCTCCTGTCGATCAAGCCATCCCGGCATCTACGCTGTCTATCGCTCGCTCTATGGCGGCAAGTTCAAGCTGGTCGGGCCGGCCTCGACAACTACAGGACACCCTTCACCGACCACGATTTCTTCAACGCCATCTGGAACACGCTGCTGCTCGGCTCCATCACGCTTGCGGTAGAGTTTGTTCTGGCCCTCACACTGGCCGCCCTTGTCTATCGTGACCCCTGGGTCAAGGGCCTGCGCATCATCTTCCTGCTGCCCATGCTGCTCATGCCGTCTGCTGTCACCTTCATCTGGAAGCTGATGTTCAATGACGGCCGCATCATCAGCGATCTCATGAAGCGCCTCGGCCTCATTGATTTCAACGTCGACTGGATGTTCACGCCGGCCCTGGCCCGCCTCGTCGTCATCTGGACCGATGTCTGGCAGTGGACGCCGTTTCTCTTCATCATCTTTGTTGCAGGTCTGCAGGGCCAGGACAAGGAAGTGGAGGAAGCCGCCCGCCTTGATGGCGCCTCCTGGTGGTCCGCCTTCTTCAACGTGTCGCTGCCCATGCTGCGTCCGATCATCGCCGTTGCCCTCATCCTGCGCGGCATCGACATCCTCAACATACCCACGCCCATTCAGCTGATCACCCAGGGCGCGGCCCTGCTGGCGGGGCCACGGAAACCCTCGGCCACTACATCAACCGCAAGGCCTCGATGGCCCCGACTTCGGCTATGCCTCGGCGGCCTCCGTGCTGGTTTTGATTTTCACCGTCATCCTCGCGCAGGTCCCGTGCGCCGCTACTTCCGGTCGGGAACTGAAGCATGAACTCGAAGCGCTCCATCGTCGGCACCATCATCCTTCTGGCGTGGGCCGTCGTCTCCGTTCGGCCGATCTGGTATTTCGGCCACCATCGCCGCCGCTCCGCGCGTGGAAATCATCGCGCCCGACCCCATCTACTGGCCAACCTTCACCACCGAGACCTGGGCCAAGATCTGGGATGAATGGCCCATGATGAAGTATTTCTTCAACTCGCTGGCGCGGTCGCGGGCAGCGTGGTGATCTGCCTGCTGCTCGGCATTCCCGCCGCCTATTCGCTGGCGCGCTATCGCTACAAGGGCCGCGAGGACATCGGCAACTACATCCTCTCCACCAAGATGATGGCGCCCGTTGCCGTAGCCCTTCCGTTTCATGTCCTTTTCGCCCAGTTCCGTACGCTGACACGGTCTGGGCCCTGATGCTGGTCTACGCGGCCATCAACCTTTCGATTGTGGTGTGGATCATCCGCTCCTACATGATCGACATTCCCCATGAGATCGAGGACGCCGCCCGCACCGATGGCGCGTCAGACTTCCGCATCCTCTGGGAAATCATCATCCCCATGTGCCTGCCGGGCATCATCACCGCCGCCTCGGTCTTCGCCATGAATGAATACTTCCTGACGCTGATCATCTACTGCAAGGAGGCCTATACGATGTCGATCGCGCTCGGCAACTTCAAGGGCGGCTCAGACGGTATCATCTACAACGCCATCGCGCTCATTGCCTTCATGGCCTTTTTCCCGATCCTGGCGCTGGTGATCCCATTCAGAACCACCCGTCGCGCGGCCTGACCACGGGAGCGGTGAAGGGCTGACCGAATGCAGATGAACAGTCCATTCAAGGCAAGTTCAGCCTTGTGGAAGCATTGTGGTACGACCGGGCGCAGAAAGTGTTGATACCATGCTGGACCCTCACAAGGAGCGGCCAATCGATTTCCGCATCTTCAAGGATCTCAACATCCCTGAAGTCACCATCAAGGCGGGGCAGACCATCGTCAGCGAAGGCGACGATGGCACACTAATGTACATGATCCGCAGCGGCACGGTTGAGGTGCAGGTGAACGGTGTTCCCGTCGAGGAAATCTCAGATGGCGGCATTTTCGGCGAGATGGCGCTGCTCGACCATGCCGCCCGCAGTGCCAACATTGTCGCCAAGACCGAAGTGAAAGCCGTATCACTGGATGAAAAGCGCTTCGTGACCTTGATCGCCAAGGTTCCGCATTTCAATCTTCTCATCATGCGTTCGCTGGCGCGCCGCATCCGGAAGATGAACGCCAAGCTGGCCGTGTTGCAGCTTGCGCCCTGATTCACGCCACTTCAAGAAACCTGCTCAACCCGCAATTCAAATTCGCCAAGTGGTTTAGCAGCTTCTGATATTCTGCTGCCGTTGCGCAGATTCAAATGCCGCTCACCTTTCCTCACGCAGCTGTGCACAAGGGTGATGTGCGTTGTCGCGGGCATGCGGCTAGGGTGATCTCACTGGAGATCACATGAAAAACATCCTTGCCGCTCTCGTCATCCCCCTGCTGCTGGGTTTTGCCGCTCCCGCCCAGGCCGAAACCGCCATCGTTGCCGGCGGCTGTTTCTGGTGCGTGGAATCCGACATGGACCACATCAAGGGCGTGACCGGGACCATTTCGGGCTACGCTGGCGGCACCATGGACGCCCCCACCTATGAGAACCACGAGGGCTATCAGGAGGCGGTGAAAGTCACATTCGATCCCGCGGTCATCAGCTACAAGATGCTCATCGCCCGCTTCCTCCGCACCATCGACGTGACCGATGACGGCGGCCAGTTCTGCGACCGGGGCGAAAGTTATTTCACGGGCCTCTATCCCATTGGTGAGGCGCAGCGCCAGGCCGCGACAGAAGCCCTGGCCGAGGCTGAAAAATCCCTCGGCCAGAAAATCGTCACGCCCATCCACGAGCGCACGTCATTCTTTCCGGCGGAAGATTACCACCAGAACTACTATCTGGGGGAAAACCGCGTCCTCTCCCGCTTTGGCATTGTGAAGCAGAAGGATGCCTATCACGACTATCGCAAGGGCTGCGGCCGCGATGAGCGCGTGAAGCAGGTCTGGGGCAAACAGGCCTATACGGACGGTATCGGCGGCGGCTGACCTTAAAGCAGCCCGCGCCCTGCCAGATTGCGCATCAGGTGCGAGACGCCGAAGTCCCACGGTGCGCATTGATCCGTTGAACGCACGGTGTTGATGAGCGCCCCGATCCTCGGATTTGCCACACTCACCACATCGCCGTGCTTGTGGGTGAAGCCAGCACCCTTGGCATCGCGGTCCTGGGTAGGGGCAAACACCGTGCCGCAGAACAGCACAAAGCCATCGGGATACTGGTGGTGGCGGCTGATGGTGCCCTCCACAAGCTTCAGCGGCGGGCGGCTGATCTTGCTCATGTTGCTGCCACCCTTGAGGTGGAAGCCATCCGGGCCTTCCACCTCCAGCGCCACATCCATGCTGTTGATGTCGGCGATGCCATAACTGGCGTCACACAGCCGGATGAAGGGCCCGAGTGCCGATGAGGCGTTCTGGTCCTTGGCCTTGCCAAGCAAAAGGGCCGAGCGCCCTTCCACATCCCGCAGGTTCACGTCATTGCCCAGCGTTGCGCCGATGATCGCCCCACGGCTGTTGACGACCAGCACGCATTCCGGCTCCGGGTTGTTCCAGGAGGACACGGGATGAATGCCCACATCGGCGCCGAACCCCACGGAAGCCATGGGCTGCGCCTTGGTGAAGATCTCCGCATCCGGCCCAATGCCCACTTCAAGATAGGGCGACCAGGCTTTCTTCTCGATCAGCGACTGCTTGAGCGCCATGGCCTCCGGCGAGCCGGGCACCAGCTTGGAGAGATCATCACCAATGAGTCGCGTGATGTCCCTGCGGATGGCATCTGCCAGGGATGCGTCGCCCCGGGCCTTCTCCTCGATCACCCGTTCCACCATGGAGACAGCGAATGTCACACCAGCGGCTTTCACGGCCTGAAGGTCAATGGGCGCGAGAAGGCGAACGGCACTTTCCTGCCCGGCCAGCGAGGCCTGGAGGATATCCGCCAGCGCCCCCACGTCTTCGCCCTTCGCAGCCCGCGCCGTGGCGGCGGGATCACTCGCCTCGCACAGGTCGCGCATGGTGGGAATATTGGGCGAGGTGATGTCGATGACCCGGCCCTTGCGCAGCGTGACCACGCAAGGCCCGATGCCCGGCCGCCACACCCGGCCCACAAATGTGCCGTCGCGCGTGGCCGTTTCTGTCAGGGTTGCGGCTTGGGCAGGTGTCATTCGCAAGGGGCTCCGACAGTGAAATTGAATTGCCGGAGACAGTGCCGCCCCCGCCTGCCCCCTGTCAACAAAGGCCTGCCGCAGGGCCTGTGATCACAAATGATCATGGGGGCGGTTGCCTTTGCGGCCCCGGCCCTCTACTAATTATCGTGGGAGTATCCGCCACATGACAAAAAACAAGGAACAAGGGCACTCCGGGGAGGCTGTTACGTCGCATGACACGGTTGTGGTTATGCGCAACATCGAGAAAACCTTTCCCGGCGTCCATGCGCTGAAACAAGCCCGCCTCGACATCCGCGCGGGCGAAGTTCATGCCCTGATGGGCGAGAACGGCGCTGGCAAGTCGACCCTGATGAAGATCCTCACCGGCGTCTACCAGCCCGATGGCGGCGAGGTGCTGGTGCATGGCAAACCTGCCGTCATGCCCACGCCCAAGGCGGCGCAGGACCTGGGCATCAGCATCATCCATCAGGAACTCAACCTGATGAGCCACCTCACGGCGGCCCAAAACATCTATATTGGCCGCGAACCGCGCCGCGGCTTCAACATCTTCACCGACGACGCCCGGCTGAATGCCGACGCCACCAAGCTGTTCAAGCACATGAAGGTGGACATCAAGGCCACCGACGAAGTGGGCCACATGACGGTGGCCCGCCAGCAACTGGTGGAAATCGCCAAGGCCATTTCCTTCTCGTCCAAGGTTCTCATCATGGATGAGCCAACCTCCGCCCTCAACGACAAGGAAGTCTCCCACCTCTTCGACATCATTGCCGAATTGAAGGCCCAGGGCGTGGGCATTGTCTACATCACCCATAAGATGGACGAGGTGAAGAAGATCGCCGACCGCATCACCGTGATGCGTGATGGCCAGACCATCGAGACCCTGCCTGCCGAAGGAACCCCCATCAGCAAGATCATTTCCCTGATGGTGGGCCGTGAACTGGCGGATGCCCACCGCGAGGAAGGCAAGGGCGGCACAGAGGAGCTGCTGCGGGTGGAGCACCTCAACCGCGGCCATGCCGTGCGCGATGTCTCCTTTAACGTCAGGAAAGGCGAAATCCTCGGCTTTGCCGGCCTCATGGGCGCGGGCCGCACCGAAGTGGCGCGCGCCATTTTCGGCGCTGACAAGCCCGACTCCGGCACCATCCATGTGCATGGCAAGCCGGTGAAGATCCGCACCCCCGCGGATGCCGTGAAGCTGGGCCTCGCCTATCTCAGTGAAGACCGCAAACGCTTCGGCATTGTCACCACCATGTCGGTGCGCGACAACATCACCATGCCTTCCTGGATGCGCTATATGGCGGGCCGCATCTGGATGAAGGACCGCAAGCTGCAGAAGGATGCCAAGGACTATGTCGGCACGCTGCGCGTCAAGACGCCGAGCATCAACCAGGAAACCCGCCTGCTCTCCGGCGGCAACCAGCAGAAGGTGGTCATTGCCAAATGGCTGCTGCGCGATTGCGACATCCTGTTCTTCGATGAACCGACCCGCGGCATCGACGTGGGTGCCAAGGCCGAAATCTACAAGCTGCTGCAAGGCCTCGCCGACCAGGGCAAGGCGATCATCGTCATCTCCTCCGAACTGCCGGAAGTGCTGCGCCTCTCCCACCGCATCCTGGTGATGTGCGAGGGCCGCATCACCGGCGAACTGGATGGCAAGACAGCCACACAGGAAGCGATCATGCATCTGGCCACCCTGCGCCAGGGCCAGGCCGCCTGACACAACCTCGCTGAGCACACCAGAAAAACATCCGGGAAACGCATCCATGTCTGACACCACCATCGCCCAGCCGGCAGGCAATACCTTCTTCTCCCTCGCCACCATGCAGAAGGCCGTGGCCTTTGTGGTGCTCGTGGCGCTTCTGTTGTTCTTCTCCGTCTTCGCGCCCAACTTCGCCGCCTGGAACAACATGGTGAACATCATGCAGGCCACCGCCGTGAACGGCGTGCTGGGTGTCGCCTGCACCTTCGTCATCATTTCCGGCGGCATTGATCTTGCGGTCGGCACCATGATGACTCTGACAGCCGTGTCCGCCGGTCTCATTCTCACAAATGCCGGCATGCCCATGCCCTTCGGCATCATCGGGGCCATGCTGGCGGGTGCCATCATGGGGGGCATTTCCGGCACCATCATCGCCAAGCTGAAAATTCCGCCCTTCATTGCCACGCTCGGCATGATGCAGATTGCCCGCGGCCTGGCGCTTGTCTTCTCCGATGCCCATCCCATCTATTTCAGCGACACGCCCAATTACGGCCTGATCTCGCCCGAAAGCTCGATCAGCAAGCTGATCCCGGGCCTCGAAATTCCCAACGGCGTGTTTGTCATGTTCTTCGTCGCCATCATTGCCTCAGTCATTCTCAACCGCACCATTCTCGGGCGCTATGTCTTCGCGCTGGGCAGCAATGAGGAAGCGGCTCGCCTCTCGGGCATGAACACGGATTTCTGGAAGATCGTCACCTATGCGCTCTCGGGCGCCATCTGTGGCGTCGCCGGCCTGCTCATTTCGTCGCGCCTCAATTCGGCGCAGCCGGCGCTGGGACTGGGCTACGAGCTCGACGCCATCGCCGCCACGGTGATCGGCGGCACTTCGCTTTCCGGCGGCCGCGGCACCATTCTCGGCACCATCATCGGGGCTTTCATCATGAGCGTGCTGACCAACGGCTTGCGCGTGATGGGCGTGCAGGAAGAGTGGAAAATCGTCGTCACCGGCATCATCATCGTGGTCGCCGTCTTCGTCGATATCGTGCTCCGCAAGAAGCAGTAATCCGCACAACCGGTGTGGCCCGCGCAAGCGGGCCCCGCCACATCGCGCAAGCCGGACCACCCATGCTGCATTGCAGCAAACATATCCTGTGCAACTGATCATTTCTGATCAGCTTTGGTGGCGTGGCCCGCTGGACAGCGACAAAAGTTGTGCTAGCTTCCGGGCCCGTTCCAAAATCAATTCATCAACCGGAACGTAACGCGGAGGACTCCTCTATGAAGAAACTTGCTGTTGCAGCTGCCCTTCTCGGCGCTGCCACGCTCTACTCGGCGCCCAGCTTTGCTGCCGATACCTATTTCCCGATCATCGCCAAGGGCTTCAGCCACCAGTTCTGGCAGGCCGTGAAGGCCGGCGCCGAACAGGCCGCCAAGGAACAGGGCGTCACGATCACCTTCGAAGGCCCGAACACGGAAGCCGAAATCGACAAGCAGACGGACATCCTGAACGCCGCCATCGCCAAGAAGCCCCAGGGCCTCGGCTTTGCCGCTCTCGACTCCAAGGCCCAGGTTCCGGCCCTCCAGAAGGCCGCTGATGCCGGCATTCCCATCGTTGCCTTCGACTCGGGCGTGGACAGCGACCTGCCGCTCACCACCTGCACGACCGACAACGTGAACGCCGCCGGCGCCGCTGCCGACAAGCTGGCGGAAGCCATCGGTGACGAAGGCGAAGTGATCGCCGAAATCCACGACCAGACCTCGGCCACCGGTATCGGCCGCCGCGACGGCTTCGTGAACCGCATCAAGGAAAAGCACCCCAAGATCACCATCGTTGAAATCCAGTATGCCAACGATGCCCTGAAGGCTGCTGACGACATCAAGGCGATGCTGCAGGCCCATCCCAACGTGAAGGGCGTGTTCGCCTCGAACGAAGGTGCTGCCATCGGTCTGGCCGTCGCCATCCAGGAAACCAAGTCCAAGGTCGTCGGCGTCGGCTATGACTCCGGCAAGAAGCAAAAGGACGCGATCATGGACGGCACGCTCCTGGGCTCCATCACCCAGAACCCCGTCGGCATCGGCCAGTGCGTGGTGAACTCGCTTGCCAAGGCCATCAAGGGCGAGAAGCTCGACAAGGTCATCGACACCGGCTTCTACTGGTACGACAAGACCAACATGACGGACCCGAAGGTTGCGGCCGTTCTGTATGATTGATCTCTGAGCCCTCGAAAGGCTTCAGGTTCAGCCCTCCCCCGGAAACGGGGGAGGGTTTTTTGTTTCACACCAGAAGATCAATCAGGAACGGCCCCGGCTTGCGGAAGGACTGCTGCATCAGCGCCGCGCAATCCTCCAGCGTTGTGGCCCGCGCCGCCTCCACCCCCATCGCTTCCGCCAGCTTGACGAAATCGAGATCGGGATTGCCAAGGTCCAGCATGTTCATGGCCGTGGGGCCGGGGTTGGCCCCCACATTGGAATATTCGCCAATCAGGATCTGATATTTGCGGTTGTTGATGATGACCGTGGTGACGGGAAGCCGCTCCCGCGCCTGTGTCCACAGGGCCTGGATTGTGTACATGGCCGAGCCATCCGCCTCCACATTGATCACGCGCCGGCCCTTGCCCGCGATGGCAGCCCCCGTGGCGGCGGGCATGCCATAGCCAATGGCGCCCCCTGTCACCATCATCCAGTCGTGCGGCGGCGCTGCCACGCTGCCTGGATAGAAGGCCCAGCCGAAGCTGATGCCTTCGTCAGCCACAATGGCCTGCTCCGGCATGACGGCGGCGAGCATCTGCGCGAAGCCATCCGATGAGGGCTGGCCTTTGGGAACATCAGGCCGCGGCCCCACGTCCGGCATGGCCACGGCGGGGCAGCCCAGATGATCCGCCAGCATTTCGAGCGCCAGCGCGCCATCCTGCTCCACCGATGCAAGGGCCGTGACGCCGGCGTCCTCCGGCGCATGAAAGCTGGGCAGGCCGGGATAGGCGAAAAAGCCCACGGGCTTGCGCGCGCACACGGACACAATCTGGCGGACATCTTTCAGCAAATCGATGGCTTGTGGCGCGGGATAGGGCACACGCATCAACGGCAGGCGTCCCTGTCCGCGTGCCTGCAAGGCCACGATGGATTCAGCGAGCAGGCGGCATCCCGTTTTCACCTGAATGCGATGGGCCGCCGCCTGGGCCCGGGCCGACAGCGCCTTGCCGCCCAGCAGCAGCAGTGTGTCACGCCCGCCAGCCAGTTGCGCCGCCGCCGCCGCGATAGCCGCATCTTCAATAACGGGCAGAGGCGGTATAGTGACAGGGGCGGCCACAACGCCGCCCGGGCTCCATGAGGCATCAGACGGAAGAATGAGCGTGGCCACCCGCCCCGGCCAGCGCTGCGCCTGGGCCACGGCCTGTGCCGCCTTGTGGCCCACATCCTGCGGGCGTTCCGCAACATCAACCCAGTGCGAACAGCTGCGGGCCGCAGCCAGCGTGTCCATGGCCAGCGGCGGATCAAAGCCCGCATGATAAGTGGCCTGATCCCCCACCACATTCACCACAGGCGAGCGCGCCTTGCGGGCATTGTGCAGATTGGCAATGCCATTGGCGAGGCCGGGGCCGCAATGCAGCAGCGTCACGGCGGGCCTGCCAGCGATGCGGCCATAGCCATCCGCCATGCCGGTCACGACATTCTCCTGCATGCCGGGCACACAGCGAATGCCGGGAATGCGGTCCAGTGCCGCCACGAAATGCATTTCGCTTGTACCGGGATTGGCAAAGCAGGTGTCCGCGCCGGACTTCACCAGCGTGTGGACCAGGCTTTCCGCGCCATTCATTTTTTCTGTCATGCCGCCTTATGGCGCGGCGCGATGCGGCCCGGCAAGCACCAGATCAATCCTTTCCCAGCACCATGGCAGCGCATTTCTCGCCAATCATCATGGCGGCGGCATTGGTGTTGGAAGAGATGAGCGTGGGCTGGATGGAGTTGTCAGCCACGCGCAGGCCTTCAATGCCGCGCAGCTTGAGGTCTGGTGTCACCACGCTGTCCGCCGTCACGCCCATGGCGCAGGTGCCCACCGGATGATGATCCGTCTTGGTGCGGGCGCAGGCATAGTCGAAGAGCGCGTTCTTGCCCGTCACCTCCGGGCCTGGCACACGCTCGGCCAGAATGAAGGGCTTGAGAGCCTTCTGGCGCAGGATCTCCCGCGAAATGTCAAAAGCCCGCATGGTGTATTCCCGGTCATAGGGATCGGACCAGAAATTGGGGTCGATCACGGGCGCATCCTCCGGATTGGCCGAACGCAGCCGCACCGTGCCGCGCGAGCGGGGCCGCAGCAGCACCGCATTGAGGGTAATGCCGGGGTTCTTCAGCGCCGCCACACCTGCCTCAATACCGCTGCCCAGCCCCAGATGGAACTGCACATCGGGATGGGTGGCATGTGTGTCGGCATACCAGAAGCCGCCGCTGTTGAAGAGCGACGAGGCGACCGGCCCATCCCGCGTGAGGAGATAGCGCAGGCCCGCCACGGCGGCCCACCAGGGCTTGCCGTATTTGTCGAAGGAATGATCCCCCGTGCATTCGGCAATGGCCCAGATATCGAGATGGTCCTGAAAATTGCCGCCGACGCCCGGCAGGTCATGCACCACATTCACCCCCACCTCTTTCAAATGCTGCGCCGGGCCGATGCCCGACAGCATGAGCAGCTTTGGCGAGCCCACCGCGCCGGACGACACTATCACCTCCGCCGTGGCGCGAATGGCCCGTAAGCGGCCCGCATCAGCCACTTCGATGCCGATGCAGCGGCCCTGCTCCACCACCAGCCGCGTGGTGAGCGTGTTGAGGGCCAGCGTGAAGTTCTTGCGGGAGAGTGCCGGCCGCACATAGCCCGTGGCGGCAGACGAGCGCCGGGCCTTGCGCTGCGTCACTTGGTAAAGCCCCATGCCGGCGGGCTCCGGCCCCGCAAGGTCGTTGCAGCGGGGAATGCCAATCTCGCCCGCCGCGCGGATGAAGGCCTCCATGACAGGCAACTGCGCCTTGGGCTGCGCCACGCCGATGGGCCCGCCCCGCCCGTGGTGTTCATCGGCGAAAGTATCGTTGTCTTCCGTGGCGCGGAAATATTTGACGATGCTGTCATAGTCCCAGCCGCTGCAACCCTGCGCCGCCCAGCCATCGAAATCCTTGCGGTGCCCGCGCGTGTAGATCTGCGCATTGATGGTGGAGCCGCCGCCCAGCACCTTGGCCTGTGTGTACCAGAACACCCGGTCCTGCATGTGGCGCTGCGGCGCTGTGGTGTAGCCCCATGAGGCAATGCCCTTGGTCATCTTGGCAAAGCCCGCCGGCCAATGGAACAGGACGTTTCGGTCGGGCCCGCCCGCCTCCACCAGCAGCACCCGGTTGGAGGCCACCTCCGACAGGCGGCTGGCCACCGCGCAGCCGGCCGAGCCGCCGCCCACGACAATGTAGTCATATTCGTCCGCAAGTTCCGCCATGCGCCCGCATCCCCGCATTGAACCAATTGGTTACTTATGCGATAGTGATCATGAACTCAAGCAAGAGACATGATGATGACCTCCATTCCCCTCATCAACGGCATCCCCGCCATCGGCCTTGGCACCTATCCGCTGACTGCACAGCAATGCGTGGATGCCGTGCACATGGCGGTGGAGCTGGGCTACCGTCACATTGATACGGCGCAAATGTATGGCAACGAGGCGGATGTGGGCCGCGCCATCGCAAGCTGTGGCCAGCCCCGCGCCAGCCTTTTTGTCACCACCAAGGTGGACCCCTCCAACCTCACCCGCAGCCACTTCGCGGATTCGGTGAAGAAGTCCGTTCAAGACCTTGGCGGACCAGCAGATTTGCTGTTGATCCATTGGCCCCCGCCCGATGATCAGGTGGATGAAGCGCTCGATCTTCTGGCCGCCGAAAAGGCGCGTGGCAATGCCCACCGCATTGGCGTGTCCAACTTCCCCACCAAGCTTCTGCGCCGCGCCGTGCAGCGGTTGGGCAAGGATGTGAGCTGCAACCAGGTGGAGTTTCAGCCGCTGCTGGACCAGGGTACGCTCAAGCGCGTGGCCGATGAACTCTCCGTGCCGCTGGTGGCCTATAGCCCCATTGCCCGCGGCAAGGCGCTGGAGATCGCCGCCGTGCAGGAGATTGCAAAGCGTCTCGGCCGCCCGCCATCGGAAATTGTCCTGCGCTGGATTGTGCAGCAGGGTGTCATCGTCATTCCCATGACGACGAAGCGCGCCAATGCCGCCTCCAACCTCAACATCTTCAGTTTCACCCTCAGCGAGGCCGAGATGAAAGCTATCTCCGCCGTGGGCACGGCGGCAGGCCGCACCGTCACCTCTGCCCGCATGACAGGGCGCTGGGATGTCTGACCCGGTGCTCCTCAAGCCTGAACCGCTGACGGCAGCAGCCTTCGCGCCTTTTGGCGAGGTGATCGAGACGGCAGGCACGGCCCCCCGCATCATCAACCAGGGCTTTGCCAAACGCTTCAACGACCTGTGCAAGGTGGATGTGGCTGATGAAGGCGGCGCGGTGAATGTGAGCCTGTTCACGGCAGAGCCCCGCCCCCGGCCCATTGCCATCAAACTGATGGAACGCCACCCCGAGGGTTCGCAGGCCTTCATCCCCATGCAGAACGAGGACTGGCTGGTGCTGGTCTGTGCAGAGCCCCGTGACGCTGTCAGCTATCGCCTCTTCTCCGCCACCGGCACGCAGGGCGTGAACTACGCCAAGAATGTCTGGCACCATCCCCTGCTGGTTTTTTCCGCCAGCCATTTCCTCGTCATCGACCGCAAGGGCCCCGGCGCCAATCTGGAAGAGGTGTGGCTGGAACAGGCGCTGGCCATTGCCTGACCGGTTTGCAAATCGCTGGCCATCGGATAGCCTGCCGCCATGAGCACATACTACGCCCCCCATGGCGGCCTGCCGCCGCAGACCGATCTCCTCACCGGCCGCGCCATTTTCACCACCGCCTATGCCGTCATTCCCAAGGGCGTGATGCGCGACATTGTGACAAGCTTTCTGCCGGGCTGGGAGAAAACCCGCTGCTGGATCATCGCCCGGCCCATGACCGGCTTTGCCGAAACCTTTTCGCAATACATCATGGAAGTGTCGGGCGGTGGCGGCAGCAACGCGCCAGAGCCAGACCCTGAAGCCGAAGCCGTGCTCTTCAGCGTGGAAGGCACCTGCTCCATCATGGTGGAAGGAAAGCTCCACGTGATGACACCCGGCACCTATGTCTATCTGCCGCCGGGTGCCAAGTGGGCGCTGCGCAACGAAGGCCATGAGGCCGCCCGCTTCCACTGGATTCGCAAGCGCTATGAGCCGGCCCCCGGCCTCGCACCGCCCGCGGCCTTCGTGGTCAACGAGCGCGATGTGAAGCCCAGCGTCATGCCGGATTGCAATGGCGTGTGGTCCACCACGCGCTTTGTCGATCTCAATGACCTGCGCCACGACATGCATGTGACCATCGTCAACTTTGAGCCGGGGGGAATCATTCCCTTCCTCGAAACCCATGTGATGGAACACGGACTCTATGTGTTGGAAGGCAAGGCCGTTTACAAGCTGAACGGCGACTGGGTGGAAGTGGAAGCCGGCGACTTCATGTGGCTGCGCGCCTTCTGTCCGCAGGCCTGCTATGCGGGCGGGCCTGGCCGCTTCCGCTATCTGCTCTACAAGGACGTGAACAGGCACGCCCGGCTTGGCGGGACTTTCAAACCTTAGGCAAGTTCACTCAGCTGATAAGTCGCCTTGTCCAGCCACGCCGGACTGATCTCCACACCCCAGCCCGGTGCGTCCGTCACCGTCACATGGCCATTTTCCACCGTATACGGATCATTGCGGAACAAGCCATACTGCCACGGATAGTAGTCCGGCCCCTCGATCGAGAATTCCAGATACTTCCCGGCATTGGGAATGGCCCGCAGCAGGTGCATGGTGCACAGCGTCACAAGCGACAGGTTGGCCGCATGGGGCGTGCAGGGCAGCCCCGCCGCCGCCCCCATGCGCGCCACTTCCAGGGTGCGCAACATGCCGCCCATATACATGACATCGGGCTGGATCACGTCCACGGCGCGCATGCCGATCATCGCCTTCCACGCCGTGAACTCGCAATCCTGCTCGCCTCCCGTCACGTCAATGGAAAGTGCCTCCGCCACCTCCTTTGTCTGCTCCATCTCCCAATAGGGGCACGGTTCCTCGAAATGGCTGATGCCGTTCTGCTCCAGCAGCTTGCCCACCTCAATGGCACGCCGGGGTGAGTAGCAGGAGTTGGCATCCACCAGCTTGGCCACGCCATCGCCAAGCGCCCTGGCGACAACGGGAACCACTTCTTCGGTGCGGCCCGGCCACTCGTCCTTGTCGCGGCCGCATTCCGCCCCCACGCGCCACTTGAAGGCATCAAAGCCATACCGGTCGCGCAGCTTGAGAAAGCGCGCCGCCTCATCCGCGGGCGTGATGTCCCGCTTCATGGAGGAGGCATAGCAGCGGAGCTTCCCCGGCGTGCCGCCCAGAAGCGCCGTCACCGGCTTTCCCTCCAGCTTGCCGCGCAGGTCCAGCAGCGCTGTATCCAGCCCCGTCATGGCGCGGCGCAGATAGGAGCCCGGATATTTGTGCTCCCGCTCGCCGATCAGGTTGAGCGTGTCGGCAAAGTCAAGCGCGTTCGTTCCCAGCGCATGGCGCGCCACCTGGCGGTGAAACACCGTGCAGGTGATGTCGGCATTGTAGGTGGAGACCTGGCCCCAGCCCTGTGCGCCCGTTTCCGTTGTGGCCCGCACAAAGCCCACAAATTCGTTGGAGAAGGTTTCGAGTTTGTGATTTTCATGACTTCTCTTGTTTCGACCAATGGAATCAGTCAATCAAATGCGACATATGCGCGCAGGCACACTTTTTTACATTGACAACGATTCAAGAATCCACCAATTGAAGGGGAGGGGAAGCGTCGAATTTGAGCGTAGCGAAATGAGACGATGCGTTGGGGAGAGGGTTTGCGCAAGGTAGATTTTTTTTTTCTTGCCTCCCACGGGCTGTTTGTGGAGCAGTTGGCGGGGAGTGAGGGCGGGTTTATGAGGGTTTATCCGTCCAATGGAGTCGCAGGTGACACCGAAAAATACCCGTGACTTTGCAATGCGTATAAGGGCTATAAGATCTCGCCAATGAACGCTTCACTGCATCTCCAACCTCTGACCATCCTGCTCGCCGCCCCGCGCGGCTTTTGCGCAGGCGTTGTGCGCGCCATCGACATTGTGGAGCGCGCCCTCGAAGTCTATGGCGCGCCCGTCTATGTGCGCCACGAGATCGTGCACAACAAATTCGTTGTTGATGGCCTCAAGGCCAAGGGCGCGGTGTTCGTGAAGGAGCTGGATGAAATTCCGGCTGGAGATCATCCCGTGGTCTTCTCCGCCCATGGCGTGCCCAAGGCCATTCCTGCCGCAGCCCAGGCCCGCAAGATGTTCCAGCTGGATGCCACCTGCCCGCTTGTCACCAAGGTGCATCTGGAAGCCCAGCGCCATTTCGATGACGGCTGCGAGATCATCCTCATCGGCCATGCCGGCCACCCGGAGGTGATCGGCACCATGGGGCAATTGCCGCAAGGCGCCGTAACACTGATCGAGACACCCGCTGATGCCGAGGCGCTGCTGGTGAAGGATGCGCGTAAGCTCGCCTACATCACCCAGACCACGCTCTCGGTGGATGACACGGCCGATGTGATTGCCGTGCTGCGCCGCCGCTTCCCGGAGATTCGCGGGCCGGTGAAGGAAGACATTTGTTACGCCACCACCAACCGACAGGAGGCGGTGAAGTCGATCGCCGGACAGATTGATCTGTTGCTTGTGGTCGGCGCGCCTAATTCCTCCAACTCCAAGCGCCTTGTGGAAGTGGGCGTGAAGAACGGCTGCCCGCGCGCCCTGCTGGTGCAGCGCGCCAGCGACCTGAACTGGGATGAACTTCAAAATCTCTCGGCCATTGGCCTGACGGCGGGGGCTTCTGCGCCCGAGGTGCTGGTCAATGAAATCGTCGACGCCTTCCGCCAGCACTATGAGGTGGCTGTGGAGAAGGTGACGCTGCGCGAGGAGAATGTCTCCTTCAAGCTGCCCAAAGAACTGCGCAGCCCGGCCGATGGCGGTGCGGCAGCGTGAGCAAGGGCAAGGTCGTCATCCACACGGACGGGGCCTGCTCCGGCAACCCCGGCCCCGGCGGCTGGGGGGCAATCCTCGACTATAATGGCACCCGCAAGGAACTGCACGGCGGCGAGGCCAACACCACCAACAACCGCATGGAACTCAAAGCGGCGATCGAGGCGCTGACCGCCTTGAAGCGCCCCTGTGCCGTGGAGATGCACGTGGACTCACAATATGTGAAGGACGGCATCACCAAATGGATTCACGGCTGGAAGAAGAACGGCTGGAAAACCGCCGACAAGAAGCCGGTGAAAAACGTGGAACTCTGGCAGGCCCTGGATGAAGCCGTGCTGCGCCACGAGATTTCCTGGCATTGGGTGAAGGGCCATGACGGCCACCCCGAGAACGAGCGCGCCGATGAGCTGGCGCGGCAGGGCATTGCCGAGGTGCGGGGCTAGTCTGGAGGGCCCTTCACCCTACCCCTTCGCCATGTCGCGCAGCTTGAACTTCTGGATCTTTCCCGTGCTGGTCTTCGGGATTTCCGCGAAGATCACATGCTTCGGCACCTTGAAGTGGGCGAGATGCTCGCGACACCAGGCCTTGATGTCCTCGGCGGTTGCTTCCTTGCCCGGCTTCAACTCGATGAAGGCGCAGGGCGTCTCGCCCCACTTTTCATCGGACTTGGCCACAACGCCTGCCGCCGCAACAGCCGGATGCTTGTAAAGCGCGTCCTCCACCTCGATCGACGAGATGTTTTCACCACCCGAGATGATGATGTCCTTGGAACGGTCCTTGAGCTGGATATAGCCATCGGCATGCATCACGCCGAGATCGCCGGAGTGGAACCATCCGCCGCGGAAAGCCTCCTGCGTCGCCTTCGGATTTTTGAGATAGCCCTTCATCACGACATTGCCGCGGAACATCACTTCGCCCATGGTCTCGCCGTCGGCGGGCACATGCTCCATGGTTTCCGGGTCCATCACGGCAAGGCCTTCCAGCGCGTGATAGCGCACGCCCTGCCGCGCCTTCTTGGCGGCGCGCGGGCCACCGTCCAGCTTGTCCCACTCGGCCTTCCAGTCATTCACTGTTGACGGGCCATAGGTTTCCGTGAGGCCATAAAGATGGGTGACGTTGAAGCCACCCTCTGCCATGGCCTTGAGCACTGCCTCGGGCGGCGGAGCGGCCGCTGTGAAGAACTCCACCGTGCGCGGCAACTTGCGCTTGTCGGCATCGGGTGCCGCGAGAATCGTGGACATGACAATGGGCGCGCCGCACAGGTGCGTGACGCCATGCACATCGAGCGCCTCCCAGATGGCCTTGGCCCTGACCCAGCGCAGTGTCACATGCGTGCCGCCGATCACTGACAGCGACCACGGGAAGCACCAGCCATTGCAGTGGAACATGGGCAGCGTCCACAGATAGACGGCATGCTTGGGCATGGAACCCACCAGAACATTGCCCTGCGCCAGCAGCGCCGCGCCGCGGTGATGATAGACAACGCCCTTCGGATTGCCCGTGGTGCCGGAGGTGTAGTTCAGCGAGATGGCATCCCACTCGTCGTCCGGCATGTGCCAGGCATATTCGGCATCGCCCGTTTGCAGGAATTTTTCGTAATCCTCGGTGCCGATGCGCTCGCCCTCCACCTCGAATTCCGGGTCCACATAGTCGATCACCAGCGGCTTGGCCTTGCACATTTCAAGGGCCGCCTTGCCGAGCTTGGAGAACTCCTTGTCCACGATGAAGACCTTGGCTTCCGCATGGTCGAGTGAGAAGGCGATGGTGGCGGCATCAAGCCGCGTGTTCAGCGTGTTCACCACGCCCTTGGTCATGGGCACCCCGTAATGGCATTCCAGCATGGCAGAGGTATTGGCCATCAGCACGGACACCGTGTCACCTTTGCCGATGCCGTGGCGGGCCAGCGCCGAACCGAGCTTGCGGCAGCGGGCATAGAAATCGCGGTAGGTGGTGCGCACCGAGCCATGGATGATGGCCACCCGGTCCGGATAGACAGCGGCTGAACGTTCAAGGAACGAGAGCGGCGTCAGCGGCTGGAAATTGGCGGGATTCTTGTCGAGATCCTTGTCGTAGGGAGACATGTGCGGGCGCTTCCTGTTTTATGGTTGCGCCCCTTTTAGCAAAGCTGTGGCGGAAGGCGAGATGGTCTAAAATGCTGCCAAAGCGTCATTGAGCCGCGCCACGCCGGGTCGGCCATGCCACCAGCGGGCGATGTGGCCGGACATCCACCAGCCGAGGCCGCCAATGGCAAGGCCGGCATAGCCATCCACCGCATAGTGCCAGCCCAGATGCACCGAGCCCACGAGGATGATGACCGTATAGATGCCAAAGGCGATGCCCAGTGCCCGCGAGCGCTGCCGCGTGGCCAGCGCAAACAGCAGGGTGGAGGCATTGTGCATGGAGGGGAAGGCCGAGATGCCAATGGCCCCCACCTTGCCCGTGTAGCCGTCCCACAGCAGCTGCTGGGTGTCCAGCGCCCAGATGGGCAGCCGCGTATCCACATCCCGCACATAGGCCATGAGCGGCGCATAGGGGTCGGGCGACAGGCCGAGATTGCCATAATAGGCGGGCCCCGCCGACGAGAAGATGAGCGCAAGCACGCCCCCGCCGATCCACCAGGCCAGCATGTAGGCCAAATAGAACTGCGTGCGGTTGACCGACATGCGCGTGGCAAAGCCAAACCACATGAAGCAGCCGAACAGCGACAGGAACCAGAAGTTATAGAAGAGGTTGATGGCGAAGGTGATGGCATCATGACCCAGCAGCGGCTGCAGGATGCGCCACGGGTCCAGGCCGAAATGCAGGCTGCGGTCCAGCTCCATGAAGGTCTGGTCCCACGAGAAGGGCTTCAGCACGGGGATCATGGGCTTCAGTTCCAGCATGCCCTTGTTGAAGATCACCATGGCACAGAGAACGGGAAGCCCCATGACGAGCGCCGACGGATTGCGGATCAGCCCCGCCACATCGCTGATCATCTGCCCGGTCGGGCTTTGCGGGCGGATCACCGTTGCATATTGCACAAGGCGGAACAGAAACACCGCCACCAACCCCGCCGGAATGGTGAACATGATGATGCCCATCACGAGCGCCCGGGCCGAGGCTGAAGCGTAGCCCGGCACATCCTTGAGAAGCCAGGCCGTCATCACCGCATAGCAGACGGGCACCACAAAGAAGATCCACTGCGCACGGAAGCTCTGCGCCAAAAGGGCGGGAAGCTGTGAAAGGCGGGACGGCGCTGAAGCGGCAACAGGCGGCATGGACAGGAACCCCAAACGAAGGCCCCTTCCTCGCAGGCAAGCGCTGAAAAGCCGTTAAGGCGCGCCGCCGCTGGTTAACGGATGTTTAACGAGCCGCCGCCACACCACGGCATAGAGTGCTGTTGTCAGCACCAGAAGCCCGGCCGCAATGAAGAACGGCACATTGGGCGAAGGGTTGGCGCGCGCCGGGTCCATGAAATAGCCGAAGGCCTGGGCAAAGAACACCGTGCCCACCAGCATCGTGAGGTTCATGATGGAGGAAATTCCACCCTGCAATTCCCCCTGCGCATTCTCCGGCACGGCCTTGGACATGATGGCCGTAAGCATGGGATGCACAAAGCCTTCCGGCCCGTGCACCACAAAGAACACAATCACCCAGGTGAGGGATGGTGCCCAGCCATAGCCCACAAGGCCAATGGCGGAAGAGGCCAGGCCCAACATCGCCACCTTGTGCTCGCCCCACAGCTTCACTGCGGGGCCGGACAGCGCCCCCTGGAACACCGCCATGACCACGCCAAAGATGGCCAGCGTGATGCCGATCATCCACGGACCCCAGCCAAATTTGGCGCTGCCCCAGAAGGGCCACACCGCAGGGTAAACGGCTGTTGCAAAGAAGTAGAGCGCCACCACGCCCGACAGGGGCCAGACACCATGATAGGTCTGGAAGATGCGGAAGGTGCCCAGCGGATTGGCCCGCGACCATGAGAAGGCCCGGCGGTTGGCGGGTTGCAGGGTTTCCGGCAGCACGAAATAGCCAAAGGCCAGATTGACTAACGCCACAATCGCCGCCGCGATAAAGGGCACACGCACGCCGTATTCGCCCAGAATCCCGCCAAGTGCCGGCCCCACCACAAACCCAAGGCCAAAGGCCGCGCCCATCATGCCGAAGGCCTTGGCCCGGCCTTCGGGCGGCGTCACATCGGAAATATAGGCATTGGCGATCACATAGGAGGCCCCGCAGAAGCCGGCGAAGGCACGGCCCACGAAGAGCCAGGGCACGGAGGGCGCCACCGTCATGATGATGTAGTCGATGAAGAGGCCGAACACCGACAGAAGCAACAGCGGCCTGCGCCCCACCGCGTCAGAGAGATTGCCCAGCAGCGGCCCGAACAGAAATTGCGTGAGCGAAAAGGCCGCGAACATCAGACCGCCGATGCGCGCCGCCGCCCCCACATCCACATGCCCCACCTGCTCGATCAGCGCCGGTTGTACCGGCACGACAAGGCCAAAGCCCACCATGTCGAGCAACACGGTGATGAACACGAAGGTGATGGCATATTTGCTGTCGGGGCGGGCTGTCATCCCAGCCTTAGAGACGAAGCGGGCGGCCTTGGCAACCCGGCTTGGACAGCCACCATGTCAAAAACTTGCAGTAGCGTTTTACGGGCGAGTCAGACTATGGCGGGGCCATGGCATCTCCCGAAAAATCTCCCGCCGCGGCCCGCTGGGCCATCATGATGATCTTTCTGCTGCACGGCTTCCTCATGGGCGGCTGGGTGACGCAGATTCCCCTCGCCAAGGAACGCCTGGATGCAGGCCTGGGCCTGTTCGGTGTGGCGCTTCTTTCCTTTGCTGCCGGGGCCGTGCTGGCCATGCCGCTGACCGGCGTGGCCATCAACCGCTATGGCAGCGCCCGCCTCACCTGGATCATGGGTCTGGCCTATGCCGCCCTGCTTTTCGGCCCCGCCTATGCGCCCAGCCTGCCGCTGTTCATGCTCTCTGGCGTGGCGCTGGGCGCTGCCGTGGGCAGCACCGATGTGGCCATGAACGCCCATGGCCTGGCCGTGGAAAAGGCGCTGCGCAAACCGGTGATGTCCGGCCTGCACGGCGGCTTCAGTGTGGGTGCGGCCCTGGGCACCATTGGCGGGGCCGCCCTCCTCAAGGCGCTTGGCACCGGCTGGCAATTGCCCATCATTGCCGGATTGGGGGCGCTGGGCGTTCTCGTGTCCGCCCGGTATTTCCTGCCCGCCAGCGTGGACAAGGGCCTCTCCGGCAGCCATTTCGCCTGGCCCACCAAGGCCACGATTGGACTCGGTGCATTGTGCTTCCTCGCCTTGATGATCGAGGGTTCGGTTGCAGACTGGGCCGCCATCATGTTCCACAGCCGCTTCACGATCGAGGCAAGCACTGCCGCCATGGCCTTCGGCTTCTATCAGGCGGGCATGGCCATCTCCCGCTTCACCGGCGATCTCCTGCGCCAGCGCTTTGGCGCGGTGCAGCTGGTGGCCGTCAGTTCCGTGCTCACCGCGGTGGGCACGGCGGGCGGGCTTCTCATCCCCAATGTTCCGCTGGCCATGCTCTCGCTCACCCTGGGCGGCATCGGCATCGGCAATGTGGCCCCTGTGCTCTTTGCCGGAGGTGGCCGCCTGGAACCGGATGCGCCGGGACGCGGCATCGCCGCCGTTACCACGCTGGGCTATTCTGGCTTCCTGGCTGGGCCGCCGCTCATCGGCATGGTGGCGCAGGTGACCAATCTCCAAATCGCCCTGTTCATCACCGTTGTGGCGGCCTTGATCATCGCCGTCTCCGCGCGCATGGTCCGGGCCGCAGACACATATTGAGTGCAGCATGGACACCATCAAGGGCAAACGCGTTTTCATCACCGGTGCGGGCCGTGGCCTGGGTGCGGCCTTCGCCGTCATCCTGGCCGACCTGGGAGCCCGCGTCTTCATGACCGCCCGCAACGTTGAGCCCCTGTCGGCACTGGCGGAATCAATCCGCATGCGCACCGGCACCACACCCGACTATGCCGCGCTCGATCTTGCCGACATTTCGCAAGTGACACTCTTCGCCAAGAGATGGCGCGACGAGCGCCAGCCCCTCGACATTCTCATCAACAATGGCGCGACCTGGCTTTCGGGCCCCATGGACAGCCATGATGCCTTCGCCATCCAGCAGACCATCACCGCCAATGTCACGGGCACGCTGCTGCTCACCCGTGGGCTTCTGCCGCTGCTCAAACAATCGAAAGAGCCGGACATCGTCAACATGATTTCCGTGAGCGGCATGGAAAACGTGCCGCTGCAGGGGGCCTCCGTGGCCTACATCGCCTCCAAGCATGGCCAGGCCGGCATGACGGACGCGTTGCGTCAGGAGCTGCGCGGCACTGGCGTGCGCATCACCGCCATTTATCCGCCCAACATCGAAGACATCTCGCCCTTGAACAAGCTCGCCTGGCACGCCAACCGCGATCCCCTGAGCTGGATCACCACCAAGGATGTGGTGGGCACCGTTCTCGGCGCCCTCTCCCGCGCCCGCCATGTCAGCTACATGTCGGTTCTGCTTGAAACCGCCACATCAAATTTCCACGGACAATAAGAAGACACCATGAAACTTGAGAACCGTATCGCCATCGTCACGGGGGCTGCCCGCGGCATTGGCTTCGCCATTGCCGAACGCTTTCGCGCCGAGGGCGCAACCGTCACCATGCTTGACGTGCTGGATGACGTGGGCCAGGCCACCGCGAAAAAGATCGGCGCAACCTATGTGCATTGCGATGTGTCCAAATCCGCGGAGGTGAAGGCCGCCATTGCCGGCGTGATCAAGGCCCATGGTGCCATCGACATTCTCGTCAACAATGCCGCCATTTCCATCGTCAAGGACTTCTTCGATGTGACCGAGGAGGACGTGGACCGCGTGCTTGGCATCAACCTCAAAGGCTCGTTCCTGATGCTTCAGGAATGCGCCCGCGCCATGGTGAAACAGGTGGGCGAAGGCCGCAAACCGGGTGCCATCGTCAACATGTCGTCGGTCAACGACACACTCGCCATTCCGGCGATTGCGCCCTACACCATGTCCAAGGGCGGCGTGAAGCAGTTGACCGCTGTCTCTGCCCTGGCGCTGGCCCCGCACGGCATCCGCGTCAACGGCATTGGCCCCGGCTCGATCCGCACGGAAATGCTGGCGGGCACCCTCAACGACAAGGCCGCCATGCACCGCGCCCTCTCCCGCACGCCGCTGGGCCGCGTGGGCGAGCCTGAGGAAGTGGCAAGTGTCGCCTGCTTCCTCGCCTCTGATGATGCAAGCTATGTCTCGGGCCAGATCGTTTATGTGGATGGCGCGCGCATGCCGCTCAACTACACCGTGGCGGTGAAGGACTAGCCCCTTCAATCCACCTTGATGATCTGCCCGGTTATGGCCCCTTCCACCGACTTGGCGAAGGCAGCGCCCACGCGCAGCGATGTGACGGGGATATGGCCGGGGAATGCCCCATCATAGCGCTCCGCCGCTTCTTCCAGCAGGCCGGGGCTCACGGCATTGATGCGGATGCCGCGCGGCATTTCAATGGCCGCGCCAATCACAAAGGCATCAAGCGCCCCATCGGTGGCGGCCGCATTGGCCCCTTGCCGCACCGGATCACGGGCGAGAATGCCGCTGGTCAGGGTGATGGAGCCATTGTCGTTCACAAAGGGCAGGCCGATGAGCGCCAAATTGATCTGCCCCATCACCTTGTCCTTCATGCCGCCGAGAAATTGCTGCGGCGTCATGCTCGAAACGGGTCCAAACCAGGAATTACCCGTGCAGGCCACAATGGCATCTACTTTGCCCAAGGCCGCAAACATGGTTGCCACGGAGGCCTCATCCATCACGTCAACATGAATATCGCCGGACGAGCGCCCGGCGGTGATCACGTCATGTTTGCGAAGCGCCGCGGCGGCGGCGCGGCCCACAATGCCTGTTCCACCCGCCACCAGAATGCGCATCAGCCTATGCCTCGTCGTCGAGCTTCACGCCCTTGAGCTTGGCGAACACTGAGTCGGCATCAACAGCGCCTTCACGCTGCGGAGCGGGCTCGTCATGCTCATGGGCCAGACGGTGCGCTTCCGTGCCTTCAATTTCCGAGGCGGGAATGAGGGTGCGCAGCGCTTCATTGTCGCCCATATGCTTGCGGCGGTTGGCCGACTTCTGAACCGCGAAATCAAGGTCAATCTGCGAGCACAGGCCAAGCGACACAGGGTCAACCGGCTTGATGGCGGAAATGTTCCAGTGCGTGCGTTCCTTCACCAGGCCAATCGTGTGCTTTGTGGTGCCCACCAGTTTCATGATGGCGGAATCTGGCAGTTCCGGATGATAGCGCAAGAGCCAGGCAATGGCGTCCGGACGGTCGCCACGGCGTGACACCGGCGTGTAGCGCGGGCCGCGGGTGGACTTCTTCACCTGCACATCAACCTTCGATTCAAAAATCTTGAGGGCGTAGTCGGTGTCGGCCTCGCCCTTGGCGATTTCATCGCGGGTCAGCTGGCCGCCCGTGACGGGATCAAGGCCCTTCACGCCAACGGCCACATCGCCGTCGGCAATGCCCTTCACCTCAAGTTCGTGGAGATGGCAGAACTCGGCAATCTGCTTGAAAGTGAGCGTGGTGTTCTCAACCAGCCACACGGCGGTGGCCTTGGGCATCAGCGGTGCGCGCGACATAATATTCCTCTCTTTCGGAACCTTTCCAGGGGCTCCAAGTCTTTGGACAACACATTGTCGGGGATGGCCGGGCCTATACGCGATTGCCGGGGCAAAGGCAATGATTCAGGTGGTCAGGATGATCTTCCCAACATGGGTGGAGGTTTCGAGAAGCCTGTGCGCCTCCGCCGCCTGCGCCATCGGGAAGGTGGCGTGGATCACCGGGCGGCAGCGCCCCTCCGCCAGCAGGGGCCACACTTTGTCTTCCAGCGCACGCGCAATCACCGCCTTTTCCGCAACGCTGCGGGGGCGCAACGTAGAACCCGTAAAATACAATCTTTTCAGCATGATGGGCATCATATCTGCGGTTATGCGTGAACCCTGCTGAAAGGCGATCTGAACGATCCGGCAATGCATGGCGGCGACCCGCAGATTGCGCTCCACATAACTGCCGCCCACCATGTCGAGGATCACATTGGGGGCAATGGATTGGCCCTTCAGCACCTCCACAAAATCGGCGCTGCGATAGTTGATGGCGAGATCCGCACCCAGCTTGCGGCAGGCCTCGCACTTCTCGTCCGAACCCGCCGTGGCGATCACTGTCGCGCCAAAGGCCTTGGCCAATTGTATAGCGGTGGAGCCGATGCCGCTGGTGCCGCCATGCACCAGGAATGTTTCCCCCGCCACAAGGCCGCCGCGCTCAAATACATTCGTCCAGACCGTGAAATAGGTTTC
Source organism: Hyphomicrobiales bacterium (assembly GCA_046349175.1). Taxonomy (GTDB): domain Bacteria; phylum Pseudomonadota; class Alphaproteobacteria; order Rhizobiales; family Aestuariivirgaceae; genus Aestuariivirga. The sequence continues at coordinate 4,067 of JAXMCS010000015.1, read as the reverse complement.
CGGCAGGCCCGCCGCTTCCACCAGTGTCATGCCGCGCGGGATGGGCAGGCAATTGTCTTCCGCCGCCACACAATATTCGGCATAGCCACCACCGGGCACCAGGGCGCAGACATCGTCACCCACTTTGAAACGGCGGCAACCTTCGCCCACCTCAATGATGCTCCCGGCCACTTCCAGGCCGGGCGTGGACGGAGCACCAGGCGGCGGCGGATAGCCGCCCTGCCTTTGCAGAATGTCCGGGCGGTTGACACCCGCCGCTTTCACCCGGATCAGCACTTGTCCCGCAGCGGGCTGTGGCCGCGCCATCTCGTGCCAAACGAGAACATCAGCACCACCGGGTTCGCGTATCGCGATGGCTTGCATTTTCATCCTGTCCCACTCCGCGCTTGTCGCTGCTTGGCCTTGCACATTATGGTCAGGCGCAGGAGCACGCAAATGGACCTTGATGACCTTCCCCGCCCCAAGCCGCAACTGACCGTGGGTGAACCGCTGGATGCCATCAGCCTTGATGAATTGCAGGCCCGCATCATGGCCTTTGAAGCGGAAATCACCCGCATCAAGGCCGAAATCGCCCGCAAACAGGCTTCAAAGGCCGCGGCGGATGCGTTTTTCAAGGCGTGAACGGGCCGGAAATTCCATTTTCCATTAACCATTCAGTAAATCTTTGCGTTTACCTTAACAATCAATCCGGAGCGATCCGGGTTCTCTGAGTGGTTCTGTCCACTCTGTTTGACGCCTCCCTGTTAGAACTCAAGCCGCGGTTTCCGCGGCTTTTTTTTGTTTCCATGTGGGAAACTGCCACTGGCCTTGTTCTTGCTCCCTCTCCCCCGAACGCCTGTGAACGCTCCGCTTTGGGTCACTTCACCCCGTGGACAGCGCAAACGGGAATGCTAAAAACAAAATGAAGTGAGTAAGGGGTTGTTAACGATGGCACAGGCCGAAGGGGAGAAGACCGTCGATTTTCTGGCGCGGTTCACGGCATCGGAACAGTTCGACAAGGTTTTCAAGGAAGGCATGGGGCTGGTTGAGGAAACCGCCAACTATCTTGATGGCCCGGGCCGCGAGGAAAGCCGCCAGCTGGACCGCACGGGTGCCATTGCCTACGCCACTGAAAGCATGCGCCTCACCACACGCCTGATGCAGCTGGCCTCATGGCTCCTCTTGCAGCGCGCCATTGCGGCAGGCGAACTGGGCAGCGATGAAGCAGGCCGCGAAAAGAACCGCATCAGCCTCTCGGACATCGGCAAGGGAAATGCCATTCCCGGTGAAGAGCAAATGCCGCAGGGCCTGCGCGCCCTGGCAGACCGCTCGCTGCGTCTGCTTGAACGCATCCAGAAACTCGACACCATGATCGCCCGCCACAAGAAGGAAAAAGGGTCGGCCCCCGACAATCCTGTTACATGACGCAGCTTTCACAACTGGCCCGCGCCTTCGGTTCCCGTTGACGTCAGGTGGCGGCGCGGGGATAAAAGCCCATGCCGCCCACCAACCCGGACTCAAAAAGCACCACCGCCGTCTTCTGTGGGGACGGGCCCGCCCGGCTCCTCGGCCACTACACCACGCCCGGACCCGCACCTTGCGCCGCCGGCACCGCGCCTGCCGCCGCATGAGGCGCCGCTCATTGGCCATCAGCTCGAAGAGCTGCGCCGTGTCATTCTGAATTTCGCGTTTCTGTGCATCGTTGGCTTGCTCGCCTACACTGCTGTGCGCCTTCTGTCGGAAAACAACGCGGTTGTGGAACCTCTGGGCCTGCCCAAGGCCATCAAGGAACTGGGCTATTCGGAAGACGCCGCCGCCCTCACCATGACCAGCGCCATGCGTAACATCAAGGAACGGGCACAATCTGGCGATGGCCTGATCATCGTCAAGGCGCGGGCCGAAGAGCAGGATATCGAAGTGCCCGTGGGCGAGGTCAATGTCACCTCCTTCATCCGCCTCTTGCGCCAGGTGATTGGCCTTCCACAAAAGCGCATTGCGGTGATCTCGTCTGCCCAACCGATGTCTGCACCACCAAGTCGCTGGAACTGCGCCTGCCGCATGGACAGCATCAATGCCCCGGTATTGCTGAAGCCCATCGCGGGCACCAGCCCCGATGACCCTGTTCCAGAAGGGCGCAGAGGCCATCCTGCGTGAAACCGATCCTTTGAGCCTGGCGCTCGTGCTCTACGGTGAAAGCGGCGAGGCCGCGCCGCGCCGCGCCGAAGCCATTGCCATCGCCAACGACATCGTTGCCAACGGCGGGGAAAACGTACCCTCGGCGGAGAACCTTCTCGGCATCAACATTCTCGATTCCGGCACAACCGAGGAAGGGCCGCTGAACGGGTGACCCTAAAGCATTTCAACGCGGCCCTTGCCGCCAATCCTGCTTTCCCCTTGCCCTACATCAACAAGGGGCTGGCGCTGCGCCGGCTGGGCCACATGACCGAAGCCATCGAAAGCATCGACAAATCCTTTGATTTGGGAGCCCACGAGCCCGCCGCCTATCTCAACAAGGCGGCGGCCTATCAGGCCCTGGGCAAGGATGACATGGCCCTGCAAACCATGCAGGACGGGGCCATCCACCTGCCGGGAAATCCCGATATTCTCACGGATCTGGGCGGCGCTCAGCTGCGCACCAACAAGCTGCCGGACGCCATCAAGACCCTCACCGACGCCCTGCAAATCGCACCCGGGAAATCCTCCACCACCTTCAATCTGGCGCAGGCCTATCGCCTGTCCGGCGAAAAGGAAAAGGCCGTCGGGGCCTTCCAGGATTATCTGAGACAAGCCCCCGATGCCGAAGACAAGGCCGCCGTGGAAAGCATGATCACGGACTTGCAGAAGCAATGAAAAAACCCGGCGCAAGGGCCGGGTTTTGCTCTTCCGCGCGGGAAGGAAGGCTTACTTCTTGAGGAAGCTGAATTTCTGATTGAAGCGCGACACGCGGCCGCCGCGGTCCACGATGCCCTGCTGGCCGCCGGTCCATGCCGGATGGGTCTTGGGATCGATGTCGAGGTTCAGCGTGTCACCGGCCTTGCCATAGGTGGAGCGGGTCACGAACTTGGTGCCATCGGTCATGACAACCGTGATCGGATGGTAATCGGGATGAATGCCGGACTTCATGGGGCTTCTCTTCAAAACAATGCGGCGCTTGCAACAAACGCCGCTGGATGACTTCGGATGGGCGGCTCTATATAGGAGGCGGCGGGTGCCTGCAAGGCCCTGATTTGGACAGCGGAAAAGAGGGGCTTGCATGAGCAATGTCTATGAACAGGAAGCCAAGCGGCGGGAAAAATCCCGCAATTTGCGGCCCCTGTCCCGCCTTCTGCCCTTTCTCCGGCCCTATCGCCTGCAGGTGGCGCTGGCGCTGACGGCGCTGCTCGCCGCCTCCGTTGCCACCTTGGCCATTCCCATCGCCGTGCGCCGCGTGCTGGACCATGGTTTCTCCGGCGAAAATGCCGCCCTGGTGGACCGCTATTTCGGCGGCATGCTGGCCGTGGTCATTTTGCTCGCCCTCAGCTCTGCCGTGCGCTTCTACTACGTCATGTGGATTGGCGAGCGTCTGGTGGCTGATGTGCGCGATGCCCTGTTCCGCCATCTCACGCGCCTCACACCCTCATTCTATGAAAGCCAGAAGACGGGCGAAGTGATCTCCCGCCTCACAGCTGACACGACACAGATCAAGAGCGCCTTTTCCTCCACCGCCTCGATCGCGCTCCGCAATGTGGTCATGTTGGCGGGTGCGCTGGCCATGATGATCTACACAAGCCCAAGGCTCTCCGGCCTTGCCGCCCTGGCCATTCCGCTCATCGTGCTGCCGCTCGTCACCTACGGCCGCCGCGTGCGCGCCTTGAGCCGCAGGGCGCAAGACACGCTGGCCGACAGCGCCGCCTTCGCGCAGGAACATCTCTCCGCCGTCTCCACCGTGCAATCCAACACCCAGGAAGCCGCCGCCAACAGCGCCTTCGGCAAGGCCACGGCAGAAGCATTCCGCGCCGCCGCCCAGCGCACCACGGCGCGCGCCGTGCTCACCTTCGCCATCATCCTGGTCTCGCTTGGGGCCATCGTGGCGCTTCTCTGGCTGGGCG
>JAXMCS010000014.1:0-63353 GCA_046349175.1 Hyphomicrobiales bacterium | reverse complement strand
AGCGCGCTGATGTTTCCGCCGAGTTTGACGGCGAAGCGGCGCTTGCCCTCTTCGGGTCGCCCGAGGGCAGCCTCACTTGGTCACTGGTGGGTGATGGTAAATCAGCGAACATCATTCAGGTGAGCAAAGTCACGGTGCCGGCCTTTGACCCCGCCAGCGACGATGCCAAAAAGGCGACAGCTGACCTTAAGGCCTCGATCACCAATGATGGCGCGATCACCTTCATGAAGTCCCTTCGGGCCGATGCTGATGTCAGCATCAACGAGCCACTCTGGGCCAATATCCGCGGCACGTCAGCGGAGCAGTGAGCCGTTCATGATCGTCGCCCCGGACTATGACCACTTCGCCCGGACCTATGAGCGCGGCGAAAACCAGATTGTCTCCACCCGCCTTGTGGCGGATCTGGAAACACCGGTTTCCGCCATGCTCAAGCTGGGCCGCAATGCGCGCTACTCTTTCCTGCTTGAGTCGGTGGAAGGTGGTGCCGTACGCGGGCGCTATTCGATCATCGGTCTCAACCCCGATGTGATCTGGAAGTTCCAGGGCAACAAGGCCTTTATCAACCGCAAGGCGCTGGGCAACCCCGACGGCCCCTTTGAGGAACAGGCGCTGGAGCCGTTGGCCTCGCTGCGGGCCCTTAATGCCGAAAGCCAGATCAAGCTGCCGGAAGACGCGCCCCCCATGGCGGCGGGCGTGTTCGGCTATCTCGGTTATGATTCCGTGCGTCTGATGGAGCACCTGCCCAATCAGAACCCGGATGTGCTGGGTTTGCCGGATGGCATCATGATCCGCCCCACGGTCATGGCGATCTTCGACAGCGTGCGCGATGAAGTGACTGTGACGGTACCTGTCTACGTGGAGAAAGGCGTTTCAGCCAAGGCCGCCTATGCGCGGGCCAATGAGCGCATTTCGGAAGTGGTTGACGCGCTGGACCGGCCGCTCGACATGCAGTTGCGCGATGCCGACACGCCGCCCATGAAGCCGCAGGTCTCCAACACCACACCTGATGAATACAAGGCCATGGTGCTGAAGGCGAAGGAATACATCGCCGCCGGCGACATTTTTCAGGTGGTGCTGTCGCAGCGCTTTGAAACCGAATTCACGCTGCCGCCCTTCTCGCTGTATCGCAGCCTGCGGCGGGTGAACCCCTCGCCCTTCCTCGTCTTTCTTAATTTTGATTCCTTCGCGGTTGTCTGTTCGTCACCGGAAATTCTGGTGCGGGTGCGCGATGGCAAGGTGACGATCCGGCCCATTGCCGGCACCAGGCCGCGGGGCGATACGCCGACACGGGACCGGGAACTGGCGGCCGAACTTCTGGCCGATCCCAAGGAACTGGCCGAGCACCTGATGCTTCTGGACCTTGGCCGCAATGATGTGGGCCGTGTGGCGGAAATCGGTTCCATCAAGGTCACCGACAAGTTCATCCTCGAATACTACAGCCAGGTCATGCACATTGTGTCCAACGTCGAAGGACGGCTGAACAGGAAGCATGATGTGATCGACGCCCTTGTGGCCGGTTTCCCGGCGGGCACTGTGTCGGGCGCGCCCAAGGTGCGGGCCATGGAGATCATAGACGAATTGGAGAAGCACAAGCGCGGCGTCTATGCGGGCTGTGTGGGTTATTTCTCCGCCGATGGCGAAATGGACACCTGCATCGTGCTGCGCACCGCCATCGTCAAGGATGGCAAGATGTATGTGCAGGCGGGGGCCGGCGTCGTTGCCGACAGCGTGCCGGAAAGCGAACACCAGGAATGCGTGAACAAGGCCAAGGCATTGTTCCGCGCCGCTGAAGAGGCCGTGCGCTTTGCGGGCCGTGCCGGGAGGGGACAATGATCATCCTCATCGACAATTACGACAGCTTCACCTGGAACCTCTATCACTTCCTTGGCGACCTTGGGGCGGAGACAGTGGTTCACCGCAACGACAAGATCAGCGTGGGTCAGGTGATTTCCGCCCGGCCGGAGGCGATTGTCATCTCGCCGGGCCCCGGCACGCCTTCACAGGCGGGCATCATCATTGATCTCATCAAGGAAGCCTCGGGCAAGATACCTGTCTTTGGTGTGTGTCTGGGCCTGCAAGCCATTGGCGAGGCCTTTGGCGGCGATGTGGTGCGCGCCCCCACGCAGATGCACGGCAAGCTCTCCAAGGTGCATCACGCCGACACGGGCGTGTTCAAGGGACTGCCGCAGGACTTCAACGCCACGCGCTATCATTCGCTGGTGGTGGACCGGGCCACCCTGCCCGCCGACCTTGAAGTGACGGCGGAAACCAATGGCCTGATCATGGGCCTCAGGCACAAGAGCAAGAACGTGCATGGTGTGCAGTTCCACCCGGAAAGCATCGCGTCCGAGCATGGCCATGCCATCCTCAAGAACTTTCTCGACATGGCGGGCGTGAAGCGCGCCTCCAAGGCATGAGGTGCACGGCATGAGCGAGCTGAAACCCCTGATCGCCAAGGTTGCCGACGGCAAGGCCCTGTCGCGGGCCGAGGCGCGCACCGCCTTCGCTGTGCTGATGTCGGGCGAGGCCACGCCCTCGCAGATCGCGGGCTTTCTCATGGCGCTGCGGGTGCGTGGCGAAAGCGTGGATGAAATCACCGGTGCCGTGGAAGTGATGCGCGAGAAGATGCTGCGGGTTGCCGCTCCGGAAGACGCCATCGACATTGTGGGAACGGGCGGCGATGCCTCCGGCTCCTACAACATTTCCACCTGTGCGGCTTTCGTGGCGGCGGGTGCCGGCCTGAAGGTGGCCAAGCATGGCAACCGGGCGCTCTCCTCCAAGTCGGGGGCTGCCGATGTGCTGATGGCGCTGGGCGTGAAGCTGGATACAGGCCCTGACAAGATCGCTGAGTGCATTCGCGAGGCTGGTCTGGGCTTCATGTTTGCGCCGCAGCACCATTCCTCCATGAAGCATGTGGGGCCCACGCGGGTGGAGCTGGGCACGCGCACGGTCTTCAACCTGCTTGGCCCGCTGTCCAATCCGGCCGGTGCAAAGCGGCAGGTTACAGGCGTCTTTTCAAAGGCTTGGGTGGAACCCCTCGCGCATGTTCTCAAGAACCTTGGGAGCGAGGCGTGCTGGATTTGCCATGGCGAAGGCGGCTTTGACGAGATCGTGCCATCGGGCGTCACCACCATCGCTGAACTCAAGAACGGCGCGGTGCGGCTGTTCGAGATCACGCCTGAAGAGGCGGGCATCACACGCTCCCACCCCGATGATTTGAAGGGTGGAGAAGCCGCCCACAATGCGGAAGCCCTCAAACATGTGCTGGCGGGCAAGCCTTCTGCCTTTGCCGATGCTGCTGTCATGACAACGGCGGCGGCCCTCATGGTGGCGGGCAAGGCGGGGGACATCAAGGCGGGTGTCAAGGTGGCGCGGGAGGCGATTTCATCTGGCGCTGCGGAGAAGGCACTGGCCCGGCTCGTTGACGTGTCGAACAGCTGATGTCCACCATCCTCACCCAGATCGCCGCCTATAAGCGCGAGGAAGTGGCTGCCGCCAAACGCGCCCAGACCCGCGCCGCGCTTGAAGCGCAGGCTAAGGCGCAACCCGCACCGCGCGGCTTCGCCAAGGCGCTTGCCGCCAAGCATGCAGCGGGGCAATGGGCATTGATTGCCGAGATCAAGAAGGCCTCGCCCTCCAAGGGCCTGATCCGCGCCGACTTTGATCCGCCAGCACTGGCCAAAGCCTATGAGGCGGGTGGTGCGGCCTGTTTGTCCGTGCTCACGGATGCTCCCAGTTTTCAGGGCGCGCCCGGTTTTCTCACGGCGGCGCGGGCGGCCTGTGCGCTTCCGGCACTGCGCAAGGATTTCATGCTCGACACCTGGCAGGTGCTGGAAGCCCGGGCCTGGGGTGCCGACTGCATTCTGCTGATCATGGCCATGATCGACGATGCACTGGCGGCCGAGCTTGAAGCTGCCGCCTTTGCGCTGGGCATGGACGTGCTGATCGAGGTTCACGATGCGGCGGAACTGGATCGAGCCCTCAAACTGCGCTCGCCCCTCATCGGCATCAACAACCGCAACCTCCACACCTTCGAGGTCACGCTGGAGACCACGGAACGCCTCGCGCCCCACATCCCAGCTGATCGCATGATCGTGGCCGAGAGCGGCCTCTTCGCGCCTGCTGATCTCGCCCGGCTGGAGAGGGTTGGGGCCCGCATATTCCTGATCGGCGAAAGCCTCATGCGTCAGCAGGATGTGGCGGCGGCAACCCGTGCTATCCTGACGAAACCATGAGCAAGCTCAGCCATCTCGACGACAAGGGCCAGGCCCATATGGTGGATGTGGGCGGCAAGGATGTGACCAGCCGCAGTGCCACGGCCCGGGCCCGCTTCACCGCGGCGAAGGAAACGCTTGATCTCATTCGCGAAGGCACAGCCAAGAAGGGCGATGTGCTGGCGGCGGCGCGTATCGCGGGAATCATGGCGGCCAAGAAAACCTCTGATCTCATCCCCCTCTGCCATCCCCTCGCCATCACCAAGGCAACGGTGGAATTTTCATTGCAGGACAATCACATCGACGTGGAAGCCACGGTAAAGGTTGAAGGCAAGACGGGTGTGGAAATGGAAGCCCTCACGGCCTGCACGGTGGCCTGCCTCACCCTCTATGACATGCTGAAGGCGGTGGACCGGGGCATGACGATCAGCGACGTGCGGCTTGTGGAAAAAACCGGCGGCAAGTCCGGCACGTTCCGGCAGGCCTGAGCCATGGCGCTGCTTCCCGTTGCCGATGCCCTCGCCCGCATTCTGGACGGCGTGAAGCCGCTCTCCGCCGAGACGATTGCGCTAGAGCACGCAACTGGACGGGTGCTGGCCAGGCCCGTCATCGCCAAGCGCGACCAGCCACCTTTTCCGGCCTCTGCCATGGATGGCTATGCCCTGCGCCAGAGTGATATCGCCACCCTGCCCGCCACGCTGAAGCTGGTTGGCACAAGTGCTGCCGGAAAGGGCTATCGCGGCTCGCTCAAACCCGGCACGGCGGTGCGTATTCTCACGGGCGCGCCATTCCCCGCGGGAGCTGACACGGTTGTCATTCAGGAGAACACCAGCCGCGAGGGCGATGTTCTCACCGTTCACAGCCCGACAGCGCTCGGCAAGAACATTCGCCGGGCGGGGCTTGATTTTGCCCGCGGTGACAGATTGCTGGAAGTGGGCCACCTGCTGCGTCCGCGCGATCTGGGCCTCGCCGCAGCGGCAAATGCAGCGAAGCTTTGGGTTCACCGCCAGCCGCATGTCTGCCTTTTCACCACGGGTGACGAATTGGCGCTGCCGGGCGAGAAAGCCGGACCGCACCAGATCTATTCCTCCAACAGCACAGCCATTGCAGCACTTGCGGCGCAATATGGCGCGCGCGTCAGCAACCTCGGCATCGTCAAGGATGATCCCGCCGCAACGCGCCGCGCGGTGAAGAAAGCGCTTGTGGCGGATATCGCGCTCACCACGGGTGGTGCCTCGGTGGGTGATCACGATTATGTGCAGGCGGCCTTCAAGGCCTGCGGCATCAGCATCGGCTTTTGGAAAATCGCCATGCGGCCGGGCAAGCCCTTCATGTATGGCCGCAAGGGCAAGGTTCATGTGATGGGCCTGCCGGGCAATCCGGTTTCGGCGCTCATCACGGCGCGGCTCTTCCTGCAACCGCTCATCAAGGCCCTGCAGGGCTTGCCTTCGACCGAAGCGGAAACAACGGCCCAACTCACGGGGCCCATGGCCGCCAATGACGAGCGACAGGATTATGTGCGGGCCACCCTCAGCGTGGCGGCAGACGGGCAGCGCCGCGTGGCCCCCTTCGCGCTGCAGGATTCCTCCATGCAGCGCACGCTGCAGATGGCCAATGCCCTGATCATCCGGCCGCCCCACGCCCCTGCCGTAGCAGCAGGTGAAAGTGTGCCCGTGCTGCTGCTCGACTTCTGATGCGTGTTACTGCGTGATGCGCGGCGTGGCGCTGGCCTCTGTGGCCGCCAGCATGTCGGACAGCGCCTTGGCAATGCCGGACGGCGTTGTGGCGTTGTAGAACATGTCCTCGGAGGCGCATTCCTTGAGGGCCGGGAGAACCTTCGGCGTGACCTTTTTCATGGCCGAGATGAACTCGGGCGGCGAGATGTAGTCGATGTAGAGCACGCCGACCAAGACGCCTTCTTCCTTCATCTTCTCGCAGGATTCGGGGTCAATGGCACCCAGGTGGTGGTGGCTGCTCCAGGTGTAGAAAGCATTCGGCTCGTTGTTGTAGCCGTCGTGCATCGCCATCCGGTAGAGAAGAACAGGCCTTGCGCGGCTTGCTGCTGCTCGATCCGTCGCCGCCCTTGCCAACCTTGTCGGAGAGCGTTCTCATCGCAATGGCATAGTCCGTGTCGCCCGTAGCGGCGGTGGCGGCATTGGGATCAACAATCGCCTCGGTGAGCGCGATGTCGTAGTCGCCGATCTTGTCCACCTGCGGTGCTTCAGCGACACCAGTTCCTTGGCACGCGGTCCATGCCCACAAGACGCGCTTTCAGGTGCGTTGTGTCGAAGTCGTCCTGCATTTCTGCCCACAAGGGCGGTGATGGCATCATTGACCACACGATGCGCAGTTTGACGCCGAGATTCCGGGCCATGGTGAACGTGTCTTTGGCGAGAAGTGCTTGCCCGTGGGCGGCAGGCAAAGGTGCAGCCGATGTTCTTGTCAGCCAGAAGCTGTCCATGTCGGCCTGGGTTGCGCCAATGCCCATGGAACTTGAGTGTCAACCGCGATGTTGAATTCCCAGAACGTGGCAGACTTGCCAGCGGGAGTTGGAGGCCTGCGGAAAGTGGATATCGAGGTCCATGTTGCGAATGCCGGCCGCCTGCGCGCGATGAAGGTGGTGGGATACTTGCCCCTGTAGGCCATATCCGGCGGTCCAGTTGTCGCCAGACTTTTCATCGTGATCGTTGGCTTGCCGGATCGCCTCTTCAGCACCACAACGGCGTTGGCGGCCCAATAGTCGGCAGCTTCCTGCTCAGCGGCTTTGCGGGCTGTTTCCGCGCCCTTCTCATTCAGATCGAGAGCCTTCTGCAATCCGGCAAGGGCGGCAGCGTCAGCCACGGCCACCAGCGATGTTTGCATGTCATTGCAGTGTCAAGGGTCATCACGCACCTGCGCGGGTCTGGCGACGAGATCCAGACCGATTGCGAAGAGCGTCTGTCGCGACGTCGGCGCCACGCAGCGCCATTTAACGGATGTAAAAATCCCACGCATTTTCATTTGGCACCCAGAATTCGACCGGTGCTCTGAATAACTCAAATCAACGCAGAGTTTCCTAGGGATTTTCTCAAATTTTAGGGAATGGCGGCAGCCTGTGATGTTTTCACAGGGGCAAAGCGCGTGGGGAGTCAGGCGCCCAGCTCGGCACGTTGATGGTGCCCCTGCCCGCCATTGAATTCCACCAGAACTCGCAATTCGCTTCCATCTGGCCTCGAAACGCGAAGTCTCACGGCCTTGTCGGCGGGATGGCCCGGTGCCAGGGGATAGCTGAGCGACAAGCCATTGGTCATCGGGCGAAGGAGGAAACCAGTTCACCCGTTCATCATGCGTTAACTGTCTGACCAATCTGCTAGACAGGTTCATGCGAGCACTGGGCATGGCCTGATGTGGCGGAGGCCATTTCCGAATTGAAGGCGCAGCCACTGGCCATCCGGAGAGAACTCCGGGCTAATCTGCGGGGGCAAAGCCCAGATCTCTTCGTGGCCTGTGTTCAGGGTCCAGCAGATAGAGGCCGCAGGCCCCAGCCATTGCCATCCTTCATCTCAGTGCCGACATAGGCGATGCGGCTGCATCCGGCGACACGCCGTGCAGATACGGCGGAATGTGCGCTCCGGCGCCTTGGGCGTTGCCGTCAGCCGCTCGGCAGTGCCTCCCGGCCATGGCAGGCGGTAGATGTGCCATCCTCTTGCCGAGGCGCGAAGTGCCATTTTCCATCAGCAGACAGCACATGATCATTGTTCACGGGCGGCAGGCCCGGTGTGTGCAGGGGCTCCAGGCCGGCCGGATTCTCCGCATCAAGCCGGTAAAGCTGTCCTTCGGCATTCACCACAATCCAGCGGCCGTCCACATGCCAGTTGGGCGCTTCAAACAGCTGCGTGGCTGAGGCGTGGAGCAGCCGGGCCTTGCCCTGCCCCAAATCCCACACCCACAATTCGGCCCGCTGCCCCGGCTGCAGAGTGCGGAACTTCGGCTGTGGGAGTTCGGCCATGGTCACGCCTTTCCGGTGAGAAACGGGTTGTTATGCCGCTCGTGCCCGATCTGGCTTGCCGCGCCGTGACCCGGCAGAAACACCACATCATCGCCCAGGGGCAGAACCTTGTCCCGGATGGAGGCCAGAAGCTGCGCATGGTTGCCGCCCGGCAGGTCCGTGCGGCCAATGGAACCCTGGAACAGCACATCACCCATCAGGGCAAAGCGGTTGGCGGCATTGAAGAACACCACAGAGCCCGGCGAATGGCCGGGCGCAAAAATGATGGAAAAACTGAAGCCGGCCACGGTCACAGTGTCGCCATCTGACAACCAGCGGTCCGGCGTCACGGCGCGGGCATCCAGAATGCCAAAGCGCGCGCCCGAGGCTGGCAGATTATCGAGCAGCGGCTTGTCGTTGAGGTGCGGGCCTTCCACGGGTACGGCCAATTTCTCCTTGAGTTCGGCGGCACCGCCTGCGTGGTCGATGTGGCCATGGGTGATCAGGATTTTCTCGATCGTGACACCCAGCTTGGCCACAGCATCAAGAATCGCCTGCACGTCGCCGCCGGGGTCCACCACCGCTCCCAGCTTTGTGCTGTGGTCATAGACGATGGAACAATTCTGCTGGAAGGGAGTCACCGGAACAATGGCAACGCGGAATGTGGTGGCGTTTTGGGTCATGGCCTCCGTCTATCGGCAATGGGGCCTTCCGGCAATGATTGTGAAGCGCCCCGCCCACTGATAGAGGCCTCCCAATGACTTCGTTCTTCCAACGCAACGCCACGATCATTGCGGCCATCACAGCACTCGCCTGTTGCAACATTGCCTTCGGGCTTCTGGTGCAACTGGTGCCTCTGTCGCTGGATGCCCGAGGGCTTCCCGCCAGCACCATCGGCCTCAACACGGCCATGGGCCAGGCGGGCGTGTTCATCACCGGGTTTTCCCTGCCCTTTCTCTACAGCCGGGTGCAGGGCAAACAGATTGTTCTCTCCGCCATTGTGCTGCTGCTGGTGGCGTTCCTGGCCTTCGCGCTTCTCGACCCCGTATGGCCCTGGCATGTGGCGCGTTTTGCCTGCGGGCTCGCCGTCGCCGCGCTTTTCACCACAAGCGAGACATGGATCCAGACGGAGGCGGGCCACGCGCGGCGCGGCCGCATCATGGGCATTTACATGACGGTGCTCACCTCCACCTTTGGCGTGGGGCCCTTTCTCATCTCATGGCTTGGCATTGAAGGCTTCCGCCCCTGGGGGGCGGCCATTGCCTGTTTCGTGGCGGGGCTCATCGCCATGCTGGCCATCCGCGTGAACGAGGCAGCCGTGGGAGAGAAGCCCGCCGGGTTCCTGCGGGTGTTGAAGCAGGCCCCCATGATCTTTGTCTGTGTGGGCGTGACCACGCTGTTTGAGGCGGTCATGCTCTCTTTCATCGCCATCTTCGCGCTGCGCCACGGCTTCACCCAGGGCGGGGCCGCACAATTGATCGGGGTTGGCATTGCCGGCTGTGTGGCGCTTTTCTATCCCATCGGGCAATTGTCCGACCGCTGGTCACGTTCCGGCACCGTCATTCTGTGCGCCGCCGTGGCCACGCTCGGCAGTTTCGCCCTGCTGCCCACGATCAGTTCGGTTCTGGTGTGGCCTCTCATTGTGCTGCAACGGGCCGGGGCCTTCGGGGTTTATGGGGTCGGCCTCACCTCTGTGGGCGACACCTTCCAGGGTGCGGAGCTTGTGTCGGCCTCGGCGCTTGTGGCCATTCTCTGGGGGCTGGGCGGCATCATCGGCCCGCCCGCGGCTGGCAAAATCATCGACCTTTATGGTGTGGATACGCTGCCCATCATGCTGGGCCTGTGCTATCTCACCGTTCTTGCGGGCCTCATCATCACGCGGGGCCGCGTGGCCCCCAGTAGAACTCCGGCGACAGCATCATGACCAGCGAACTCCTCACCATCCGCGACTTCCTCCGCCACGCCGTCAGCAGCTTCCGCAAGGCGGGGCTGGCCCATGGCCATGGCACCACCAGTGTGATCGACGAAGCGGCCTTCATCATTCTGGAAACGCTGAACCTGCCGGTGGACGACATCAACCCCTGGCTGGATGCGCGCCTGCTGAAGGCCGAGCGGCAGGCCCTGGCCAAGATCATCACCGCGCGGGTGAAGACGCGCAAGCCCGCCGCCTATCTCCTGAAGAAAACCTACATGCATGGTGTGCCCTTCATCGTGGATGAGCGGGTGATCGTGCCACGCTCCTACATTGGCGAGATGCTGGTGAAGGGCGATCTCGGACCGGAAGGCCTCGGCCTCTACTACGATGCGGCCAATGTGCAATCCGTGCTCGACCTGTGCACGGGCTCGGGCTGTCTTGCCGTTCTCGCGGCCCAGCATTTTCCGGGAGCTGGAGTGGCGGCAACGGACCTCTCCAAGGATGCGCTGGCGGTCGCCCGCGAGAATCTGAAGCTGCATGATGTTGAGGACCGTATCAGCCTGTTGCAGGGCGATCTCTTCAAACCCGTAAGATCCGCCCGCTTCGATCTCATCATCAGCAATCCGCCCTATGTGGCGGCGGCTGAAGTGAAGGCCTTTCCGCCGGAATACAAGCACGAGCCGGTGATGGCCCATCTGGGTGGTGTGGACGGTTTCGACATCGTGCGCCGCATTCTGGCGGAAGCCCCACATCACCTCACGGAAAATGGGGCGCTGCTCTGCGAAATCGGCACGGGCCGGGAGATGCTGGAGGCGGAATACCCGGATCTGCCCTTCATCTGGCTCGACAGCGAGGAAAGCGAAGGCGAGGTCTTCGCCCTGAAATCTGCCGACCTGCGGCGCTGAACGCCGGCCTCAGCGCACGTGTGGCAGCACAAGGCTTGAGGCGCGGCAGGCGTTGGCTTCATTGGCCCCGCAGGGGATGAACTTGCCGCCCTTGGAAAGGCAGATGCGCAACTCCGAGAGCTTGCTCTCACCACGCGCGTTTCCGCACTCCACCTGCATCATGTCGGCGGTCAGGTCACGGTTGGTTTTCACGAAATCCGTGACAAGCTGGTCCGGCGTGGTGATCACGTCTTCTGTCGGCGAGAGATAGCGGGCGGGAATGCGCACCGCATCAAACAGAGCCCGCACCATGAGGAAGTAATCCTCCTGATGCACTCCGGCGCAGGTGCCGTGCTTTTTCCACTCGTGGATGATCAGCTTTTTGGAGGGCATGATGTCCATCATGCCGTCGATGCGCTCCTGTGGCACCCAGGCTTCCGAGCTTGCACAATCCTGCGGCCAGCCCTTGGCGTATTGCGGCCACAGGCCATGCACCACAAAGGCGAATTTCCGGCCCGGCGCACATTGCTGGGCATCGCGCTGTCCGGCATCGCCTGCGCAATAGGTGGGCGACCAGGAGAGCGACAGGACATAATAGTCAAAGCCACCGCGCGCTTCTGCAGCCGCCGCGCTCAAAAGCATGGCCGCTACCACGATGGCCCATTTCAATTGCCGCATATGCTACTCCAATTGCAGGCTGGTGGCCTGCTGGCCACGGCCTCGCGGATCATCCTGTACGTCAAAGGACAGGCGCATGCCATCTTCCAGATAGGGAATGCCGCCCTTGTGGACGTTGGACACATGCACGAACACATCCTTCCCGCCGTCGTCCGGCGTGATGAAGCCGAAACCCTTGTCCCGGTTGAAGAATTTGACGATCCTGCGCGCCGCATGTGTTGCTCCGCCGGCGTTTATGGGGAACTGTGCAAGGCAAGGCAAGACCGTTGATGCGCTGTGCCGGGCGGGAACAAGGGGCATGCGCCTTACCCTTGCTACCGCCCTCCTCCTGCCGTTTCTGTGCCTCGCTGCCACGTGGCGTGTCGCCAGCAGATCGTCAGTTATCCCGTAAAGGGCCACACCCCAGCCGAGGTGTTTGAGGCCGCGCTTGCCTCCAACACCATCACTGGCAAGAAGACGGCCTTCACCTTCACCATTCCCGCCGTGAAGACCGACAAGAAATCCGTGGCCACGGGGGCACCTGCCGTTACCGCAGCTACCGCACCTCGCTCATGGTGTCGGTGCTGGTGCCCAAGGCCCCCGGCCTCAAGGGCAAGGACGCGGCCATGTTCCGGGACTTCACCGCCTTCATCAAGGCCCATGAGCTGGAGCATGCGCAGCGCTGGCAAAGCTGCCTTGCCGCCATGGACAAGCAGGCGCTTGCCTTCCTACTGGGGATTGCAAGGCGCTCGACAGCAAGGCGGCGCGGCTTGTCTCTTCGACCGCCGGCAGGTGCTTTGCAGGTGACGAGGCCGAGGATTTCAACTTCAAGAAGGAAATCTTCAAGCAGCCCTTTTACCGGGCGGCCAAGGGCCTGAAGTAAGCTACAGAACCCGGCCCGCGACGGCTTTCAGCTTTTGCAACAGCGCAGGATCACGCTTGTCCGGCGCTGTCATGATGGCGAAATCGAGCGCGCGGTCTGAGCCGATGGGGCAGGCTTCGTGCTGGCGCGGCATGGCGCGGGCAAATTCGCTGACAAAGGTTTTGGCCGCCCCGCCATTGGCCTTCATGGTGGCCATGACCTGGGCCACGTCAACGGCGTCATGGGTGGGATGCCAAGCATCGAAGTCCGTCACCATGGCAATCGTGGCGTAACAGAGTTCAGCTTCCCGGGCGAGCTTGGCTTCCGGCATGTTTGTCATGCCAATCACTGATGCCCCCCAGGAGCGGTGCAGTTCTGACTCCGCAAGCGTGGAAAACTGGGGCCCCTCCATCACCACGTAGGTGCCGCCCACGTGATGGGGAATGTTCTGCTGCTTCAGCACCTCCGCCGCTCGCCTGGCCAGCAGCGGCGACACGGGATGGGCGAAGGGCACATGGCCAACGCAGCCCGTGCCGAAGAAGCTGGACTCGCGCTTGTGGGTGCGGTCGATGAACTGGTCCACCACCACAAAAGTGCCGGGTGGCAGATCTTCCCGCAGGGAACCCACGGCGGAGAGCGAGATCACATCCGTGACCCCTGCCCGCTTCAGGCAATCGATGTTGGCGCGGTAGTTGATGGAGCTGGGCGAAAACACATGGCCCCGGCCATGGCGCGGCAGAAAAGCCACGGGAAGGCCGTTGAGCTCACCCAGGCGCAAGGCGTCCGAGGCTTCGCCCCAGGGGCTTTCAATCCGCTCCCAGCGGGCGTTGTCCAGCGGCAGGTCGTAAATGCCGGAACCGCCGATGATGCCCAAAACTGTTTTCGCCATGGTGTGTCCCCAGCCCAATTGCCTTCAAGTTCCCATATGGATTGCAAACTTGCCAACAAAAAACCCGGCCGGAGCCGGGCTTTTCAATTTACATGTCGCGGCCCTCAGTGGGCCACGTTGGCCCAGACCCGCTTCTTCACGAGGTAGAGCAGGATCGACAGGGCGGCGAGGTAGACCATCACCTCGAAGCCCAGATGCTTGCGCTCTTCCATCTTGGGGTCAGCGGTCCAGGCCAGGAAGGCCGAAACGTCCTTGGCCATGGCGTCTGCAGTGTTGGGCGCGCCGTCGTCAAAGGTCACAGCGCCATCAGCCAGCGGTTGCGGCATGCCGATACAGATGCCGCCCGCGAAGTAGGGATTGAAGGACTTCCCTTCCGGGCAGGCTTCACCTTCCGGCGGTGTCTCACCATAACCCGTCAGCACCGAGTAGACATACTGCGGGCCGCCGATGCCATTGAACAGCTGATTGAAAGTGCCATACCACCCGGGGCGCGAGCGCGTGATCAGCGAGAGATCAGGCGGCAGCGAACCGTTGAATGAGGCCTTTGCCGCTTCATCGTTGGCATAGGGCGACGGGAAGTGGTCAGACGGCAAGGCCGGGCGGTCAAACATCTCACCCGCGTCGTTGGGACCATCCTTCACCGTGAAGGTGGCAGCCAATGCCTTCACCTGCTCTTCCGAGAAAATGCTGGCTTCCGACAGATTGCGGAAGGACACTAGTTTCATGGAGTGACACGCGGCGCACACTTCCTTGTAGACCTTGTAGCCGCGCTGCAGCTGCTGGCGGTCAAAGGTGCCGAACGGCCCTTCAAACGAGTAGCTGACATCCTTGGCCACCTTCTGGCCTTCGTTGGCCATGGCGGGCGCGGGCAGCAGGGCCAGCGCCAGTCCGGCGAGTGCGAGAGATACGAGTTTCTTCATTGTCTTTGCTCCGCAATCACTCGGCCGGGGCCAGATGCTTGGACTTGGCGAGAACCGCGTCCGAGATCGAGGCCGGAAGCGGCTTGGGGCTTTCCAGCAGACCGAGAAGCGGCAGGATGATGTAGAAGTGGGCGAAGTAATACGCCGTCAGGATGCGGGCGTAGATCACCGCATTGCCTTCGGCAGGGCGTGAGCCAAGATAGCCCAGCGCCACGCAGACAATTGCGAAGATCCAGAAGAAACCCTTGAAGATCGGGCGGTAGGAGCCCGAGCGCACCCGCGAGGTATCAAGCCACGGCAGGATGAACAGCGTCAGGATCGAACCAAACATCGCAATCACGCCGCCCAGCTTCGACGGGATGGCGCGCAGGATCGCGTAGAACGGCAGGTAATACCATTCGGGAACGATGTGCGCGGGCGTCACCAGCGGGTTGGCGGGCGCGTAGTTGATGGCATGTCCCAGGTAGTCCGGGCGGAAGAACACCCAGAAGGCAAAGAACAGCAGGAACACCACGATCGCGAACAGGTCCTTCACCGTGTAGTAGGGATGGAAGGGAACCGTGTCCTGGCCGCTCTTCACTTCAACGCCGGTCGGATTGGCGTTGCCGGGCACATGCAGCGCCCAGATGTGCAGGGCGACAACGGCAGCCAGCACGAAGGGCAGCAGGTAGTGCAGCGAGAAGAAGCGGTTCAGCGTGGGGTTATCAACCGAATAGCCGCCCCACAGCCAGGTGGTGATGTAGTCACCCACAAACGGGATGGCGGAGAACAGGTTGGTGATGACCTTGGCACCCCAGAAGCTCATCTGGCCCCAAGGCAGCACGTAACCCATGAAGGCGGTGGCCATCATGATGAGATAGATGATCACGCCGATCATCCACAGCACTTCGCGCGGTGCCTTGTAGGAGCCGTAGTACATGCCGCGGAACATGTGGATGTAGACGGCGATGAAGAACATGGAAGCGCCCACTTCGTGGAGCTTCTGGATCAGCCAGCCGTAGTTCACGTCACGGGTGATCAGTTCCTTCGAGTTGAAGGCCATGTCCACATGCGGGGTGAAGTGCATCACCAGCACGATGCCGGTGATGATCTGCACGACAAGCATGGTGGCGAGAATGCCGCCGAAGGTCCACCAGTAGTTCAGGTTCTTAGGCGTCGGGAAATCGATCGCCGTGTCCTTCATAAAGGCCACGATCGGTAGGCGCACATGCAGCCACTTGCCGAAGGCCGAGGTGGGAACGTAGTTGGATTGTCCGCTCATTTTTTCCTGTCCCCTCAGCCGATCTGGATCTTGGTATCGGAGAGATACTTGTAGGGTGGCACAGCAAGGTTTTCGGGCGCGGGGCCCTTCCGGATGCGGCCCGCGGTGTCATAGACAGAACCGTGGCACGGGCAGAAAAAGCCACCCACTTTGGCATTGCCTTCAACCACGGCATATTCGCCTTCGTTGCCGATGGGCACGCAGCCCAGATGGGTGCAAACGCCCATCATCACCAGGAACTGCTCCTTGCCACCCACCACGCGGTTTTCGTCGGTGGCGGCTTCGCCGTCCTTGACGTTGGCGTTGCGGGCCACGGGGTCCTTCAGCTCGTCCATCTTTACGGCCTTGGCCGCTTCGATTTCCTTGGCCGTGCGGTGGCGGATGAACACGGGGTTGCCGCGCCACTTGATGGTGATCATCTGGCCTTCGGCGATGGGCGCCAGGTCAACCTCGGTGGAGGCGAGCGCCAGCACCGATCGGTCCGGGTTCATCTGGTGAATGAACGGCCAGGCCGTCAGCGCGGCACCAACCGCCCCAACCGCACCAGTCGCGATGTATAGAAAGTCACGCCGTGTGACGTCCGCATGGTCTGCTGTGGACACGTCCCTGTTCCCTCGTCTTGCAAGAAAGGCCGCACAAGTCCCCTTGGGCGGCTGAATCCGGGGCGTTTTGGCATTGGCAAGGCGGCGTGTCTAGCCAAGTTTTGTCGCAGCCGCGTGCCCCCTGCCCGCCTTGCGGAATCCCCGCTAAAACGCCGGGATTATGCTGGAAATCGCCCTTTACCAACCCGACATCGCCGCCAATACCGGCACCATTGCCAGGCTTTGTGCCTGCCTCGGCCTGCGGCTCACCATCATCGAGCCTGCGGGCTTCACCTGGAGCGATTCTGCCCTCAGGCGGGCGGGGATGGATTATCTGTCGGCCGCCAATGTGCGGCGCAGCCCTAGCTGGGCTGATTTCCAAAGCCATCATGCGGGCCGGCGTCTGGTGCTGCTTAGCACCCGGGCCGCCCTGCCCTATACGCAGTTCAACTTTGTGGCTGGTGATATCCTGCTGGCGGGGCGGGAAAGCGCCGGCGTGCCGGATGAGGTCCATGCAGCCTGTCAAGGCATCACCATTCCCATGCGGCAGGGCTTCCGCTCGCTGAACGTGGCGGTGGCCACGGCCATGGTTGCGGGCGAAGCCCTGCGGCAGCTGGGAGGTGTTACTTCGTGAGGCGCGTGGCGATCAGCGACTTTGCGATGTCGTTGAAGGCGGTGTTCAGCGCCGTCGCATCATCGGCCTGGAAGGCCATGTCGGGCGACGAGGCGCAATCCCGCAGCATGTCCTTGGCCACGCTGTTCGTCACCTTGAAGGCCACGGTGTAGATCTTGATGCCGTCATGCTTGGCGTTTTCGCAGGTCTTGGCGGTGGTGCTGTTGGCGGCAGCCACATCATTGCCGTCATGCAGGGCGTAGGTGGTGGCAGATGGCGACAGCGTGTTGTCGCCATCGGTCATCAGCACAAGAGCCTTTGTGCCGCGGTTCGCCGTCATCCAGGACTTGGTCTTTGCGCCGGTCAGCGGCTCATTGGCATCCAGCATGTTCCAGCCCCAGAGCACGCCGGGGGCAATATAGGTGTTGCCAACGCCGGCCATGGCGTCAATCGCGGCATTCAGCTGCGTCTTGTCGTCCGTCAACTGGGTGATTTCCTTGGCGCAGTAAACCTGATTGCCCCAACTGTCGCGCACCAGGCCTTTATACTTTGTGCCAATGGCTGAAATCTTGGTGTCAAGGGGCGCATCACGCGATCCCACACATCCCTGCCACGTGTAATTCCAGGTATAGCTTCCGCATTGCTGGACAGGCGAGCCGTTATTCCAGTCACACACTTCAGTGGTGTAGGTTTGTGCGACGCCGTCAACATAACCCGTGTAGGTCTCGTTGTGGCAATTCGACTTCGTTGCATTGGGATAGGTGTCCCAGCAGTAGTTTGGATTGGAGACGGTTTCATCCGGTGCAACGGTGATCCAGGGCTTTGCCTTGCTGGCGAGGCCCACGTTCACATAATTCGAGAACGGCACGATGCCGACCTTCACATAGGTGCCTGACACGCGGCTGCCGTCCAGCACCGTGTCCACCAGTGACTTCGCGGCGGTCTTGAGCGCCGGCAGGCGGCCCTCGTAGTTCATGGACTCGGTGTTATCGAGTGCCATCACCACTTCCAGGCCATTGCCGCCCAGTTCCACTTCCGAATAGGCGCCAATGTCGAGGTGCGAAATGCCGGCGAGGAACATGAATCCGGTGGCCATCTTGCCGTCGATGGTGACAGAGAAGAGTGCTTCGAGTTGTCGAGCTTCTGGCTGATCTTCTTGACGCTCGACAGAACGTTCTCGGCATTGTTCGCCTTGAGATAATTCTTGACGATCTTGTTCAGGGACGTTGCGTCGGTCTTCCCGGAAACCGCGCCTGCGAGCGCTGCGGAATCAGCGGCGGCCTGCAACACCGTGCGGGCATTACTGGCGCGCACCATGTCCACGGCGGACCCGGCCCCCAGCATCATCGGTATTACGGCCAGCGACAACATAATGGCAGTATTGCCAATGTGTCACCACCGTAGCGTTTCAGCAGATTCCAGAACATTCTGCACTCCCTGTGCAATCTAATAGCGAGACCATAGGTGCAATTTTCTAAAGTTTTGTGGATAGGCTCGGTAAACAACGCTTCAAAGTTTGCTGGTTAGCCGTCAAAGTTAAGGGCAAACAGCGGCATGGACAGCGGGCGGCGCAAAAGGCAGTAATCCGCCCATGACATCTTCAGATTCCACTCCCGCCAACGCCATGAAAGACGTGGCCCGCTTGTGGTTTGAGGCCTTGCAGGCCCGCATCATCGGAAGCCTCGAAAACCTGGAAATGGAGTATGCCCCCGAAGGCGATCTGCGCTTTGTGCGAACCCCCTGGCAACGGCGAAGACCAGGGTGGGGGCACCATGGCGCTTCTCAAAGGTGAACTTTTTGAGAAAGCCGGGGTGCACGTTTCCACGGTCTGGGGTGAGTTTTCGCCCGAGTTCCGCAAGCAGATTCCCGGGGCCGAACAGGATCCGCGCTTCTGGGCCTCGGGCATCTCGCTCATCATCCACCCGCGCAATCCCCATGTGCCGGCGGTTCACATGAATACGCGGCATGGTGACATCTCAGGCGTGGTTTGGCGGCGGCGCGGACCTGACACCGGTTCTGATGCGTCGCCGCACCCAGGATGATCCTGACACACTCGCGTTCCATGCTGCCATGAAGGATGCCTGCACGGCCCATGCGGTTGCCGACTATGACCGCTACAAGGCGTGGTGTGATGAATACTTCTATCTTCCCCACCGCAAGGAGCCGCGCGGCATCGGCGGCATCTTCTTCGACTATCTGGAGCCCAGTGCCGCTTCCTTTGCCTTCGTCAAGGAGGTGGGCCTCGCCTTTGACCGCATTTATCCGGAACTGGTGCGCCGCAACATGCACAAGCCCTGGACGGACGAAGACCGGGAGGAGCAACTTGTCTGCCGCGGGCGCTATGTGGAGTTCAACCTGCTCTACGACCGCGGCACGATTTTCGGCTTCAAGACCGGCGGCAATGTTGACAGCATCCTCTCGTCAATGCCACCAGAAGTGAAATGGCCATAGGGGGAAAGACAGGGGGTAACGCCATGGACCTTCGCAACGGCTTCGACATCAAGCGCTACATCCGCACCATCCCGGACTATCCCAAGCCCGGCATCATGTTCCGCGACATCACCACCCTGCTCTCCAACTTGCATGGCTTCCGGGCGGCGGTCGATGAACTGGTGTGGCCCTTCCTCGCAGGCGAAATCGACTATGTTGCTGGCATTGAGGCACGCGGCTTCATTCTGGGCGGGGCCGTCGCCCACAATCTGGGGCGCGGCTTCATTCCCATCCGCAAGAAGGGCAAGCTGCCCTCCAAGGTGATCGGCCAGGACTATGCCCTCGAATACGGTGTCGACACCATCGAGATGCATGCCGACGCCATTTCCAAGGGCGACCGTGTGTTGCTGGTGGATGACCTGATTGCCACTGGCGGCACGGCGGGTGCTGCCATCGACCTCATCCGCAAGTCGGGCGGCGAAGTGGCGGCTGCCGCCTTTGTGATCGACCTGCCGGAGCTTGGCGGGGCCGCAAAGCTCAAGGCCAAGGGTGTCAAGGTTCATACGCTCGTCTCTTTCGAGGGGCACTGATGTGAGCGCCCTCCTCCAGCTTTCACGGTGGATTGATCACCTGAGCCGGTGGATGGGGCTTCTCGCCAACTGGATGGTGCTGGGGGCCACGCTGGCCTGCGCCCTTGATGCCGGGTTGCGCTATGGGCTTGGGGCGCTGCTCTCTCTTTCAGGCGGGCACGGCCCGCTGGCGGAGGTGTTTGATCTCTACCGCAACAACTCCAATGCGCTCCGCGACCTGCAACTCATTTTTTTCGCCGGCATGGTTCTCTTGGGCGCCAGCTGGACCCTGAAACTGAACGAACACGTGCGGGTGGATCTGTTTTACCATTGGGTATCGGACCGCACCCGCACTTGGATTGATCTCTTCGGCGGTCTCCTGTTTCTCGTGCCCTTCTGCATCATCATGCTGCATTTTTCCTGGCCGTGGTTTCTGGAGGCCTGGCGCAACGACGAGATGTCACAAAACGCGGGTGGCCTCGCCCGTTGGCCGCTCAAGGCCTTCGTGCCACTGGGTTTCAGTCTGATCCTGCTGCAAGGGCTTTCCGAAATCATCAAGTGCGTGGCCTCTCTCAGCACAGGCTACCGGCGTGAACACGCCTACGAGAAGCCGCTGCAATGATGGATTTCGTGGCCCACAACATGGCGCCCCTGATGTTTGTGGGCCTGATCCTGTTTATGCTCTATGGCTATCCGGCGGCCTTCTCGCTGGCGGCGGTGGGGCTGGCCTTTGGCTTCCTCGGCATTGAACTGGGCCTCATCCAGCCGGATTTTCTGGGTGCCATTGTGTTCCAGCTTGAAGGCGTTCTGCGCAACGACCTGCTGCTGGCCATTCCGTTCTTCACGTTGATGGGGGCCATTCTCGAAAAGTCGGGGCTTGCGGAAGACCTTCTGGAAGGTTTCGGCCAGTTGTTCGGCAGCGTGCGGGGCGGCCTCTCCTATGCGGTGATCCTGGTGGGCGCGGTGCTGGGGGCCATCACCGGAACGGTGGCGGCCTCGGTCATCGCCATGGGCCTCATTTCACTGCCCATCATGCTGAAATACGGAACCCATGTGCGCCACGCCACCGGCGTGATTGCGGCCTCGGGCACCATTACGCAGCTTATTCCACCGTCGCTGGTGCTGGTGGTGCTGGCCGACCAGATGGGCGTTGACGTGGGGCAGATGTATCGCGGGGCCATTGGTCCCAGCATCCTGCAGGTTCTGTTGTTCATGGGTTGGGTTTTCATTCTCTCCCTGTTCAAGCCGGAACAGGTGCCGGCACTTCCGCCCGAAGCGCGCACCTTGCGCGGCTGGCCGCTGATCTGGCGCTGCGTGAAGGGCATGGTGCCTTCACTGGCGTTGATCTTCATCGTGCTGGGAACGATCTTCATGGGGCTGGCCACCGCCACGGAAGCGGGGCGCCATGGGCGTGATCGGTGCACTGGTTCTGGCTTGGCTCAATGGCCGCCTGTCCTGGGGCTGGTCTGGCACGGCATGGAAACCACCATGCGCATCACCGCCATGGTGGTGCTCATCCTGATCGGCAGCCGGGTGTTCTCCTCGTGTTTCAGGGCGTGGGCGGCAAGGAAAGTGGATCGAGGGCCTTCACCTCGCTGCCGGGCGGACAGGTGGGCTTCCTCATCTTCGTGAACCTGTTTGTGTTCGTGATCGCCTTCTTTTTCTCGATTTCTTCGAGATCGCCTTCATCATCGTGCCGTTGCTCGTGCCCGCGGCCCATGCGCTGGGCATCAACATCGTCTGGCTGGGCAAGCTTCTGGGGGGCTGGAACATCCAGACCAGCTTCATGCACCTGCCGTTTGGCTTCGCGCTGTTCTATCTCAGGGGCATCGCGCCGCCATCGGTGAAAAGCCTGCAGCGACATTTACTGTGGCCATTCCTCGGGTGGTGTTGCAGATGTTGCCGGTGGCCATCGTCATTTTCGTGCCGGAGACCGTCACCGGCCTGCTCGACAAGGAAGCGATCATCGACCCCACTAAGGTTGTGGTGCCTGCCGCCGCGCCATCACTGAAACCGCGGCACCTGTCAATGATCTCAGCCAGCCGCCGAAGATCCAGTAGAACCTTTCTTCTCTGAAATCACGTCACCCCCGCGAAGGCAGGGCGACTTGATCAATTTTTGCACTGAAGTGCACCAAATTGAAATCCAAGAAGCTCGTCATGGCCCGCTTCAGGCGGGCCACCCACCAAACACCTCTATCGAGACAATCAGTGGATGGTCCGCTTGAAGCGGACCATGACGTGTTCTTTTTAGAGCCGCCGCGGGAGAGTCCGGCGCGGACCTGCTTACAGCGCGTCGCTGCGCTGCTTGCCCATCATGAAGGCGTCGAACTGGTATTCCGAGAATTGTTGCCAGAGATAGGCATCCTTGCGGAAGGCCACCATCGAGTCATAGATCTTCTTGAAGGCGGCATTGCTGGCGTTGATCTCGGCATAGGTGTCATTGGCGGCCTTGAAGCTCGCCTCCATCACATCGGCCGGGAATGGCGCGAATTTGGCGCCCGCGGCTGCAAGCCGCTTCAAGGCTGCGGGGTTGCCGAAGTCATACTTGGCCTGCATGTCGGCATTGGCTGCCTGGGCCGCCGTCTTGATGATCGACTGATAGGCCGGCGGCAGTTCCGCCCATTTCGCCGTGTTGATCATCACATGCAGCAGCGCGCCGCCTTCCCACCAACCGGGATAGTAGTAGTTGGGCGCCACCTTGTAGAAGCCCAGCTTCTCGTCGTCATAGGGGCCCACCCATTCGGCAGCATCAATGGTGCCCTTTTCCAAAGCCTGATAGATCTCGCCGCCCGCGATCTGCTGCGGCACAACGCCGATCTTGGACAGCACCTTGCCGCCAAAACCACCCACGCGCATCTTCAGACCCTGCAGATCGGCCAGCGACTTGATTTCCTTGCGGAACCAGCCGCCCATCTGCGCGCCGGTGTTGCCGCAGGGGTAGGCGATCAGGTTCTTGTCCTTGTAAAACTCGTTCATCAGGTCGATGCCGCCGCCGTAATACATCCAAGCATTCTGCTGGCGGGAGTTGAGGCCGAAGGGCACGGCCGTGGCAAGGGCATAGGTCGGGTCCTTGCCCCAGTAGTAGTAGCTGGCGGTGTGGCACATCTCGACACTGCCGGAGCCCACGGCATTGGCGGCCTCAAGCCCGGGCACGATTTCCCCGGCGGCAAACACCTGGATCTGAAACTTGTTGTCGGTGGCTTCGGCGACATATTTGGCGAAGACATTCGCCGTGCCGAAAATCGTGTCCAGTGCCTTGGGGAAGCTGGAAGTCAGCCGCCATTTCACATCAGGCGCGGTCTGGGCGATGGCCGGTGTGGCGAGGGTTGCTGCGGCACCAGCAGCAGCGGTGGAGGCTGTCGCGAAAAAGGCGCGGCGGTTGACGGGTGTCTTGCTCATGGGCGTGGTCCTTCCCTGTTGTGGCTGCTTTGTCCTGCAGAGCCTGACGCCACTGTGCCAAAGGAAAGCGACTCACGCCAGAGGGTGGCTCCGGCACTGCACAAGCACCCGGCCTTCAAAGCTCATGGCCAGTTCACCCGCCGCGTTAAGGCCTTCGCTGAGGAAAGTGACCATGCCCCAGCCCGGCCTCTTGTCGAGAAGCTTCTTGGCCGTCACCGTGGTGCGGAAGGCGAGTCTCGCCGGGATGGGTGGGCCTTGGCCAGCGGACATTGGCAATGCCGGGCGACGGACCGATCTCCGGCAGGGTTTTTCCGTCCCGCGCCAGCCTTTCCCGCGCCTCCGTGTTGGTGGCGACAAAGCGCATCATCCAGGCGGATGTTGTATAAAAGCCGGGGCGGATGGCGCTCCCAGAAGCCCCTGCTCCGCCTGGTCCTCATGCAGGTGAAAGCCCACGGGCGCAAAGGCCTTCGCAAAGGCCTTCACCCTGGCCGGATCAAAATACTGGCTGCCAAGCTCGATCACTTGGCCTTCGTGCAGTTCCTCGAAGTACAGCCCAATCATGAGGGCCTCCGCCGCATGAAGAACATGCCCCGCATTTCCGCCTTGCGCGCACCGTTGCCGTCGAGCAGTGCCTCGAATTTGAGGATGCCGATGTCAGGCCGGCTGCCAGAGGGGCGCGCCGAAGTGATGCGGAACTCCCCCGCCAGTTCATCATCTGCCAGCACGGGCTTCAGCCATTTCACTTCGTCGATGAGATTGGAGCCGAGAATTTCCGAACGGCTGATGCAGGCATCGCACATCATGCGGAAAAGAAGCGAGGTGGTGTGCCAGCCGCTGGCCGCCAACCCTCCGAGGATGGAGGCCTTGCCTGCCGCTTCGTCAAGGTGAAACGGCTGCGGGTCAAACTCCTGCGCAAAGGCAATGATCTCTTCCGCCGTGATCCGGCGCGGGCCGATGGTAAAAACCGCCCCTGCCGGAAAGTCCTCGAAGTAAAGATGGTCTCTCATTTGCCAGCTACAGAAACACGCTGGCATTGACGTGGAATCGGCTCGCAAAAACCTTTGCCATGGCTTTGCTGATCTTGCGGCGGCCGCTCAGAATGTCGGAAATCCTGCCCTGGGGAATTTCGCCCGCAAATGAAGACTGGTTAAGGCCATGCTCCTCCATCAAATGCCGGAGCACTTCGTGTCCTTCGGCCTCCGGAATATTGACATGTTCGGCCTCATACATCTCCAACTGGAATGCGAGATAGTCAAGAAGCGGGGCGAGTGCGTGTGCTTCATCCTCGCGCACATGATCAACAAGCGACTCCACAAGTTTGCTCACGCGCTGGTAATCCGCGGCGCTATGCACTGCCACACCGCCCACGGCTTCATCAAACGGCATCCATGCATTCAGTATTTCCGCGACAGAACCAGATTGCGCATTCTTTCTCATCTTGTCTTCCACTTCGCCAAATCATAGGCCGCATGGGTCAGCACGTGACTGATATACACCTTGCGGCGGTTGTAATGCACCGCAGCCACAAGCCTGTATTTGTTTCCCGCGATATTGAACACCGTAAACCCATAAACGTGGTCCGCCGACGGAAACACCTGACGCAATTCGTGCAAGCTGCCAAAGTCGCCGGCCGTCATGATCCTGTGCCATGCCATCAGCGACGGCTTGCTGTCCGGGTGTTTCTCCCAGAATGCAATCAGAACATGCTTCGCTATGACATGCACAGCGAAGCAAATATACCATTTTGGTATAATGTCAAGTGTTGAACCGGAAGTGCATCACGTCGCCGTCCGCCACCACATATTCCTTGCCTTCAAGGCGGAACTTGCCGGCGGTCTTGGCGCCCGCCTCGCCGTTGTTAGCCACGTAGTCGTCATAGGCGATGGTCTCGGAGCGGATGAAGCCCTTTTCGAAATCCGTATGGATCACGCCGGCGGCGGCGGGGGCCTTGGTGCCCTTGGTGATGGTCCAGGCACGGGCTTCCTTCGGGCCCACGGTGAAATAGGTGAGCAGGCCAAGCAACGCATAGCCCTCGCGGATCACGCGGTTGAGGCCGGGCTCATTGAGGCCCACGGCATCCAGATAATCCTTCTGGTCCGCGAGTGGCAGAATGGCGATTTCGGATTCGATCTTGGCAGAAACAACCACCGCCTTATTGCCCTCCTTGGCGGCGAATTCCTTCACCCGGTCGGAGAAGGCGTTGCCCTTGTCGGCGCTCCCCTCCTCCACGTTGCACACATAGAGCACCGGCTTGGACGAGAGCAGGCCCAGGCCCTTGAAAGTCACTTCCTCCTCATGCGACCGCTCAACGAGGCGGGCGGGCTTGCCCTCGCGCAGCAGAACAAGGGCGCGGTGCATCAGGTCGGCCAGTTCCTTGGCTTCCTTGTCGCCCTGCTTGGCCTTCTTTTCGGTGTTGGTGTAGCGCTTCTCCAGCGACTCGAGGTCTGCCAGCATCAGCTCTGTCTCGATAACTTCAATGTCGGAGACGGGATCAATGCGACCCGACACATGGGTGATGTCGCCATCCTCGAAGCAGCGCACGACATGGGCGATGGCATCGGTCTCGCGGATGTTGGCCAAAAACTGGTTGCCAAGCCCCTCGCCCTTGGAGGCGCCCTTCACCAGACCCGCGATATCCACGAAGGTCAGACGTGTCGGGATGATCTGGCCCGAGCCTGCAATGGCCGCCAGCTTGTCCAGCCGCTCATCCGGCACGCCGACATCGCCCACATTGGGCTCGATGGTGCAGAAGGGATAGTTCGCCGCCTGCGCGGCGGAGGTCTGCGTCAACGCATTGAACAACGTGGACTTGCCAACATTCGGCAGGCCAACAATACCACACTTGAAACCCATTATTCCGTCTCTTTCCTAACCGCATTCGGCCGTGGCGGGTTCAGCGCCAGTGCCACCTTGCTTTGAAATTTTCCGTCTTCGCCTTCAACCAGAAAATCTGCCTGGCGGGCGATTTCTTCCAGCAGCGGGGCCAGCCATTCGCCATCGGCCTTGGCGAAATCGCCCAGCACATGGGGCATGACCAGTTCCTTCACGCCGGGATGGCCGATGCCGATGCGCACGCGCTTGTAGTCCGGCCCGATATGGGCGGAGAGCGACCGGATGCCATTGTGGCCCGCGGCCCTGCCCCGGTCTTCACCCGCACCTTGCCTGGCTCCAAATCAAGCTCATCGTAGAACACATAGACATGGTCAAGATCGATGTTGTGAAAGCGCACCGCCTCGCCCACCGCCCGGCCACTCTCGTTCATGTAGGTCTGCGGCTTCAGCACCAGCACCTTTTCACCGGCCAGCGTGCCTTCCGCCATCTCCGACTGGAACTTCTTGCGCCAGGGTGAAAAGCCATGGCTGCGGACAATTTCCTCCACCGCCATGAAGCCGACATTATGGCGGTTCCTTGCGTATTTCGCGCCTGGATTTCCCAGACCGGCGAACAGAAACATCGAAACTCCCGCGCAGCAAAATCAGTGCGGCGCGTCTTAGGCGCTGCCCCGGCGCGATGCAATGGCCGGTGCTTCTCCCGCCAGTAGACAACACCCCGCAAGTGTGTAAATTTTCGGGCGGGGGTTTCCGCTGGCCGCGCATCTTTATGCGGGCCAGCGTGCATCGATGGTGGCCCCATGTCCTTCACCTACAACAACGACAATCCGCAATCCGCCACGCAAATCTGGAGCAATCCCACGACGGGTGGCCCTTCGGGCGCTTCGGCACCGATCACGGTCACGGCGGAAGGCGTCATCTCGGTGAACGGCGCTAACGCCTTCCAAATGACGGGGGCCGGTTACACGCTCACCAACAGCGGCATCATCAGGGCCACAACCAACGCCGGGGCGGCGGGTATCGCCTTTCTTCCGGATGCGACAGCAGGCCTCCAGAAGGTCACCAACACCGCGGATGGCAGCATCACAGGCATGTTGAATGGCATATTCTCGCAATATGCGCTCAACCTCGTGAACTCCGGCCTTATTCAGGGTAAGACAGGCGTCAACATACTGTCCGACGACAAGTCCTTCACCATCACCAACAACGCCAGCGGCGAGATTCTCAGCACCAACGGCGGGCGGGCTGTCAATGTCTCGTCCACCGGCGGCACCCACAAGATCAGCAACGCCGGCCTGATGGACGCTGTGGTCGTCATCGGTGGCGCGAACACGATTTCCAACACCGGAACCATGGGCGACGTGACGCTGAATACGGCAACGGGCAAGTCCACCATCACCAACAGCTTCCAGATGGGCAATATTGCAACCGGCGACACAGACGACACGGTCACAAACACCAATCTCATGACGGGCTATGTCGCCGTGGGCAACGGAAACGACAAGATCAGCAATTCCGGCACCATTGGCGGGGATGCGCATATGGGCGAGGGCAACAATTCGTTCACGAACTCTGCGGCCACCTCCTATGTCTTGAGTGTCGATTACGGCAATGGCAACGACACGTTCAGCAACAAGGGAACCGTGGATGGTTCCGTCAGCATGGGCGGCGGCATCAACACCTTCACCAACTACCTGATGATTGCCGCGCCCGTTGTGTTCGGCAATGACAAGGACACGGTGACCAACAAGGGCACCATCGACGGGTTCATGCATTTGCTGAGCGGAGACAACACGCTCACCAATTCCGGCACCATCAATGGCGAAGTGACCGGTGACGATGGCATCGACAAATTTACCAACTCCGGCACCATCAACGGCGACGTCACAACAAATGCCAACAACGACGTGCTGAAGAACACCGGTACCATCACCGGCATCATCGACCTTGGCGGCGGCAATGACAGCTTCACCAACAGCGGCACGCTCTCGGGCATTTTTGCAAACCAGCCAATTTACATGGGTGGCGGTGACGACAAATTCACAGGCGGCAACACCCGGGAATTCGTCATCGATGAGACCGGCAAGGACACATACATCCTCGGCGGTGGTGATGACGTCTTCTTCGCGGCGGGCGGCACTGGCGGAGACCCCGCCATCGACACTGTCGATGGTGGCAGCAACACCAGCGACTTCCATTCCATCGGCATCGGCGATGTCTACAGCATCACCGGCCGCAACTTCATTCCCCTTGCCAACGGCGCGGTCGTCAATCTGGACAGCAAGACCCAATCGGATGTTGCATCCGTCCTGCCTTTCACGCCCATTGCCGCGCACACCGCCACCGGAACGGACACCGGCACCGATATCGTCAAGAATTTCGAGTCCGTCTATGGCGGCAGCGGCGCGGATGTCGTCTTTGGCAGCAGCGTCACCAACTTCATCTATGGCAACATCGGCAGCGACCACCTCTATGGGGGGGCCGGCGCCGACGAGATCTATGGCGGTGCCGACGCAGATTTCCTGTTCGGTGACGCGGGCAAGGATTACCTGCAGGGCGATGCTGGCGCAGACATGTTCTCTTTCCGGGCCGCCAGCGATAGCCCGTCCGGCAAGGACGGCCATGACGTGATCGCCGACTTCACGGATGGCAGCGACCTTCTCAATTTCGTATTTTTCGAGGGCTTCGACAACACGGCTGCCATGACATTCCGCGCACTGGACCAGGCCTTTGACGGAGCCAAGAACGAGTTCCGCTTCGTCACAACCACACTTGGGTATGAGGTCCAACTCGACATCAACGGAGACAAGAAGGCCGACATGTTGATCGATGTGCTGAATTCAGCTCATACCATCACCTGGTCCCAGGCCGATTTCGACTTCCTTGTGTGATCCCTGCCCCGATGGACAACCTCACCGCGTTGCATGTATTCTCCAGTTTGAGGGGTCTATCGGTGCGCGCGGCATTTCGCAGCGCCTGAACTATCTATGGAGCCCCCATGTCTTTCACCTATGACAACAGCAATTCGGTTTACAGCGGCGGTGCCACCTGGACGTCCCCCAGCGGCGGCGGGCCATCCGGTGCCTCCGGCCCCATCACGGTTGCGGCCACTGGCATCATCTCCAGCACCACCACCGATGGGCTGAAACTCATTGGTGGCGGATACACGCTCACCAACAACGGCAACATCCAGTATGTGGGCGGAAGTCCTTTCTCCGGTATCTACTTCCAGACGGGCGCCAGCACCGGCGTCGAAAAACTTACCAACACGGCCGATGGCACGATCCAGGGCACCTATGCCGGCATTTACGCTCAGTACGCCGTCAACATCACCAACTCCGGCATGATCAAGGGTGAAACCGGTGTGCGCATGGAGGCTGGCGACAGCGCCGTGACGATCACCAACAAGTCAACCGGTTTCATGCTGTCCACCATCTTTGGCTATGGCATCAACATCATTGCCACAGGCGGCACCCACAAGATCAGCAATGCCGGTGCGATCAGCGATGTGGTCATCTCGGGTGGCACCAATACGATCAGCAACACGGGCGTCATGGGCAGCGTCACATTGAGCGCGGTCAACATTGGCAAATCCAGCGTCACCAACAGTTTCCAGATGGGCAATGTCACGCTTGGCGCCCTTGACGACACGTTCAAGAACACGGGCACCGTCAATGGCAGTGTAGTTATGGGTGAGGGCAATGACACCGTCACCAATTCCTACAAGATCAATGGCACACTCAATCTCGGCGGCGGCAACAACACTTTTACCAACGCGAACGCCGATTCTGCGGTTTTGAGCCTGGTCCTTGGCACGGGCAACGACACGGTCCACAACAAGGGCCAAATCTTCAGCTCGGTCAATCTCGATCAAGGCAACAACAAGCTCGACAGTTCAGGCGCGATTTACGGTGCAATTAGCGCGGGTTCAGGCGATGACAGCGTGAGCACCACTGCCGATGTGTTTGGCGGCATAACCCTCGGCAACGGCAAGAACACACTCAAGGTCTCCGGAAACGTTTTTGGCAGCGTGTACGGGGGTAACGGTGACGACACCTTCACCATCAATGGCGACCTTCACGGCGATCTCGTGCTTGATCAAGGCAAGAACTCGCTGACGGCCTCCGCCGACATCTTCGGCCAGGTCGTGGGCGGGAACAGCAATGACACGTTGAAACTGACTGGCGAAGTTCACGGCCCCGTGTCGCTCTACAACGGCCTCAACACGCTGACGGCGACCAAGGACATTTTTGGCGACATCAACGGCGGCATTGATACGGACAAGATCACTGTCAGCGGAACCATCCATGGCAACGTCAACACAGGCGATGGCGCGGACACGCTCACCAACAACGGCTCCATCACCGGCCTCATCAACATGGGTGCCGGCAATGACGTGTTCACCAACAAGGGCACAGCCAACGGCATGTCTGGCGCAAACCCTGGCCGCATGGGTGCCGGGGACGACATCTTCAACGGCGGCAACAGCAGCGAAGCCATCGTCGACGAGGATGGAAAGGACACCTACAAGTTCGGCGGTGGTGACGATCAGTTCTACGCTCTGGGTGCCCTCGACAGCCAGGTGGACACGGTCGATGGCGGCACGGACACCTCGGCATCGGGGCTCACTGGCGTAGG
The DNA here is from genome assembly GCA_046349175.1 of Hyphomicrobiales bacterium. Classification (GTDB taxonomy): domain Bacteria; phylum Pseudomonadota; class Alphaproteobacteria; order Rhizobiales; family Aestuariivirgaceae; genus Aestuariivirga. The sequence goes on along the minus strand of JAXMCS010000014.1, from coordinate 32,721 downwards.
CGACAGCTATCTGGTCGCGTCTTCGTCAGCGGTGCTGGGCACCGCGGCGGCCAGCATCAACCTGGACAGCAAGGCCCATAATGACATCTTGGGGATCAGTCCGATCAATGCCAACAGCGCTACCAGCGCCCAAATTGGAACCGACATCGTCAAGAACTTCGAAAATGCTTCCGGCGGCACGGGTGCCGATATCATCTTCGGCAACAACAGCCGCAACAACCTGCATGGCCAAAGCGGGGATGACCACCTCTATGGCGGATCAGGTTCGGATACCCTCTACGGAGAAGCCAACAATGACATGCTCTTCGGAGATGCCGGCATGGATTACCTCTATGGCGGCACCGGTGCTGACAAGTTTTGCTACCGCTACATCGCCGACAGCCAGGTTGGCAAAGATGGCCAGGACATGATCATGGACTTCAGCGTGGCGGAAGGCGACAAGATCACCTTCACCTATTTCGGTGACTTCTATGACACCGGGCCGGGCGCAGATGCCGTGTACCTGGGCAAGGACGTGGCCTTTGATGGCACGAAGGATGCCTTGCGGGTGCTCACCACGGCGGCGGGTTACGAAATCCAGCTTGACGTCAACGGCGACAAGAAGGCCGATATGGCGATTGATGTGGCCAACGCCACCCACAACATCGTGTGGTCCATTGCCAATCTGAGTTCGCCTGAGCCGTAAAACAAAAACGGCGGGCCAGGCCCGCCGTTTTCCAACAACCCTTGGGGTGATGTTACTTCTTCTTCGGCGCGGCAGCGGCAGCCGGGGCAGCGCCCTTGGCCGGGGCAGCGCCCTTGGCTGGAGCGGCAGCAGCACCCTTGGCCGGCGCAGCAGCAGCACCCGCAGCGCCAGCAGGTGCCTTCTGGGCCGTCGCCGGAACGTCCGCAGCCACGGCTTCCGCCGGCGCTTCTTCTTCCTTGGCCTGACTCGAGAGGGAGCACAGCGTCAGGTCGTCACGGGCGACAGAGGTCACGCGGTCCGGCAGCTTGATCTGCGAGAGGTGAATGTTCTGGCCGATCTGCAGGCCGGTGAGGTCAACCACGATGTCATCGGGGATGAAGTCGGCCGGGCAATAGAGGTTGACCGAGTGCGACACGATGTTGAGCACGCCGCCAGCCTTGATGCCGGGGGCAGCTTCGTGGTTCTTGAAGTGCACCGGAATTTCGACGGCGATCTTGGCGTCCTTGCCAAGGCGCAGGAAGTCCACGTGGATGATGCGGTCCTTGACCGGCTCAAACTGCACGTCGCGCGGAATGGCGCGGACCACCTTGCCGTCCACGTCCAGGTCCACCAGCGTGGACAGGAAGCGGCCCGTTTCCACGTGCGGCAGCACGTTCTTGTAGGTCAGCGTAATCAGCTGCGGGTCCTGCTTGTCACCATAAACCACGCCCGGTACATCTCCGGTGCGGCGAACGGAACGAGCGGCCCCCTTACCAGCCTTGCCACGCGAGGTGGCCTTGATCGTCACGATCTTTGACATTGTATTCTCCAAACAAGTAAAAACCCGGGGCTTCCTCCAGGGGTGAATGGCTCCGGGCGACGGGCGGCCTATAGGACGATTGCCTGGCACTTGCAAGTTTGGCCTGCCGGGAACGTCAGGGGGCCTGCCCCGGTGAAAAATTTCGTCTTTCCAACCAGTATCTGTTGACTATTGTTGTCTATGTGGTTGCCTGCGCGATGAATTGCTCTACTTTAGCTGGCGAAACCAGAGACAATGGGTGAAGTCTTTGCATTTGTTCAACTTTCCGGAAAGTGTCGCACCTGAATCATGACTCTGCCCGGTTCCCGTTCCTCCCTGCGTTTTGGATTGTTGGTCACGGCCCTGGGCGGGCTGCTGTTTACGCTGGACCTGCCGCTTCTGCGGCTGGCCGCTGCCGACAAATGGACCATGGTTTTTGTCCGCGGCATTTTCCTATTCCTGTCGATCAGCATCAGCTGGCTGGCGGTGCGCTTTTACAGGCGGAGCAATGAGCCATTTATCGCCGGCTGGGCCGGGCTTGCGGTGATCGGAACCAACACGCTTGCGAACATTGCCTATATCCGCGCCTCGGTTGAAACCCACGCCGCCAATGTGGTGTTCATCCTGGCGCTGGTGCCCACCCTCACGGCAATTTTCTCCCGCATCTTCATCCGCGAAAAAAGTGGTCTCTTCACCTGGCTTGCGGCCATTCTCTCCTTTGTCGGCGTCTTCATCATTGTGCGCGATGGCCTTCATTCCGACAAGCTGGTGGGCGATGCCTTTGCCTTTGTCTGCGCCTGCTGCACGGCGGCCGCTTTCACCATCATTCGGGCCTCGGGCAAGAACGTTGCCACCAGCCTGGGCCTCGGCAGCCTCATGTCGGCCCTGGTGGCTGTCGCATTCTTTCCGGTTCATCTGGAAAGCCTGCTGCCCGTCTCCAACCTCGGCATGCCGGGCTGGGTCTGGCTCGTTCTCAATGGGCTTGTTGTCATTCCCATTGCCTCAACACTGATCGCCAATGGTCCGCGCTATCTGCCATCGGTTGATGTCAGCATGTTCTTCCTGCTGGAAACGGTGCTCACGCCGGTGTGGGTGTGGATGCTGTTTGGCGAGGCGCCCAGCACCAATGTGCTGATCGGCGGTGCCGTGATCATTCTCACCCTCTTCGCCCACAGTTCCTGGCGGCTGCATCAGGGGCTCAAGGTGCAGAACGCACCCATCTATCACGACTGAGCGGATTCCAATTCCTCGCGCAGCATTTCCAGCTCCAGCCAATGTTCCTCGGCGCTTGCCTTTTCTTCGGCCGCGGCGGCGTGGCGCAGCGTGGCGTTCTCAAAGGCCTTGGGATCTCGTGCAAAAAGACCGGCATCCGCCAGCTGTATCTCCAGCACGGCCAGTTCCGCTGAGAGAGCGTCGATCTTGGCTGGCAATGTTTCCAGCGCGTGTTTTTCCTTGAAGCTGAGCTTGCGCCGGGAAGCCGCAGCAACGGGGGCCGCCGCCACAGGAGCCGCGGAGGGCGCTTTCGCCTCCCGGGGCTGTTCCTTCACCTTGCGGGCTTCAACGCCCGCCCCGCGCTGGGCCAGCATGTCGGAATAGCCGCCGGCGTATTCCTGCCATTTGCCCTCGCCCTCATGCATCAGCACCGACGTGGCGATGCGGTCGAGGAAGTCGCGGTCGTGGCTCACCAGCACGATGGTGCCCGCATAATCCGCCAGCACTTCCTGCAACAGGTCAAGGGTTTCGAGATCAAGATCGTTGGTGGGCTCGTCGAGGATGAGCACGTTGGATGGCTTGGCCAATTCGCGGGCCAGGATCAGCCGCGCCCGCTCGCCGCCAGACAGCACGGATACAGGCGTGCGCGCCTGCTCAGGACGGAACAGGAAATCCTGCATGTAGGTCATCACATGCTTGGTTTCGCCATTGATAGTGACCGACGAGCCCCTGCCCCCGGTGATCACATCAGCGACAATGTCATTGGGGTTCAGGCTCTGGCGGCTCTGGTCCAGCGTCACAACCTGCAGATTGGTGCCGCGCTTGATGGTGCCCGCATCCGGCGGCAAGGCTCCGGTCATCAGCTTGATCAGGGTTGTCTTGCCGGCACCATTGGGGCCAACGATGGCCAGCCTGTCACCGCGCAGCAGCAGCAGGTTGAGATTTCGCACAATCTCGCGTTCGCCAAAACTCTTGGAAACCGCTTCGGCCTCCACCACCAGCTTGCCGGACATGTCGCCGCCGGAGGCCGCCATCTTCACCGTGCCGAGGCGGCCCACATGGTCCTTGCGTTCCTTGCGCAGGCTGGCCAGCAAGGCCACGCGCCGCATGTTGCGCTTGCGGCGGGCGGTCACGCCATAGCGCATCCAGTGTTCTTCGGTGGCAATGCGCTTGGCCAGCAGGGTCTGCTCGCGCTCTTCCTCTTCGATCACCTGGTCGCGCCATTCCTCGAAATGGGAGAAGCCCCGGTCCATGCGGCGGGTCTGGCCACGGTCAATCCAGACCACGGCGTTGCTGAGGTCTTCCAGAAAACGCCGGTCATGGCTGATGATGATCATGGCTGCACGCGAACCCTTGAGCACCTCTTCCAGCCATTCAATGGCCGGAAGGTCGAGGGGGTTGGTGGGCTCATCGAGCAGAAGAATGTCAGGGTCTGGCGCAAGGGCCCGGGCCAGTGCGGCGCGGCGGGCCTCGCCTCCCGACAGCGTCTGCGGGTTCTCCGTTCCTGTCAGCCCCAGGTCCGCGAGTGCGGCCTGCGCCTTGTAAGGATTGTCGGTGGGGCCAAGCCCCGCCTCCACATAGTCCAGCACTGTGGCAAAGCCCGCAAAGTCCGGCTCCTGCTGCAGGTAGCGCACCGTTGTGCCGGGCTGAAAAAAGCGTTCGCCGCCATCGGCCTCAACCATGCCGGCGGCGATTTTGAGAAGTGTTGACTTGCCCGTGCCATTACGCCCGACAAGGGCCACGCGCTCGCCTTCGGCCAGCGTCAGGTTCACCCCGTCGAGAATGGGCTTGCCGCCAAAGGTGAGGCGGATGTCCTTGAGATTGAGAAGCAGGCGGGCCATGGCGCGTGGGGCTTAGCCCAGGCAGCCTGCCCGGGCCAAGCGCAAAGCGCCGTCGCCAGCCTACAATACGAAATTGTCAGTGTCCCAACTGATGTTGTGGTCCAGATCGCGGACGGCAATGGAGAAGTCGGCCTTGCCATCGCCCGTAACTTCGCCCTCAATTATCCAGCCCGTGGCCGTCGCATATATTCTGAATTGGCCGGCCGTGCCTGCCGTGAAGGTCCCTGAATTGAGACCCGACGTGAAAGCCTGATCGTTCGGCGCTGACGCGCGGGTGTCAGCATCAATGCCACTCAGGTCGATCTTGTCAAATCCACCATCTTCGAAGTCCATGATCTCATCGCGGGCCGCCTTCGTGGTGCCACTGTCGGCCAGCGTCAAGTAGATGAAGGAATCGCCATCCGCTCCGCCATAGAGCTGATCTGCGCCTTGGCCGCCGACGATGGAGTCACTGCCGTCATCCCCGTGGATCACGTCATTGCCAGCGTAACCCCACAATTCGTCATTCCCCAGGCCGCCCGATATTTTATTGGCCACAGAAGATCCGAAAATCGCATCGCCCCAGACGCCACCTGTCGCGTCTTCAAAGCCCTTGATAGTATCAACGTGGGTGCCGCTGACATTGGAGGCTGTGAGTTTCAGCGTGTTGCCGCCGGGGCCGCCATAAGCAGCCGCGTGGTTGGCGCTGTCCAGATTGATGCGCACGCCGTTGGTGACAATGCTGCCATCATAGAGGTCTTCGCCGGTTCCACCATCGACACTGTCGTCAAAGTCACCCTCGCCGCCTTGGGCCACGAAGAAATCATTCCCGCCGCCCAGTTTTATGGTGTCTGTGCCGGCATCGTCCCAGACAGTCTCGACACCGTTGCCACCGGTGAATTGATCATCGCCAAAACCGAGGAAAATCTCGCCGCCGATGGAGCCCGTGTTGGTGAACACGTCGTTGCCATCTGAAAGGTCGACAATGCCACGGATGACCCCGGTGTTCTTGACGGTGTCACTGCCTGTGCCCGTGTGCAGGCTAAAGCCAGAAAAGTCAGCGTAGATGAAACCAGCATTGGTGAACTTGTTGTTGCCATCGCCAAGGTGAATGCCGCTCACAACCGCTGTCTTGAGCAGGGTGACCACGTCATCGCCCTCCCCGCCGGCAATGCCGTAGCCATTGATATTGCTGCCATCGATCTCACCTGCAAAGGTCAGCGTATTGTTGCCGTTTCCAAGGTCGATGAACTCCTCAATGTACCCCTTGCCGTCCATCGTATCGTTGCCTTCGTCCAGGAAAACAGCGCCATAGACGCTTCCGGTGGTGGTGAACTTGTCGTCGTTAGCGCCGAGATCGACAGTGCCGTCAATCACTCCTGAGTTGATCAGCACGTCGTTGCCAGCATAGAGCGCCACGTTACCAGTCATAGTTTTGGTGTTTTTCACCGTGTCAACATCAGTACCACCCGTGACACTGAACCCGTTGTCGCCAATTGTGCCATCGTTGGTCAGGATGTTGACGCCGTTCCCAAGGTACACACTGCCGTCAAGCGTGCCGGTTTTCGTGTTGGTGATGGTATCCGCGCCATTGCCCGCGAAAACAGAGTAGCCCAGGAATTGGCCGATTGAGCCGGAATTCGTGACCTTGTTTGTCCCCTCGTACACCAGGATTCCACTGTCAATCAGGCCCTTGTTGTCCAGCGTGTCATTTCCCGAGCTGAAATTCACGAAACTCTGCAGGACGCCGGAACTGCTGTCGTGCACCACGCTGCCAGTATTGACAAACTTGCTGTTGGCGCTCCCGAAACCGACAACACCGATGAGCGTGCCGCTGTTGGTCAACAAGTTGGACGTTGTTCCGTTCAGATTGACTGAATAGTCCCCACCGGCAATGACGCCGCTGTTTGTCAGCGTCTCGGCTGAGCCACCCCCTGCAGACACTCCCGTGCCAAGGGAAAAGATCGTGCCCTTGTTGTCAATTGTGGCCTGGCGCGAGAGAAGAACTGCCGTGCCCGTCAATACTGTGCCGATCGATGCTTCGGCGCCGATGGAAATCTTTGCAGATCCCACGCTGTTCGTCACCCACAGCCCCGTGTAATTGCCAACCGAATGCCCGTTGATGGCGACGGTCCAGTCGGCCGCTCCGGAAAGCGTGATCATGTCGTCTGCACCAGCCACGGATGCCCCGGAATCCAGCGTGAAGGAACTTGCCGCTGCCTCAGTGTGGACGATGGCTGGACCCGACATTGTGGTGTCAGCAGCAGTAACCTTGTAAGTGGCCATGGGGGGCTCCTGAAAAGTGATGGCGCGTCAAAACTTCAGGACAGTGCCTGGCTATCGCCCCCAAGAGCAGCACTTCGTCCCACTGCCATGTTGAGCATGGCGGCGGGCGTCTTGCAACGGGAAGGCGCTGTCAGTTCTTCAAGCGGTAGCCAGTTTTGAAGATCCACGACACGGCGGCCAGGCACACCGTCATAAACAGCACGGTCATGCCCAGGCTGACCCAGATGTTCACATCAGAGACCTCGTTGAAGCTCCAGCGGAAACCGCTCACCAGATATACAACGGGGTTGAACAGCGAGACCGTATGCCAGGGTTCCGGCAGGATGCTGATGGGATAGAAGCTGCCGCCCAGAAACGTCAGGGGTGTGACCACCAGCAAGGGAATGATCTGCAACTTTTCAAATCCATCCGCCCATAGGCCGATGATGAAGCCGAAAAGACTGAAGGTGAAGGCTGTGAGCAGCAGGAAGGCAATCGTCCACACCGGGTGCGCCACATGCAGCGGCACGAAGAAGGCTGATGTGATGAGGATGATCAGGCCAATGAGGATCGACTTTGAGGCCGCCGCCCCCACAAAACCCGCCACCATTTCCATGGCGGACACAGGCGCCGACAGGTGCTCGTAAATCGTGCCGGAAAAACGCGGGAAGTAGATGCCGAAGGAGGCGTTGCTGATCGACTGGGTCAGCAGCGACAGCATCACCAGTCCCGGCACAATAAAAGCGCCATAAGCCACGCCTTCCACATTCTGGATGCGGGAGCCGATGGCCGCACCGAAGACCACGAAATAGAGCACGGTGGAAATGACGGGCGAGATCAGGCTCTGCCCCAGCGTGCGGAAGAAGCGCGCCATCTCACCCCGGTAGATGGCCCAGATGCCCAGCAGGTTCATGCCTTCACCAGCCCCATGAAAATGTCTTCAAGCGAACTTTGCTCCGTGTGCAGATCACCATAAGCGACCTTTGCCGCCGCTACTGCCTGCAGCACCTCGGCGATCGAGTGGCCGGGTTTGCGCATGTCGTATTTGTAAATCATCTCCTTGCCGCCGCGGCTCAGTTCAAGGCCAAGGGCCGCGAGGGCTTTGGGCAATTTCTCCAGAGGCGCGTGCAGTTCAAGTGTCAACTGCTTTTGGCCCATCTTCTTCATCAGCGCAGCCTTGTCTTCCACAAGGATCAGTTCACCCTTGTTGATCACGCCCACGCGGTCTGCCAGGTCTTCGGCTTCCTCGATGTAGTGGGTGGTGAGGATGATGGTGGTGCCGGCATCACGCAACTCGCGCACCACACGCCACATGTCCTGGCGCAGCTCCACGTCAACACCGGCCGAGGGCTCGTCGAGGAACAGGACTGAAGGCTGGTGTGACAGCGCCTTGGCGATCAGCACGCGCCGCTTCATGCCGCCGGACAGCGTCATGATCTTGGCGTCCTTTTTGTCCCACAGCGACAGCTGGCGCAGCACTTTTTCCAGATAGGCGTCATCACGCGGCTTGCCGAAAAGGGCGCGGGAAAAACTCACCGTGTCCCACACCTTGTCAAAAATGGGCAGGTTCAGTTCCTGCGGCACAAGCCCGATCAGGCTGCGAGCGGCGCGATAGTCCCGCAGATTGTCGTGGCCATTCACCAGCACCTGCCCCGTGCTCTTGGTGACGATGCCGCAGATGATGCTGATGAGCGTTGTCTTGCCCGCGCCGTTGGGCCCCAGCAACGCAAAAATTTCGCCCGGGCGAATGTCGAGGTTCACAGCCTTCAGGGCCGTGAAGCCCGTGGCATAGGTTTTGGAAACGTCTTGAACGGAAATGACCGGCTGCATACGGCTCCATGTAGAGGCTGCGCAGCACGAAAGCAAACAGGAAGCCGCCGCCTCACGCCTCGACATGAAACCGATTTCGCCGTTGCACGTTGGTTGGAGGCCCTCTCTCTGCCCCATCCCCTTCGCAAGGATCAATCCCATGTTGCAAAACAGCACCTCTGCCACGCCGGACTTCACTGCCATCAAACAGCGCCAGCAGGCCACCTGGGCCTCCGGCGACTATGCCATCATCGGCACCACACTTCAGATTGTGGGGGAGCGCATCTGCGAGACCGTGGACCTTCGGGCGGGAGAGCGGGTACTGGATGTTGCAGCGGGCAACGGAAATGCCACACTGGCCGCCTCGCGGCGCTTCGCCATCGTCACATCCACGGATTATGTGCCGGACCTGCTTGAGCGCAGCAGGGAACGCGCCCAGGCAGAGCGCTTGCAAGTGGACTATAAGATCGCGGATGCCGAGGCCCTGCCCTTCGAAGATGGCAGCTTTGATGTGGCCCTCTCCACCTTTGGCGTGATGTTCACACCCAATCAGGAAATGGCCGCCAGCGAACTCTCCCGGGTGATCCGCAATGGTGGCCGCATCGGCCTGGCGAACTGGACTCCGGAGGGATTTATCGGCCAGCTGTTCAAGGTGATCGGCGGCCATGTAGCACCGCCAGCAGGTGTCAAGCCGCCGTCGGTGTGGGGCACGGACAAGCGGCTGAAGGAACTCTTCCCCGGCCACACAATCGGCTCCACAAAGCGCATGTTCACCTTCCGCTACCGCTCGGCGGAGCATTGGCTGGAGGTTTTCCGCGCCTATTATGGCCCTCTGCACAAGGCCTTCGGCGCGTTGGAACCGGCCAAGGCCGCCGCGCTTGAAACCGACATTCTCGCCTTGCTCGACCGGTATAATCCGCCGGGTGCGGCCAGCCTGGCCGTGCCGTCCGAATATCTGGAATCGGTTGTCGTGAAGTAGCCGCCTGCCCTCACTCGAACAGGCTGGAGACGCTCTCTTCGCGGGAGGTGCGGCCGATGGCTTCACCGATCAGCGAGGCAATGGAAATGACGCGGATGTTGCGCGCCACCTTCACGGCTTCGGTGGGCTGGATCGAATCCGTGATCACCAGCTGCTTCAGTTTGGAAGAGGTGATGCGGGCCACTGCACCGCCCGAAAGAACGCCATGGGTGATGTAGGCGGAGACATCGCGCGCGCCCTGGTCCAGCAGGGCTTCGGCGGCGTTGCACAGCGTACCACCCGAGTCCACGATATCGTCGATCAGGATGCAGGACTTGCCCTTCACCTCGCCGATGATGTTCATCACTTCCGATTCACCGGCGCGTTCGCGGCGCTTGTCCACGATGGCGAGCGGGCAATCCAGCTGTTTGGCCAAGGCGCGGGCGCGCACCACGCCGCCCACGTCTGGCGACACCACAACCGTGTTGGCCACGTCACCGTGCTGTTTGATGTCGCGCACGAACACGGGGCCTGCAAACAGGTTGTCGGTGGGAATGTCGAAGAAGCCCTGAATCTGCCCGGCATGCAGGTCCATGGTCAGCACGCGGTCAGCGCCCGCATGGGTAATGAGGTTGGCCACAAGCTTGGCCGAAATGGGGGTGCGCGAGCCCGATTTGCGGTCCTGCCGGGCATAGCCGAAATAGGGCAGCACGGCAGTGATGCGCTTGGCGCTGGCGCGGCGCAGCGCGTCGATGATGATCAGCAGTTCCATCAGGTGGTCGTTGGCGGGGAAGCTGGTGGATTGCACCACGAACATGTCCTGGCCGCGCACGTTTTCCTGGATTTCGACGAATACTTCCATGTCGTTGAAGCGGCGCACCACGGCCTTGGTGATGGGCATGTGCAGGTAGGAGCAAATGGCCTCCGCCAGGGGCTTGTTGCTGTTGCCGGAAATGATTTTCATCATGGTCGGAGCCGTCCCCTGCGCTGCGTTGCGGGCTCTATAACAATGATGTGTCAGTGAAAAAAGGGCATTCATGCCGCAGTGCACAAGTTTGGTGAAGAGGCGCACCACTGGCGTGAAATCCCCTGCGTCCGCCCTACCCGCTTGTCCTGCGGCACAACTTTGAGATAGGTTTTCGCTGGTACCACTCGCCGGGGGAGGCGACACAATGGGCAGTCTCACTGAAGACAACGTTCATGCTCTGATCGCCGGAGTTTATGACGCAGCGTTGGGACGTCTCGATTGGACAGAGTGGCTCAACCAATTCAGCGCCACGGCAGGCTATGCCAAGATGACCCTGATCGGCTTCGACCGCGCCAGTGCAAAATCGCTGGGCGTCATCAATGGCAATTATGATCCTGCCTACATCGAGAGCTACTTTTCACATTACGGAGACATCAATCCGTGGGCAATGCCCATGGCTCATCTGAAGGCGGGTTCATGGGCAGCAGCAGAGTGCATGGTGCCCTTGCAAGAGGTTGAAAATTCGGAATTCTACGCAGGCTGGGTGCGTCCGCAAGAAGACATTGTAGGCGGCTGCGCACTGTCGGTATTCAACGATGAGAACCGCTCCTTGCTGATGACTTCGAATTTCCGGCGCAAGGACATTGAGCATGTCGCACCCCGCGTTCAAGTGCTCTACCAGACCTTGATACCGCATTTGCAACGCGGGGCGGCCCTGATGTGGCAGCTGGCGGGCAAGCACACCGAGTCGGTCTCAATGGCCGCCAGCCTTCTGGATTGCCCAGCCTTTCTTGTTGACGGCACCATGCGGCCCGTTTTCATAAATGAAATGGCCGACGCATTGCTGCGCAGTGCCATGTTGCTGCGGAGTGGCGGAGGACGCATCGCGTTCCGGTCTCCTGCATTGCACGACAAAATAACTGCACAGGTGCAGGCGCTGACCACAGCTCGTTTTGGAGATGGAACTGTCGAAGGTCTGACAGCGGAAGATCACAACGGCCAAACCCACATGGTGCGCATTGTCCCCGTGCCGGCAAACCCTGATACGCCCTTGCAAAACCTGCTGGCGCCCAAACTCGCACTCATCATGCTGCGGCCCCAAAGGCGGCATCTCACGCCCGCAGAGACGATGGCCCTTCGCTATGGCCTGACGGCTGCTGAACGCGCCATCCTCCAGCATCTGCTCAGCGGACAGGATCTGCGGCGCATCGCCGATCTCCGCAAGGCAAGCCTGCACACGCTTCGCTCGCAGATCAAATCCATCATGTCGAAGTGCGGGGTTTCGCGGCAGGCGGAACTTGTGGCGCTGGCGCTGCGCCACAGCAGCGGGGAATGATTCCGCAAGCGGCGCGGCCGTTTTGCACGGGCAACGGTTTTGTTCTACATGGCCGCAGAATCGAAAAGGATCCCGATCGTGTCAGAAACAGAAAAGCCCGCCAGACCCGCCCTGCCCGACCGCCTGAGCATTGACCCCAGGAGCCCGCACTTTAACAAGGATGTGCTGGAGCATGCCATCGGCGTCCGCTTCAACGGCAAGGAAAAGACCAATGTGGAGGAATACTGCGTCTCCGAAGGCTGGGTGCGCGTGCCCACTGGCGGCAAGAGCAAGGACCGTTACGGCAACCCGATGACGGTCCGGCTGTCCGGCACCGTTGAGCCCTTCTACGCCGAAGAGTGAGCCAGAAGCCTCACTCAACAATCCTGTCCAAAACTTAAGCGCGACTCCCGCGTCTCATTGCTGTATTTTGCCCACATGCTGGCGCTGTCCGCGCCACACACAACACATTTTCAAGGGGAACCATCACCATGGCCGACAACAAATCCTCAGGCGATGCCGACGTCACGAAAGCGTGGCGCGCCACACAGGAACAGGCGTCATCTGCCACGCGCCTGCGCATCTTTGCCTGGATCAGCTGGCTCATTGCCATCGCCGGAGAAGGCGCCGGCATCTATCTCTACTACCAGCACAAGTTTGACCAGGGCAATCTGCCGCTCCTGATCGGCCTGCTTGTCGGCATCGCCGTGTTTGCCATCCTCGGCAGCATGCTGTGGAAGGCCGCCAACCGCCGCAACCCCGCCACGCGGGCCCAGCCCTTCAAGTTCTTCGTGCAGAACCAGCTAGGGGCCATTATCACCTTGATCGCCTTCATCCCGCTTCTTGCCCTCATTCTCATGGACAAGAACATGGACCCGAAGAACAAGCAGATCGCGGGCGGCGTGGGCGCGGTTCTCGCCATCATTGCCACGCTCATGGGCGTGTCCTTCAAGCCGCCGTCTGTGGAGCAGTACACCGAGGACATGAATGCCTGCGCCTCACAGATCCGCTCGGGCCAGCCCACCACGGCTTGCTCGCCGGAAGTGGCCGCCCAGGCCCAGGACATTGCGCGTGATACCACCGCCATCACCGATGCCACCAAGACGGCGGCCAATCCCAATGGCACGGACGTGGTCTATTGGATTGCGCCGGAGCCCGGCCAGAAGAAGTCGTCAGAACCGCATGTGTTCCACCTCTGCGAAGGCGTGAGCCCGCTCAACGGCAAGACAGTGAACCATGGCACGGTGACGGAAGCCTATGCGGAAAACGCCATCCGCATCACCCAGCAGATCGCCATGGAACAGAAGCAGTGCGGCATCGCGCCCGCCAATTGATGGCTGTTTGAGATCACGAAACGGATTGACCCTCCCCTCGCGGGGAGGGTTTTTTGTTGCCGACGTCAGACTGCCAACAGACTCCAAAGAGCCGTCATTCCCGCGCACGCGGGAACGCTGGCTTATTGCGGCTTTGTCCGGCGCAGGTCTTGCGCAGCGGGTGAATTGACACCGCACATGCCATGTGCAAATATTTGCGCATGGAGCGCGACAGCAGAAGGATCGTGAAGCGCCTGCTTGCTGAAGGTTTTGTTCTCGTCAGCGTTGTGGGGTCGCACCACAAGTTCCGGAAGGGCAAGACAACGATCATCGTGCCGCATCCAAAAAGGGATTTACCCACCGGTCTGGCGCGCGCCATTGCCCGGCAGGCGGGCTGGTTGTGAGGTTAGCAATGCCCCATTACATCGCACTCGTGCACAAGGACAAGAACAGCGCCTTTGGTGTGGAGTTTCCGGACATCCCCGGCTGCTATTCCGCTGCAGACAGCATGGATGCACTGATTGCCAATGCAGCAGAGGCGTTGAGCTTGTGGGCTGAAGATGCGGACCTTCCTCCCCCGCGTGATGTTGGCAAGATCACCGCGCTCCGTGATGTTGCGGTTGCCCTGGCCGAAGGGGCCTTTCTGGTGTCAGTGCCCTACAGCCCCAACGACACACGGGTTGTGACGGCGAACATTTCGCTGGAACGCGGCGTGCTCAAAGCCATCGATGAAGCGGCGAAACAGCGCAAGCTCACGCGATCTGCGTTTCTGGCACAGGCCGCGAAGAACGAGATCAATCGCTAAGGCCTTTCGCCGGACACCGCTGCTTCACCCCGTCCAGCCCAGCCCGGCGGCCACGCAGTTCATGGTCATCAGCAACGGCATGTTCAGGGCATCGCGGCTCTTGTCGGCGCGGGTCTTGCGCAGCAGGTCCACCTGCCAGAGATTGGCCTGGTCCACCATGGGGCGCACCCGGTCAAAGCGGCGGCGGAAGCCCTGGAAGCGCTCACACAGCACCTTGGCACCTGAAAGTTCCAGCACCACCTTGGAGGTGCGGCGGTGCTCGTGCTTGATCAGCGCAAACAGGCGCTCGGCGTCATTGCGGTCCGGCACCACTCCGGCATAGCGCTCGGCCACGTCCATGTCGGTGCGCGAGGACTTCTCCACCTCGTCCACCGCCAGCCGGGAAGCTCCGGCGGATTTCACGAACATGGCGCGCAGCAGTTTCAGACCGGAGCCCCGCGACGAGAGAAAGTCATCAAGCGCATAGCCAAGGCCATACCAGCCGGTGAGCAGATGGCGGTTCTGGCTCCGTGCGAAACCTGCATCGGCGCAGGTCGGAAATGCCCTGGCACCGAAGCGGCGTGACGGGCGCGAGCCAATCTTAAGCAGCGCCAGTTCTTCCACCGGGCTGGCGGACTGGAAGCAATTGAGCAGCGCCGGGTCTTCAGCCAGCTTGCGATAGGCCTTGAAGGAGACGCGCACTCCTCCACCGCCTGCTGCTGTTCCGGCACCACGCGCAGTTCCGGCGCGTCGGCGGACTTCAGCGTGTGCAGCAGTACGGACGACGTCAGCACTTCGAGATTGTTGAGGGCCGTGCCGCGGTTGGCGACCAGCGACACCACTTCGCCCTGCTCTGTCACGCGCATGTGGCCATCGATGGTGCCGGCAGGCTGGGCGGCAATGGCGCGGCCCGTGGCGCGCCACCGCGCGACACTGAGCCGCCACGGCCATGGAAAAGCTCACGGGCACGCCCTGCTCAGGCCACGCGGATTGAGGCTGGTACAGCCTCGAACAGTTCAAAGCTGGCCGCGAAAAGCCGCCATCCTTGTTGCTGTCGGAGTAACCCAACATGATTTCGTGCCGCCATCTGCTGCCACGGAGGCGCGCACCAGCGGCTTGGCCAACAGGTCGGCCATGATGGCGGGCGCGGCGCGCAGGTCGTCGATGGTTTCAAACAGCGGCACCACGCGGATGCGGCAGATCTCGCGGGCATTGGGTCGGCGAAATTGCCCGTGAGTTTCGCCAGCAGATAAAGCCCCATCACGTCATCGGCGGACTGCGTCATGGAGAGGATGAAGGCCCCGATGGCCTTGTGGTCCGGGCCGTTGATCGTCTCGCGCACAAGGCCCAAAAGCCCAATCAGTTCAGCGGCTTCTTCAGAGAGGTTCATGAACTGCGGGAGGAAGCCCAAAGGCTTTTCCAGTTCCTCGGCCAGCCATGTGCCCCAGGCTGCGGTGCCGGGCTGTGGCGCGTCGCTGGCCAGCGGGTTCAGCTTGCGCCAGATTTCCTGCAGCACCCGGTTAATGACCGTTGTGTTCTGTCGAAGATCGAGGCCTGCGGTGCGGAAGGCCGAAAATTTCATCCCGTGCGCACGGGGCGCACCAGACCATAGGCCAAGCCTGCCGCCTTCATTTCGATCAGCGTCGTCTCAGCCAGACGCAGCGCCGTCACAAGTTCGGCCAGCGATGTGAAGGGCGTGGCCGTGCCCTTGCCAATCACCCCTTCAAGCGCATGCGCAGCGCGCTGAAATATTGCCGGAACAGTTCCGTGGGCTGCCGCAAATGCCCTCGGCATCACCGCTGGCCTGCATTTCCATTTCGAGGGCTTGCTTGGAAGGGCTCTCCGGCACACTGATTTCAAAGGCACTCACCGACACCAGCCGCGCCAGTTCGGCAAGCCTGCCGTCAAGCCGCTCCACGCTTGCAGCGCGGTTTTCGGCCAAGGCCCGGCGTGTGGTCTCCACGGTCACGAAGGGGTTGCCGTCACGGTCGTTGCCAATCCAGCTGGAAACTGCAAGGGCGGCACACCTCGGATGTGATCTCGGGATAATGCCGGCCAATGGCGGCGCGCAGCAAATCGACAATCACCGGCGTGCGGTCAAACAGTGCCTCACGGAAGAAGTGCAGGCCCTGTGCCACCTCGCTGGCCACGGTGGCCACCGATTTCACCGGTCAGCCACAGAAGATCAATTTCGTTCTTCAGGGCGGTCATCAGATTTCAGTTCGCGCGGCGTCCAGCGCGGGCTCTCCAGCTCATAGAGCTTGAGATAGATGCGGGCGGTGGATTTCCAGCACCGTCAATATCGCTTCTGCTTCAGTGCGGTGATGGTGGGGCCCACAGTGATGTTGCCCAGCACCCGCGCCACCGTCTCCGGCGGCAGGCCGGAGGCCGCCACCTGCGCCACCGCATGGGAGAAGGAACCGATCACCTGGTCCGGCCCGCCCTGGCGTTCAATGTCGCGGCGGTTGCGGATCGAGGCATTTTCCTCGGCGATGTTCATGAGTTGCAGCCAGATGCCGATGGCCTGCAGGGCGTGTTCCACCAGATGTTCCGGAATATTCGCGGCGGCCTCGGGCTTGTCGAGAATCGCCAGCACGGCTGGCTCCCGCACCTTGATCACCTGACGCAGCAGGTCTTTCAGTGTTCCGGTGATCTCGGAAATATAGCTGGAATCATCGGAATGGATCGGCATCTGGGCGTTCACGGGAGGTGTCCTGAGGGGCGTTCCTCAGTTTTGTGCAACGCAACATGGACGGAGTCAACTTCATTTGCGGTGCAGCGCGCTCCCGGCGTAAAGGGCGGGCATGTTGAACATCCAGGATATCACCTATCGCATTGGTGGCCGCGTGCTGTTGGATCATGCGGGGGCGGCTATTCCCACGGGCCACAAGGTGGGCCTGGTGGGGCGCAATGGCACGGGCAAGTCCACGCTGTTCAAAATCATTCTGGGCGAGCTTTCGCCGGAAACGGGGCATGTGCTCACGGGCCGCAATGCCCGCATCGGTGCCGTGGCGCAGGAGGCACCGGGCGGCGATGACACGCTGATCGACGTGGTGCTGGCGGGTGATGCCGAGCGCGTGGAGCTGCTCGCCCGCGCCACCCACGAGACGGACCCGCACGAGATCGCCCATATCCAGACCCGGCTTGCCGACATCGAAGCCCATGCTGCCCCGGCCCGGGCCGCCAGCATTCTTGCGGGCCTTGGCTTCTCCGACGAAACCATGCGCGGCCCCTGCTCCGCCCTGTCCGGCGGCTGGCGCATGCGCGTGGCGCTGGCCGCGGCCCTGTTCGGCAAGCCCGATGTTCTGCTGCTGGACGAGCCCACCAACTACCTCGATTTCGAAGGCACGGTCTGGCTCACCAGCTTTCTCAAGACCTATCCAGCCACCGTGCTGATGATCAGCCACGACCGAAATGTGCTGGACGAGGTGGTGGACGCCATTCTCCATCTCGATCAGGGCAAGCTCACGCTCTATCAGGGTAACTACGAAAGCTTCGACCGCCAGCGCCGCGAAAAGCAGGCGCTGGATGCCAAGATGCGGAAGAAGCAGGAAAGCCACCGCGCCCACATGCAGGCCTATGTGGACCGTTTCCGCTACAAGGCTTCCAAGGCCCGGCAGGCGCAAAGCCGGTTGAAGGCGCTGGCCAAGCTGGAACCCATCACAGAAGTGATCGAGCGGCGCGTGGCGGAGTTCAACTTTCCTTCGCCTGCACGGGAACTGGCCCCGCCCCTCATCGCCATGGACAGGGCCGCGGTGGGCTATGAGCCGGGCAAGCTCATTCTGCGCAACCTGACACTGCGCATTGATCCCGATGACCGCATCGCCCTTCTCGGCTCAAACGGCAATGGCAAGTCCACCTTCGCCAAGCTGCTCATTGGCAAACTCAAGGCCGAGATGGGCAGCATCACCACTGCGCCCAAAATGGCGGTGGGCTATTTCGCCCAGCACCAGATGGATGAGCTGGCCGATGGCCGCACGCCCTATGACTACATCACCGGCCTGATGCCCGATGCCACCGTGGCAGACCGGCGGGCGCGGCTCGGTGCGGCGGGCTTTGGCGCGGCACTGGCCGACTCCAAGTGCAGCACGCTTTCAGGCGGTGAAAAGGCGCGGCTCCTTTTTTTGCTCGCCACCTTCCATGCGCCTCATGTGCTGATCCTCGACGAGCCCACCAACCACCTGGACATGGACAGCCGCGAGTCGCTGATCATGGCGATCAACGATTATGCTGGTGCTGTTATTCGTCTACGACTCCGGCACATCGTGAAAACCTGTGCCGACACGTTGTGGCTGGTAGACAAGGGCACGGTGAAAGCCTTCGACGGCGACCTCGAAGCCTATGCCGCGCAGGTGCTGGCGCGGGCCGCCGTGCCTGCCAAGCTCGCCCTGGCCACCGCAGCCTGCCGTGCGCGAGGCCCGCAAAGTCACTTCGCAAACAACTTGAAGAACTTGATGCCAAGATGCTGGAATTGCGCAAGAAATTGGCGTTCTCGACGAGGCCTTGGCGGACCATACGATCTATGCCCAGGAGCCGCGCAAGGCTGCTGACTTTGCCCGGTTGCGCAGCAACTTGCTGAAGACCTCGACACGCTGGAAACCCAATGGCTGAACCTGCAGGAGGAACCCGCCGATGCCTGACCTGACGCAAACCTGGATCGGGTACGCGGCCCTGCCATCTTCTGCATTTCCTATGTGCTGGTAATCCTCGAAGAAGCCATTGAGCTGCGCAAGTCGAAGCCGGTGCTTGTGGCCGCGGGGCTGATCTGGGTGTTGGATCGGCATTGCGGCCATGGCCTCTGGCACGCCGGAAGCCGCCAAGACGGCGTCGAACACACCATTCTTGAATATGCCGAATTGTTCCTCTTCTGCTGGTGGCCATCACCTATGTGAACACGCTGGAGGAGCGGCGCGTCTTCGAGGCGATGCGCGCCAGGCTCTCGTCGCGCGGCCTCTCCTACCGCAGCCTGTTCTGGCTCACTGGCATTCTGGCTTTCTGCCTGTCGGGCATTCTCGACAATCTTACAACGGCACTGGTCATGGGCTCGGTCGTTCTGGCCGTGGGCAAGGGCGCACCACGCTTCATCGCCGTGGCCTGTGTCAGCATCGTCGTGGCGGCCAATGCGGGCGGTGCCTTCACGCCCTTTGGCGACATCACCACGCTCATGGTGTGGCAGAAGGGCAAGGTCACCTTCTTCGAATTTTTCGACATCTTCCTGCCGTCGCTGGTCAACTGGCTGGTGCCTGCGGTTTTGATGTCACTGGCCGTGCCCGCGGGCACACCGCCCCGCGATGACCGGCAGATGCGCATGAAGCCGGGGGCGGCGGGCGTCATCATCCTCTTTGCCCTCACCATCGCCACCGCTGTCTCGTTCCGCAATTTCCTCAACCTGCAACCGGCGCTGGGCATGATGCTCGGCCTCGGTTATCTGCAGCTCTGGTCCTACATGCTGGAGCAGCGCGGCAAGCGTGCCGCCAACACCGATATGGTGCTGAACAGCTTCAAACAAATCGAGCGCGTGGAGTGGGACACGCTGCTCTTCTTCTTCGGTATCATTTTTTCGGTCGGCGGACTTGGCACGCTGGGCTATCTCACGCTGACCAATGCCTATCTCTATGGGCACTGGGGCCCCACCGTGGCCAACATCACTGTCGGGGCGCTCTCGGCCATCGTGGACAATATCCCCATCATGTATGCGGTGCTGACCATGAATCCCGAAATGTCACACGGGCAATGGCTGCTGGTCACCCTCACGACTGGCGTTGGCGGAAGCCTGCTCTCCATCGGCTCGGCGGCGGGTGTTGCGCTCATGGGGCTGGCGCATGGGCAATATACCTTCGCCAGCCACCTCAAATGGGCCTGGGCCGTGGCGTTGGGCTACGCCGCCGCAATCGGCACGCACCTGCTGGTGAATGCGAGCTTGTTTTAACCGCTATTCCTGGCTGCTGCTGGCATAGGCTGGCGACGCGGTTTTTGCCTTCAGCCCGAGCCAGTTGCGAACTGCGGCCACGCCCTCACCTTTCGCTTGCCCATCCAGCAGGTTCTCGAGTCCGTTGCTGGTTTCCACGCGGTCTCGGCCGGTTAGAACCCCGTTCACTGCATGAAAGCCGATTGCGCGGTAGCACTCGAACTGTTCCTCGCTGAAGAACTGGTCAGCCGTTGTTTCATGCGGGAAGTCGTAGTTGCGCTTGTTGTAGGCCATCACGTAGTCATTCTCGTCTCCAGAAAGCGACGACTTCACATAAAGCATGTAGCCGGTGTGGCCCTTGTCATAGACAATTTTGCCGATGGCACAGTGCGGTCCGTTCGTTTGCGATTCCCCAGCGCTTCCGCCTGCCGTTGCCGGCGTGATGCGCTGGACGGCCAGCGCCGATGCCTTGAGTTTCTTCACATCAAGCTCAATCCTGCAACCCAGGTCGATGCGGGCGTAGCGCTGCAGGTTCACAAAGGAAGTGAAATTCATTTCGGGGTCAGCCTCCGCATCCACGACGACGATCAACTTGCAGCGGCGGCGCAGGAGTTCGTAGACGCCAAGATTTTCGATGTGCCCGCCATCCGTCAGATAGACCATCGCCTCATCTTCGCTCAGGCGGCCCGTGATCTCCTTGAAGAACGAAGGCCACTTGACTTTCCACGTCTTGCCCGAAAGCGTGGCCGGATTCTCGAGCCATGCGCCAAGCCGGATGTTGAGAAGTGCAAGCGTGAAGGTCAGGGGCCGGATCGACTGCGCCCCCATGTTTGAAGAAGCCGCCGCGCCGGAAATCGCCATGGCTGTGGCAAAGCCAAGGTTTTTCTCGATGCCCTCATAGTCGCTGGTTCTGGCAAATCCTGTGGCGGCGCTGCCCACATAGAGCGGAGTAAAGGAGAAGAAGTCGGCGTTCCGGCCGCGCTTGTTCACACGAGGCGAGGCCTGCACGTTCAATGCCGCATTGATGATGGGAAACGGCACAAGTTTGGTGTCCAGCTTTGAGATTTGGTCACTGCCCTCGCCCAGCCACGGCAGGCAGAATGCGTTACCAAGCCGGCCCCGGTAGAGAAGATGCAGGGAGTTGGCGTTTGGATACTTGTTGGAGGATAGCAGCCAAGCGCCAATCAACGCCAAGCCGCAGACGCAGTAGAACAACGGGAATGCGTAGACCGGCTGATTCCACACCACGCGGGAGAACACACCCGGAAGAAAGCCTGGCGCGAAAATGGCCGTCTCTGCCCCCTTGTTGATGATGACCACCCCCCAGTAGACGAGTCCAAGGTAGGCCGCCCATAGGACAAATGGCAGGGCCAGCCCGGCCAAGACTACGGCAGCCTTCGCCATGAAGCGCTTGAAGGCGGGACCATAGCCCTGCTCTTCCGTGCCCTTTTTCAGTATGTCTCCGAGATACTTCGAGGCAAAGGCAAGTGCCGCAAGCGCCGGAGCCAGCAAGGCCTGGAGGACTTGAAGAACGCGCTTGAATCCGCTGACAGCACTTGTCGAGGTTTGCTCGGGGAGCGTCTTTCCCTCTGCCCTGAGTTGCGCTGCCAAGTTCCTGTCGTCCTCCGCCTTCTTTGTGTCCGCGGCTTGCAAGGCATCGAACCTGTCTTTCACGCATTTGGCCTGCTCTTCAGCGGAATCCCACGCGATCCCTTGTGTCTTTTTGTCGTCAAGGCACTGGGAAATCACTTTCACGGATTCAACGTCGCGGTCCGAGATCATCTGCTTCACCAGAACGGGTTGAAGCTCAAAAAACACCGAGACGGCAGCCAGAGCCAGCCAGACACTGGAAAGCACCAGGAAATTGCCCTTGAAATTCTCGGCGCCGCCACGAAGCCCAGCGTAAATCGCCCAGGACAGTGAAATGACAAAGCCAATGATGATGGTCACAACAGAAGCGCCGAATGGAATTTTCTCCAGACCAAAGGGAAGAAAATTCCGAAGGCCGTCAAATCCTGCCACATCCAGGCTTGCCACGGTCGGATTGGCCCGAAGTGTGAAGGCGGCGAGTAGCAGCAAAACAGCCGCGGTCAGCGTCAGGTTGGAGGCGACCCCCTTCAAGACGATCGCCAAGTTCTTGAGCATCGGTCTGAACTTGCCGAACAGCAGGTAGTTCGCGTTGTTGCGGATTGTCTGCATGGCAGGCGTGTCGCGGTAGGCGTCTGTGTCGACAAACGGAAATGCACCGCCATTCATGGCGCTCGCCAAAGTCGCGGCAATGCCGGTGTAACCACCCCCGGAGACACTTGAAACATAGTCAAACCGAGCCAAGGGTGAGGCTGCGGAAGGTCCCTTCGAATTTGTCTCAAGCCCGCCAACGGCAAGTGCTTGCATCGCTCCCATGCAATAGGCGGCAGACCTTATGCCGCCCCCAGAAAGCGCGAGCCCGGTGGTGTCATGAACTCCGGATGCCGCGTAAACATCGGTGCTGTCGTCGGCCTTGATGTCGGTTTGCGCAGTCAGTTCCCGCTGGCGCTGTTGTAGCGCCTCGCTTGCCTTCTTGTGCAAGCTGTCTGCGGCGGGCAATCGGCGCTGGGCGCGCCGTTCGGCGATGGCCAGATGTTCGGCAATGAGGACATTGTCGAATGTCTTCGAGAATTTGGGCGGCGTCCAGTTCGCGCCTTTGTCCTTTTCGTCAGCTTGACTGGCCATGTGCCCACTCCCGCGTGAGGCACCCCCGGAGTCGAGAGACTATCACCGTCACGCAAAGTTGCAAGCCGTCGCCCAACTCAACCGGCCTGTTTCTCCCAGCCGCCCTCAGCCGCCTGCCGCCAGTAGCTCATGGTGTGGCCAGCGGATTTGAGTTCTCGCCACAGGCGGCGGCCTTGTCGAGGGCGGTGGCGTCGTTGCCGTCAAACAGCACGCTCACCCTTGCATAGGCATCAGCCCCCACGGGCTCTGCCCCATCGATGTAGAAGCGAAGCTGGAGCCGTTGGCATTGTCGTTTGATGCCGCAAGCAGGATGGGCTGGTGGGTGGCGTTGGCCTCGCCGGCCAGGCCATGGGGCAGGAAAGCCACATCCTCCGACGCCCACAGCCGCTCGGAAAGCCGCGCCAGACTTTCCGCATCCGGTGACTCCACAGACATACGCAAGCCCCGCTGCAAACCCTTGGCCAGCAGTGTCACCAGCAGGGTTTCCGCTGGTTCACGCTCCAGATGGTAGAAATAAATCTCGGCCATCAGCTTTCGTAGTGCTGGGCCACCAGGGCATTGAGCAGCCTGACGCCCCAGCCCGAGGCCCAGCTCTGGTTGATGCTGGACTTGACGGAATCCATGCGCCGTTCCAGCAATGTCGAGATGGGCCCAGGGCACGCCGTTCACAAAGCGCTGCAGGAACTGCGCCGCAGTGATGGAGCCCGCGTGGCGGCCGCCAGTGTTCTTCACATCCGCCACGTCATGATCGATGATCTTGTCGTACTCGGGTGCCAGCGGCATACGCCAGACCTTTTCGCCCGTGACAATGGCGGCAGCGGCGAGGCGCTGGGAGAGTTCGTCATTGTTGGAGAACAGCCCCGCATGTTCCTTGCCGAGCGCCACCAGAATGGCCCCGGTGAGTGTGGCGAGGTTGACCGTGAATTTCGGCTTGAAGCGGTCCTGCACATACCAGAGCACATCAGCCAGCACGAGGCGGCCTTCGGCATCGGTGTTGAGCACGGCAATGGTCTGGCCGGACATGGATGTCACCACGTCACCGGCGCTGGGCGGCACCATCAATGGCATTCTCCACCAGACCGATGGCCCCCACCATTGCATTTGGCCCTGCGCTTGGCGAGGGCATGCATCAGCCCGGTCACGGCGGCGGCACCCGCCATGTCGCCCTTCATGTCTTCCATGCCCGCGGCGGGCTTGATGGAAACGCCGCCCGTGTCGAAGGTCACACCCTTGCCGATGAAGGCCACGGGCTTCTCCCCTTCTTGCCGCCGTTCCAGCGCATGATCACCACGCGCGGCTCATGGGGCGAGCCCTGCGCCACGCCGAGCAGCGCATTCATGCCCAGCTTCTTCATCTGGGCGGGGGTGAGGATGTCGATCTCCACGCCCAGTTTGGCCAGCGCCTTGGCGCGGCTGGCGAACTCAATCGGGAACAACACATTGGCGGGTTCGTTCACCAGGTCGCGGGCCAGGTGATTGCCCTCGCGCACCGCGTCATAGGCCTTGAAAGCGGTTCGGGCCGCGGCGGCCACCGGGCTCAGGATGCGCAGGGCCTCCAGCGCGTACCGCCTGGCGGGCTTCTTGCTCTTGTAGCGGTCGAAGACATAGCTGCGCAGCGCCGCACCCGAGGCAAGCGCCGCAGCGGCCCCGGCGTCGCCCAGGGCCTTGCAGCCTGACAGCGGCAGCACGGTCGCCGCCTTCGCCTTGGCATTGCCCAATGCGCCCGCGATCGCGCCGCCCAAAAGCTCCACCTCACGGGCGGTGAGCGCGGCGGGGTTGCCCAGCCCCATCAGAATCACCCGGTCCAGCCCGCCGCCGGGAGCGACCACGATCCAGCAGCTGCTCTTTCTTGCCTCGAACTTGGCCACCTTGATGGCCCGGGCCAGATACCCGCCACAGGCGGCATCTGCCGCCGCCGCCAGGCCGGTCAGGCCCCCGCCTTCCTCCACAAGGGCCACAAGGGTTCCGGATTTGGGCAGGCTGGCAGGCTCAAAGGTGATTTTCATGTTGTTCCCACGGAAAAAGTCGCATCTTGCACCGGGTCAGGACTCACCTGCGGGTGCCCTTCCAGCCATAGGACAAGGGGGCCGCCATGGGCCATAGCAAATCATTAACCAAGGTGGTGAAAGCCATTGTCAAGACCACATTTGAGTCTCCGGTTTGTTTTTATGCCCAAGGCGTTTTCTGGGCTTCCACGGGCACCTGATTTCATTTAATACTTTGTAAAAGTTCGTGATTGGCTGGATGGTGGGGTTGAAGGTTTTACCAGGCTCGCAACGCAGGCTCGCGACCCGCGGAACCTATGGGGTTCTCGCAGGTGCTGCCGCTGCTTGCGCGCTCGCGGCCTTCCTGAACACCTGAACCGCCTTTGCTTTCCAGGAAAAGCCCCTCATCAAACCTGTGCTGCAGAAGCCGGTGACGGGCGAAGAGGCCGACTTTGTTGCCGATACTGTCACCTATGACCCGCGCACAAAATTGGCCACGGCCACCGGCACGGTGCGCATCACCTATGGCCCCTATGTGCTGAATGCCACGCGCGTTACCTACAACCAGGTGACGGGCGTGTTCACGGCCAATGGATCGGTCGAGTTGCACGAGCCCAACGGCAACCTGATGCTGGCGGAAACGCTGGAGCTGAAGGAAAAGTTCAAGGCGGGCTTTGCCAGCCACCTGCGCGCCCTTCTCACCAATGACGCCACCATCGCGGCGCTTTATGCCAAGCGCACGGCGGATGGCATCACGGTCTATGAAAGCGCCCACTATACGGCTTGCGTGGATTGCGTGACGAAGAGCGGCAATCCGGTATGGGAACTGGCCTCCGAGCAGACCACCCATGACCAGAACGAGCACATGCTCTATCACGTCAACCCGCGCCTCAAGTTTGCGGGCCACACGGTTCTGGGCGTGCCCTATTGGGCCCAGCCGGACCCCACGGTGAAGCGCAAGTCCGGCTTCCTCGTGCCCTATTTCAGCCATGGCGCAACCTATGGCACGGGTGTGACTGTTCCCTACTTCCTCGTCACATCTGACAGCACGGACCTCACCTTCCGGCCCAAGCTGACATTGAAGCAAGGCCCCATTGCCGACGTGGAATGGCGGCAGGCCACGGCAACGGGGGCCTATTCGGTGCGCGGCTATGGGCTGCGCCAGCTGAACCCGGATGAGGCCTACGACCACTCGCACTGGCGTGGTGCCGCCACAACGGAAGGCCGCTTCAAGCTCAACGATGCCTGGAGCTGGGGCTTCGACGGCACCGTGAAAAGCGACAAGACGTTCCTCAACGAATACGACTACAACGAGGACAAGATCGCCCAGAGCGATGTCTTCGTCACCGGCTTGCGGGACCGCGACTATTTCCACGCCTCGCTGCTGAACTTCCAGTCTCTCGATAACAGCATCACGCAGGACTATCTGCCCTACGCCATGCCCTTCGTCACGGGCGAGCATTATTTCGACGAGCCGGTGATCGGCGGCGAGATGAAGCTGAAGTGGAGCGGCTATTCCCTGTGGCGTGAGGCCCAGTCCACCCCCTTCTCGCCCAACACCACTGTGGAGCATGGCACGCGCCAGGCCCGCGCCGTGGGTGAAGTGGATTGGCAGCGCCAGATGATCAGCGATGCCGGTGTGGTGGTCACGCCCTTCGCCAATCTCCGCGGCGATTTCTATTCCGCCGAAAACCTGCCGGGCGCGGACTCCACCAACGAAACCACGGCCCGTATTCTGCCAGCCGCGGGCTTTGATGCGCGTTACCCCTTCATTGCCAACACGGACTGGGGCCAGAGCATTGTTTCACCCGTGTTCCAGATCGTTTCTGCCGCCGACGAAACCAACACCAACAACATTGGTAATGAAGACGCCATCACCCTCAACTTCGACCACACCAGCCTGTTCCTGACGGACCGCTTCACGGGCCTTGACCGTTACGAGGGCGGCACCCGGGCCAACATCGGCCTCACCTATTCCTTCCTGGCCGACAATGGCGGCTTCGTGCGGGCCAGTGCTGGTGAATCGGTGCACATCGCCGGCCGCAACAGCTTCGTCACCGGCTCGGGCCTTGAAGGCAGCCAATCGGATCTCGTAGCCGCCATCCTGGTGCAGCCCTGGGATGAGCTGAGCCTCTCCTATGAGGTGCGCGCTGAGGAAGACCTGTCGCGCATCAACCGGCAGGAAGCCCAGGCGAGCCTCACTTTTGACAGCTTCTCCACCGAACTTGGTTACATGTACATTGCTGCTGAACCAAATTACGGGCGTCTCGACACGGAACAATGGGCCGAAGCCAGCGCCCGCGTGGGCCTCACCGATGGCTGGTATGCCTTCGGCGGTTTGCGTTACGACCTGCAGAACGACCGCGTGAACTACCGCACCGCCGGTGTGGAGTTTGACTGTGACTGCATGAACTTCAAGCTGGCCTACACCGGCAAGGAAGACGCCGACACCGGCCAGACCGACCACCGCGTGATGATGTCCATTGACCTGGCCACATTGGGCGGCACCTCGGTTTCCTCGGGCTTCTGAGGGGCGTTCCCATGAAACTCCTCGCCGCCGCGTCACTGGCGCTGGCCCTCTGCTTGGCACCACTCAGCCTGGTCCGTGCCGGGGACCAAATGGTTCTCGCCACCGTCAATGACGTGCCGATCACCAGCCTCGATATCGACAGCCGCATCAACCTCTGGAAAGTGTTGGGGCAAAAGCCGCGCACAGCAAATCCCCGCAAGGAAGCGCTGAACGCGGTCATTGATGACATCGCAAAAATTCAAGCCGCGACCGACGCAAAACTTGATCCCCCGAAGGCGGAAATGGACAAGCGCCTCGATGGTGTGGCGAAGAGTTTCGGCACGGACAGCGCGGGCCTGAAGGCCAAGCTCTCGGCGCAGGGCATTTCCATGGCCGCAATGATGCAATACCTCACGGCACAAGCCTCATTCAACAGGCTGCTCGGTGCGAAATACCGTGAAAGAGTTGACGTCAGCGATGCGGAAGTCGACGCCAAGATGAACGAGATCAAACGCGACATTGCGAACCAGCTGGCCAAGATCAAGGCCGATCCGCGCATGCAGCCCGTGACGGTCTACAAGATTCTCGAGGTCAACTTCCCGGCAGACGCGGATTCACTGGAACCCCGCTTCGCCGATGCTGCCGCCTACACCAACAAGTTCAAGGGTTGCGGCAGCGCCCGCGCCGCGGCCTCCGGCATTTTCAACGTGCAGATCGGCAAGACAGTTGAGGCCGATGGCCGCAAGATTCCGCCGCCGCTGAAAGCAGCCTTCAGCAAGGCAGGTGTCGGGCGCGCCGTGGGGCCCATCCGCACGCCCAAGGGCTTCCAGGTTTATGGCTATTGCGGCACCCGCAAGATCACACCGCCTGCGCCCAATGCCAAGTATCCGAGCCGTGACCAGGTGAAGAATTTCGTGCTCAACGAAAAATACGGCTCCATCGAAAAGAAATATGCGGGCCAGTTCCGCACCAGCGTCATCATCGAATACCGCGATCCGTCCTATGCCCAATAGGCCTTTGGTGCTGACGCCGGGCGAACCCGGCGGTGTGGGACCGGAAATTGCCGCCAAGGCCTGGCAGGCGCTGCGCGGAGATGCATCGTGCACCTTCGCCTGGCTTGGTGACGCGGATCACCTGCACGCCCGCGCCAAGGCGGCCGGGGCTGAAGTCCCGGTTGTGCGGGTGTCCACTCTGGCGGAAGCCACGGCGCAGTTTCCCGTGGCCCTGCCTGTGCTGCAGCGCGCACTTCCTGCCGCGCCAGTGACGGGTCAGTTCTCTGCCACCACCGCGCCCTGGGTGATGGCCGCCATCACGGAAGCGGTGGAGCTCTGCCTGTCAGGCGCTGCCTCTGCCATGGTCACCTGCCCCATCCAGAAGGAAGCGCTTTATGCGGCGGGCTTCAAGCATCAGGGCCACACGGATTTTCTGGCCCATCTCTGCCATGCGCGCGGCCTCGCGGCGCAGGAAGTGATGATGCTCGTGGGCGGAGGCCTCCGGGCTGTGCCCATCACAGTGCATATTCCGCTGAAGGACGTGCCCACAGCGCTGACTGCTGCGAGCATCGAGGCGCAGGCGCTGGTGGTTCACGCGGCGCTGCGCCGTCATTTCGGCATTGCGGTGCCCCGCCTCGCCTTCACCGGCCTCAATCCCCATGCCGGGGAAAACGGCACCATGGGCACGGAAGAGAAGACCATCATCATCCCCGCGCTCATGCGCCTCAAGGCGGCAGGGATTGCGGTCACCGGGCCTCTCCCCGCGGATACGGCCTTCCTGCCCGAGGCACGCAGCGGCTATGACGCCATTCTCTGCATGTATCACGATCAGGCGCTGATCCCGGTCAAGACGCTGGACATGCATGGCGGCGTCAATGTCACGCTGGGCCTGCCCTTCATCCGCACCTCACCGGACCACGGCACAGCGCTTGGGCTGGCGGGCACCGGCAAGGCTCGGCCTGACAGCCTGATCACCGCCATCCGTCTTGCGGCTGACATGGCTGCCCAAACCGCATGAAGTTCAACGAGGACACGGGCGATGGCCTGCCGCCCTTGCGTGAGGTGATTGCCGCCCATGGCCTCGCCGCCAAGAAATCACTGGGGCAGAACTTTCTCTTCGATCTCAACCTCACCCGCCGCATTGCCCGGGCAGCCGCACCCTTTGCCGGTGTCACCATTGTGGAAATCGGCCCCGGTCCAGGCGGCCTCACGCGGGCGCTGCTCATGGAAGGTGCGGAGCGGCTGATCGTGGTGGAACGCGACGCGCGCGCGCTGGCGGCACTCGACGAAATCTCTGCCGCCTATCCCGGCAAGCTGCACATCATCAATGGTGACGCGCTGGCGGTGGATTGGCCTGTCCTTGTTTCAGGCGGCGCAAAGATCGTGGCCAACCTGCCCTACAACATCGGCACGCCATTGCTCACCGGCTGGCTCACGGGCGGGGCCTGGCCGCCGTGGTTTTCGTCCCTCACCCTGATGTTCCAGAAGGAAGTGGCGGAGCGGATTGTGGCCCGCCGCGGCAGTGAACATTATGGCCGCCTCTCCGTTCTGTGCCAGTGGCGCTGCACGGCGCAGAAGCTGTTTGATGTTCACCGCAGCGCCTTCACACCGCCGCCCAAGATCACCTCGTCGATTGTGCAGTTGGTGCCGCGCGCTCCTGAAGTTGCCTGTCCGGTGAAGGCGCTGCAGCGGGTGACGGCGGCGGGCTTCGGGCAGCGCCGCAAGATGTTGCGGGCCAGCCTCAAGAGCCTCTTCGCCACGCCCGAGGCCGTGCTGGAAGAAATGGGCATTGCCCCCACCGCCCGCGCCGAGGAATTGGCGGTGAATGATTTCGCGCGCCTGGCCCAGCGACTGAACTAATCCAGCGTGCGCCGCACAGCGCCCTTGGCGGCTGATGTCGTCAGCGCGGCATAGGCCTTCAGCGCGTTGGTCACGTTGCGCTTGCGCTTTTCCGCCGGCTTGAAGCCCTTGGCCGCCTGCGCCTTGTGGCGGGCGGCGATCTCCGCCTCGGGCAGGCGCAGCGCAATGGTGCGGTTGGGAATGTCGATGTCGATCATGTCGCCCGTCTGCACCAGCGCGATCACGCCACCTTCGGCCGCTTCTGGCGAGACGTGGCCGATCGACAAGCCGCTCGTGCCGCCGGAGAAGCGGCCATCGGTCAGCAGCGCGCAGGCCTTCCCCAGGCCCTTCGACTTGATATAGCTCGTGGGATAGAGCATTTCCTGCATGCCCGGCCCGCCGATGGGGCCTTCGTAGCGGATCACCACCACCTCGCCCGCTTTCACCTCGCCATTGAGGATACCGAGCACCGCCGAGTCCTGACTTTCATACACGCGCGCCGGGCCGGAGAATTTCAGAATGCTCTCATCCACGCCCGCCGTCTTCACTATGCAGCCCTGCGCCGCGATGTTGCCGGAGAGCACCGCCAACCCGCCATCTTTCGAGAAGGGTGTTTCGGCGGCGCGGATCACGCCCTTGGCGCGGTCCAGGTCCACATCGTCCCAGCGGCGGTCGGTGGAGAAGGCCACCTGTGTGGGCACACCACCCGGTGCGGCGCGGAAGAACTCGCGCACGCTGGCTGAATTGGTGCGGCGGATGTCCCAGCGGGCGATGGCCTCGCCCAGGGTTCCGGCGTGAACCGTGTGGCACTCGGTGTTGAGCAGCCCTGCCCGTTCAAGCTCGCCCAGAATGGCGAAGATGCCGCCGGCACGGTGCACGTCTTCCATGTGAACATCGCTCTTGGCGGGCGCCACCTTGCACAGCACGGGCACGCGGCGCGAGAGCCGGTCGATGTCGGCCATGGTGAAGTCCACGCCGCCCTCGTGCGCCGCCGCCAGAATGTGCAGCACCGTGTTGGTGGAGCCGCCCATGGCGATGTCCAGCGTCATGGCGTTTTCGAAGGCCTGCTTGTTGGCAATCTTGCGCGGCAGCACGCTTTCGTCGTTCTGCTCGTAATAGCGCTTGGCCAGATCAACGATCAGGTGGCCCGCCTCCAGGAACAGGCGCTTGCGGTCCGCGTGGGTGGCCAGCGTGGAGCCATTGCCCGGCAGCGAAAGGCCAAGGGCTTCCGTCAAGCAGTTCATGGAATTGGCCGTGAACATGCCGGAGCACGAGCCGCAGGTGGGGCATGCGGAGCGTTCGATGGTGGCCACTTCGGCGTCGGAATATTTGTCGTCGGCGGCGGCCACCATGGCGTCCACCAGGTCGAGCGCCACCACCTTGCCCGTGGCGGGGGCCACGTATTTGCCCGCCTCCATGGGCCCGCCAGACACGAACACGGCGGGAATGTTCAGCCGCATGGCGGCCATCAGCATGCCGGGGGTGATCTTGTCGCAGTTGGAGATGCAGACCATGGCATCGGCGCAGTGGCCGTTGACCATGTATTCCACGCTGTCGGCGATCACTTCGCGGCTCGGCAGGGAATAGAGCATACCGTCGTGGCCCATTGCGATGCCGTCATCGATGGCGATGGTGTTGAATTCCTTGGCCACGCCGCCCGCCGCTTCGATCTCGCGGGCCACCATTTGTCCTAAGTCCTTCAGGTGCACATGGCCGGGCACGAATTGCGTGAAGGAGTTGACGACCGCGATGATGGGCTTGCCGAAATCGCCATCCTTCATGCCCGTGGCGCGCCACAACCCGCGGGCGCCGGCCATGTTGCGGCCATGGGTGGAGGTGCGGGAACGATAGTGCGGCATTGTCAAAAATCCTTGTGGCATCCTGCTGGCGCGCCCCCTCCCCCTCAGCTGTCACTCCCGCGCAAGCGGGACACCAGCCGGGTGGATCAACCGGGCATCATGTGGCGGGGCATCTAGCACTGGTGGAGTGCAGATGGAACTGCCCATTGAGTTAACCCTAGGAAGAACAATCAACGGCCCTTACGCATGCCTTGTTGCACCACTCCTAGCACATGGTCCATCCAGTAAGATCTACTTCGCCGTGCCGTTCTCTCGACAAAATTCAAAATATCTTTGTCATCACTCAAGTCTACCAATTCAAGCAGTAACCACGCGCGATGTCTTGTTACCGTCCGCGAATATGCTCGCCAAACTGACATGCATAACTGTTCCTTGACGGCTTTCGGCAGCGGATAGTTGGAAAAATGCGTTGCCATAGAACCAACAATCTCCCCAACATTTTTGCGAGCTTCGAGCGCATAACTTGCTCGGTCAAAATTGTAACGTCGCAGAATTTCTCCGCTATATTGGGGAAATCTCACCAACGCATCAACCATAATAGCCGTGCGCTGCTCTTGTCTAGTTGCAGAATTGAATCGCGCCAACAAGTCTGGAAACAATTCACCCACTCTACTTTTTTCAGCTCGCCCTGAAACCATCAAATCCCGAAACCGGCCAAACTCATCTGTTAGCAATCGCTGAATTCTCTCGACTTCATCTTGCGTGAACGACACCTCTCTTAGGTAATCCAAATTTAGTCGCACTCGCCCATCCGGTAGAATTGTTGTATTTACGGAAGATAGCTGACCCATCATTCTTTCTGCGTCGTTGTCCGATTTCAACGATCTCAACAAATACATCCAAGCGGAACTTCTAATATCTTCCTTGAGAAATGTGATCAACTCACTGATATCGCCTCCCTCAGATGACCGTTTCGAAAACAAGGCCTCCCGCGCTGCATTTCTAACGTTTCGTGCATCAAGTAACTCGCCGATTTGCAATAGCACATCCGGCGACGCGTCCTCGCTCGATG
>JAXMCS010000013.1:0-68995 GCA_046349175.1 Hyphomicrobiales bacterium | reverse complement strand
GACCGCCTGTTCCCGGTTGCACAGCTCCTGATGCCCGGGCTCGTCATCCATGGCGATCATCTCGTCGGCCCGCGCCAACCTGCCATCAATAGTGAGACCGCCATGGTGCAGCCGCAGCGCCGATGTCCGGGTGTGGCTGTCCACATCGGCGGATTCCGTCTTGCTTTCATTCATGGCGATGGAAACAGAGCCCTTGGGCCCGATCATGTCCTTCACGAAGAAGGCCGTCTCGCTCATCATCGGGCCCCAGCCCGCCTCATACCAGCCCACCGAGCCGTCATCGAAACTCACGTGCAGATGGCCATAATTATACATGCCGGGCTTCACCTCATCGGTGAGACGCGCCCCCACCGCGTGAACCCGCACCGGCTTTGCCCCCGTCACCTGGCACATCACGTCGACGTAATGCACGCCGCAATCGACAATCGGTGAAATCGACGCCATCAAATGCTTGTGCACCTCCCACTGTGCGCCGGAGGATTGCTGGTTCAGGTTCATGCGCATCACCAGGGGCTTGCCCAGCGTGCGGCCCAGTTCCACGAATTTCATCCACGACGGGTGCACCCGCAGGATATAGCCGATCACGATCTTCAGGCCCTTGGCATTGGCCAGCGCCGCAAGCTCTTCCGCCTCGGCCACAGTCGTGGCCAGCGGCTTTTCGATGAACACATGGCATCCCGCGTTCAGGGCCATCTTGGCATAGGCTCCGTGGGTTTCAGGCCAGGTATTGATGGAAACAGCATCCGGCTTGCAGGCGGCCAGCGCCGTTGCGTAGTCATTGAATTGCGCCACGCCCGGAAATTCGGCGGCAATGTCGGCCCGCGCTTCGATGCCGCGGCTGCACAGCCCGGCAATGGCAAAGCCCGCATTGTCCCGGTAGGCCCGCGCATGGGACAGCCCCATGTTGCCCACACCCACCACCAGCACCCGCACCTGTTTCATGGCCTGCCCTTCATTGTCCGTCCACCCAAGTCTGCTTCACCGCGAGATCATCATCAAGATGAACGAGGCTGGCCCGCGCCCCGGGCGCGATCACCCCAAGATCATCAAGTCCCAGAAAGCGCGCGGGATTGCGCGAGGCCATCTGCAATGCCGCCGCCAATGGCACACCCAGCTTGCCCACGCAGTGGCGCACCGCCTCATCCATGGTGAGATTGGAACCCGCCAATGTGCCATCATCGAGTTGCAGGCGGCCCTTCACCCGTGTCACCATACGGCCCTGCAACAGAAACTGGTCTGGCCCCCCGGCAGCGGGCGGCATGGCATCGCTCACCAGAATGAACCGCGACAGCGGTGTTGTTGCAAAGGCCAACCACAGCGACACATCATGCACGTGATGGCCATCGGCAATGATGCCGATGAAACTCTTCTCATCAGAAAGCGCCGCCCCCACCATGCCGGGTTCGCGGCCTGTCAATTGGCTCATGGCATTGTAGAGGTGGGTGAAGGCCGTGGCCCCCGCATCAAGCGCCGCCCGGGCCTCGGCAAAGCGTGCCTCCGCATGGCCGAGGCTGACGCGCACACCTGCCTGGGCCAGCCTGCGGATCATCCGGGCCTCGACCCTGTTGGGCGCCACCGTCACCATCAGCACGCCGCACTTGGCCTCTGTCAGAAGGGTGATATCCGCCTCCTCCCTGGGGCGGATCAGATGCGCTTCGTGGGCCCCCTTGCGGGCGGGATCGAGGAATGGCCCCTCCACATGAATGCCGAGAAGTTCCGGCACACTCGCCCGGGCCTCCCGCACGGCGGCAATGGCCGCTGTTGTCACCTCGGGCCGGTCAGTGATCACCGTGGGCAACATGCCCACCGTGCCAAACTTGCGATGGCTCTTGGCAATCTGCTGCACGCATTCAACCGTGGGCGCGCTGTTAAGCAAGGCCCCGCCGCCGCCATTCACCTGCACATCGATAAAGCCGGGCGCCAGAAGCCCGCCACCCAGTGCGATGGGCCGCACATCCCCTGCAAGCTGTGCCACCTCAACGATTCCGGTGATGCGCCCACCTTCAATGAGAACGGCCTTGCCCTCGTGAAAGGCGTCACCGTCAAAGATCCGTGCCCCGGTCAGTGCAATGGCCATCACACCGTCTCCGTCACTTTCTTCAGATTATGCGGCGTGTCGGGATTTCGCCCACGCCGCCGCGCCAGCGCCTCGATGGCGAGATAGGCCGTCTGCACCAGCGGCAAGGGCTGCAACAGGGCGTGGCCCGCGGGTGTCAGCGGAAACCCGCCACCCCCTAGAAGAAGTGCCTTCGCCCCCAGCCCCGCCAGCCGCTGCGCCGCGGCCTTCATGGCCGGCTGCGCTGCATCTTCAGGTGCCAGCACGATGGCCGGAAAACCTGTCTGCACCAGTTCCAGCGGACCATGCATCACTTCCGCGGCGGAATAGGCCTCCGCATGCAGCGCGCAGGTTTCCTTCAGCTTGAGGGCAATTTCGGCGGCGATGGGAAATGCCGGACCACGCCCCAGCACATAGAGGGAGTGTGCGGCAGCCAGCGTCTCCACAAATTCAGGCCATGTGCCGGCACAGGCCCTTCGCAACTGCTCCGGCAGGTCGGAAAGCGCCGCCTTCAATGCAGCATCCCCCCGCCAGGCCGCGACTATGGCCGCAGCCCCCGCCAGCGACGCAATAAAGCTTTTGGTCGCGGCCACGCTTTTCTCAGGGCCGGCGCACAGGGAAAGGCAAATGTCTGCGGAGCGCCCCACAGGCGAATTGTCCGCATTGACCAGCGCGACAGTGAGCGCGCCCGCCCGCCGGGCTTCCTCCTGCAGCGCGACAATGTCAGGGCTTTGCCCGGATTGGGATATTGTCAGGCACAGCGCGCCCGACAGTTTCAGCCGCGTGCCGTAGACACTCACCACCGATGCCCCCAGCGAGGCCACCGGCGTGCCATCGGCAATTTCCAGCGCATATTTGAAATAGGCCGCCGCATTGTCAGAGCTGCCACGTGCGCAGGTCACGGCAAAAGTGGGAGGCGCAGCCGCAAGACGCTGCTCCAGGGCGGCCAGCGCAGGGGCATTTGTTGTGAGAAAGCGCGCCACCGCCTCCGGCGCCTCCAACGCTTCCTGCCGCATCAGGCTGCTCATGGTGTGCCCTCCGCTGCCAGTGTCAGTTCCGCAACGAAGTCGTAGCTGTCACCCCGGTATTGCGAGCAGGTGTATTCCACCGTGCGCCCATCCGGCAGATAGGAGATGCGCTCGATGAACAGGGCGGGGCTACCTTTCGGCAGTTCAAGGAGGGCCGCTTCGCGCGCTGCGAGCGCAGTGGCATGCAGCCGTTGCAAGGCCCGCACAGGGCGCAGGCCACGGGCCTCCAGCGTGGCATAAAGTGACACATCAACCGCCATGGGATCTTCCAGAAAACGCTGCGGCACCACGGCATGTTCCAGGGCGAGTGGTACACCATCCGCCCGTCGCAGGCGGTGGAAACGGCACACCCGCTCGCTGGGCGACATGGAAAGCTTCAAGGCCTCTTCTGGCGTCGGCAGGCCCACGCTGCGTTCCAGCCATTCCGAGCGGGTTTCCTTGCCGCGCAGCTTCATGTCCTCGCTGAAGCTGGTCAGGCGCGACAGTGGCTGCTCGATCCGTCCCGACGCCCCGCGCACATAGGTGCCGGAGCCGCGCCGCTGCACCAGAAGCCCTTCCGCCACCAGTTCGGTGAAAGCCTTGCGCACTGTCACCCGGCTCACATCGAGCAGTTCCGCGATGTCACGTTCTCCGCTTGGCAGGGAATCGCCCGCCTTCACTGGCCCTGGGCCACGGCATCCTGCACCGATTTGATGCGCGGGCGGTGCCTCATCCCGTTCCGAAAATGCTCGGGCCGGAACCGGGCGGGCCAAGTTCATGACCAAGCTTCCGCGTTCCATTGGCCCGCCGGGCCAGCATGATCGCACCATCCATGAAACACTGGCCTGCGGCGCACAAGGGCTGCCCGCACATCGGCAGAATGAGATAGGGCGGATAGACCAGTTCATCCGCCCAAGAGCGCCAGTTGCGCGCCGCGTGCCAGAAGCGGGCGTACGAGTTTTGAGATCGCTTTGCGGCACTCCTCGATCATACAATGTCGGCGTTTCACATCGCCGGTCGTGCTGCCGAGCAATATCACCGAGCAAATTGTGCATAGTCTCGGCAACTCGCGCGCTGTTCCGACCAGCGCGACAGTGCCTCGCGCGTCCGCCCGGTTTTCTCCAGCACTGCTTCCGTCAGCCCCGTGGGCTGCAGCAAA
This sequence comes from Hyphomicrobiales bacterium, assembly GCA_046349175.1. Classification (GTDB taxonomy): domain Bacteria; phylum Pseudomonadota; class Alphaproteobacteria; order Rhizobiales; family Aestuariivirgaceae; genus Aestuariivirga. The sequence goes on along the minus strand of JAXMCS010000013.1, from coordinate 64,773 downwards.
CACCGAGCGCCAGCGCCGCCCGCCGCACCGCATGGTGCCCTAGCCACGCCCCGAGCCGTGATCCCCCAGTTGAAAACCCCAGCCCCCCACCATGTGCCGTTCGCTGCCCATAATGCCGACACCGATGGAGCCCGTGCCTGCGATCACAATGCCGCCATTGCCGCCGCTGAACGCCCCCACACAGGCTGCAAAGGCATCATTGTCTGCGGTGACAGAAGCGAAGGGAAGATTTGCCGCCGCAATGCGGGCCGCACCCACGGAGGTGACAATCCCTGCCAGTCCCAGCCCGGCATGAAGGTCAGCCAGCGTGACACCGGCCTGTGTTGCGGCCTCGCGGGCCACGGCCAGCACCGTGGCAAGGCCGCCCTCAAAGTCCTGATAGATATTGGCAGCACCACCCACCGCTTCGGCCAGCAACTGGCCATCGGCCCGCCTGAGCCGCGCCCGGCATTTGGAACCACCGCCGTCAATGCCCAGAAAAACACGTTGATCCGTCATGGCTGCTACAATACCACAACAATACCAAAACAGAAGGATTTTGTTAATGCTGATATAGTCAAGCGAATACAATATAATAACGGCAGATAATTTTCCGAGTTCCCTTCCTTCACAGATTCATCTGGACAAGTGGTCCTATTTTGGTATTGATTAACCATGGCGACCGCATTGATCACGGAACACCATCTCAAGAACCTCGCAGGCTTTGATGCCTGGGATGACGCCCGCATTCTCGACACGCTGCAGGCCGGCCAAGAGCGCGCCATCGCCGCCGTCCGCAAAGCTGCCCCGCAGATCGCCGCCGCCGCCCGCTGCGTGGCAACCCAGATCAATGCCGGCGGCCGCCTTGCTTACGCAGGTGCGGGCACCAGCCTGCGCATCGGTGTGCAGGATGGCGCGGAACTGCCCGCCACCTTCGGCCTCGAAGAAGACCGCCTGCTCTATCTTTTGGCCGGTGGCCGCGCCGCGATTTTCGAAACCCTGGCTGACGCCGAGGATGACGCCGAGGCCGGACGCAAGGCCGCCAGTGTGTTGAAGTCCTCCGATGTCCTGATCGCCGTCGCCGCCTCAGGCCGCACGCCCTACACGGTGGCCGCCGCGGAAGAAGCCCGGGCCCGCGGCTGCCCGGTCATCGCCGTCGTCAACAATGCAGGCTCGCCATTGGCGGCGGCGGCAGATGTGGAAGTGGTGCTCGGGAGCGGCCCGGAGATCATCGCGGGCTCCACCCGCATGGGGGCTGGCACGGCCCAGAAGGCGGCCCTCAACATGATCTCCACGCTCGCCTTCACCCGCCTCGGTGCCGTGCATGATGGCTATATGGTGAATGTGCAGGCCGGCAACGAAAAGCTGCGCCAGCGGGCCGCCCACATCGTGGCGGCCATTGCCCATGTGGAGCTTGGGGCCGCGGAGCTGGCGCTCACCGCCTGCCATAACCAGATCAAGCCCGCCGTGCTGTTGTGCAAGGGCGAGGGCAGCTATGCTGCGGCGCAAGAAAAATTGGCTGAGGCCAATGGAAACCTCAGGCTGGCCTTGTCGAAACTCGAAGGCCGGGAGTAGCCTTTGGATATTCAACGGGAGGAAAAGGAGAACCCCATGATGAAGACCACGATCAAGACCCTGCTTCTGGCCGCCACCGCGGTTGCGGCCATGAGCGGTGCCGCGTCTGCCGGCAAGCTCACCATCGAAAGCTGGCGCAACGACGACGCCACCATCTGGAAAGACAAGATCATTCCGGCCTTCAACGCCAAGCACCCGGACATCACGGTGGAATTCACCCCGACCGCGCCCAAGGAATACAACGCGGCCCTCAATGCCAAGCTGGAAGGCGGCACCGCCGGTGACATCATCACCTGCCGTCCCTTCGATGCCTCGCTCGAACTCTTCAATAAGGGCTACCTTGCGCCGGTGAATGACATTCCCAGCATGGCCAACTTCTCGGATGTGGCCAAATCCGCCTGGACCACCGATGACGGCAAGACCACCTTCTGCGTGCCCATGGCCTCGGTGATCCACGGCTTCATCTACAACAAAGACATCTTCAAGGAAGTGGGCGTCGAGCCGCCGAAGACGGAAGAGGAATTCTTCGCCGTCCTCGACAAGATCAAGGCCAACGGCAACTACACGCCGCTTGTGCTTGGCACCAACGACCAGTGGGAAGCTGCCACCATGGGCTTCCAGAACATCGGCCCCAACTACTGGAAGGGCGAAGACGGCCGCAAGGCCCTGATCGACGGCACCCAGAAGCTGACCGATGCGCCCTACATCGACACCTTCAAGTCGCTGGCCAAGTGGGGCCCCTATCTGGGTGATGGCTACAAGGCCCAAACCTATCCCGACAGCCAGAACCTCTTCGGTCTTGGCAAGGGCGCGATCTATGCCGCCGGATCCTGGGACATCTCCACCTTCCGCGGCCAGAAGGTCAACATGGGCGCCTTCAAGGCCCCGCCGCCGGCCAGTGCTTCGGATTGCTATATCTCCGATCACACGGACATCGGCATAGGCATGAACGCCAAGTCTGCCAATGCGGCTGACGCCAAGGTGTTCCTCGACTGGATCGGTTCGGAAGAATTCGCCAATCTCTATGCGAATGCCCTGCCCGGCTTCTTCCCGCTGTCCAACGCCAAGGTGACGCTGACCGACGACGTGGCCCAGGAATTCGTGAACTGGCGCGGCACCTGCAAGAGCACCATCCGCAACTCCTACCAGATCCTCTCGCGCGGCACGCCCAATCTCGAAAACGAGATGTGGAACGTCTCCGCCCAGGTGATCAACGGCACCATGACGCCAGAAGCTGCGGGCGCCCAGCTCGAAGACGGCCTCAAGAAGTGGTACGCGCCGCACCAGAAGTAACCGCAATCCCATCCTCTCCCGGCACCCGCCGGGGGAGGATGACCTCTTGAGAAAGCGCGCATCATGGCGGCCCCGCCCTCTCCCGCAGCAGCACCGCAACAGCACGCGATCGTCGGCATGGGCAGCGGCGCCTATCTCGGCGTCATTACTTTCTTTCTGGCACCCGCCGTCATCATCTACTCGCTCTTCTCCATCTATCCGCTGCTCGACACGATTTTCAGCTCGCTCTACGACAAGCAGAATGACGGCAGCTATGTCTATGTGGGCCTCGCCAATTTCATCACGCTGTTGACTGACACCACCTGGTCCGGCCCGTTCTGGAACGCCTTCTGGAACAACTGCAAGTTTTTCCTCATCCACATTCTGGTGCAAAACCCCATCGGGCTTGCGCTTGCGGCCTTGCTTTCCCTGCCCGTGCTGCGCTTCCGCGCCGCCTACCGCACCCTCATCTTCATGCCCACCATGCTCTCGGTGGTCATCATCGGCTTCTCCTGGCAGCTCATCCTCTCGCCGCTCTGGGGCATCGCCAAGATGTTCCTGAAATCCGTGGGGCTTGGCACCTTGTTCGCGCCGTGGCTCGGCGATGAGTCAACCGCCCTCATCACCATTTCCCTGATCTCGGTCTGGCAGTTCGTCGGCATTCCGATGATCCTCATCTACACCGCACTTCTCGCCATCCCCGATGAATTGATTGATGCGGCCACGGTCGATGGCCTCAACCAGTTCCAGGCCTTTTTCTACGTGAAGCTGCCCCTGATCTGGCCCACCATCGGGCTTGTCTCGGTTCTCACCTTCGTCAACAACTTCAACGCCTTTGATCTGATCTACGCCATGAAGGGCGCGCTCGCCGGGCCCAACTTCTCCGCCGACATCATGGGCACCCTCTTCTACCGCGTATTCTTCGGCAACCAGTTGCAGCTGGGCGATGTCTCCATGGGTTCCACCATCGCCACCATGATGTTCTTCATCATCCTGGTGGGCGTGATGATCTATCTCTTCCTCATCCAGCGGCGCATGCACAGGTATTCATTCTGATGCGCAAGCCCGTCTCCGCTTTTATTGTCCACGGGATCCTCGGGCTTTACACGCTGCTCGCCCTCTTCCCCATTGTGCTGGTGGTGATGAACAGCTTCAAGGCCAAGCGCGCCATCTTCAACACGCCGCTCGTGCCACCCTATCCCGGCAACATTGATCTGGTGGGCTACGACCGGGTCTTCGGCGACTCGAGTGTCGGCACCTATTATCTGAACTCCATCACCGTCACGGGCGGCACCATCCTCTTCACCCTGTTGTTCGGTGCCATGGCCGCCTGGGCCCTCACCGAATACAAGTTCCGCTGGAACACGTTGCTGGCCCTGTTCCTCTCCATCGGCATCATGGTGCCCATCCGCCTGGGCTCTGTCTCCATCATCAAGATGATGTCGGGTCTTGGCATGATCAACACGCTGACGGCGCTCATTCTGGTCTATGTGGCGCAGAACCTGCCGCTCGCCATTTTCATCCTCTCGGAATTCATCCAGCAGATCCCCAAGGACCTGCGCGAGGCCGCCCGCTGCGATGGCCTCTCGGAAATTCACATCTTCTTCTACATCATCCTGCCGCTGCTCCGGCCCGCCATGGCCACGGTCGCCGTCTTCGTGATGATCCCCGTGTGGAATGATCTCTGGTTTCCGCTGCTTCTGGCGCCTGCGGGCGGCAAGCAGACCATCACGCTCGGCGTGCAGCAGTTTCTGGGCCAATACATCACCGACTGGAACGCCGTGCTTGCGGCTCTTTCCACCGCCATCGTTCCCGTCCTCGTTCTCTACGTCATCTTCTCGCGGCAGCTGATCCGCGGGCTCACATCCGGCGCCGTCAAGTGAGGCACAATGGCTGAAGTCCTGATCCAGAACCTGCACAAGTCCTATGGCCCGGTCGATGTCCTGAAGGACATCAATCTCAAGGTGCAAGACGGCAGCTTCGTGGTGCTGGTCGGCCCGTCAGGCTGTGGCAAGTCCACGCTTCTGCGCTCCATCGCGGGGCTGGAGCCTGTCACCTCCGGCACCATCGCCATCGGCGGCAGCAATGTCGGCAACCTTGCCCCGGCCAAGCGCGGCATCGCGATGGTCTTCCAGTCCTATGCGCTTTATCCCCACATGGACGTGGAGAAGAACATGGCCTTCGGCCTGCGCTTCGCGGGCACCCCCAAGGATGAGATCACCGCGCGCGTGGCGGAAGCCGCCCGCATCCTGAAGCTCGAACCGCTGCTCAAGCGCAAGCCGCGAGAACTGTCCGGCGGACAGCGCCAGCGCGTCGCCATCGGCCGCGCCATTGTCAGAAAGCCCCAGGTCTTCCTGTTCGACGAACCGCTCTCCAATCTTGATGCAGCATTGCGCGTCAACACGCGGGTGGAAATCGCCCGCCTGCACAAGCTGCTCAAGGCCACCATCATCTATGTGACGCATGACCAGGTGGAAGCCATGACGCTTGCCGACACCATTGTGGTGATGAACCAGGGCCGCATCGAGCAGGCGGGCAAGCCGCTTGATCTCTATTACAAGCCCGCCAATCTCTTCGTCGCCCGCTTCATCGGCTCCCCTGCCATGAACATCGTGGAGGGCGTGACGGCCGATGGCAAGACTGCGGCCCTGGGCAACCTTTCCATTCCCCTGCCCAGCCCTGGGCCAGTTGGCAGCACAATCGCCATCGGCTTCCGTCCTGAACATTGCGGCTTCACCGCCAAGGGCCTCGCCGCGACGGTGGAACTGGTGGAGCGGCTGGGCGAAGTGGGTTACGTTCACTGCTCGACGGCAGCCGGCCAGACGCTGCTGGTGGAAGTGAAGGGCGATCCCAAACTGGACGTGGGCGCCAAGGTGCACATCGCCCCAACCGCCGCACATGTTCACATCTTCGATGCTGAGGGGCAGCGGCTGTAAAAAATCTACAAACCTTTCAGCGCCGCCCGCGTCAATTCCGCATCGCCGGAGAACTGCGCCACCAGCGCCTTGTCACAGCGCCCGGCCTTGCCGCGCACCTCTAATTCCTGGAGCGATGCCACAAGCCCTGCCGCGCCAAACACCGATGCGGATCCCGCAAGCCGATGGGCGAGTGCCGCTAGCTTCGCTGCGTCTCCGGCCTTGCACAGGCTTTTCAGCTGCCGCACGCCCGCCTGCAATTCCTTGTCGAAGGCCGCAAGACGTTCCGCGAAAACTGCCTCTCCCAGCAGGTCCTTCATCTCCTGCAATGGACCGTGACTGATCAATCCGGCCCGCAAGGGCGCGCCCATCTCCAATACTGTTGCACCCCGCGTCACACCTTGCCCCTCATCCAGCAGGGCGAGCAGCGCGTCGCGCCGCAGCGGCTTCACCAGAAAGCCATCCATGCCGCTTTCCTTGAGCAGGGCACTCTCGCCCGGCAGCACATGCGCCGTCAGCGCGACAATGCGCACATTCTGTGAGGCACCGGCTCCGGCGCGGATGGCCCGGGCCGCATCCCAGCCGTTCATCACCGGCATGCTGATGTCCATGAGGATGAGATCGAAGCGCTGGGCTTCCGCGGCGGCGACACCTTCCGCCCCGTTGTTGGCCAGGCTTGCATGGCATCCCATCGACACAAGCAGTTCACGCGCCACAAAGCGGTTGGTCTCGTTGTCTTCCACCACCAGCACCTTCAGCGCCCGCCGCGGCTTGCGAAGGGCTGCCTTGCTGGTGATCACGGCTGATTTCACCTGATCGGCGAAGGCCGCCTTCAACGGCACCCGGAACCAGAAACGAGCCCCGTCCCCCGGCTTGCTCTCGACTCCGATAGTGCCGCCCATGCCTTCCACAATGCTGCGGCAGATGGGAAGCCCCAGCCCCGTGCCCGAGGCATTGCGCTGCTCGAATGTATCGAGCGTTACAAAGTCTTCAAAAATTGCTGCCTGCATGTCGGGCGCGATGCCAATGCCGGTGTCAGACACTTCAAACTGCAGCGTCACCACATCTGCCTTTACGTTCACAAAACGCGCCGCAATGGAAATGCGGCCATTCTCGGTGAACTTGATGGCATTGCCAACGAGATTTGTGAGAACCTGATGCAGGCGCTTGCGGTCCGCCACGAAATAGGGCTCGGGCATGTCAACGGAAAGGCTGATGCGGTTGCCGCGCTGCGCCGCCGTGGCCAGGTTCAGGCTCTGCACCTCTTCCAGCAATTCCACCAGATTGAACACCCGCGGGAAAAACTCCAGCTTGCCGGCCTGGATGCGCGTCAGGTCAAGAACATCATCCACATGCTGCTTCAGGATTTCGGCTGAGGCCGCCGCCGTTTCCACATAGGATTTCTGCTTGGCCGTCAGCTTGCCGGCACCAAGAAGATCAAGCAGCGCCATCACGCCATTGAGCGGCGTGCGCATCTCGTGGCTCATCATCGCCAGAAACTGTGATTTGGCGCGGGAGCCTTCCAGCGCCTCATCGCGGGCCCGGCGCAACTCCGCCTCCTGCTCCACCCGCTGTGAAATATCGCGCAGGAAAGCCGTCACAACACGCCCACCCGGCGCATGGCTTTGCGCCAGCGACATTTCCACCGGAAACTCGCTGCCATCCGAACGCAGTGCTTCCATGACAACGCGTCCCGTGCCCACCACCTTGCCCTGCCCTGTTTCGCGCAGGCGCACCAAACCGGCCCGGTGGGCGGCACGGTGGCGTTCGGGTATGATGAGGTTGTCCAGTTGCGCCCCAATGGCGGCATTGCGGGAGTAGCCAAAGGTCTGCACCGCGGCGGGATTGAACTCCACGATCTCGCCCGCCATGTTGATCACCACAATGGCATCCAGCGAGGCGTTCACCGTGCTGGCATTGCGGCTGCTGCTCTGTTCCAGTTCCGCCGCGTGCCGCCTGGAAATTCGGATCTGCCGCGCCAGAAAGATGAGCGCCGCGCCGATGGCCAGAATGAGCAGCGTGTTGACCAGTGCCGTCTGTTCCAGAAGCCGCGACAGCTCGCTGCGCGTGGCGTCAGACTCGCTGGCATAAAGTTTCACCCCCGCCAGCGTGATGAACCGCGCCTGCGGCCGGAGCGATTCAATGTCGGCCACCACCACGGGCAGCGCCGCAACAAGGGCAGCATCATCCCCGTCGATTTCCCGGGCCAGGCGCTCCAGCGCGGTCTTGATCATTGCCAGCGCATGGGCGGTGGGCTCAGGCAGCGTGTTGTCGCGAAACAGCGGCAAATTGGCGATGGTGTTCACGCGGCTGTAGAAAATGTCAAAACGCTGCCGCAGGGTCTTCAGCGCAAGGCCTTCATCGCCCCGTGCCAGTTGCGCATCCTTGGCGGCAACATCAAGCGCCAGCAACTCCACGTCAAGCTGCGCCAGCGACCACTGCACATTGTCCTGCGGGGCGGATTGCAGCGCCTCCATGCGCTCCGCCACCCGCATGCCGAGAAAGAGAACAGCCAGCGCCGAAATGACAATGGCCGCCACCAGAAGCACGCCCCGGCGGGGCAGTCCCTGGGGCGGCTGGCCATTGCCTGACTCCCGCGCGCCTGTGCTCAGCATCGTCTGCTATTGTATCTCAATCCTGTTCAACTGCCAGATGGACCGGGAATAAATGGCCTCGGTCTTGTATTCGCGCTTGCTGTCGAAGGGATAGACGATCCACAGCGGGCCCTTGTCGCGCGGCGACATTTCCTTGCCATCCATGAGATAGGCGATGATGGGTCCGCCTGAAGTCGCATCGGCGGCCGGCACATCCACGGCATAGTCGTTGAGCGCCACCGCATGCAGGTTCTGCCCCTTGGCCCCCAGGGCCGCGAGGAAGGCATCCAGCGCAACGCCCGTGAATTCTGTCTCGCCGGAAGTCCAGTTGGTGTGCGTCTTGAAGGTGACGGCTGGCATCGCCTTCAGCATGTCGATGTCAAAGGCCGCTGCGCCATTGCCATTGCTGGCGCCGATGGCACCCGTCACGGTCAGCACCACATCGCCCTTGGGCGCTGCAAGGTCGCTCGCCTGGGCCATTGCAACTGCACTCAAGGCAAAAAAGGCCGCGGCAATCACTTTCAGCACAAACTTCATCTCGGGGTGTCCTTTCACTGGCAAATGTCAACGTGCAAGGCGCAATCCTATCCGCGGCCCGGGCCGCTTGCACGTCCTCCGGCGTATAAGCGACTATACCAAAGCATAGGTCAAAGGGCGGGAACTGCGGTTAACAACACCTTCTCGATCTCGTCACGGTCAAGGCCTCGCTTGGCACCCACCTCCAGCATGAAAGCCAGCAACTCCGGATCACCAAAGGGAACATCCAGGTGTTCCGCCTGTGCCGCAGCCTCAGCCCCTTCCGTCAGCCAATATTGCGGGAAAAGTGCCACGCGGGTGACACCCGCAACCCTACGCATGCCGGGGTTTTCCCCACGCAACGCCGCCGCCAATTGCCCGCACAGGTCCGCGCCCATCGCCGTGCCCAGATGAATGATCTGGTTGGGCCGCGGGTTGCATTCCAGTAGCACATGCAAGTGGCGCTCCTCATCCCACATGAAATCGAAAGACAGGAAGCCGCTGAAACCCATCGCAGCCACCATGCGGCGGCAGTATTCAGCGCATTCATCATTGGCCGATATTTCAACGCAGGTGCTGGGACCACCTTCCGAAACGGTATTTGTCCGCGTGGCATAATGGCCCGCCAGCATCTCACCCTTCCAGGCCACCATCGTATACATTGTTGAGTGGCCCTTCACCGCCTTCACCACGTCAACTTCGGTGCCTGTCACATACCAGTCACGGCCCAGAAGCTTGCGTAGACCAGCCTTCACAAGCGGCACACGGTCGTTGAGGGCCACAAAGGCGTCAGCAGCTTCCTCTGGCGTTTTACACAGCCAGTTGCCGCTGCCGGCCCAGGCGAAGGACTTCTTCACATAAACAGATCCGCCAAGCTCCTGCGCCGCCAGAGCCGCGTCCGCCGCAGAAGTGACCTTGCGTCCGGCAGGAACGGGCACATTGACGGCCTCGGCCATCAGCCTTGTATGGTGCTTGAGAACCGATGCCTTCCATGCCTCGGGAGCCCCCGCCGCTTCCACGATCAGTCGCAAGGCATGATGCTTTGGCTGCGGACCAGCCCGCCTCGCGAGATATTGCAGCAACACCACCGCCTGCTCATCTGCTGGCAGCACAAGGCTGGGATTGAAGGCATCAATCGCCGCCACCAGGCTGCGCTGCAAGCGCCGCCAGGACTTCGATTGCGGCAGCACCCCCCTGAACTGCAAGTGGCCGCTGTGATAAAGGGCATTGCGCTCCGATGTCAAAACGCCAACAGCAACGCCTTGCCGCGACAGTGGCTCCACCAACCGGGCCGGACCCCAACGGCCCTCATCCATGGCCAGAAAGAGAATGCGCGGGCCAGCCTCTTGCGTGAGTTTCCCGGTGGCGAAACGCCGGTCAACTGCGATCACAAATCCGGTCAGAAAAAGGGTCTGCACGCCAAACACCGCGAAGGCCACCGCCAGAATGCCGAACTGGCTGGCCACCACAAGGGCAAACGCCAAGACAGCGGTAATGACAAGCTGCCAGCGGAATTCGATATCCGGGCGGCCCAGCGCTTTCAGATATTGCGATGTCACATTGGCAAAGGGCCGGGCCACCGCCGAAAGGCAGATCACCATCAGCACGGGAATGGCCTCATTCCACTTCGTCCCAAACACCAGCGGCACATAGATGGGGGCCAGCAAGGCCTGAAGCCCGATCACCGGCAGAAGTGCCTTGGCCAGCGTCTTCCGTGTTTTCACCAGGCGCTGGCGCAACGCCTGCGCATCGTCCCGCACCTCGCAGAGATGCGGATAAACAGCCACGCCCGCCGCCGTCACCAGGCCCAGCGTGATGCCAAGGCCGCTGTTGAAGGCGAAATAATAGAGGCCGAGCGCATGCAGCCCGAGGAAATAGCCAACGATCGTGTTGTCCATGTTCGCTTGCAATGTGGTCATCAGTTCAACGCCCAACACGTTGCGGCTGAAGCGCGCGATGTCCCGCCAGCCAACCCAGGAGATGGGTCCGCCCGACGGCCGCCAGGCATGGCCATAGCGCAGGAAGTAAACCCAGATGGGGGCAACAAGAATCTTGGGCAGGATGATCGCCCAGAGCCCAAAGCCGCAAAGCGCAAGGATCGCCGTGAGGATGTTATCGGCAACCACCTGCACTGCGCCCGCGAGTGCAATGCGGCCAAGCCGCCCCTCACGCTGCTGGAAGGCCCCTTGAATGTTGCTGACAGGTGTTGCCAGATAAATCACGCTCATGGCGGCAATGGGCAGCGCCAGGCGCGGCTCGCCGTAGAACAGCGCCACCGGATAGGCAGCCGCCGCCTGCAGCAGCACCAGGGCGCCGCAAACAATCCAGGTCATGCGATAGGCCGTTTCGGCCACCTGCATCACCTCGTCCGGCGCGGCCTGCACGATTTTCGCCGAAATGCCATTGCGTGTGAACAGCGCGATCAGCTCATAGGCCGTCAGCACAATGGCGGCGAGACCATAGTCTTCCGGTAGCAGCAACCGGCTGAGCAGCACTGTGGCGAGAAGCCGCGAGGCACGGATGGCGATCTGCGCCGACCCCATCTTGCCAAGGTTGCGGACAAGGGCGCTGTTTCCCAAGCGGCTGAAGTCCGGCTGCACCGGGGTGGTCTGTGTCGCGCTCGTCATCACAGCCCCCGTCCGGCGACAACGGCGCCCGCAACGATGCCGAAGCTTTGCGCCAGCTTCACAATGTCTGTCGCGCCGCTGTCGTAGCAGGCGAGCGCGTCATTGGGCAGGATGAAGGGATCATAGTCATCGCGGTCGGCGTTGCGCACAAGTTCTTCGATGTTGCGCTCAATGACGATGGATTTTCCGGACTCCGGATTGCGCGAATAGAGGATGGCCGTGCGTCCGGCGTTGGTCAGCTTGCTGCCGCCCACGCAATTCATGCCGACAAGGGCCTGCAACATGCGGGTGCCATAGCGCAGCTCCCGCGTCTCCTTGCCGATGGCGGCACTGGCATTGCTGGTGGCAGGCTCTGTGAGGTTCGACATGAAAACCTTGGCACCCACGGGTGATACAGCAGAGGGCACAAGCAAAGCCGCCTGGAAACAGCCGCGGCTGGCCACACTCACCTGATCGCCTTCCAGCAGGATCATGTCGTCGAAGGCGCGGCCGGAAAGCGCGGGCCGCGCATCCACCACCATGCGGCGGCTGCCGCGCTGGATGGTGACGCGAGAGAGATCGGCATCAGGCCGCACCCCGCCCGCACTTTGCAAGGCGCGCGACAGGCGGCGGCCCAGCGTGGCAGCACCAACGGCATCTTCGCGGGTTCCATCCTTGTCGGCGGAAGCCGACCCGCCGAGGCTCACATCGCCCGGCTCAAAGACTGCGCCGCTCACGAACACGCGCACCGCACCATAGTCCGCAAGCCGCACCGAGACTGCAGGCGCAACACCATAAAGCTTGGCCCGCACCAAAGCCCGCGCCACATCGCCCGCCACGTCTTGCGGCGAACGGCCATGGGCCGGCACGGCCACAAGATCACGGATCTCCAGCATGCCGTCAGACGCCACTTCATATTTTCCGGAGAGCAATTCATCGGTGCCGATCACCACATCCACGAGATCGCCAGGCGACAGAAGCTGCCGCCCCAACACGGAAGGCGCCGCATCTGCGGCGGCTGCTTCCGGGGTGCAGCGCGTTTCATTGAGCGTCGCGGATGCGGGAACGATCTTCGCTTTGCCATCGTGGCTGCGGTATTCGGCCTGATAGCTCTTCCCCTCCGCCACCGGTTCGAGATTGCTGATGGCTCCGTGTCCGGAACACCCCGCCAAAGCGAGAGAAATCACTCCCGCCACAATGGTCTTGTTATGTCTGAAGTTACGCAACTGTGTCATGTATTGCCCCTGCAATGTGATGGGGGTCTTCTCGCAGCCTCGTGCCGCCTCCGCTCCGGCGCAGGTGGCATCACGGCAGACACCTTGGGCGCGGCCCACTGTCCCAAAGGATAGGAGTCATCCCCCGATGGGAGCGCGGGCTCTGCCGCCGGGTTGGTGAGGGCGGACGGCGTCAGGCGCTATGCCGTGTGCAACACAAACGGACAGCGAACCCATGTCATCCGCTCAAACTTCTGGCGCGGCGCAGCCTTGCGTCAGTGTCATCATCCCGTGCTGGAACGCAGCCGCTACGCTGGAGGCAACACTTGCCTCCCTGCGCGCCCAGACCTTCACCAATTGGGAAGCCATCCTCATCGATGATGGCTCGACAGACACAACACCCAATCTCATCGCCGCCCGCTGTGCAGGCGACAGCCGCTTCCGCAGCATCAAGACCAACAGGCTCGGGCCTTCTGCGGCGCGCAACCTCGCTGGCCTCAAACTGGCCCGTGGCCACTACCTTGCCTTTCTCGACAGCGACGACATCTGGACGCCGGAAAAGCTCTCCCTCAGTCTTGCCGAACTCGACAACAATGCCGATGTGGCGGGCTGCTACGGGCAGATTTCCTTCTTCCGAAGCGCGCCTGAGCGGCCTGAGACCTACTCTACGGTCTATCCACGCCGCCTCGTGCCGGCAGACTTCCTGCGTGACAATCCTGTCTGCACCATGTCGAACCTGGTGCTGCGGAGAGACATCTTCCATACCAGTGGCGGCTTTGACGAAAGCATCATCCACAACGAAGACGTGGAGTTTCTGGTGCGCATCTCGGCTGCTGGCGCGCAGATCTCGGGCATTGACGCCCATCTCGTCTGCTACCGCACCAGCATTACTGGCCTCTCCGCCAACCTGCCGCAAATGCGCGCTGGCTGGCACAAGGCGCTCGCCACCTTGCAGGCCACAGCTTCTGCCCTGCCGCCCCGCGATGTGGCCGCAGCCGATGCCGGAAACCTGCGCTATCTCGCCCGCCGCGCGCTCCGCACCGGCGCGCCTGGCTTCGAAGCCCTGAAACTTGCCGCTGCCGGCATGGCGCGCTCGCCACGCTCCTTCCTCTCGCCGCCCTGGCGGGGCGGCATGACACTTGCCGGGGCCCTCGCCGCCCCCTTCCTGCCGCGCCGCCTGCGCGCCCTTGCCTTCAGCCGTTGAACACTGGAAAGACACCATGACCCACACACCCCGCGCCTCCATCATCGTTCCCGCCTACAATGTCGCCGCCACCGTGCGCGAAACGCTTGCGGCCCTGTCGCGCCAGACCTTTGTCGACTTCGAATTGATCGTCATCGACGATGGCGCAACGGACGAAACACCGGCCCTGCTGAAGGCCCATGACGATCCCCGGTTGCGCGTCATCCGCCAGAGGAACCGTGGGCTCGCGGGTGCCCGCAACTCCGGCATCCATCACGCACGCGGCGAATTCATCGCCTTCTGCGATGCCGATGATGTGTGGGAACCGGAAAAGCTGGAACGCCACATCGCGCACTTGACTGCCAATCCCGATGTGGGTCTGAGCTATGCGGGCTCATCCATGATCAACGAGGAGGGCGTCTTCCTCAAGGTGGCCCAGCGCCCTAAGCTGAAGGGCATCACGCCTGCCGACATTTTCCGACGCAATCCCATTGGCAATGGCTCATCAGCGGTTTTCCGGCGCGAGGCGTTGATGGCGTTGCGCCACCGCCCGCCCCAGGAAACGGAGCGCGACTGGTGGTTCGATGAAACCCTGCGCCAGTCTGAGGACATTGACGCCTGGATGCGTTTTGCCCTCACGACCGACTGGAAGATCGAAGGCATTCCCGGCCTCCTCACCCGCTATCGCATCCAGCGTGGCGGCCTCTCGGCCAATCTCGGCAAACAGTTTGAAACCTGGTGCCGCATGCGCGACAAGGTGCGCGACCTTTCTCCCGCCTTTGCCGCCAAGCACGGCCCGTCGGCTGAAGCCTATCAGCTGCGCTATCTCGCCCGCCGTGCCTTCATGATGGGCGACGGCAAGACCGCCCGCCTGCTGGCCCGCCGGGCGCTCGCCACGTCGCGCTCGCCGCTCCGCCAAGAGCCCGTGAAGACCCTCATCACGCTCGCTGCCGCCGAACTTCTCGGCCTGCGCGGTCCGCACTTCGACATGGCGCGCATGCTGTCGCCCCGTCCCGTTCAATAAGACGTCCCGTTCAGTAAAGGAGTACCCACCCCATGAAACATTCTGTCGTCCACATCGTCGACGACGCCGCCTGGGGCGGCGTCAACCGGCTTCTGGCGGGGCTGGAAGAGTCCCGCGGTACAACCCGCGACCGCCACCAGATCCTGCGCGTGCCGCGCGGCACCCGCGTGGCCCCCGCCATCGAGGCCGATGTCATCGTCTCGCACATGGCGGTCTGCTGGAAGAACCTCCCCTTCTTCACCTCGCTGCGCGCCAGCCATCCAGCGACACCGCTGGTGCATGTGGAGCATTCCTATTCGGAGCGCTTCGTCGCCCTCAAGGTGCAGGACCGCCAGCGTTTCAATGATCTGATGCGCCTCACCTATGCCCTCTTCGACCGCATCGTCGCCGTGAGCGGCCCGCAGGCAGAATGGTTGTCGCGCCGCCGCGCCTGCCAGCCGGACCAGCTGGTCACCATTCCCTCTTGCGTCGATCTCAGGCCCTTCCGCGCCATCGCCGGCCGGCGGCCCACGGGCCCTTTCACCATTGGCGCCATCGGCCGCTTCCATGAACAGAAGGGCTTCGACATTCTGGTTGAAGCCTTCGTCAAGGCGGACCTCCCGGACACCCGCCTGCTGCTGGTGGGTGATGGCCCGGAAAAGCCCTGGCTTCAGGTCAAGGCGGCGGCCCACCCCGGCGTGATCTTTGTCGACAGCACACCGGAACCTGCCCAAGTCATGGCCCTCTGCCATGCGGTTGCCATGCCCTCCCGCTGGGAGCCCTATGGCCTTGTGGCACTCGAGGCCATGGCCGCCGAACGCCCGGTCTTCTGCTCCATGGCTGATGGCCTGCGCCAGCACATCCGCAACGGAGCCATGGAAGTGCATGAAAACAGCGTTGAGGGCTGGGTGCAGTTCCTGCGCCTTCACGCCCATGGCGGCACGCGCGCCAGCGCCGCCGGGTCCTACGCTGCTGCCCACGCCGAACATGCTTTCACGGAAGCATGGAATTGGCTGGTGCAGACCCTTCTGGTCAACGTCCCTGCAACACAGATGGCAGCCTGAACTGGTTACTCCCCCAGCAACGGTTCAGACTGTCTGGGCCCCCTTCCGTGAGGAAGGGGCCTTCTCGTTTTGAACAGATGGTTCAGCCCCGCTTTTCCCGGGCGTGGATGCCAAGCAGCACAAAGGCGGGCCACAGCAGATAGACCTCGACCTCGATGTTTTCCCCGAAGGTGAGGATCACCAGATTGAGCATGATGGCAAAGGGCAGGCGCCCACGCGGGCCCCCCACCGCATCGCGCGTCACCAGCAGAACATGCCAAGCAAAGGGAATGAGAAGCGAGAGAAAGCCCGCCACACCCTTGACGAACAGAAGGCCATACCAGGTGTGATGGCTGCCGATCGGCATGAACTCGACGAGATGCGGGCCGCGTTCGATGGTGCCATGGCCGAACCACGGCGCTTCCGTTTGCCAGCGCTGAAAGCCGATGCGCTGAATGGCATCGCGCACCCGCGTGCTGCTCATGCGCGCCGCGCGGAAGCTTTGCACGCCACCCAACACGAGATCGGCCAGCTGTTGCCCGAAGGCCGCGAAGGCCGACGTGACGCCCGCCAGCGCCAGCCAGCTGCGCGGTGATTTGAGATGGGGCATCAGGCGGGGCAGGATCACCCCAGCCGCAAGGCCGACCAGGCTCATGCGCGACTTGGAGAAATAGATCATCACCAGTCCACCCAGCAGACCCGCCACCAGCCAGAAGCGCTTGCGGTCCTCCAGCGCGAAAATCGCCATGGTGACCCCGAGCAGCCCGGCGAAGGGCGCCCAGGGCGCAAAGAATTGCCAGCGCGGCGTCATGGTCTCAGGATCGACGATGTAGAGATAGACGCTGAAATATTCGGGGCCCGGCCCACCTGTAGCCTGCAGGGGCGACACGAAGAGCCGCGATGGCAGGCCCACATGCGGCGCCACGAACATCAGGGGAAAGAGCAGCAGCGTCACAAGGCCCACAATGTTCTGGCCGCGCACCAGAACCTCACGGCGGATTTGCAGCACGGCACCGACCAGCATGAATATCGCGATCATGGCCCAGCCCTTGGCCCAGCCGATTGATGACTTGATGGTCTGCGCCAGACCGAGATTCCAGTTGAGGTGCCCAACCCACAGGGTCACCAGCATGGCCAGCATGCCCGCGATCCAGATCCACACGATCAATGGCACGGGTCCTGCCAGCGCCAGGTCCCGGCGCACGGCGGGGCCGAGATAAGCCGACAACAGAATGAGAAGCAGCAGCATCCACGCCAGCACCGGGCCGGTGATATAGAGCGCCCCCAGCCCATAGAGCGGCCAGGTGAGCACCAGGCTCCAGAAGCAGATCGATTCCGGCAGCGTGCGCTTCATCATCACGCCGCGTCCGGGGCTTTCAGCAGCTTGTCGATGAGCGGCCGCCGGATCCAGCCGAGAAAAGCAGCGAGGAACAGCATGAGCGATGAGGCAAGGGCCGCCGCCAGCACCAATTTCTTGTTGGGGGACGATGGCAATACGGGCTTCACCGGCGCCTCCGTCACCTGCACCATGGGATAGGAGGCAAAAATGTCAGTCTTCGATGTGTTGACGCGCGCCAGCGCCGAGGCAAACACCGCTTCCGCCACCTTGTAGTCGCGGTTGAGCCGGTCAAGGTCCGAAGCGACGGGAACAAGTGCCGCAATGGCCTGGCGCCGCAGCGCGAGATCCTGCCTTTCGCTGGCAAGCTGCGCCGCAAGCCCCTGCCGCTCAGTTTCCGTGGTCACAAGCTGTGCCATCAAGGCCGAGCGTTGTCCCGTGGCGGAGAGGTCAAACTTGCCCTGCAATTGTTTGGGTTTCAGACCGGTAAGTTGGGTGGCGCGCGCCTGCATTTGCGCTTCCGCCCCCTGGAACTGGCTGCGCGCTTCTGCGACCTTGGGATGGCGCGTTCCAAATTGCCGGCCCGCTTCAGCATAGGCGGCCTCGGCTTTGGCCGTCGCATCAGCCAGCGCCGCAAATTGCGGGTCGGCATGCAGTTTCATGGCCAGCGCCGCCTGTTCCGGCGACGTATTCAGGGTGGCGGCAAGTGCTCCTGCCGAAGACTCGGAACGGGCAAGGGCGGCTTCCGTCTCGGCGGTGCGCGCTTCCAGCTGGTCTGCCGCCGCCACCATCGCCGTATACTGCTCAACCGAGTTGAGGCCGCTCTTCACCTGCAGCGCGCTGATCTTCTCGCGCACGGCATTCACGGCCCCTTCGTATTGACGCACCGTGTCAACGGTAGAACCCTCGCGCCGCTTGATCTCGTCATTGCGCAATGTGTTCAGCGCACCGGAAAAAGCATCCAGCATGGCCTGTGCCCGGTCGCGTGCTTCCTCAGGCGAGAGTCCTTGCATTTCCACCGTGATGAAACTTGTCTCATCCACCAGCCGGATCACAGGCATGGGCAAGGAACCCGGCTCTGCCTGCAATTTGGCCGCTGCCAAATCCATCACATTGGCCGACATCAGCAGGTTCTTGTAGGTGACAGTGGGGCTGATCGTAGAACTGGCATAGGCGGAACTGGACGCCGTTGAAGCCTGGCCGATATCCGCCAGATTGACCGAGGAGGCGGCCCCCGCGCCCGGCAGGATCAGCGAAAAATGCGAGGTGAATTTGGGCTTGGCCACCGCGAGATAGCCAATGGCCGGAACCCAGGCCATGGCGAGCCCGCCCCCCACAATCACCGCATAGCGCAAAAGCCGCCCGCCGTCTGACAGCCTGCCGCCCCGCAACAGCCGGGCGAATGAAAGATCTGCAAGCCGTGTGCGCTTCAGGCCAAACCAGCCGCGGGCCGCTGGGAATGGAACATCAGCCACTTTGCGGCGGGGTGCCATGGGCATGGGCCGCGGCCGGCTGGCGCGGGCGGGAAAGACGTAAAGCTGGGTCATGCCAGCCTGATAGGCGACGGGTGATCAGCGCGATGCTGGGCAGGAGGGCAAAGGCCGGAACTTCCGGCGGGCAGGCCTATCCGGAAGGATAGGAAACTCCGGACTCAGCTCAGCCCGGCTTCCTTGGCGATCATGGCGGCATGGGTGCGGTTCCGCGCCCCGATCTTGCGGCACAGCGTTTTCACATGCAGCTTCACGGTCACTTCTTGCAGTTCCACATCGCGGGCGATTTCCTTGTTGGATTGGCCCTTCATCAACCCCCGCAGCACTTCCAGCTCGCGCTTGGTCAACTGTGTCGACAGGGGATTGTCGGCACCGTCATCCTTGACGCTCATGAAGTCGATGGGGGCATATTTTTCGCCCGCCGCCATGAAGCGGATGGCATGGATGAGAGACTTGGCTGCCATGCTCTTGGGCAGAAAACCCATGGCCCCCGCCGCCAGGGCCTCTTCCGCGACGGCACGGTTGGCACTGCCGGAAATGATGGCCACCGGCCGGTTGCCCGTGAGCTCAAGCGCCTTGGCGAGACCCTGCAAGCCGTTCATGCCCGGCATGTTGTAGTCGAGAAGCACAATGTCAAAGGGGCCATCCGCCTTGATGCGGCGGGTGGCGGCGGCAAAATCCGAAGCCACTTCAACGTCAATGCCGGGCTCGCGCATCAGATAGGCGGCAAGCGTATCCCGCACCAGGTCATGGTCGTCTGCCAATAGAACTTTCATTGCATCCTCACGTCAGGCCCACATCATGCCTGAACAAGTTTAACCGGGAGTGACGCGCTATTTCAAATTGAACCGGCTGGCAGCAGCGCATTGGAGAGCGCACCCCCTCCCAAAGCATAGGCCCGCCCCGCCAAGGAAGAGCGCCAAGCCCCGCCGGGCGCAGCACCCATGTGCCTTGGCGACAAGAACTCTGCCGACGCCGCCCTGCGCTTCACCGGCGTTCCGGTTCACACACCGGAGCGAACAGGAGTTCTCCATGCACAATCTCACCACCCTCAATCTTTTTGGCCTCGCCATCGCCAATGCCAGACGGCAGGCCGTTCTCGACTGGATGTTTGAAGGTCCGCCCCGCACAGTCGCCTTTGCCAATGCCCATTGCATCAATGTGGCGGCCAAGGACACGGCCTATCGCTGGGCGCTCGGCCGCGCCAGCGCCATTCTGCCCGATGGCTCCGGCCTGCAAATCGCGGCCAAACTGGCTGGCAGCCGCTTTGTTGAAAACCTCAATGGCACCGATCTCTTCCTGCCGCTCCTGAAGGATGCCGCCGCCCGTGGCGTGAAAGTCTATTTTCTCGGCAGCGCGCCGGGCGTGGCGGAAAAAGCCGCCAGCACCGCCCGGGGCCTCCTGCCAGACCTGCAGGTGGCCGGCATTCGCCACGGCTTCTTCACTGCGGATGAGGAGGCGGAGATAATTGCCGCCATCAATAAGTCAGAAGCTGGCCTTGTGCTGGTCGCCATGGGCGTGCCCAAGCAGGATGTCTGGATTGCCCGCAACCGCCACCGCCTGACGGCACAAGTGGTCATGGGCGTGGGCGCCCAATTTGATTTCTGGTCGGGCCGGGTGTCCCGCGCACCCGCCTTTCTGCGCCGCAGCGGCATGGAATGGGTCTGGCGCTTCGCCATCGAACCCCGCCGCATGTTCCGGCGCTATGTGATCGGCAATCCGGAATTCCTGCTGCGCGCCGCTACTGCCTGGCTGCGGAAAAAAACCGCGTTTGATTATGACGGGGCGGCCCGCCGCGCCATGGACATGGCGCTCGCTGGTGGAGCACTCCTTGCGCTGTCGCCGCTCTTCGCGCTGATCATGCTGGCCATCAAGTTGGAATCCCGCGGTCCCGCCTTCTTCACGCAAACCCGTGTGGGCCGCAATGGAACTCAGTTCCGCATCTACAAGTTCCGCTCCATGTATCGCGATGCCGAAGCCCGGCGGAAGGAGATCCTGCATCTCTCGGAGCGGCAGGGCATCTGCTTCAAGAGCAGGCATGATCCCCGCGTCACGCGAGTGGGCCGCATCCTCCGCCGCTTCTCGCTCGATGAACTGCCGCAAATCTTGAATGTCTTCCGCGGTGAAATGGCCATCGTTGGGCCCCGTCCCGCACTGCCGCAGGAAGTGGCGGCCTATCCCGAAAAGGCCATGGGTCGCCTCGCCGTGAAGCCGGGCCTCACCGGACCCTGGCAGGTCTCGGGCCGCGCCGAGGTGAGCTTCGACCGCATGGTCAACATGGACCTCGCATATGTGGCAACCCGCACCCTTCTGTCCGACATCGCCATGATCGCCCTCACTTTCCGTGCCGTCATTTCCGGCCGGGGTGCCTTCTGATTTCCCAACTCCAACACAGGTGAAACCCATGACAATCTCCACCCGCAAAAGCCCGGTCCGCAAGGCCGTCTTCCCCGTGGCAGGCCTTGGCACACGCATGCTGCCCGCCACCAAATCCATGCCCAAGGAAATGTTGACGATCGTTGACCGGCCCATCATTCAGCTGGCCGTTGACGAAGCCCGTGAGGCCGGAATCGAGCATTTCATCTTCGTCACTGGCCGCAACAAGGCGGTGATCGAGGATCACTTCGACCACGCCGTCGAACTGGAAGACACATTGCAGCAGCGCATGAAGGCAACGGAACTCGCGATTCTCGAAGCCGCAATGATTCCAGCCGGCAAGGCCACATTCGTGCGCCAGCAGCGTCCCCTGGGCCTTGGCCATGCCGTGGCCTGCGCCGAAGGCGTGATCGGCAATGAACCCTTTGCCGTGATCCTTCCCGACATGGTGATGAAGGGAAAGCCGGGTTGCCTGACCCAGATGGTTGAGGCCTATGCGCAGAAAGGCGGCAACCTCATCGCCTGCGAAGAGGCCCCGGCGGATGAACTGCACCGCTATGGCGTGTTGGCCCTTGCGGATGCGGCGCAGGATATTCCCCGCATCACCGGCATGGTGGAAAAGCCTGCACCCGGCACCGCCCCTTCCCGCCAGATCGTCTCGGGCCGCTACATCTTGCAGCCGGAGATCCTGCCCCTGTTGCGCCGGACCAAGCCGGGCGCGGGCGGTGAAATCCAATTGACCGATGCCATGCTGGCACTGCTGGCGCAGGATGATTTCCATGCCGTGAAATTCACGGGCGAGACCTATGACTGCGGTGACAGGCTGGGCTACATTCTTGCCAATCTTGCCTTTGCCCTGTCACGCAAGGCTCTGGCGCAGGACCTCGTGCCGCTGGCCCAAAAACTTCTCGCCCGTGCCACTGTGGAGGAGCAGCGCAAGGCCGCCTGATTCAGCCAAGCGCCTTGGAAAGGCCAGCAGCGGCCAGCGACTCGCTGCGGATGGCGCTCATCACCTCCCGATGGATGGCCTGAAACTCCGGCGTTGCGATCATGTCGTAACGCCGGGGCCGTGGCAGATTGACGGGAATGATGGTCTTGATGCGGCCCGGGCGGTTGGTCATCACCGCCACACGGTCAGCCAGATAGACAGCCTCCTCCACATCATGGGTGATGAAGAGCACCGTCAACCGGTGCTTCTCCCAGATGCCCGTCAGCAGTTCCTGCATGTGATGCCGCGTCAGCGCGTCCAGCGCCCCAAAGGGCTCGTCCATCAGCAGCATCTTGGGATGGTAGCTGAGAGCCCGCGCAATGGCGACGCGCTGCTTCATGCCGCCGGAGAGTTCTGCCGGAAAGGCATTTTCAAATCCGCTGAGCCCCACCAGATCAAGCTGCGCCCGCGCAATGTCTCGCGCTTCGGCGGCGGTCTTTCCCGCAGCCTTCAGGGCAAACTCCACATTCTGCTGGGCCGAAAGCCAAGGCAGGAGCGTGTAGCTTTGGAAAACCACACCCCGGTCCAGCCCCGGCGCCGTGATCGGCACGCCGTCCATGGCAATGCTGCCGCTGCTCTGTTGGTCCAGGCCCGCCGCGATGGAGAGCAGCGTGGACTTGCCGCAGCCCGAGGTGCCCACCAGCGCCACAAATTCATTGTCGCCGATGTCGAGATCAACGCCGTGCAAGGCTTCGGTTGTGCCGCGGTCCGTGACAAAGACCTTGCCGAGGCCGCTGATCGCCAGTTTGGGGGCCGCCATCACCGCACCTCGAGATAGCGGAACATGCGCCGGCCCGCGTATTTCATCACCTGATCGGTGGCAAGGCCGAGCACGCCCAGGATAAGCAGATAGCCGAAGATCAGCTCCGTCTGGAAAAAGCGCTGTGCCGTGGTGATGCGGTAGCCGAGGCCGGAGGTGGCCGCCACCAGTTCGGCGACCACAAGCCAGGTCCAGGCCCAGCCCAGGCTGATCCGCATGGAATCCCAGATCGCGGGAAGCGCGCAGGGCAGCACGATGCGGCTGAGGATCTTCCACTCCGGCATTTGCAGCGTGCGGCCGAGGCCGATGAAATCCTTCGGCACGGCCTTCACATTGTCCATCACCAGCAGCACCTGCTGGAAGAATGTGCCGATGAAGATGATGAGAAACTTCTGCAGGTCGCTCGTTCCCGTCCACAGGATGGTGAGCGGCACGAAGGCCACAACCGGCATGTAGCGGATGAAATCCACAAAGGGCTCAATGGCCGCTTCCCAGCCGCGGTAGCAGCCAATGAGAATGCCGATGGGCAGGGCGAGCGCAGATGAAATCAGAAAGCCCACGCTGATGCGGTAGATGCTGATGCCCATGTCGGACATCAGTTGGCCGCTGGCCCACAGTTCCGCCAGCTTGCCCGCCACCTTGCCGGGCGACGGCAGGAAGAGCGGCCGGATGACGCCCGTGGCCGTGACAGCAAACCAGAGCATGGCCAGCACGGCAAAAACCGAAATGGCTATGCCGAGGAATTCCGCCGTGCTGATCTTGCCACCCAAAGCAAAGAGGCGGCGCTGGCCGCCTCTTCCCGCTGCCGGAGTGGGCGGCTTATTTGCTGGCGGCATCCACGAACCGCGCATCAATGGCCGTGGTCAGGTCCACATCCTGCTGCAGAATGCCCGCAGCCCGCGCCGCCTTGTGCACTTCCGGAATGACCTTGCTGGAGAAGTTGCCGCCAAGTTCGGTCTTGTTTTCGGAGAGTGAGTAATAGACGACACCGTCAAAGGCGGTGGAAAGCTCGTCGGGCTTGGCACCCACGGCTTCCGAGATGATGGCACGGCCGCCAGCCGTGTCCTTGCGGTAGCCGTCAACCGCCGCACCCCAGGCCTTGGCCAGTGCCACAACCTGGCCCGGCTTGGCCTTGAGGAATTCATCCGTCACCACCAGCACGTCGGAAATCAGGCCGGGGTTGTCGCCGGCGGTGAAGATGGTCTTCACGTTCTTGTTCTGCTGGGCCGCCAGCGTGAGATAGGGTTCATAGGTCACGGCCACCGGCACCTTGCCCGCGATCAGGGCCGAGCCTGCGTCTGCCGCCGGCATCGGCACCTTCTGCACATCGGCAATGCTCATGCCGTTCTTGGCCAGCGCGTAGTTGAGAAGAATGTCGGAGGTCGTGCCCTCCTCCAGCGCCACCTGCTTGCCCTTGAGGCCGGCAATGTCGGTGACCGAGCCATCCGAGATCATGGCATCGGCGGTCATCGACACATCGAGCAGCAAAACAATCTTGATGGGCAGGCCCGCCGCGATGAAGTTCATGGCGGTGTGCGTGGCAATGTTGCCGCACTGCAACTGGCCAGAGGCGAGCGCCGCATTCAGGTCGGCGTCCGTGGTGAAGTTCACCAGTTCCACGCCCTCAAGGCCTGCGGCCTTGAACAGCTCCTTCTTGGCGGCAATGTGCCACTGGCCATAGCCCAGCCATGGGTTGAGGCCCATCTTGAGCGTGCCCGCCTCGGGCGCTGCCGGAAGGTCATCTGCCCAGGCGAATTGCGACAGGGGCGCGAGCGCGGCCGTGGCAAGGCCAGCTTTGAGCAGGTTGCGGCGGGAAGGGGTCCAGTTCATGACGTCTCACCTTTCTGATTGATTGTTATGGAGATTTGACAACAATTGCCAGGAACCGTCAACATCGGTCAGAAGACAGAACCCCGCGAAATCAGGTTCAACCCATGCCCATTTCGAACACCTCCATGAAAGCCGTGCGTCTGCACGGCAAAGGCGATCTGCGGGTGGAGAGCGTGCCGCGCCCCGGCCCCCTGCAGGCAGGGGACGTGCGCATCGCTGTGAGCGCGGCCGGCATTTGCGGGTCAGACATTCACAATTTCCGCACCGGACAATGGATCACTCGGGCACCCTCTATCGCCGGGCACGAGTTTGCAGGGCGCGTGACAGAAGTGGGCGAAGACGTCACATCATTCCGCGAGGGCGATGCGGTGGCTGCGGACTCACGCGTCTGGTGCGGCACCTGCCCGGCCTGTGCCACGGGCCAGCGCCATCTCTGCAACAAGCTCGGCTTTGTCAGCGAACTCTGTGACGGCGGTTTCGCTGCGGAGGTGGTGCTGCCGCAGCGGCTTCTGCACAAGCTGCCAGATGGGCTATCCATGCATGTGGCGGCAACGGCGGAACCTTTTGCTGTGGCGCTTCACGCGGTGAGGCGCTTGCGGCTGAGCAAGGGCGAGCCTGTCTTCATTCTGGGATGCGGCCCCATCGGCGGCTTCTGCGCCGTGGTGCTGGCCCATCTGGGCTTTGGCCCCGTCTATGTGGATGACCGCAATCCCGCCCGCGTGGCTGCCGTCACAGCGGCAACGGGCGCACAGGCGGCACATTTGAGCGCAGATGGCATTCGCCTGCCCGATGGCGAGCGCGCCATCGCCGCCGCCATTGATGCCACGGGCAATGTGGCGGCCCTCAAGGACCTGCTCGCCACGCTGCCCGGCGGCGGCCGCGTGGCGCTTGTCGGCATCTCCCACGGCACGCTTGATCTCGATCCCAACATTCTGGTGGAGCGGGAACTGGCCCTGCTTGGCTGTCATGCCTTCAGCGATGAATTGCCGGAAGCAATTGCCATGCTGCCCGCCTGTGCGGCGATGATTGAGCCGCTGCTCGGCCCCGGCATATCCCTTGATGACGTGCCCGCCGCCTATGCGGCGATGATTGCGGGCAAGGTCGATCACCTCAAGACGGTCATTCACATCGCGCCCGGGATCGCGACCTGAAACAGGTTCAGCGCTTCAGAATGTCATCACGCAGGGGCGACACCGCATTGGCGTGACCTTCAAAGCCTTCATAGGTGGCAAGCGTCCGGGCGTGCCGCGCCAACTCCGGATAACCCCGCTGCGTGACATAGGCGATGGTGGTGCGCTTGAGGAAGTCAAATACCGAAACCGGGGATGCCGTGCGGGCCCAGCCGCTGGTGGGCAGCACATGGTTTGGCCCCACCACGAAATTGCCAAGGGTTGTCGGCGTGTGTTCACCGAGCAGGATTTCGCCCGCGTGTTTCAGGCGGCCCAGATACTGGAAGGGTTCCTTGGCCAGCACCTCAAGATGCTCCGGCGCATAGTCATTGACGAAGGCAATGGCCTCGTCTTCCGAGGCCGCCAGCACCACGCCACCGATCTTGCCCGTGAGCACGGTCTTTGAAAAACCGGCGCGCTGCGCCCCCATCTGCGCCCAATAGCCGGGAATGGCGGCCAGTGCCTCTTCCGCCACGCGGCGGCTCCAGGTCACGAGATAGGCGGAACTGTCCGGGCCATGCTCGCTTTCGATGAGAAGATCGAGCGCGGCGAGGCGGCCATCGATGGTATCATCGGCAAAGACGATCAGCTCGCTGGGCCCTGCCGGCGTGCCCGTGTCGATGAGATGCGCCACCTGACGCTTGGCCGCCGCTACCCAGGGGCTGCCGGGGCCGATCACCTTGGCCACTTTCGGAATGGTCTGCGTGCAATAGGCCACAGCCGCAATGCCTTGCGCGCCACCCGCCTTGAACACCTGGCTCACACCCGCCATGCGCGCCGCCACCAGCGTGGCATCGTCGATGGTCCCATCCGGGCCCGGCGGCGTGATGATGATCACCTCTTCGACACCCGCCACCTTGGCCGGAATGGAAGTCATCAGGGCGACGGAGGGAAAGGCCCCTTTGCCGCGCGGCACATAACAGGCGGCAGAGGGGATGGGCCCGGCCCTGTCTCCGGCGAAAACACCGGGCCGCACCTCGTTGAACCACATCTCCTCCGGCATCTGGTCCTGATGGAATTTGCGGATGGACTGCGCCGCAAACTCCATGGCTTCCCGCACCTTGGGATCGAGCGTGCGCTCGGCCCGGGCATAGTCCGCCTCCGTGGCGGCGATGGCATTGGCCGTAACCGGGGCCTTGTCGAACTCCTGCGCGAAGCGTGCGAGCGCGGCATCGCCTTCCTCGCGCACCGCCGCGATGATCGCCTTCACCTTGTCATCATAGGCCGAGAGATCAGACTCCGTGCGCTGCAAGAGCCGCGCCCGCTCCGCCCCATCCATCTTGGAGAGGTCATGGAAATTCGCCGTCTGGGTCATGGGATCATCCGCAAGGTGAAGAAGTCAAAGGGCTGCCAGCGTGCCGCCATCCACAGGCAGCGCCACTCCCGTGATATAGCGCGCCGCATCCGAGCAAAGAAAGACCGCGGCACCGGCAAGATCATCAAGTGCGCCAAAGCGCCCGAGCGGGATCTTGCCGCGCATGGCTTCGGCCCAAGCGGTGTTGGCATAGAAGCCTTCGGTCAGGGCGGTGCGGAA
Source organism: Hyphomicrobiales bacterium (assembly GCA_046349175.1). GTDB lineage: Bacteria > Pseudomonadota > Alphaproteobacteria > Rhizobiales > Aestuariivirgaceae > Aestuariivirga. Next base: position 37,390 of record JAXMCS010000013.1, on the reverse strand, counting down.
ATAGCCGGGCTCCAGCGCATTGACCCGGATGCCAAGCGGCGCCCATTCGGCAGCGAGCGCGCGTGTCATGCCGAGAAGCCCGGTCTTCGATGAGCCATAAGGCACCGCCGTGGCAATGCCGCGCTCCGAGGTGAGCGAACAGATTTTGAGGATGGCGCCACCCTTTTCCATGGCCCGGGCCGCCCCCTGGGCCGCAAAGAAGGCCCCCTTGAGATTGGTATCGACAATACGGTCCCACAGGGCCTCGCTCACATCGATGGACGGGCAGACCTCTTCCATGCCGGCATTATTGACAAGAATGTCAAAGCCCCCCAACGCCCGCCTTGCCGCCCCAATGCCAGAATGGATGCTTGCCACATCTGTCACATCCATCACCACGGCATGGCCCCCGATGTCGCGGGCCGCGGCGGCAAGGCTGGCACCATCACGCCCGCTCACTGCCACCCGCGCACCGGCCTCAGCCAGCGCCACGGCAATGGCCTTGCCGATGCCACGGCTGCCGCCTGTCACCAGGGCGCATTTCCCGGCAAGCGAAAATGTGGAGAGAACATCGGCCATGGCACTATCCCCGGTCTGGTTTGCTGCTTGAGACCTAGCCGATTGCCGTGCGTGACGGCAACCGGAACAGGCAAAGACCCTGCCTTGCCGGATGGGCCCCGCTCATTTACACCTGTGGCCATGGCTTCCAACATCTCGAACGATCTCCGCTCCGGCGCCCTTGTCTTTCACGAAACCGGCAGGCCCGGCAAACTGGAAGTCCGCCCCACCAAGCCGCTCGGCAACCAGCGCGACCTGGCACTCGCCTATTCACCGGGCGTTGCAGCCGTGTCGGAGGCGATCCACGCCGATCCGTCGCTCGCCTCGAAATATACGGCCCGCGCCAATCTGGTGGGCGTCATCTCCAATGGCACGGCGGTGCTTGGCCTCGGCAATATAGGCCCCCTGGCGGCAAAGCCCGTGATGGAAGGCAAGGCCGTGCTCTTCAAGAAATTCGCCGACATCGATGTCTTCGACATTGAAGTTGCAGCAAATGACGTGGACACCTTCGTCAATGCCGTGAGCGTTCTGGAGCCCACCTTCGGCGGCATCAACCTGGAGGACATCAAGGCGCCCGAGTGTTTCGAGATCGAGAAGCGCCTGCGCGAACGCATGGCCATTCCGGTGTTCCATGACGACCAGCATGGTACGGCGGTGATCGTTGCGGCTGCCGTTCTCAACGCCCTCAAGCTCACGGGCAAGGACATTGCCAAGGTCAAGATTGTCGCCTCGGGGGCTGGCGCTGCAGCACTCGCCTGCCTCAACCAGCTGGTGAGCCTCGGCGCAGCACGGGAGAACATCTGGGTCACGGATCTTGAAGGCGTGGTCTTCAAGGGCCGCACTGCGCTCATGGACCCATGGAAGGCGGTCTTCGCCCAGGACACGGACAAGCGGAATCTGGCTGAGGTGATTGCCGGTGCCGACATCTTCCTCGGCCTCTCGGCGGGTGGCGTGTTGAAGCCAGAAATGCTGAAAGCCATGGCTGCCAGCCCATTGGTGCTGGCGCTCGCCAACCCGTCGCCCGAAATCCTGCCGGAAGAGGCCTTTGCCGCGCGGCCCGATGCCATGGTCTGCACTGGGCGCTCCGACTATCCCAACCAGGTCAACAATGTCCTTTGCTTCCCCTATATTTTCCGGGGTGCCCTCGACGTGGGCGCAACGACCATTAACGAGCAGATGAAAAAGGCCGCCGTGGAAGCGATCGCAGGCCTCGCCCGCGAAGCCCCATCGGATGTTGCTGCCCATGCCTATGGCGGCGAAGCCCGCCTCTTCGGCAAGGAAAGCCTCATCCCCTCACCCTTTGATCCGCGCCTGCTGTTGCGCATTGCGCCGGCCGTGGCCAGGGCGGCGATGGACACGGGTGTTGCCACCCGCCCCATCGAGAATTTTGATGCCTATGAGGACAGGCTGCAGCGCTTCGTCTTCCGCTCCATCTTTGTCATGCGCAAGGTCTTCGCGGCCGCCCGCAAGGAACCGCGCCGCGTCATCTATGCCGATGGCGAGGACGAACGCGTGCTGCGCGCCGCCCAGGTGCTGATTGAGGAAAAACTGGTGCAGCCCATTCTGGTGGGCCGCCCCGCTGTCATCGAGGCCCGCCTCAAGCGCTTCGGCCTCAACATCGAGCTGGGCAAGGACTTCGCCTTCATCAACCCAGATGATGACCCGCGCTACCGCGACTATGTGGCAAGCTATGTGGAGGTGGCGGGGCGCAGCGGCGTCACACCCGAAGCTGCCCGCACGCTGGTGCGCACCTCCACCACCGTGATTGCCGCGCTCGCCGTGCATCGCGGCGAAGCCGATGCCATGGTCTGCGGCCTCGAAGGGCGTTACCGCTCCAAGCTGCGCCACATCCGCGACATCATCGGCCTCGCCCCCGGCGTGCGGGAATTCGCCGCCATGACACTGCTCATCACCGCGCGCGGCCCCATCTTCCTCGCCGACACCCAGGTGCAGGCCGATCCCTCCGCCGAGGCGATTGCCGAGGCCGTGGCGCTCTGCGCGGATCAAATCCGCCACTTCGACATCGTGCCCAAAGTTGGGCTTGTGGCGCACTCCGATTTTGGTGATTTCGACACGCCCTCCTCCCTCAAGATGCGGAAGGCCCTGGGCATCATCCGCGGGCAATGCCCCGGCCTCGAAGTGGATGGCGAAATGAAGGCCGACACGGCGCTCATCGAAGCGGTGCGCCTGCGCAAGCTTCCGACGTCGACCCTCAAGGGCGATGCCAATCTTCTGGTGATGCCGGACCTCACCTCTGCCAATGTCGCCTATCAGACCATCAAGGTCTTTGGCGATGCCCTGCCGGTGGGGCCCATGCTGTTGGGCACGGCGAAGCCCGCCCACATTCTCACGGGCACCGTCACCTCGCGCGGTGTCGTCAATATCTCAGCGCTGGCCGCCGCCAGCGTGAACGAGGCCGCTCAGAAATAGCCTGACCAATCATTGTGGAACACGCCCGGCTTGTCGGTGCGCTCGAATGTATGCGCCCCGAAAAAGTCGCGCTGTCCCTGGATGAGATTGGCCGTGCCGCGCCCCTGGCGGTAGCTGTCGAAATAGCCGAGCGCCGCCGCCAGCGCCGGCACCGGCAGGCCCGCGGCAGCGGCTTCCGCCACCGTCTTGCGAAGCGCGGCGTGATTGTCCTTCATCATCTTGCTGAAGTCCGATGTGATCAGAAGGTTGGGAGCCGAAGCCTCCTTGGCAAAGGCCTTGGTGATGCGGTCCAGGAACTGTGAGCGGATGATGCAGCCTTCGCGCCAGATGGCGGCGATGGTGCCGAGCGGCAAGTCCCATGAATATTCTGAAGAGGCGCGTCCAAGAACCGCGAAGCCTTGCGCGTAAGCGCATATTTTTGCAGCATAAAGCGCGCTTTCAAGCTGGGACAGCGTTGCCGCGCTCTTCTTCGGCTTGAGATGCGGCAGCTTGAGCTTGTAGCGCTTGGCGGCGGCTTCGCGTTCGTCCTTCATGGAGGAGAGAATGCGGCCCGCGACAGCAGATTCAATGGTGGTGGCGGCCACGCCCAGATCCTGAGCGGCAATCACCGACCACTTGCCCGTGCCCTTCTGCCCGGCCTTGTCGAGGATCACATCGACCAGCGCCTTGCGCCCCTTTCCCGCGGGCGCAGACAGAACCTTCGAAGTGATCTCGATGAGGTAGGAATCAAGCTTGCCCGTGTTCCACTTTTCAAAAACCTTGCCAATGTCCTGTGCCGTCATGCCGAGGCCATCCCGCATCAGGCCATAGATTTCGGCGATCATCTGCATGTCGGCATATTCAATGCCGTTGTGGATCATCTTGACGAAGTGCCCTGCGCCGTCCGGACCCATCCAGGCGCTGCACGGCTCCTTGCCATGCTTGGCGGAAATCGCCGTGAGCACATCGGCCACCCGCGCATAGGACGCCTTGGGCCCGCCCACCATGATGGAAGGGCCGTGCCGCGCCCCTTCTTCACCGCCTGAAACACCCATGCCGATGAAGCGCAGGCCCGAGTCCTTCAGTGCAGCATCGCGCCGCACCGTGTCGTGGAAATTGGCATTGCCCGCATCGATGATGATGTCGTCATGGCTCATCACCTCCCGCAAATTGGCGATCTGTTCGTCTACCGCATCGCCCGCCTTCACCATCACGATCACGGGGCGGGGTGCTGCAATGGCCGCTGCAAGCTCGGCATAGGTCCGGCAGGGCACCAGGCGCTGCGCCAGGTCGCCGGCCTCGGCCATGAACTTTTCGGTGGCCGCCCAGGTGCGGTTGTAAACGGCGACGCGAAAGCCCTTCTCCGCGATGTTGAGCGCCAGATTGGCCCCCATCACTCCAAGCCCAATCAAACCGATGTCAGCCTTCATCACGCCCTCCCGGAAGACACGGGGGCCAGAATCGGCCCTCTTGCCGTCACTGTGCGAAATTCAGCCCGCCTGCGCAATGCCGGCCCGCGGCGTGAGCCCACCCTGCTTTTCCAGAAAGGCCACGATCTCACCCACGCCTTGGAGGCGCAACAGATCCGTGAACACGAAGGGCCGGGCCCCGCGCTGCGTTTTGGCATCGCGCTCCATCACGCCGAGATCAGCCATCACATGGGGCGCGAGATCAGCCTTGTTGATGATGAGCAGGTCAGAGCGGGTGATGGCAGGGCCACCCTTGCGCGGGATCTTCTCGCCCTGGCAAACGGAAATCACATAAAGGGTGAGGTCAGCCAGTTCGGGTGAGAAGGTGGCCGAAAGATTGTCACCACCCGACTCGATGAACACCACATCAAGGTCCGGGTGGCGGGCCACCAGATCATCAACCGCCGCCAGATTGATCGAGGCGTCCTCGCGGATCGCCGTATGCGGGCAGCCGCCCGTCTCAACGCCGATGATGCGGTCTTCCGGCAAGGCCTGCAGGCGGTTGAGAATGAGCGCGTCTTCCTTGGTGTAGATGTCATTTGTGACAACGCCAACGGAATAGCGGCTGCGCATGGCCTTGCAGAGTTTTTCCGTGAGTGTTGTCTTGCCCGATCCCACAGGCCCCCCGATCCCCACGCGCAGCGGTCCATGGCTCATGTGCGGAAAATCCTTGTTTCAAGTGTTTCATGCCTCATGGCGGCGACTTCCGCAACGACACAGCCGTTCAGAATGCCGTCACGCCCGGCCCTGGCCGCCCGCTCTGCCGTTGCGGCAATCACGCCGGAGAGATTGCGGAGAATGCCAAGCCCCTGCGTCTGTCCAAGCGGCACAAGCCGCACCGCCACTGACACCAGAACGGCAACCGTGCCCTGGAGGAAGGCAAGCAGAGCCTGCGCCCTCGGAATGCCCGCTGCCACACAGGCCGTGCCCGCCGCCACCGGATAGGCCAAGTTATGCTCCGTCCGCGGGCTGCTCAGCCACACGGCCGCCGCAGCAGCAAAGGCCTTGCCCAAGGACACCGTCTCCAGATGCCGTTCGGCACTTCCGGCCAGCGCCAGGGCAAATTCATTCAGGGGCTCCGGGTCTTCCGTCCAGCACAGGCTGAACAGCACCGCATCGCCCCACAGTGAACCGTTCTGCAACAGCGCGCCGATCCAGGCTTCAACTTCGGCAGCGGAATTTGCTTGCTGATCGGCAATCACCTGCTCCAGCCCATGGCTGTAGGCGAAACTGCCCGTCGGGAATGTCGGCGACATCCAGTTGAGCAAGAGGAGCAGGGCCTGCGGATCAGTGGCCATGGCCAAAGGGTCCATGCGCCGCATAGGCACCCTGCTCCGGAAAGAATTGCTCGCGCACCTCGGTCACGCTCGCATGCAGCTTTTCCAGCATGGTGCGGATCACCGGATCGCGCCGGATCAAAATACGGTCCCATTCGAGTTGTGCCGGAAGATGGCGGTTGCCCAGTTGCCAGGCCAGCGTCACCACATGGCGCGGACTGACACCACGGATTTCATAGAGGTCTTCCTCCGCCGCCAGAACTTCCACAAAGCGCCCGTCTTCCAATTCCAGATGATCGCCATCCCCGGCGAAGACAGGTTGTGGCAGGTCAACCAGCACCTCAAGCCCGTCATCTGTCACCAGCAGCTTGCGCCGCAAGTGCCGGTCCTGTGCTTCCAAGGTGAAGCCGTCAAAGGCTGTGCCGGGAGCGATGCTCAGGGGGATGTGCTTGATCGCGCGCAAGGCCATGTCAGACCGGCAAATCAGAACAGGAAATAGCGCTGCGTCATGGGCAGCGATTCAGCAGGCGCGCAAACCAAAAGCTCGCCATCGGCCCGCACTTCATAGGTTTCCGCGTCCACCTCGATCTTCGGCATGGCGTCGTTCAGCACCATGTCCTTCTTGCCGATGCCGCCCCGCGTGTTCTTCACCGCCACCATGTCCTTGGCCGTGCCCAGGCGCTGGCGCAAGCCATTGGCCATGGCAGCTTGTGAGACAAACACGACGGAGGAGCGTGTGCGCAACTTGCCGAAGCTAGCGAACATCGGGCGGTAGTGCACGGGCTGCGGTGTGGGGATGGAGGCATTGGGATCGCCCATGGGGGCCGCCGCAATGGAGCCCGCCAGCAGCACCATCTCCGGCTTCACCCCGAAGAAGGCCGGGTTCCACACCACAAGATCGGCGCGCTTGCCCACAGCGATGGAGCCCACCTCATGGGCGATGCCATGGGCAATCGCCGGATTGATTGTGTACTTGGCAATATAGCGCCGGGCCCGCAGATTGTCGTTGCCACCGCCGCCCAAGGCACCGCGCTGCTGCTTCATCTTGTGGGCCGTCTGCCAGCAGCGGATGATCACTTCGCCCACCCGGCCCATGGCCTGGCTGTCCGACGAGAACATGGAGAAGACCCCCATGTCATGCAAAATGTCTTCCGCCGCGATCGTTTCCTTGCGGATGCGGCTCTCGGCAAAGGCAATGTCTTCGGCAATGCGTGGGCTGAGGTGATGGCAAACCATCAGCATGTCGAGATGTTCCGCCACCGTGTTCACCGTGTAAGGCCGTGTGGGATTGGTGGAAGACGGCAGCACATTGGCAAACCCCGCCACCTTGATGATGTCGGGCGCATGGCCACCACCCGCCCCTTCCGTATGGAATGTGTGAATGGTGCGGCCCTTGAAGGCAGCAACGGAGGCTTCCACGAAGCCCGATTCATTGAGCGTGTCCGTATGGATGGCCACCTGCACATCATGCCGGTCGGCCACCGCGAGACAACAGTCAATGGCGGCGGGCGTGGTGCCCCAGTCTTCATGCAGCTTGAGGCCGCAGGCCCCGGCCTCGACAATTTCATCAAGGGCCGCCGGCAGCGAGGCATTGCCCTTGCCCATGAAACCCAGGTTCATCGGGAAGGCATCCGCCGCCTCGATCATCCGCTCCAGATGCCAGGCCCCGGTGCAGGTTGTGGCAAGCGTGCCATGGGCCGGGCCCGTGCCGCCGCCGAGCATGGTGGTGATGCCGGAGTTCAGCGCCTCTTCAATCTGCTGCGGCGCGATGAAATGGATATGGCTGTCGATGCCGCCCGCCGTGACGATGCGGCCTTCCCCGGCGATGATTTCCGTGGACGGTCCGATGATGATGGTGACACCATTTTGCGTGTCGGGATTGCCCGCCTTGCCCAGCGCCGCAATGCGCCCATCCTTGAGGCCGATGTCGCATTTGAAAATGCCGCTATGGTCGAGCACCGTGGCATTGGTGATCACCGTATCCATGGCACCTTCCGCGCGCGTCGCCTGGGACTGGCCCATGCCATCGCGGATCACCTTGCCGCCTCCAAACTTCACCTCTTCGCCATAAAGTGTGAAGTCCTTCTCGATCTCGATCAGCAGGTCCGTGTCGGCAAGCCTGATCCTGTCACCCACCGTCGGGCCATACATCTGGGCATAGGTTGTGCGGGAGATCCTGGCCATCACAGCGCTCCCATGATTTTCTGCTGGAACCCAAACACCTTGCGCGCCCCGCCAAAAGGCACCAACCGCACCTCGCGCCGCTGGCCGGGTTCAAAGCGCACCGCCGTCCCTGCCGCAATATCAAGCCTGCGGCCCCGCGCCGCCTGCCGGTCAAATTGCAAGGCCGCATTGGTTTCAAAGAAATGATAGTGCGAGCCCACCTGGATGGGCCGGTCGCCCGTGTTGGCCACCTCCAGCGTGATGCTTTCTGCACCCGCGTTCAATTCAACGTCGCCGTCTTGCGTGATGATTTCGCCCGGGATCATGGCAGCCTCTCAGCGGATGGGGTGATGCACGGTCACAAGCTTTGTGCCGTCAGGAAAAGTGGCTTCCACTTGAACATCGTGGATCATCTCGGCAACGCCCGCCATGCAGTCGGCCCGCGTCACCACATGGGCGGCGGCTTCCATCAGGTCGGCCACGGAACGGCCATCGCGCGCGCCCTCCACCACATATTCGGTAATCAGGGCAATGGCCTCCGGGTGATTGAGCTTCACTCCGCGGTCCTTGCGGGCGCGCGCCACCAGGGCCGCCATGGCCACCAGCAGCTTGTCTTTCTCACGGGGCGTCAACTGCATGAAACTTCCTCAGAACGACCAACATTTGGGCAATGCTTCCGGCGCCACACAAGCCGAAAGCACCGCCAACAGGGATTTCCGCAAGGCCAGGCCATCGCGCGCTAGAAGCCTTGCAATGAGCTTGCCATTCCAGGCCGAGACCCCGCAATGGGGGCCGGCCGCGGCCCGCACCGCATCAAGCCGCGCCGCCGCTTGTGGCGCAATCCACAAAACAGAAGCCATGGCGGCGTTGGATCCCATCATGGCCGCGCCCTGCGGCCATTCAGGTCCAAGTCCGAAGGCTTCCACATGCACAAGCCTGCCCGCCTGACGCACCTGCCAACGATCCTCAATACGCAGCTGTCTCAGGCTTTCGCCCATGGCATGGCGGCCGAAGATCATGGCCTCCACTGCAAGAAATGTGGCGTCTGCGGCAAGCGTGACGTCGATGCGGCGCACCAGGCTCGCCCCTTCAAACAGGATCGTCTCCTGCGGCAGCCAGCGCAGGTCAGCCCTTTGGCCCGCGGACAAGGTGATGGAAACATCCGCCGTCGGACCAAGCGTGCGGTAAACCCGCTCCGCCGCCTGCGAGGTGAGATCAAGCCGCGCCCTTTCCCCGGCATGGGCCTCGATTTCGATGTGATCCCCACCCGCCAGCCCGCCGCCCGTGTTGATGAGAATGGCCTCGCGGCTTCCTTGCGGCACGCGGCACTTGCTGGCCCCCGCCTCGCGCAGCACGGCAATGCCCTGCCGCTCCATGCGCAACTGCAAGCGCCCGGCGTTGCGCTCACGGTGCAGAAGCGCAAGCCCGTCCATCACTGTCAGGTTCCGCCCGCTGCGTTGCGGCGCTTGCCTTCCAGTGCATCCAGCAACACGCGGGCCGCTTCCAAGATGGGCGTGGCCGGGCCAAACACCGCCACAACGCCTGCATCCTGCAGGGGCTTGTAGTCACCCCTTGGAATGATGCCGCCCACCACGACATGAATGTCGCTGCGTCCCTTGCCCTTGAGTGCCTGCACCAGTTCCGGCATCAGCGTCATGTGGCCCGCCGCCAGCGATGAAACGCCGACGATGGCCACATCCTTTTTTACTGCAAGATCAGCGGCTTCCGCAGGAGTCTGGAACATCGGCCCCATGACGACGTCAAAGCCGATGTCGGCCAGGGCCGAGGCCACCACATGGGCCCCGCGGTCATGCCCGTCCTGGCCCAGCTTGGCCATGAGAATGCGCGGCGCCCTGCCCCGTTCTTTTGTGACAGCGGCCACTCGCCCTTTGGCCTGGGCAAATTCCGGATCATCGCCATAGGCCTTGGCATAGACGCGGCCCACAATCGTTGCACCACCCTCATGCTCGCCGAAGGCGCGGCGCAGCGCGTCGGAAATCTCGCCCACCGTGGCGCGGGCCCGCGAGGCTTCAACCGCCGCTGCAAGGATATTGCCCTCGCCCGTCTTGGCCACCTGCTCCAGCCGGGCAATGGCCACGCCGTGGCTTTCCGGATTGCGGTTGCGCCGCAGCCTTTCGAGCTTCTCCACCTGGGCGCGCCGCACCGCCGCATTGTCGATCTGACGGGTCTCAATCACCGCCTCTTCCTCCAGCCGGTAGCGGTTCACGCCAACAACAACGGTCTCGCCCCGTTCCACATCGGCCTGACGCCGCGTGGCCGCTTCCTCGATCATCCGTTTGGGAATGCCATCGGTTACGGCCTTGGTCATGCCGCCCTTGGCCTCGATCTCCTCCATCAGGTGCCAGGCCTTGTCGGCCAGATCCTGCGTCAGGCTTTCCACGAAATAGGAACCCGCCAGTGGGTCGACCACATCGGTCACGCCTGTTTCGTGTTGCAGGATGAGTTGGGTATTGCGGGCAATGCGGGCCGCCGCTTCGGTCGGAAGCGCAATGGCCTCGTCAAAGGAATTGGTGTGCAGTGATTGCGTGCCGCCCAGCACCGCCGCCAGCGCCTCATAGGCCGTGCGCACGATGTTGTTGCTGGGGTCCTGCTCCTGCAGCGAAACACCCGATGTCTGGCAATGGGTGCGCAGCATCAGCGAGTCGGCCTTCTTGGGGTTGAAGGCCTCCATCACCTTGGCCCAGAGCAGGCGGGCGGCGCGCAGCTTCGCCACCTCCATGAAGAAGTTCATGCCGATGCCGAAGAAGAACGAGAGGCGGCCCGCGAAGGCATCCACATCAAGGCCGCGCGCCAGGGCGGCCCGCACATATTCACGGCCATCGGCCAGCGTGAAAGCCAGCTCCTGCACCAGCGTGGCACCCGCTTCCTGAATGTGATAGCCGGAAATCGAGATGGAATTGAACTTGGGCATCTCCTGCGCCGTATAGGCAATCACATCCGCCACGATCCGCATGGAGGCCTCGGGCGGATAGATGTAGGTGTTCCGCACCATGAACTCTTTGAGAATGTCGTTCTGGATGGTGCCGGAGAGTGCCGCCCGCGGAACACCCTGCTCTTCACCCGCCACGATGAAATGGGCGAGAATGGGAATAACCGCACCATTCATCGTCATGGAGACGGACATCTCTTGAAGCGGAATGCCATCGAACAGCTGCCTCATGTCTTCAACGGAGGATATGGCAACACCCGCCTTGCCCACATCACCCGTCACCCGGGGATGATCGGAATCATAGCCGCGATGGGTTGCGAGATCGAAGGCCACAGACAGCCCCTTCTGCCCCTGGGCCAGCGCCTTGCGGTAGAAAGCATTGGATTCCTCGGCGGTGGAGAAGCCCGCATATTGCCGGATTGTCCAGGGCCGCCCCGCATACATGGTGGCACGGGGGCCCCGCACGAACGGCGCAAAGCCCGGAAGTGAATCGAGGTGGCCCACTTTTTTCAGGTCATCAGCCGTGTAGAGCGGCTTTACCGTGATGCCTTCTGAAGTCTCGCGCACCAGTGTCGCTGAGCTTGCCTTCAGCTCCCGCTCCGCCAGTTTTTCCCAATCGGCAATGCTCTTGGCCATTATTCAAATTCCATGATCAGTTGATCAACCGCCAGGCTGTCGCCCACGGCGGCCACAATCCGCTTCACCTTGGCGCGGCGCTCGGCCCGGAGCACGTTTTCCATTTTCATGGCCTCGACCACCGCAATGGCCTGCCCCGCTTCCACCGTGTCGCCTGTGGCAACAGATATCGCCCGCACCAGCCCCGGCATGGGGCAGAGCAGCAGCTTGGATGTGTCCTTGCGCTTTTTCTCCGGCATCAGCGCCGAGAGTGCGGCCACCCGGCGCGACTGCACCTTCACCATCACATCCATGCCGCCATGGCGCAACCTGTAGCCGCCAACGCGGGCCTCCACCTTGATCGAGCGTTTGCGACTGCCGATCACGAATTGGCCCAGCGCCATGCCCGGCCGCCAATCACCGCTCACCGGCTGCGGTTTCGAACCATTGATGGTGAGGTGCAGATGGCCGCCCTCCCACGAGGCATGGAGCGGCACAACGGCCTTGCCGACAGTGGCCACCCATTCCCCGCCAAATTCGCGGCGGTGGTTTTCCATTGTGCCGCTGATCTGCGCGGCGCGCTCTTCGCGGCACAGATGAACAAAGGCCGCGGCGGCGGCAAAATCTTCCACATCATCATGGCCCGGCGTGACGCCCTTGAAGCCGTCCGGAAATTCCTCGGCAATGAAGGCCGTGGTGATGCGCCCGCTGCGGAACCGCTCATCCGCCATGACGGCTGAAAGGAAAGGCAGATTGTGGCCGATGCCCTCCACCTCGAAATCATCCAGCGCCTGGCCCATGGCATCAATGGCTGTCAGCCGGTCCGCCCCCCAGGCACAGAGCTTGGCGATCATCGGATCATAGAACATGGAGATTTCGCCACCCTCATAGACGCCGGTGTCATTGCGCAGCACCGCACCTCCCGCCTGGCTGCCTTCCGGCGGTGGCCGGTAACGGCTCAGGCGGCCGATGGAGGGCAGGAAATTGCGATAAGGGTCTTCCGCATAGAGGCGCGACTCCACGGCCCAGCCATGGATCTTCACGTCCGATTGCTTGAGGGCCAGCGCCTCGCCCGCCGCCACGCGGATCATCTGCTCCACAAGGTCAATGCCGGTGATGAGCTCAGTCACCGGATGCTCCACCTGCAGGCGGGTGTTCATCTCGAGGAAATAGAAATTGCGGTCCTTGTCGACGATGAATTCCACCGTGCCGGCGGAGAAATAGCCAACCGCCTTGGAGAGGGCCACGGCCTGCTCGCCCATGGCCTTGCGTGTGGCCGCATCCAGGAAGGGCGATGGCGCTTCCTCGATCACCTTCTGGTTCCGGCGCTGGATCGAACATTCCCGCTCGTTGAGATAAAGCACATTGCCCTGTCGGTCGCCCAGCACTTGGATTTCAATGTGCCGCGGCTCAGTGACAAACTTTTCAATGAAAATGCGGTCGTCGCCGAAAGATGACTTGGCTTCGCTGCGAGACAGGGCAAAACCTTCACGGGCCTCATCATCACTGTGGGCAATGCGCATGCCCTTGCCGCCGCCACCGGCAGAGGCCTTGATCATCACGGGATAGCCGATTTCGCGGGCGATCTTCACCGCATGTTCGGCATCGCTGATCAACCCCATGTACCCGGGCACCGTGGAAACGCCGGCTTCCGCCGCAATTTTCTTCGAGGTGATCTTGTCGCCCATGGCCTCGACGGCCGTGGCGGGTGGGCCGATGAATACGATGCCAGCCGCATCAAGCGCCGCAGCAAAACCCGCATTCTCCGAAAGGAAACCATAGCCGGGATGGATGGCCTCGGCCCCCGTGGCCTTGGCGGCGGCGACAATCTTCTCGACCTGCAGATAGGACTGGGCCGAGGGCGCGGGCCCCACATGCACGGCTTCATCCGCCATCTTCACGTGCAGCGCATGGGCGTCCGCGTCGGAATAGACGGCAACCGTCTTGATGCCCATCTTGCGGGCCGTCTTGATCACCCGGCAGGCGATTTCACCGCGGTTGGCTATGAGGATTTTCTTGAACATTCTTTTTGTCTCACATCATGCCGTGTTTGTTCCGGACAGGGTCTTGCGCATCAACAGGACCCTGAGTTCCTTGCCGCCGCGGGTGGATCGATAGGCATTGCGCACCACTTCCCAGCCCTTGGCCAGGTAGAAGGGCACGGCATTAAGCGATGATTCCAGCTCGCCCGTGCTGTGGCCGTTGGCGCGGATCATGGCCTCGCCGCTCTTGAGCAGCGCCGAGCCAATGCCATGGTCCTGGTGGTTGGGGTGGATGTAGAGCCCCACAATTGTGGCGTCCTTGACGCTGCAGAAGCCGCACAACTCACCATCCGGCAGCACCGCCACCTGAAAGCTTTCGCCCTCCTGCTGGGCCACGCCATAGGCCTCGGCGGAAAGGCCCGTGGCCCAGCTGCGTTTCTCATCATCCGTGTAACTGGCCGCCGCCATGATGGCCGCTGCATGCAAGTCGCGCAGGCCCGGAAAGTCCGAAGGATTTGCGGGCCGCACCGACAGCGCCTTCACAACGGCATCGTGTCGTGCTTCTTCCACGGGGCTTCCACTTTCTTCTTGCGCAGCGCCGCAAAGGCCCGGGCAATGCGCTTGCGCGAGGAGTGCGGCATGATCACTTCATCAATGAAGCCGCGTTCCGCCGCCACAAAGGGATTGGCAAAACGTGCCTCATAGTCCTTGGTGCGGGCCGCGATCTTGTCCTTGTCCGAAAGCTCGGAGCGGTAGAGAATCTCGACCGCACCCTTGGCCCCCATCACCGCAATCTCGGCGCTGGGCCAGGCATAGTTCACATCGGCCCCGATGTGCTTCGAGGCCATCACGTCATAGGCCCCGCCATAGGCCTTGCGGGTGATCAGCGTCACCATGGGCACGGTGGCCTGCGAATAGGCAAAAAGCAGCTTGGCGCCATGCTTGATCACGCCGCCATATTCCTGCGCCGTGCCGGGCAGGAACCCCGGCACATCCACCAGCGTGAGAATGGGAATGTTGAAGGCATCGCAGAAGCGCACGAAGCGCGCCGCCTTGCGTGAGGAGTCAATGTCGAGCACGCCCGCCAGCACCATGGGCTGGTTCGCCACGACGCCCACCGTATAGCCCTCGATACGGATGAAGCCGGTGATGATGTTGCGCGCGTGGGCTTCCCGGATTTCGAAGAAGTCGCCCTCATCAGCCAGCGCGTGGATCAGCTCCTTCATGTCGTAGGGCTTGGCCGCACTGTCCGGGATCAGTGTGTCGAGGCGCATTTCGATGCGGCCTGGGTCATCGAAGAAGGGCCTGACCGGCGGCGCCGTGTGGTTGGAGAGGGCAGGAAGTCGAAAAGCCGCCGCACCTGCTCCAGCGTCTCGATGTCATTATCGAAGGCGCCATCGGCCACGGGAGGATTTCTGCGTGTGGGTTGAGGCCCCGCCCAGTTCTTCCGCCGTCACCACCTCATTGGTGACGGTCTTCACCACATCAGGCCCTGTCACGAACATGTAGGAGGTGTCTCGCACCATGAAGATGAAGTCGGTGAGGGCCGGCGAATAAACGGCACCCCCCGCACAAGGCCCCATGATCACGGAAATCTGCGGCACCACACCGGAGGCCAGGGAATTGCGCTTGAAAACATCGGCATAGCCCGCAAGCGACGCCACACCTTCCTGGATGCGGGCCCCGCCCGAGTCGTTGAGGCCAATCACGGGCGCACCCGTTTTCACCGCCATGTCCATGATTTTGCAAATTTTTTGCGCATGGGTCTCGGACAGGGAGCCGCCCAGCACAGTGAAGTCCTGGGCAAACACGCAGACCATGCGGCCATTGATGGTGCCCCAGCCTGTCACCACGCCGTCGCCCGCCACCTTCTGCTTGTCCATGCCGAATTCGGTGGAGCGGTGCGTGACGAAAAGATCGTATTCCTCGAAACTGCCCTCATCCAGCAGCACTTCCAGGCGTTCCCGCGCCGTCAGCTTGCCCTTGGCGTGCTGCGCCGCAATGCGCGCCTCGCCGCCGCCTTGCCGCGCCTCAGTCCTGCGCCGGTCCAGTTCCAGCAAAACGTCATCCATTGTGGGCTTTTCTCCGCTCGCGTTGCAGGCACTATGAAACGGCAGGCCCCACCATGTCCACCCGCATCAGGAGCGGCGTTTTGACTTCAACCAATTGGCCATGTCCCGGTCATTCACCATCGGGAGGCGGCGTGTCAAAGGGCCTGCGCTTCCTCAAGGAAGAGTTCGCGCAGCTTGCGGGACACAGGGCCCGGCTGCCCGCCGCCAATGCGCTTGCCGTCAATTTCCACAATCGGCATGACGAACTGCGATGCCGAGGTGAGGAAAGCTTCATCCGCCTCATAGGCCTCTTCCGGCGTGAACAGACGCTCTTCCACCTTCACCCCGTGCTCCTTCGACAGGCGCATGAGGGCCCGCCGCGTGCAGCCCGCCAGAATGCGGTTGGACAGGGGCCGTGTGATCACCGTGTTGCCCTTGACGATATAGGCATTGGAGGATGTGCCTTCCGTCACCTTGCCGTCTTCCACCATCCAGGCTTCGGCGGCGCCCTTTTCATAGGCTTCCTGCTTGCCCAACACCGGGGCAAGCAACATCACCGACTTGATGTCACGGCGCAGCCAGCGGATGTCGGCGGTTGTCACCACCTTCACGCCGGTGCGGGCATTGGGATTGTCCACCAGCGTCATCACCTGCGGGAAGGCCACCAGCGACGACGGGATGTCCTTGGGGAAGTTGAACATGCGGTCAGCGACACCACGTGTCACCTGCATGTAGATGATGCCTTCCTTCAGGCTGTTGCGCTTGATCAGTTCCTCATGCATGGCGCGTAGTTCGGCCTTGCTGCAGGGCCAGGCCATTATCAATTCCTTGAGGGAGCGCTCCAGGCGTTCCATGTGCGCGTCGTAATCGACAAGTTTGCCATTGACGATCGGCGTCACCTCATAGACGCCATCGGCGAACAGGAAGCCGCGGTCAAAGATCGAAACCTTCGCCTCCCCTTCCGGAACATAGGAACCATTCACATAGGCGATGCGGGACATGGGCAAATCCTTTGCGCGGAGAAGGCCGTATTAACCTGAATTGCTGCACTGCAAACCAAGGGGGTTGAGGCGGGCCCATAGCCCCGGCTATGGCCTTGGTCAACGTCAACTGCGTTCAGGTTCATCTTGCGTGCCCCAGAAACCGTATATGCCCCCGGTCAAATAACGGACAGCGCCGCCGCGCGCCTGTTGGCGCGTGAAAGACTCCTCTTCGCACAACGCAACCGACACTCCCGCCAGCTGGCCAGCGAGGCCGCCCGCCACTGGCTGCGTGGCGTGCCCATGCACTGGATGGTGGACTGGGGCACACCCTTCCCGCTCTTCATTGAAAAAGCCACTGGCGTCACCCTCACCGACGCCGACGGCAACAGCTACACCGATTTCTGCCTGGGCGACACGGGCGCCATGTTCGGCCATGCCCCGCCGGCCGTCGTAAAGACGCTGCAGGAGCAGGCGGCCCTTGGCCTTTCCACCATGCTGCCCTCCGGCAACGCGGTGAAGGTGGGTGAACTTCTGGCAGACCGTTTCGGCCTGCCCCTCTGGCAGATCACGGCCACCGCCTCGGATGCCAACCGTGCCGTGCTGCGCTGGTGCCGCGCCGTCACCGGGCGCAAGAATATCCTCGTTTTCAACCATTGCTATCACGGCTGCGTCGATGACACCTTTGTCACCGCTGATGGCGGGGTGGCCAAAATGGTGGATGGCCTGGTGGGCGAACCGCGCGACCTGACGGCCTTCACCAAGGTGGTGGAATTCAACGACGTGGCGGCACTGGAACAGGCTTTGGCCCCGGGCGATGTGGCCTGCGTGCTCGCCGAACCGGTGATGACCAATGTCGGCATGGTGCTGCCCGCCCCCGGCTTTCTGGACAAGCTGCGCGATCTGACGCGCGCCTCCGGCACCCTGCTCATTCTCGATGAAACCCACACGCTGTCCTCCGGACCCGGTGGCTATGCCCGTCTTGCCGGCATCGTTCCCGATGGCCTCGTCTTCGGCAAACCCATCGCCGGCGGCATTCCCGCAGCGGCCTATGGTTTCTCGGCTGAGGTGGCGGACCGCATCCGCGACTATCTGGAAAAGCGCGGCGAGGGCCGCTCCGGCATCGGCACCACCTTGTCCGGCTCGCGCATCCAACTGGCGCTCATTGAAACCGTGCTCACGCACTTCTTCACAGAGGAGGCTTTCGCACCCCTGCTTGATCTGGCCGAAAGGCTGGAGAGGGGGATTGCGGATGTCATCATCAAATATGGTGTGTCGTGGCACGTGACCCGCGTGGGCGCACGCGTGGAATTCATGTGCTGCCCGAAGCCACCAGCCAATGGCCTTGAGGCTTCGCGAGTGATCCATGGCCCGCTTGACGAGGCCATCCATCACTATCTGCTGAACCGCGGCGTGGTCATCACGCCGTTCCACAACATGATGCTCATCTGCCCGGCAACCAAAGAACAGCACGTGGCGGAACTGGTGGCGAGGCTCGATCAATGCCTAGCCGAACTGAAGAGCGAGAGCCCCTGAGGGGGCGGAGGACCAAGATCATGGCGTCCATTGTGACACCCCGGCGCGGCGCGGGAAGCCCAGAGCTTCCTTGATGCCAACCCCGATATCGAATCCTGTTCAGGTCGTCTGGACCGACATGTGCGGCGTGCAGCGCGGCAAGATCCTCCCGGGGCAGGGGGCAGGGGTGCCGCGACGAAGTCGTTCCGCTCGAATGATCTACCAGCTTCTTCCATTTCGGCCCTGGTGTCGACGGGCAGGACGTGCCGGAAACAGGGCTGGTCTTTGACGAGGGCGACCGCGACCTGCTGCTCTACGCCAGTTCTGGTTCCATGGTGCGGGTGCCATGGGCCACGCCAACGGCGCAAATACACCGCCGCCATCCATGACCTCGAAGGCATGCCGCACTATGCCGACCGCGCAACGCGCTGGAACGTACATCAACGCATGCGCGGCGAACTGAAAATGATCCCCGTGGGTGCAGTGGAACTGAGTTCTTCCTGGGTGGACCGGGCTTCCGCAATGGGGGGCGCGCCACAGCCGCCCAAGTCGCTCATCAACGAGGCGAAGCCCTGCACTTCCGTGCCTATTATCTTTGCGACGACGGATGATTTCGCACCCTTCTTCAAGGACCTTTACGCCTGGTGCGACGTGCAGGGCCTGCCCGCCAAGACGTTGATCTCGGAATATGCGCCGGGGCAGATGGAGATCGTGCTGCGCCACCGCAACGATGTGCTCAAGGCCTGCGACGAAGCCATCATGCTGAAGCGCGTCATCAAGGCCGCCGCCGAGAAGCATGGCCTTTGCGCCACCTTCATGGCCAAGCCCTATTCGCAGTGGACGGGTTCCGGCATGCATGTCCATGTGTCGCTGGCCAACGAGGCAGGCGACAATCTCTTCGCCGCCGAGAACCCCCAGGACAATGAATTGCTGATGCATTCCCTGGGCGGCCTTAAGGCGGCCATGGCCGAGTCCATGCTGATCTTCGCGCCCAATGCCAATTCCTACCGCCGCTTCCGCCGCAATTCCTATGCGCCGGTGGCCGCCAACTGGGGCGTCAACAACCGCACGGTTTCATTGCGCATTCCGGCGGGCGCCCCCAAGACCTGCCACATCGAGCACCGCCCCTCGGGGGCCGACGCCAATCCCTATCTGGTGATGGCGGCAATCCTCGCAGGCATGCACCATGGCATTGCCGAGAAGGAGGATCCGGGCAATCCCGTGGTCGGCAATGGCTATGAAAAGCGTGCCAAATACATTCCCGGCAACTGGTTCGACGCCATTGATGCCTTCTGGCGCGCTTCCATCCTGAAGGAATATTTCGGCAAGGAATTTGTCGATACCTTCTGTACCCTGAAGGAAGTGGAGGCCGACCGCTTCTACTCCGAACCCACGGCCCGCGACTTCGAGTGGTATCTCCGCGCGGTATAGCCCTTGCGGCCAGCCTGCCCCTTGGGGCGGGCTGGCCAATCCGCCACGGGCTGCTTATGGTCTGGTCATGGCAGCCCATCCCGATTCACTGAAGAAGACACCCTGGACCTTCATCATCTCCGCCGGGCTGGGCGTGGTCTTCCTTGCCCTCAAGTCCGCTGGGCTTGATTTCGGTTCCTCCGCCCCCATCCTCATTATAGAGGCGCTGCTGCTCGGCTTTGCCGTCTTCGGTGCTGTGCATCACGCCGAGCTGCTGGCCGTGCGCGTGGGCGAGCCCTTCGGTTCCATCATTCTGGCGCTGGCCGTCACCATCATCGAAGCGGCCCTCATCATCTCGCAAATGGCCAGCGGCAAGCCGGGTGTCGAGTTCATTGGCCGTGACGCTGTTTTTGCCACTGTGATGATCGTGCTCAATGGCATTGTCGGCTTTGCCCTGCTCATTGGCGGGGCCCGCCACCGCGAGCAGCAGTTCAGCCTGGACGGGGCCAGTGCCGCCTTGAGTGTGCTCGCCACCCTCGCCGCGCTGGCCCTCATCCTGCCAAACTTCACTGTGACCATGCCGGGACCACGCTATGCCGACAACCAGTTGGCTTTCGTCGGCGTCGTCAGCCTCCTGCTCTATGGCATTTTCGTTTTTGTGCAAACGGTGCGCCACCGCGACTATTTCGAGGCGGGCGGGGAAAAGACAAGCCATGCCCCGCCACCGCCCCGCATGGTGCTGCTCGCTTCAGTCTTCCTGCCCATCTCGCTGGCCATCGTTGTGCTGATGGCGAAGACACTCTCGGGTCCAATTGATGCGGCCATTGCCGCCGCGGGCTTTCCTGCGGCCACGCTGGGCGTGGTGATTGCAGCCTTGGTGCTGCTGCCGGAGAGCATTGCCGCGTTGAAGGCGGCGGCCCACAACCAACTGCAGACCAGCCTCAATCTGGCGCTGGGTTCGGCAATTGCCACCATCGGCCTCACCATTCCCACGCTGGCTGCCTATGCATTGTGGCAGGGCGCAAGCCTGTCCCTTGGCATCACGCAAGGATCAATTGCCCTGCTGGTGCTCACCCTCTTCATCAGTTCGGTGACGCTGGCGACAGGCCGCACCACCATTCTGCAGGGGGCCGTGCACCTGGTGATCTTCGGCGTCTTCCTGTTCCTGACCGTGGTGCCCTGAACGGGTTGGCATCAGTCTTTGGCGTCAGCCTTTTTCGAACTGGTCATCACCCGGTCAATGACCGCAAGAAGCAGGGCCGAGACCACAAAGGCCATGTGGACAATGGTGAGCCACATGATCTTGCTCTCCGAATAGGTATCGGCGTTCAGGAAAATCTGCAGCAGGTGGATGGAGGAAATGGCCACGATTGTCGAGGCAACCTTGATCTTCAGCGAGCCGGCATCAATCTTGCCCAGCCACGCCAACTCGGTCTTGCCGTCTTCCACGCCGTCAAAGCGACTGACAAAATTCTCGTAGCCCGAAATGATCACCATCACCACGAGGCTGGCCACAAGGCTTGCGTCGATCAGCGACAGGATCTTGAGAATGGCGTCCGTTTCCTCAAGCACCATAACCTTGGCGAAGAACTCCCATAGCTTGCGCAGGAAGGTGAGACCGTAAAGCCCCAGCGCCAGCGTCAGGCCCAGATAGAAGATGACCAGAAGCCAGCGCGAGGCGAGAATGATGTTTTCAATGAGAAGTTCGAGACGCTTCATCGCGTGGTCCTAGTTTCGTGATTCTGCCGCAGGCCTGGTGGTCCACAATGAATAGCCGATCCCGGCCGCCAGCAGCAACAGCACAACCGCGAGCGACAGGAGCGGATCAACCTTGAAGCCGAGCGGCACGCCGAAAATCTTGAGACCCACCAGCACGAGAATGGCGGCAAGCGCATATTTCAGATGGGCAAAGCGGTGCATGGCCGCGGCCAGCGCGAAATAGAGGGAGCGCAGGCCGAGAATGGCGAAGATGTTGGAGGTGTAGACAATGAAGGGATCCAGCGTCACCGCGAAGATCGCAGGCACCGAGTCCACCGCGAAGATCAGGTCGACGAATTCAACAAGGATCAGCGCAAGGGCCAGCGGCGTGAACCAGGTCAACATCTTGCCGGTTGCCGCATCGCGCTTGCGCACCAGAAATTTCTCGCCATGAAACTCCGGCAGAAGCCGCAGGTGGCGGCGCAGGAACTGGTAGGCCTTGTTGTTCTCGAGCGAGTGGTTCTCATCCCCCGCCGTGAACATCTTGACGCCTGTCACCACCAGAAACAGCCCGAAGATGTAGAGGATCCAGGTGAACTGGCTCACCAGCGCCGCGCCAAAGCCGATCATGATGGCGCGCATGATAATGGCGCCGAGAATGCCCCAGAACAGAACCCGGTGCTGATAGGCCCGCGGCACCGCAAGCGAAGTGAAGATTGTGGCCATGACAAAGATGTTGTCCATGGCGAGCGATTGCTCGATCACATAGCCCGTGTAGAATTCTAGGCCGCTTTGGCTGCCCCGCGTCCACCACACCCAACCGCCAAAGGCCGCCGCTGCCAGCACATAGCCGCCATAGAGCAGGAAACTTTCGCGTGCGCCTATCTCCCGGCTGCCGCGGTGCAACACGCCCAGGTCAAGTGTCAGCAGGGAAATGACAACCGCCAGAAAGATCAGCCAGAAGCCAACCGGCGTGCCGAGAAAATCCGCGGAAAGATCGGGGAGGAAGGAAAGGTCCATGCCAGGCGCTCATCCAGGGTTGGAATTTGGGTGAACCAGCTCCGACATCACGGCAAACCATCAGTCTGCCGCCAGAGGCCCGGCGCTGGCTTGGGCGATATACGGAAAGCCCATGATGACGACTTTCAAGGCCGGTGCTTGACCAACTGCCAAATGAAAGGCAATCGTCATACAAATAATGCCAACACCGAGGCCCCCATAGCGGAAACCTTGCCGTAACACCTTGTGCCTCTGCTGACAGTCTGGGTGAAGGCTGCCTCTGGGATGCCAAGGAAAAGGCCGTCTGGTCGGTGGACATCGCCCGGCCCTCGCGCATCCACCGCTTCGAGCCGGCAAGCGGTGCCTGCCGTGTCTGGCATCTGACGCTGATGGTCAGCGCCATTGCCCAGCGCGAAGGGCGGCTTTGTTCTGGGCGGCGAAGACGGGGTCTATTTCTTTGATGACAAGACCGAGGCCGTCACACCGCTCTGCCATCCCGAGCAAACCGGGCCGGAAACCGCTTCAATAGTGGCGCTTGCGATCCGCAGGGGCGGCTGTGGATCGGCACCATGCACCAGAACATCGGCCCGGGCGAGACCTGCCCATCCCCGCCGACACGGGCGTGCTCTACCGCGTCGATGCCAAGGGCCGCGGCGGCGGTGGAACACAATGTGGGCGTTTCCAGCCAGCCCCTGCTGGTCGCCCGATGGCAAGACCTTCTATTTCTCGGATTCGAAGAACCAGGTGATCTACGCCTACGACTTCAGCTTGTGCACGGGCAGCCTCTCGAACCGCCGCGTCTTCAATGACAGCAAGGATTTCGGCTATCCCGACAGGGCCGCACCGTCGATGCCGAGGATATCTCTGGAGTGCCCGCTGGCAAGGTGCCTGCCTGCTGCGCCTCGACCCCAAGGGCCGCATTGACCGGGTCATCGCCATGCCCGCCGAACGCCCGACTTGCGTCTGTTTTGGCGGGCCCAAACTGGACACGCTTTATATCACCACCTCGCGCGCCCATCTGCCCGCCGCATCGCTCAAATCCTGGCCGCTTCAGGGCGGGCTCTTCTGCATCAATCCCGGCGTGAAGGGATTTCTCAAACACAGCTTTGCCGGATAGGATCACCCCATGAACATCGTCCAGGTCCTGAACAGCAAGGGCAAGCGCCAAGTGGCTTTGGTGGCGGAGGGTAAGCTGCATCCCCTTGCCAAGGTGGCTTCCACCCTGCAACTGGCGGGCCTTGCGCTCGCCTCGGGCAAAAGCCTGCTGGCCACGGCCAAGGCCCTCGCGTCAAGCCGCAGCGATGATTATGCCGCCGCCCTCAAGGAGCGCCGCGTGCTCATTCCGGTGGATCATCCCGATCCCGCCCATTGCATTGTCACCGGCACCGGCCTCACCCATCTGGGCTCGGCCTCGGCGCGCGATGCCATGCACAAGAAGCTCGACGGCGAAGAGCAGCTCACGGATTCACTGCGCATGTTCAAGCTGGGGCTGGAAGGCGGCAAGCCTGCCAAAGGGGCCACAGGCGTGCAGCCCGAATGGTTCTACAAGGGCGATGGTCGCTGGCTGGTGCCACCGGGAGCTGCCCTGCCCAAGCCGGATTTCGCCCTGGACGGCGGCGAGGAGCCGGAAATCGCCGGCATCTACCTGATCGACCCCAAGGGCCGTCCGGTACGGCTCGGCTTTGCCCTCGGCAATGAATATTCCGACCATGTGACAGAGCGTCAGAACTACCTCTATCTCGCCCATTCAAAATTGCGCCATTCCTCCTTTGGGCCGGAACTGCGCCCGGGCCCCCTCCCCGCCCATGTGGAAGGCACATCGCGCATCATCCGGAAAGGGGCCATCGTCTGGCAAAAGCCCTTCCTCACGGGTGAAGCCAACATGTCCCACACCCTTGCCAATCTGGAATACCATCATTTCAAGTATGAAGCCTTCCGCAAGCCGGGTGATGTCCACATCCACTATTTCGGCACCGCCACGCTGTCGATTGCCGATGGCTTTAAAACCGAAGACGGCGATGTCTTCGAGATCGAGGCTGCTCCCTTTGGCGCGCCGCTGCGCAATCCCCTGAAGGCCGCCAAGGCCGGCTTCAAGCCGGGTGGCGTGAAAACACTCTGATGACCAAGCCTTTTATCGCCATAGACTGGGGCACTACATCCTTCCGTGCCTATGAAGTGGCCGCCGATGGCAGCATCCGGCAGGAGACATCCGCCGCCGAAGGCATTCTCGCGGTCAAGGATGGAGCATTTGAAGAAGCCCTCGAACGCCATCTGAAGGGCTGGGACAAGAGCCTGCCCCTTCTGGCAGCGGGCATGATCACCTCGCGCCAGGGCTGGATCGAGCTTCCCTACGTGGATTGCCCCGCTGGCCCCGCCGAACTGGCCCGCAACCTGCACCGCCACGTCACAGCCTCTGGCCGCAGTATTTTCTTTGCCACCGGGCTGCATCATGCCAGCGCCACCCTTGGCCATGATGTGATGCGCAGCGAGGAAACCCAGGTCTTTGGTGCCGTCTCCTCCGGCGCCAGCCATTTCATCACGCCGGGCACCCATTCCAAATGGATTGACGTGGAGGATGGGCGCATCACCGGGTTTGCCACCTATGTGACGGGCGAACTTTTCGCCGTGCTGCGCAACCACAGCATTCTCGGCCGCCTGATGACGGCGGAACCCGCCCTCAACACGCATTTCCGCGCTGGTGTGACCCGTGCGCTGGGCGAACCGGCAGGGCTCAGCCATCTTCTCTTCTCGGCCCGCAGCCTCGGCCTCTACAACGACATTCCAGGCGATGGCCTTGCCTCCTACATGTCAGGGCTGCTGATCGGCGCGGAAGTGGCCCATGCCCTTATGAACCGCCAGCCAGGGGCGGACTACATGATCCTCGCCTCGCCAAAAATCGGGGGCGCCTATGCGGCGGCGATGGAGGTGGCAGGCGCCACGGCGCGCTATGGAGACCCGCTCGCCATCGTCCATGGCCTGAGACTGATTGGCGTGGCCGCGGGAGTGATCTGATGAACATTGAAGAAGCGCTGCACAGCTGTGGCATCATCGCCATCCTGCGTGGGCTCACCCCTGCCGAGGCCCTGCCGGTCGGCGAGGCGCTCCATGCGGCGGGCATTCGCGTTGTTGAAGTGCCGCTCAACTCGCCCCAGCCGTTTGACTCCATTGCCCGCCTGGCCAGCGCCTTTGCTGGCCGCATGGTGGTGGGCGCAGGCACGGTATTGTCAGAAGCCGATGTCAACATGCTCAGGGAAGCGGGCGGCAGCATCTCTGTCTCGCCCGACTGCAACCCCGCCGTCATTGCCCGCGCCCTGGCGCTCGGCCTCACGCCCTTTCCCGGCGTCTTCACGCCAACGGAAGCCTTTGCCGCCGTGCGGGCAGGTGCGGTGCATCTCAAGCTCTTTCCGGCGGAGGCCGCCTCCCCGCTTACCGTCAAGGCCTGGCGGGCGGTGTTGCCGCCCCATGTGAAGTTGCACGCCGTGGGAGGCGTCACGGCCAGCAATATGGAGGCCTGGCGCAACGCCGGCATTTCGGGCTTTGGCATCGGTTCAAATCTCTATAAGCCGGGCAAGTCCGCAGCAGAGGTGGCGCGGGATTCGCAAGCCTTTGTCGCGGCAGAAAAGGCGGCACGGAGAACGGCATGAAAGTGGCACTGGTAACAGGCGCAGGGTCCGGCATTGGCCGGGCCTGTTCAATTGCGCTCTCGGAGGCGGGCTACAGCCTTGTGCTGGCGGGCCGCAAGCTGGAGGCGCTGGAGGAGACCCGCAAGCACCTTGCGGGCGATGGCCTGAGTGTGGTGGCCGATGTCACCAACCCGCAGTCCGTGAAGGCGCTGTTCGCCCGCACCGCCGAAAAATTCGGCCGCCTCGATCTGCTCTTCAACAATGCCGGCACGGGGGCCCCTGGCACAGTCATGCTCGAAGACCTGACATTTGAGCAATGGTCTGCCGTGGTGAACACCAACCTCACGGGACCCTTCCTCTGCACCCAGGAAGCCTTCCGCATGATGAAGGCGCAAAACCCCATGGGCGGCCGCATCATCAACAACGGCTCCATATCGGCCCATGCGCCGCGGCCCAACTCCGCGCCCTATACTTCTACCAAGCATGCAATTACCGGCCTCACCAAATCCGCCTCGCTCGATGGCCGCAAGTACAACATTGCCGTGGGCCAGATCGACATTGGCAATGCCGCAACCGACATGACAACCCGCATGGTGGAAGGCGTGCCCCAGGCCAATGGCACACTGGCCCCTGAGCCCCGCATGGACGTGAATGACGTGGCCCGTTCCGTGGTCTTCATGGCCTCCCTGCCGCTCGACTCCAACGTTCTTTTCATGACCGTCATGGCCACCAAGATGCCGCTGGTGGGCCGGGGCTGAGCGTGCGTTTTTCACCCCGCGCCGCCATCACCTTCACCTTCATTGCCTTCGGCGTGCTGGTGGGCGCCCAGGTGGGGGCTATCCCCATTCTGCGCGAACAGTCAGGCGTCAACTCCTTCACCTTCGGCATTCTGGCCGGGCTTTGCACCGCCGCCAACATTGTTGCGCTGGCGGCGGGCGGCATCATGAGCCGCCGCTTCGATCACCGCAGCGTCATTCTTTTCATTTTGCCGGTGTCCTGCGTCGCCGTGCAGGCAAGCCTTCTCTCCCACTCCGTTATTGTTTTCGGCCTCACCTTTGTGGCCTTCAATTATTGCCTGGGCACGCTCGATCTTTTCATGAATGCCGAGGCGAGCATCGTGGAGCATGATTTGAAGAAGCCGGTCTTTGCCGCCTTTCATGCCGCCGTGCTTTATGCCATCGGCCTCGCTGGGCTTGTGGGGGGCTACATTGCTGTCACCTACGGGGCCATCTGGGCTGCACTTCCGGCGCTTCCCTTCGTCATCCTTGCCCTGGTCTCGGTCAATCAGGCCATTCCCCATCGTGCCCATGTGATGGAAGCACGCCGCAGCGCCCGGCCTCTGCCGCGCCGCATTCTCTTTCTGATCGGCATCATGATCGGGCTTGATGTGGCAGCCGAACTCACCTGCGTGCAATGGTCCGGGCAGTTGCTGGCCGACATGCAGCCCCAGCTGGCCCAGTATTCCGGCCTCGGCGTGGCCTTCTACGGCCTGTGCAATGGCACGGTGCGCCAGGTGGGCGACCGCCTGCGCGCCCGTTTCAGCGACATGACGCTGGTCGGTGCTTCACTGGCCGTGGGCATTGCTGGCTTTGCCGTCCTGGCCACGGGGCCGGGCTTTCTGGTCTCGGTTCTGGCTTTCGCCGTGGCCGGCTGTGGCCTGGGTCTGATCTTCCCTTGTCTCTTCTCGATTGCAGCAGGCCTCGCTCCGGACAACCGTGCGGCAGCCTTGGGCTTTGCCTCCGCCGTGAGCGGACCGCCGCGCATTCTCCTGCCCATGCTGCTCGGGCTGCTCGCCCAGACCTATGGCATGCATGCCATCTACATCGCGGCTGGCGTCGCCTGTGCGGTGGCACTCGCTGTTTCGGTGGTGACGGGCCGCGAAATGTCTCGCATGCAGACCCAGGCAACTTGACAATGGCAGCCTGACAAAAAAATGCCGCCCCGTTTCCGGGGCGGGTACAGGTTCAGGCGGGAGGAGATCAGGCCGCCAGTTTCGCTTCGAGCGCTTTGGGCGCTGCACTGGTGGTAATGGCACCGTCGGGCTTCATGGCCTCAGGCACATTGCGGACCAGTTCCACATGCAGGGAAAGCCGTTGACCAGCGAGGCGCCATTCACCTCAATATAGTCGGCAGCTGGAAGCGCCGCTTCCTCGCCGCGGGCAGCAATGCCCTGATGCAGCATCTCGGCGGCGGGCTCGCCCTTGTCGGCCTTTCTTGCCGCTCGCCACGGTCAGCGTGTTGCCCTTGGCTTCGATGGCAATGTCTTCGCTGGCAAAGCCGGCAACAGCCATGGTGATGCGATAGGCGTTCTCGCCGGTGCGTTCGATGTTGTAGGGCGGCCAGGACTGAATTTCGACATTGGCGGCCTCATCGAGGAGGCTGAACAGCCGGTCAAAACCAATGGCAGAACGATGGAAGGGCGAATAGTCAAACATGATGCACTCTCCTTGAAGCAGTGACATTTTTGCCCGCCGGAATGGCCAGGCTTCAGAACCGTGACCCCATGTGGCGGCCACGGAACTGAGATAGGAAGCCCATCCGGCGCTTCAAGGGGAAAAAATGAACCGCAGATGAACGGCCGCTTCGGGCTGCGTTCAAGGAGTGTCGTCTAAACACCTCCCAACGATGGCTGCTGGAGCCGTCACCAACCGGGAGCTACACCATGATCCGCAAGACCCTTTTCGCCGCCGCCGCCGTTGCCACCCTGGCCGCCGGCCTCACCGCCACCGCTGCTGAAGCCAAGCCCAATTGGGACATCAACGTCAATCTTGGCGGCTATGGTCCCGGCTACGGCCCTGGCTTTGGCTTCTATGATGGCTATGGCCCGGGCTACCCGGTGATGGGCCATCCCCATCATCACCATGTCGAGCCCATGACCATGGACTATGGCATTTCCTGCAAGGAAGGCCGCTGGAGCGTGCGCAATGCCGGTTTCCACAACGTCCAGGTTCAGGAATGCCAGGGCAAAAGCTTTACCTATTTCGCCACCCGCCACGGCAGCGAATTCGAAGTCCGGGTGAGCCGCCGCAGCGGCAACATCATTTCGGTCAACGAAATCTGATTTGAATACCTCAGCCGGGGCAGGAAAAAGCCTCCTGCCCCGGTTTGGCCACTTTGCTGAACGGCAGATGAACGGCCCTGTCGGTTAACGTTCAGCAACTTTCTGCCATTTTCGCCTCCTATCACCCCGCAAGACGGGGTCGAAAGACCAGGAGGGCACACATGACATTCAAGACCATTTTCGCAGCCGGATTGACGGCGCTCGGGCTTTTCGCCGCCGTTCCGGCTGCCGAAGCCAAGACCCAGCTTTACCTCAACTTCAATGCGGGGCCCGGCTATGGCAATGATTGCCGTTGGTTCCGCGGCGAATACCGCTGCCATGGCCCGCGTTTCTACAATGGTGGCATGCCGCTCTGGGACAACGACCCCTATGTTGACGGCCCCTTCTTTGACGACAGCGCAAGCGACCGCTTGGCCTGCGGCGAAGCGCGCTTTATGTTGCGCGAACGCGGCTTCCGCAATCTCACCTCGGTGGATTGCAGCGGCAACTCCTATGTTTTCCGCGCCACCAAGCAGGGCATCCCCTACCGGGTGCGGGTGAACGCCTACTCCGGCAAGTTCGTGGCCAACGCCTATTGACATTCATGCACCGGCGCTCTTTCCCGAAGCACGCCGGACTTTCAGGACACAGGTGATCGACATGTTTGTACGCAGTCTCATGACAGCAGCCCTCGGCTTCGCCATTCTCATTCCGGCCTCGGGCGAGGCTTCGGCTGGTTTCTGGCACCGCCACCGGGTGCGCCTGCCCCATGTCTATTTGCCCACTATCACCGGCAATCTCTTTGATGACGCCGGCAGCGACACCTATGACAATGGGGACGGCTACGCACCGTCGCGCCGGGCCTACATCGATGATCCGGGCGCTGACAGCCTTGACCCCGTCTATCAGCCTCCTGTGAAGAAGAAGGTGACACCCAAGTCAGCGAAAAAGGTGGCGACGGTGAAGCCGGTAAGCAAGCCCAAGAGCGTGGCGGCCGTGCCGGCCAAACCTGCTCCGTCCATCGCCAAGACGGATACGCAGGTTGCCAGCATCGCACCGGTGACGGTCAAGGCGCCCATCGTCGCAAAGCCGGCGAAGGCAGCACCCCTCAGCCTCGCGGCTGTGGATGACGAGAAGAGCGATCTTCCCACCGCCTCCACCTCTGCGCAGGCCGCCGTTCCGGCCAAGAAGCCGCTCCCCTCTGTGCCTGCCACCACCGTGAAGGACAGCAAGGTGGCCAGCCTGCAGTCTGCGGGCGGATCATCCATTGCCTGCAGCAAGGGCGCGGAAATCGTCTCGGGCTATGGCTTCACCAGCGTCAAGCCCAAGACCTGCACCGGCACCACCTTCAGCTTTGATGCCGCCCGTGGCGCCAATGCCTATGTGATCAAGCTAGCGGCAGCCACGCAGGCGAAATCACCGACGTGAAGAAAGTGAAATAGCCCGCCTTGTGGGGCCTGGCAGGCCTGTCTATAGCTGGCAGGCGCCATATTGCCTTACCCCACGCTTGAAAACCGCCTGCCACCCCACGCGGAAAGCTTTCTGCTCAAGACAGCGGATGGCGTGATCCTGCGCGGCATGAAGGCGAGGCACGGGCCGGAGCCCGTGGCTGTCGTGCTGCTGCTCAATGGGCGTGAGCGACTATGTCGAGCGCTACTTCGAAGCCATGCGCGACCTGATCACCCGCGGCTATTGCGTGGCGAGCTTTGACTGGCGCGGCCAGGGTGCCTCCCAGCGCCTGCTGAAAGACCGCCTGCGCGGCTGGATCAACAGCTTCAAATCCTATGACGAAGACCTGCGCGCCGCCGACAGCTGGTCGGGCCCACTGTCCGGGTCCCTGACCATGCGCTCGCCCATTCCACTGGCGGCCACATCCTGCTCCGCTCCATCCTGCGCGAAACACCTGGTTCTCCAAGGCCATTGTCACGGCCCCGCCTCCATGGAACTCAACATGGCGCCTGGCCGCGTTGGCTGGCGGGATTACTTCACGGCTGTCATGGTGCGCACCGTTTTCTGGGTGACCCTGCCCACGATACGCCGCCAGCCTATCATGCTGGGGCCCTTCGTCGAAAACCCGCTCACCAACAGCGAGGCCCGCTGGGACCGCGATGCGGGCACGCTCGCCCGCTATCCGGACATTGCGGTGGGCGGTGCCACCTTCGGCTGGCTGCACGCCGCCATGGAGAGCATCAACAGCCTCAAGCACGGCAGTTTTCCCAAGGGCCCCAAATGCCCGGTGCTGATGGTCCTGGCGGGCCGCGACCGTGTGGTGGACAATGCCGCAGCGGAAGCCTTTGCCGCCCGCGTGCCCGGTGTTTCGGTGGTGCGCGTGCAGGATTCCCTGCATGAGATTCTCATGGAGCGCGATGTGATCCGCGAGGAATTCCTCGCCGGCCTTGAAACCTATTTGGGCGAGGCCCCCGCCAGCAGCTGATCATGGGCGATGTTAATGCGCGCCAGCATGGCGGCGGCATAGTCCTTCATCTCCGGCGGCAGGTCGAGGTTGGCGAAGCGGTCGGGGTGATACATCTTCACCAGATTGCGATAGGCCGTCTTGATCTCTTCCGGCGATGAGCCATTGGGAATGCCCATCACGACCCAGGCATTGAAACCGCGCCCATCGCTGGTGCGGCGCTGCAGATTGAGTTCCGCCTTGGGCGGATTGGCGATGGCCGCCTTCAGGATCAGCTCCTTGGACAGGAAATACTGATCGCCATCCGCTCCCAGAATATCGAGGAAGCGGTCGGCATTGTTGAGCACGTCATTGAGCTTGCCTGTCATGGTCAGGCGCACCGAGGCCAGCAGCTTCTGGCCGTCCCGCAGCTCCAGATTGACCAGGGCGCGTTGCTGCCCGGACTGCTCAAACATGGTGAATTCTCCCGCGCCTGCCCGGAAAGACCCTATCCGGGAAAAATTGCCAAAGCCTTGCTGCACATGCTAACAGCCGCCGCAATTCCCAAACGCTTTGCAAAGAAAGTCAGGCGCACACCATGAACTTGCGCAACATCGCCATCATTGCCCACGTTGACCACGGCAAGACCACCCTTATCGACCGCCTGCTCACCCAGTCCGGCACCTTCCGCGACAACCAGAAGGTCGCTGAACGCGTCATGGATTCCAATGACCTGGAACGCGAGCGCGGCATCACCATTCTGGCCAAGGTGACCTCGCTGCAGTGGAAGGACACCCGCATCAACATCGTGGACACGCCCGGACACGCCGATTTCGGCGGCGAGGTGGAGCGCATTCTCAACATGGTGGATGGTGCCGTGCTGCTGGTGGACGCCGCCGAAGGCCCCATGCCGCAAACCAAGTTCGTGCTGCAGAAGGCCCTCAAGATCGGCCTCAAGCCCATCGTCTGCATCAACAAGATCGACCGCCCCGATGAACGCCACGTTGAGGTGGTGAACGAGGTATTCGACCTCTTTGCCGCACTGGATGCCAGCGAGGAACAACTCGACTTCCCGATCATTTACGGTTCCGCCAAGCACGGCTGGATGGCTGACAAGCCAGAGGGACCGCAGGACAACATGGACGCGCTGTTCAATCTGGTGGTGAAGCACTTCGCCCCGCCGGTGGTGGAAGAAGGTCCGTTCCGCATGCTGGCCACCACGCTGGAAGCCAACGCGTTTCTGGGCCGCATCCTCACGGGCCGCATCCGCTCCGGCTCGGTGAAACCGAACCAGGCTGTGAAGGTGCTCTCGCGCGACGGATCTGTCGTGGAAACGGGCCGCGTTTCAAAGGTTCTCTCGTTCCGCGGCATTGACCGTGTGCCTGTCGATGAAGCCGAAGCGGGCGACATTGTTGCCATTGCCGGCCTGGTGAAGGCCACGGTGTCCGACACATTCTGCGATCCTTCCGTCACGGAGCCCATCGCTGCCACCCCCATTGATCCGCCGACTCTCGCCATGGCCTTCCGCATCAATGATGGCCCGCTGGCTGGCCGTGAAGGCGACAAGGTGCAGTCCCGCGTCATCCGCGAGCGCCTGATGCGCGAGGCGGAAGGCAACATTGCGCTCCGCGTTACGGCGTCCGAAACGGAAACCGATGCCTTTGAAGTGGCAGGCCGCGGCGAATTGCAGCTCGGCATCCTCATCGAAACCATGCGCCGTGAAGGCTTTGAACTCACGGTAGGCCGCCCGCGCGTTGTCTTCAAAGTTGACGAAGGCACGGGCGAGAAGCTGGAGCCAGTGGAAGAGGTCATCATCGACGTTGATGAAGACTATGCCGGTGTCGTGGTGCAGAAGGTGTCTGAACGCAAGGGCGAACTCCGCGACATGCGTCCCTCCGGCACGGGCCGCCAGCGTCTCGTGTTCCACGCGCCCACGCGCGGCCTCATTGGCTATCAGTCGGAACTCCTGTCGGATACGCGCGGCACGGCCATCATGAACCGGTTGTTCCATTCCTATGCGCCCCATGTGGGCGAGATCGCGGCGCGGCATACGGGTGCGCTGATTTCGAATGGCGAAGGCGAAGCCGTCACCTATGCCATGTTCAACCTGCAGGACCGCGGGCCCATGTTCATTGAGCCCGGCGCCAAGGTTTACCCCGGCATGATTGTGGGTGAACACACGCGCGGCAATGACCTTGAGATCAATGTGCTAAAGGAAAAGAAACTTTCAAACGTGCGTTCCAAAGGTTCAGAGGAAGCGCAGATCCTCACGCCGCCGATCAAGATGTCACTGGAAAAGGCACTCGCCTATATCGGTGAGGACGAATATGTCGAGGTGACACCCAAGTCGATCCGCCTGCGCAAGGCGGTGCTCGATCCGCATGAGCGCAAGCGCATCAGCCGCGCCAAGGAAGCGGCGGAGTGATTACTCGCAACTGTCCTGCGTAATGTCCGTGTCGGTTCCGGCATTGGCCACGAAGACAGCCTTGCTGCCCTTGCAGGTGAAACTGCCGGCGAGGCTGTCGGCGAGGTCGCGGGCCTTTTCATTGGCGTTGGGATAGGCCCCTTCCACAAAAGCCATGTGACAGGAGTTTTTCTTCTCGAGTTTGGTGACCACCAGCCAGGTCTTGGTCTTTTCCGAATCTTCCGGATCATAGGACACGGTCCAGCGCACGATGGCCGCAATGGGCTTGCCGTCCTTCAGCCGCCATTCCACCGTGTCACCAGCGGAGTTGAAGTGGTTGAAGGTCTGGGTTGCTGCGCAATGATTGCGGGCGTTGCGGCCCATGGGCATGAAGCCCCGAAGGTCACCCTCGAAATAGACGAAGCTGTAGTCCAGCTTGCCCTGATAGCCCTGGCACAGCCACACATCTGAGGCCTCTTCCACGCCACCATTCTTTTCAATGACCTTGCAGGAGTCGAGCTTGTAGGTGGTGTAGGCGCTGGAATTTCCGGCCAGTGCCGGTGTGGCAGAAAGCAGAAACAGGATTGCGGCGGCGCGCATCGCGATTACTCCGTGGTCAGCCCCTCAAGCCAAGCCTGCACGGCTTCCCCGTGGGAAGCAATGCGGAACTGCTTGTGGCGGCTTGTCTCACCGGCCACAAGGTCGAACGCGGACTTGGGAACACCTGCCGCCTTGGCGAGCAGCGCCAGCACGGCAGCATTGGCCTTGCCGGCTTCCGGCACCACGGTGACACGCACCTGAACCCGCCGTCACGCACCCCGGAATTTCAGCCCGAGAGGCCTTGGGCGTCACCTTCACGGCCAGCAGAAGGCCCCGGGGCGTGGCCCGCAGGGCAGAGGTGCCTTGCGTCACACCAGGCCGATCAGGAAGTTGATGACCAGGCGCCGGATGAATTCCATGCCAATGAGGAGGATGATCGGCGAAATATCGAGCCCTCCGAGATCCGGCAGAATGCGGCGGATGGGCCCCAGCACCGGCTCCGTGAGGTTGCGCAGGATGCGCGCCACCTGCCGCACATAGGGGTTGCCGGGATTGATGATGTTGAAGGCCAGAAGCCAGCTCATCACCACCATGGCGAGGATCACCCACCAATAGAGCGAAAACAATGTGTTGATGAGCCAGATGAGCGCCAGCATGAGAACCTCTTGAATGCGGCAGATGTAGGCAGCCGGTAGCCCTTGCGTCAAGCACCACGGCTTGACGCCCCATGCCGCAACTTGACGTCAAGACGGCCTTTTCCTAAAAGCCCCACACCTTCTTGGAAGGGGCGGTAGCTCAGTTGGGAGAGCGCGGCGTTCGCAATGCCGAGGTCAGGGGTTCGATCCCCCTTCGCTCCACCATCATTTCCCCAAATCACGCAAGGCCGAGAATGGCGCTGGGCCGTGCAGCGGGAATCGTTCGCGCATCGCTGTGTGCGTCGGACAACGCCCCTGTCAAGCGGAGCGCCCCGGTCCACGTCCCCCGAAACCGGAGAGCACACGCGCCATCTTGCGGAGCGACTGGCTGGTCAGGCTCTGATCGGCGGCGGCAAAGCCCATCAGCAAGCCGCTTCTGGCCGGCTTGAACCTGTGCTGGATCGACAGCGGCGAGACATTGATGCCCTGCATGTGAAGGGCCTCAGCGACTTTCCTGTCCCTGAGCCGGTCCCGGAAATATCCGACCATTTGGATACCGGATTCGGTTGGTTCCAGATCCATCCACGGACCCACATGCTGTGTGAACTCTTCGATGAAGTGGAGGCGGCGGGCCGCGTAAAGCCTGCGCATATGCCGCAAGTGCCGCGAGAGGTAGCCCTCGCTGATGAAATCGGCGAGGGCTGCCTGTGTCATCAGGGGTGCGAATTGCCCGGTCACGCTCAGTGCCGCGTTGACGGCATCGTGCAGGCTCTGGGAACCACCATGTAGCCTGTGCGCATGGCCGGAAAGAGGATCTTCGCAAATGTGCCGACAAACACCACCTTGTCCCGGGCCGCCACACCTTGCAGGGCGGAATGGGCTGTCCCTGGAAGCGGTACTCGCTGTCGTAGTCATCCTCGATGATCCAGGCGCCAAGCCGGTCGGCCACCTGCACAAGTTGGAGCCGCTGCTCCATGTTCATGGTATGGCCAAGCGGATAGTGGCAGGAGGGTGTCACAAAGATCAGGCGCGGCTTCTTGGGCGGTGGCGTGATATCCCAGCCAGACTTGCTGACGCGAAAAGGCATGAGCGTAGCCCCAGCCGAGACGAATGCGGCGGCGGCTCCATAATAGCCCGGCTCTTCCATCCACACGGCATCGCCCGGGTCCGTGAGAACCCTCGCCAGCACATCAAATGCCGATTGTGCGCCTGATGTGATGATGATCTGCTCCGGCTCGCAATTGACACCACGTGACGCCGCCAGATAGCTCGCAAGCGCCTCGCGCAGGGGCGGATATCCGGTGACATGATAGGTGCCAAACAGATCGCTGCGTTTGGCCCGGCGCGTGAGAAGCTTTGACCAGGCATTAAAGGGAAAGAACTGGGCATCCGGCAATCCGGGGTGGAAGGCCAGCACCCCCGGCGCGCCGTGGTGAAATGGCAGGCGTGCCATGTCCCGTCCGCGCCGGGAGAGAAGTTGCTCCGCCGAAACCTGCACATCCTGCTTCACCTTGTGATGAACAGGTAGGCCGGCAATGACCGGCCTGCGGCCGCCCGCGATGGAGACAAATCCCTCAAGGGCCAATTGCTCGTAGGCGGCAATCACCGTGTTGCGGCCGATCTGCAGAACCTCCGCCAGCCTGCGTGTCGAGGGCAGCGACGAGCCGCTCGGCAGGCTGCGCTTTTCGATGAGGCCGCGCAACAGCATGTAAAGCTGGCGGTGCAAGGTGTGCCCGTTGCCGCGGTGCAGCACCATGTTTTCGATGGGAAACTGGCGTTTCAAAGTGGTTCCTGAAAAATCATCTGATTTGGTTCTACCATGTGACCAGTTTGACGATATTCTAAAGGAACAACAACCACAATAAAGGCGTCAGCCATGGGGAGAATAAGAACCGGCATCATTGGCGGAGGCACCATTGCCCAGGTGGAGCATGTCCCCAACCTGCTGCGGCTGTCCGACAAGTTTGACGTCAAGGTTCTCTGCGATCCCTCCGCCTCAACGCGCGCCTTCATGGCGGAAACGCATGGAATTGCCACCTGTGCAACGGTTGCCGAGCTTTTCGATTTCGGGCTGGATGCCGTTGTCATTGCCTCGCCGGATGCCCTTCACAAGGAGCACGCGCTTGCCGCCCTGGGCCGCGGGCTTCATGTCTTCTGTGAAAAGCCGCTGTGCTATGCCCCCGAGGACATAGCCGAACTGATGAAGGCCAGGGATGCCGCCGGGCGCGTTCTGCAGGTTGGCTATATGAAGCGGTTCGACCCGGCCTACGAAGCGCTCTTGGCCCTGCTTCCGTCCGGCCCAGACCGCCTGCGCCATGTCTCCGTCGAAGTTGTTGATGCCGATGCCTGGCCCTTTGTTTTGCAACACAGAACGCATCGCGCCGAAGATGTCAGCCCGCAGCTGATTGCCGATGCCCGGCAGAAACAGCGGGACCAGGTGACGCGGGCCGTCGGCCTCTTGCCGCAGGGGGATGCCTATCCGGGATTTGTCGGAGCCTATTCGTCATCTCTTGTGCACGACGTGAATGCTGTTCACGGCATTCTGGACGCCCTGGGCGTTGACAGGCAGGCGGTCACAGGCGCCAGTTTCTATGCCGCTGGACGCGGCGGCATGGGTGCCGTCAGCCTGCAGGGCGGCCAAGCCCTGTGGACGATGTCGCACCTGAGCATCGCAACGCTTCCCTACTATAGCGAGCGCATC
>JAXMCS010000012.1:0-70174 GCA_046349175.1 Hyphomicrobiales bacterium | reverse complement strand
CTTCGGGATGGCAATGGCTGCCGCTCATCCTCATGGGGCTTGCGGGCGCCCTCGGCCACCTCATGCTGATTGAAGGGCACCGCCATGCCCCCGCCTCGGTGCTCGCCCCCTTCACCTACACGCAGATTGTCTGGATGACGATCTCCGGCGCCATTGTCTTTGGCCAGTTGCCCGATCTCTGGACTATAGCCGGTGCCGCCATCGTGGTGGCCAGCGGCTTCTACGTCTTCAACCGCGAGCGCAAGCTGGGCGTGACCACCGCGCAGGAAGCCACGCCAGAGGATTGAGCGCTCAGGCCGAAATATAAGCCGTCTTCACCGCGGTGTAGAACTCCGCCGCATGGCGGCCTTGTTCGCGCGGCCCGAAGCTGGAGCCTTTGCGGCCGCCAAACGGCACGTGGTAATCCACACCCGCTGTCGGCAGGTTCACCATCACCATGCCGGCCTGCGACTTCTTGCGGAAGTCGGTCGCCGCCTTGAGGGACGTGGTGTAGATGCCCGACGACAGGCCGAAGTCCGTGTCATTGGCCACGTCGAGGGCCTCATCATAGCTCTCGACCTTGATGACGGAGGCCACCGGACCAAACACTTCTTCCCGGTTGATGCGCATGCTGTTCTTGGTGTTCACAATCAGCGCCGGCGACAGGAAGTGCCCCTTGGTGTCACGGTTCAGGCGCTCGCCGCCCCAGGCCAGTTCCGCCTCCGTGCGGCCCACTTCAATATACATCTCGTCCTGCTTCAGCTGTTCCTCATCCACCACAGGGCCGATCTGCGTGCCCTCCTTCAGCGCATGGTCAACCTTCAGCGCCTTCATGGCGGCGATGGTCTTTTCCACGAAGGCATCGTGGATCTTGCTCTCCACAATGAGGCGCGAGGAAGCCGTGCAGCGCTGCCCCGTCTGGAAGAAGGCACCATCCACGGCACCCGCCACGGCGGCATCGAGATTGGCGTCATTGAGAACGATGAGCGGGTTCTTGCCGCCCATTTCCAGCTGGAACTTGGCGCCACGCGCCGCGCAGGCCTGGGCCACGCGGGCCCCGGTCGCGACCGAGCCCGTGAAGGAAATGGCATTCACATCACGCGAGTCGAGCAGTGTCTGGCCAACCACCGAGCCACGCCCCATCACAAGATTGAGCACGCCCTTGGGCAGCCCGGCGCGCGAGGCAATCTCCACCAGTGCCCAGCCGCAGCCCGGCACCAGATCGGCCGGCTTGAAGACCACCGTATTGCCGTAGGCGAGTGCGGGCGCCATCTTCCAGGCCGGAATGGCAATGGGGAAATTCCACGGGCAAATGAGCCCCACAACGCCCACCGGCTCGCGGGTGATGGTGATATCCACATTGGGCCGCACGGAGGGCACCGCAACGCCATCCACGCGCAGGGCTTCCTGGGCGAAGAACTTGAAGATCTGCGCCGCCCGTGCCGTCTCCATCACGCCATTCATCAGGGGCTTGCCTTCTTCGCGGGCGAGAAGCCGGCCGATCTCGTCCTTGCGGGCGAGAAGCTCAACGCCAATCGCTTCCAGAATGTCGGCACGCTGCTGCGGCGTGGTGGCGGACCAGCCGGGAAGGGCGGCCTTGGCCGCGGCAATGGCCGCTTCCGTCTGCGTCTTGTCGGCCTGGGCATAGCTGCCAACCACATCGCTCACATCGGAAGGATTGATGTTGTCCTTGGCGCTGGCGCCTGCAACCCATTCACCGGCGATATAGTTCTTGTGCAGCATGATCTCGTCCTCTTTGCTCCCCTCTATGGGAGGCGGCGGCAGGGCGCAAGTCAGCCGACGCGGAGAAGGATTGCGCCCGCTGCAATGAGCACGGCCCCCAGCACCCGGGAAAGCGACAGCCGTTCACTGAGGAAGCGGGCCGAGAGGATGAGGGCAAAGAGTATGCTCGTTTCGCGGAGTGCGGCCACCACCGCAATGGGGGCGCGCGCCATGGCCCAAATGACGATGGCGTAGGCGGCGGAAGAGGCCCCCGCCCCCAGAAGCCCGCCTTTCCAGAAGGGCAGAACCTGCGGGATGATGCCCGGCCCGCGCAGCGCCACACCTGTCATCAACAGGAAGCTAGCATCCATGATGTAGACCAGTCCGGCATAGGCGAGGGGGTTTCCGGAGATACGCCCGCCCAGGCCATCGACCACGGTGTAAACTGCGATGAAAACAGCCGTGCCACCCGCAAAGAACAGGGTCTTGCCATCAACGCTCTTGCGCCTGAGACCGGAAAGCCCAGCGGTGAGCAGCCCCACCAGAAGGATGAGAATGCCGGCGAGCGTCAAGGCCGTCGGCACTTCGCGCAGCACAAGCAGGCTGGCCAGCAGGGTGAGGAAGGGGGCCCCGCCGCGCGCCAGGGGATAGACCAGGCTCAATTCGCCGCTCTGATAGCTGCGCGCCAGAAAAAGGTTGTAGCCCGTGTGCAGCACGCCCGAGGCCAGCGCATAGAAAATGCTCACGCCCGTCACCGGCCCCGCCCAGGCCAGAAGCCCGATGCCAAACAGGCCCATGGTGGTTTGCAGCAGGAACAGCGCCAGGAAGCGGTCCAGGTTGAATTTCACCTGCACATTCCACGCCGCATGCAGAAAGGCGGCGAGTAGCACCAGCAGGAAAACAGTCGTGTCCAAGATCAGCCCGCCACTGGGGATGCGGCGTCAGCCGCATGGAACACACCGCTCCACGAAATCCCTCTGGGCTGCGCGATAGCCTGTTGCGGCGTGCGCCGCAATGCGCCGTCAGGTGCAGGCTGCGCCACCCACCGTGGTCTCGTAGCAGGTCAGTGTCGTGGTGGAGCGGGGGCGCACCATGATCTGCTGTTCCACGTTGAAGGATGTGCCGCCGATCACCCGCTCACCCAGGAAGGTGGCCACATAGGGCGTGTAGTCCATGCAGGTGATCGCCACGATGATATCGTTGCCGGCGGTCATCAGCGGTGCCATGGAGGAGGCGGTGGGCACGGTGGAGCAGCTGGGGCCGCTGCCATTGCTGGTTTGCCAGATCTTGGTGATGGCACCACCCACCTTGCGGTAGCCATAGAGGTTGGTGCGGTAGTTGCCGGTGGGCGTGGGTGCCATCACAAGGTCAACCGCCTTGTAATAGTCGTTGATGGTGGACTTGAGCACCGATGTCTTGTTCTGCGCCACAAGATCCGCCACCACACCCGCCGAATAGGTGATCTTGCGGTTGAAGGAGATGAGCGACGTCAGGTCGATCATGCCGAAATAGAGCAGGATGAGGAACGGCAGGATGAGCGCCGTTTCAATGGCGGCCATGCCATTTTCGGCACGTAGGAACAGGCGGGGGCTGAAGCGTTTCATGGGCTTGGGCCTCACGAGCAGGTCGTCGTTGTGGGGAAAGGTTCGTTCAGGAACATGGCGAAGCCGGCAATGCGGCGCTTGGAATCGCTGTCAACGTTTCCGTAGACGCCCATGCCCGGCATGATGAAATCCCAGTCATAGGTGGCAATGACGGCCACGGCTTGCGAGGCCCCGCCGCAACTGTAGGAGGTGAGGGAAGGTGCTCCGCCAAAGGATGCGCCGACGGACAGATAGGATGGGATTGCGGCCTTGAGCGCCGTGAAGTCGACGGCCGATTTGACATAGACCGTCACACCGCCATTGCAGTTCATGACCACATTGGCGAGCTTGCAGATTTCGCCCTTGAATTGCGACGCACTCATGGCCGAGGCCTGCGCCTGGCCGGTGCGGATCTTGCGGGAGGCTTCCTGCACTGCCGACTGCAGCACATATTCGCTGAACAGCATCAACCCGGTTTCGACGATAACACCAAGGGCCATCAGGAAGACCGGGGCCACCATGGCGAATTCAATCGCCGCAACACCCTTGTCATCCCTGCGAAACCGCTTGCGCAAGCTCTTGAACATCAGGATTTCTTCCCCATTGCACCTTTGCCGGAGGTCACTCCGGCACATCCTGCCGATAGCACACAGGCCATTGCAGGAACTTGAACGGATTATCTGCCCTTAGGTAATGCCGGTTCCGCCCGCGGCAAACAGGCAAGCAGCCTGGCCGGCCACCCCTGACCCTCGCAAGTGCCCACCCGGTTCATTGCGGCGCGGCGGCGCCTCGGACTTGGCCGAGGTGGAACCCGTGGCAAATTCCGACTTCTTCTGCACTTCCGTCGCCATGTTGGCGAAGGACACGTCGTCGCCCACCTGCAGCTCGTGCTCGCACAGCGGCGCACCGTAGGATACCCGCGCTCCCGCGGCGAACAGCGTCACCGCGTTGGACGTGATGGCTCACCGAAATCTCGAAGGAGGCCATCTGCTCGCCATTGGCGTCCATCACGATCATGTTGGTCGCCAAAGGTGCGGCCATGCACAAAGAGCTTCGTGCCTTCCACCGTCGCATCGGCAAAGGTCGGATTGCCAATCACAACGGAGCCGGGCACCGCTGGCAAGACAATCATTTGCGACTGGTCGACTTCAACCGTCAGCGGCTGGCCGGCCATGGCCGCAGGCGCGGCGGCAATCACGCCAAGGGTCATCACACCCGCAGTGAGCAACAAACCGGAACGACACAAATTAAAAACTTTACGCATAAGACAATCATCCCCGGAGGCCACGGATGTGCCCCCTCCGGCCCACACTGCACGGCATTGGTGAATCTTCGGTTACCAGCAGGGCCTGCGTCATCGCGGCCCGGCAAGAACTTCTCAAGGTTAACCGGGTCTTTAGGTCTCTTGTGTGAGTGTGGGGCAAGGTGGCCGTCCGGCCGCCCGTCTGCCAGTTCCAAAGCGGGATACTTCTTAAATGCTGCACACCATCGGTCAGTCCCTTCTGCCGGTCCTCATGATCATGGCCGCGCTCACCGATCTCAGTTCCTTCCGCATTCCGAACTGGATCACCGGGCTCATTGCCCTTCTCTTCTTCCCCATGGCCTTGGCCACCCACATGCCGCTGGAAACCTTTGGCTGGCATCTTCTGGCGGGGGCCGTGCTCTTTGTGGCGGGCTTCATCCTTTTCTCGGTCGGCCTCTTTGGCGGTGGCGATGCCAAGCTCATGGCGGCTGCCGGCCTGTGGTTCGGCACCTCCGAATCACTGCCCTTTATGGTGATGACCGTCATGGCTGGTGGCGCGCTGGCCATTGCAGTTGCCCTCTGGTCGCTCATCATGACGGTTGCCGAAATGCAGGGCACTGATTTCGAGGGCAACGCCATTCTGCGCGCCGCCCGCAAGGTGCGTCCCAAGCTGCCTTACGGCTTCGCTTTCGCTATCGGCGGCATTCTCGCTTACCCCCATAGCTGGTGGATGAGCGCCGCGGCGGGCCTCACATGAGCCCCGGAAAGTCACGCATATGAGCGCCGTTAACCAAGTTTTTGCCATTCCGTCCGAAAGATTGATTTTGAGTGACCGCAGCACAAAGCGCGGGGTGAGGGTTTCCCATGAGTAAGATGCGTATTGTTTGGCTGGGTGGCGCGGTGGGCGCCGCTGTTCTTGCGGGTGTTCTCGCCAAGGGCTTTGTCGGCAAGAAGGAAAAGGTCGTCGAGCCGAAGATCGTCACCAAGGTGGAAACCAAGGACGTGCTGGTCGCGGCCCGTGACATCCAGATGGGTGAGAAGCTGGCCGCCGGCAGTGTCACCTGGAAGGCCTGGCCCAAGGACAATGTCCTCGCCTCCATGATCACCAAAGAAGCGATGCCCGACGCCGAGGACAAATATGCCGAGGCCCGCGCCTTCGTGCCCATGTTCGAGGGCGAGACCATCAACGACAAGAAGATCGTCAAGCCCGGCGATGGCGGCTTCATGAGCGCCATCCTGCCCAAGGGCATGCGCGCCATCTCGGTCGCCGTGTCGCCGCGCTCCTCGGCCGGCGGCTTCATTCTCCCCAATGACCACGTGGACGTGATCCTCACCAAGAAGGTCCCGGGCCAGGGCAACATGGTGCACAGCGAGACGGTGATCTCCAACGTGCGCGTGCTGGCCATGAACCAAATCTTCAAGAAGGTTCAGGAGGGCGAGGATGTCGCCCTCAAGGAAGTGGAAACCGCAACCCTCGAACTGTCGTCCCTTGAGGCGGAGGTTCTGGCCAAGGTGGAAACCGAGGGCGAACTGGCGCTGGCGCTGCGCTCCATTGCCGAGAACGACGGCAAGTCCATGGAAGAGGATGGCCCGCAGCTCGCCGAGAAATACCGCACTGGCGGAAAGATGAAATCCTCCGACACGCTCTTCGTGCGTGCCGGCGTTGAAACCTATGCCACGACTCGCTGAGGCCCGCGCCATGTTGAATGATTTTGCAGATACGTCCTTCGCGCGCCGCTTCCTGGCACCCGGCTGGGCCCGCGCCAGCCTCATGCTGGCCAGCCTCGCCACCGCCGCGGCCCTGGCCGTCGGCATGGAAGCCGCC
Organism: Hyphomicrobiales bacterium; assembly: GCA_046349175.1. Lineage (GTDB taxonomy): Bacteria > Pseudomonadota > Alphaproteobacteria > Rhizobiales > Aestuariivirgaceae > Aestuariivirga. The sequence goes on along the minus strand of JAXMCS010000012.1, from coordinate 63,822 downwards.
TTGGCGGTGAAGGCCCAGGCCACCGACCTCAACGTCTCGGCGGCTGACAACAATGACAGCCGCTTCGTCCGCATGGGCCTCAACAAGTCCGTGGTGGTCCGCCTTCCGGCCGAGGCCCGCGACGTGATCGTCGGCAATCCGGGCATTGTCGATGCCGTGGTCCGCTCCAAGAACACCGCCTATCTCTTCGCCCGCAGCGTGGGCCAGACCAACATCTTCTTCTTTGATGCCAACGGCCAGCAGATCCTCAACCTCGACCTTGAGGTGGCGGCTGACACCACGGCGCTGAAGAAGCTCCTGCAGCGCGCCCTGCCGGGCAACCAGATCACGGTTGATTCGGCCAACAGCAACATCGTGCTGGGCGGCATGGCCCGCAATCCGCTGGAGGCGAAAACCGCTGCCGACCTCGCCACGCAATATGCCAATGCCGGGGCCGCCACGGGTGTTACCATCATCAATACCATGCGGGTGGCCGGTGAAGACCAGGTCATGCTCAAGGTGAAAATCGTCGAAGTGCAGCGTGAAGTGCTCAAGCAGTTCGGCATCGACGTGCAGGCCCTCATCAAGGCCGGCAATTTCGCCTTCAACCTGTCGAGCATCAATCCTTTCGCCAATCCGAGCCTGAGCCCGACCGGTGGCTATTCCGCCGCCGCGACCGGTGGCTTCGGCTCGGTTGATTCAACCCTCAAGGCCATGGAATCCGATGGCCTTCTGCGCACGCTCGCCGAACCCAACCTCACGGCGCTGAGCGGTGCCGATGCCCACTTCCTGGCGGGCGGTTCCTTCCCCTACTGCAAGGACTATGACCGCACCACCAAGTCCTGCCTCACCTACGAGTTCAAGGACTATGGTGTGAGCCTCGACTTCACACCCACCGTGCTCGACCAGGGCCGCATCAATCTCAAGATCAAGACCGAGATGAGCGAGTTCGCCGCGGCGACCACTGACGTGACCACCCCGGTGCTCAACAAGCGCAATGCCGAAACCTCGCTCGAATTGCAGAGCGGCGGCAGCATGATGCTGGGTGGCCTGATCCAGGATTCGACCCGCCAGACCATCAAGGGCACACCCGGCCTGAAGCAGCTTCCGGTTCTGGGCGGTCTCTTCCGCAGCCGCGACTATGTGAACAACCAGACGGAACTCGTCGTGATGGTGACACCCTATCTGGTGCGCCCCACGGGCGAGAAGCAGCTCACCACGCCGGATGAGGGCTACAACACCGCCACCGACCGGCAGACGCTGTTCCTGGGCCGTTTGAACAAGGTCTATGGCGGCGCGGGCAGCACCCCGCAGGGCACCTATCACGGCAATGTCGGCTTTATCGTTGAGTAAAAGGATTGGAACTGATCATGCGTAACACAAGATTTTCCGGTCCCGCACTCCTCGCGCTGGTGGCTGTCGCGGCCACGCTGGGCGGCTGCCGCTACAACGACATGGCGCTGGACGATGCCTATGTGCCGTCACAAACGGCCGAGCGCTACCCCATCGAATATGCCAAGGGCCCCATCGTGCTCGAAGTGCAGACGGCCGCGGGATCGCTCCAGCCTGAACAGGTGAATGCGGTCGCAGGCTTTGCCCGTCAGTCCATGGCTGGCGGCCTGACCCCTGTCACCATCCGCCGTCCGGCGGGCGGCGGCGCATCCTTGAAGCGCGTGGCCGAGGAAGTGGCTGGCCCATGTTGCAGCAGGGCCTGCCGCGCAGCCTCATCCGCATGGGCACCTATCCGGCACCCGCCGCGGCACCTCTGCAGATTTCCTATGTGAAGGCCTATGCCCACACCAAGCCCTGCGGGGACTGGTCGCGGGATGCGGGCGATACTTCGAAGAACGAGCCCATGCCGAATTTCGGCTGTGCCGTGCAGTCAAACATTGCCGCCATGCTGGCCAATCCGGAAGACCTGACAGGCACCCGCGCCCGTTCGCCGGGCTACGCCGATCCCTCCGTTGTGATGGTCACCAAGGTCGCCACCGGCAACGCCAAATCCTACCAGCCATCCACCTCGAGCGGCGCGACCACATCGAGCACCGGCAACTGAGCAGACAGATGTCCGGGTCAACCGGAACGAGACAGGACGAAGAAGACATGAGCAACGCCGCAGAACTCCAAGCCGCCCCGGCCCAGGCCCAGAAGGACCTCGTCGCCATGGTGCCGCGGGTCGATATCCACGTTTTCTGCGAAACCCAGGAAACCGGCCAGGCCATCCAGGTGGCCAGTGCCGACCGCCGCATGGCCCGCGCCCATGTGACCATCCAGCTGGGCGGCATTGCCGCCGCCGTGCAGGTCTATCAGACCCAGGCCACGCCCAATCTTCTTGTGGTCGAAAGCCGTGGCAACCGTGACCAGGTTCTCGCTGAACTGGGCCGCCTTGCCGAAGTCTGCCAGGCCAACACCAAGGTGGTGGTGATCGGCCATGTCAATGACGTGGTGCTCTACCGTGAGCTGATCCGCCAGGGCATCTCGGAATATGTCGTGGCCCCGGTCACGTCCTTTGCCTTCATCGAGCTGGTGGCCGGTCTTTACAATGATCCCAAGTCGGCACCGCTTGGCCGCATCATTGCCTTTGTCGGCGCCAAGGGTGGCGTGGGCTCCTCCACCATCGCCCATAACATCGGCTGGGCCCTGGCCCAGCGCCAGAATCTCGACACCATCATCACCGATCTCGACTTGGCCTTCGGCACAGCGGCCCTCAACTTCAACCAGGACGCCTCCGGCGGCATGGTGGAAGCCCTCAACCAGCCGGAGCGCGTCGATTCAACCCTGATCGAGCGCCTGATGACCAAGCTCGGCAACCGCCTGAGCCTGCTCAATGGCCCCGGCAGCGTTGACCGTGACATCTCGATCGAAGCCCATTCCGTTGAAACGATCCTGAACGTTGTCCGCCTTTCGGCCCCGGTCGTCGTCGTGGACGTGCCCAACATGTGGGCCCCCTGGATCAAGTATACCCTGATCAACGCCGACGAAATCATCATCACCGCAACGCCGGATCTGCCGTCCCTGCGCAATGCCAAGAATCTGGTGGACCTGCTCAAGACCACCCGTCCCAACGACAAGCCGCCGCGCATCATCATCAACCAGGTGGGCATGGCCAAGCGCCCGGAAATTCCGGTGGCGGACTTCACCAAGGCCATCGGCCTGCCGGCGGCCGCCGTGATCCCCCATGATGCCCAGAGCTTTGGCCAGGCCCAGAGCAACGGCCAGATGTTGTTTGAAGTGGCGCCCAAGGCCAAGGCCGCGGAAGTGCTGGGCGAGCTCGCCCGCACCCTCGCCGGCAACCAGAAGGCCGCCGCCCCTGAAGCCAAGAAGTCGTCGAGCCTGCTCGCCAGCCTTCCGATCTTCAAGAAGAAGTAAGCCAGGAAAGACCCGTCCATGTTCGGAAAAAGACCAGAAAATGCCGTTCCGTCCCAGGGTCTGGTGCCGCCGCCCGCAGCCGGTGTTCCGGCTCCTGCGGCTCCCGCCGCGGCCAATGCCTCCTTTGTGCCGGATGTGAAGCCGCAGGGCTTCGGCGGCCAGACGCCCGCCGCCCGTCCCGCCGCCCAGCCGCCCGCCGTCCCGCAGAAGGATCCGGGCAACCCGGATCACACGCGGCGTTCGGAAAACTACTATGACATCAAGGGCACCATCTTCAACGCCCTCATCGATGCCATCGACCTCACCCAGCTGGCGCAGCTTGACCGCGACGCGGCCCGCGACGAAATCCGCGACATCGTCAACGAGATCATCGCCCTCAAGGACGTGGTCATGTCCATCGCCGAGCAGGAAGAACTGCTCGAGGACATCTGCAACGACGTGCTGGGCTATGGCCCGCTCGAGCCGCTGCTGGCCCGCGACGACATCGCCGATATCATGGTGAACGGTGCCTCCACCGTCTTCATCGAAGTGAACGGCAAGATGCAGAAGACCGGCGTGCGCTTCCGCGACAATGCCCAGCTTCTCAACATCTGCCAGCGCATCGTCAGCCAGGTCGGCCGCCGTGTCGACGAAGCCTCGCCCATCTGCGACGCGCGTCTGCCCGATGGCTCGCGTGTCAACGTCATCGCCCCGCCGCTCGCCATTGATGGCTGCGCCCTCACCATTCGTAAGTTCAAGAAGGACCGCCTGCGCCTTCCCGATCTGGTGCGCTTCAAGTCGATCACGCCCGAAGGCGCCACCATTCTCGAAATCATTGGCCGCGTGCGCTGCAACGTCCTCATCTCGGGCGGCACGGGCTCCGGCAAAACCACGCTGCTCAACTGCCTCACCGGCTACATCGACAGCGACGAACGCATCATCACCTGCGAAGACGCCGCCGAACTTCAGCTCCAGCAGCCCCATGTGGTGCGCCTCGAAACCCGCCCGCCGAACCTGGAAGGCGAAGGCGCCATTTCCATGCGCGACCTGGTCAAGAACTGCCTGCGTATGCGCCCCGAACGCATCATCGTCGGCGAAGTCCGCGGACCCGAAGCCTTCGACCTTTTGCAGGCCATGAACACCGGCCACGACGGCTCCATGGGCACACTCCACGCCAACACCCCGCGCGAAGCCATTTCGCGTCTGGAATCCATGATCACCATGGGCGGCTTTGCGCTCCCCTCCAAGACCATCAAGGAAATGATCTGCGGCTCGATCGACGTGATCGTGCAGGCTTCGCGCCTCCGCGACGGTTCGCGCAAGATCACCCACGTCACGGAAGTGGTGGGTATGGAAGGCGACGTGATCATCACCCAGGATCTCTTCATCTACGAGATCGTCGGTGAGGACGCCAACGGCAAGATCATCGGCCGTCACCGTTCCACCGGCATCGCGCGCCCGCATTTCTGGGACCGTGCCCGCTACTACAACGAGGAACGCCGTCTCGCCGAGGCGCTGGAAAAGGCCGAAGCCCGCGAAGCTTCCGGCGGCTGACGGGGATAAGACGAAATGTTCGGTATTGAGCTGTCAGACCTGGCCTTCGTCGTGATGGTTGCACTTGCGGCTGGCGGTGCTGTCATCGCGGTCGCCTATCCGATCATCATGTCGGGGGGCCAGGAGCGCCGCATCGACCAGCTTGTGGCCGGCAAGAAGGAAGCCAAGAATTCGCTGCGCTCGCGCTTTGCCGAGGACAGCAAGGACACGCGCCGCCGCCAGATCCAGGAATCGCTCAACAAGCAGTCGGACGAGGCCCAGAAAAAGAAGAAGAAGGCCACCACCTCCACCATGATCGCCCAGGCCGGCCTGGAAATGACCATGCGGGGCTACTGGTTCATGTCGGCCATTGCCGGTGCCGCCTTCTTTGCCGTGCCACTTGTATTGGGCCTGCCCATCTACGTGAGCGCCGCCGCCGCCTTTGTCGGCTTCTTCGGCTTTCCGCGCTGGTTCCTCAACTTCCTGCGCAAACGCCGCCAGAACGTCTTCCTCAACGATTTCGCTGACGCCATTGACGTGATGGTGCGCGGCCTCAAGGCGGGTCTTCCCGTCTCCGAAGCCATGAAGATCATCGCCTCTGAATCCGGCCCGCCCGTCGGCCCCGAATTCATGGAAGTGGTGGATGGCCAACGCATCGGCATCACCATCGACCAGGGCATCGAGCGCATGGTCGAGCGCATGCCGCTCGCCGAAGTGAACTTCCTCGCCATCGTCATGACCATTCAGTCCAAGACGGGTGGCAACCTGTCAGAAGCCCTGGGCAACCTCAGCCGCGTGCTGCGCGACCGCAAGAAGATGAAGAACAAGGTGAAGGCCGTGTCGCAGGAAGCCAAGTCTTCCGCCGCCATCATCGGCTCGCTGCCCTTCATCATCATGGGCGGCCTCACCATCCTCAACCCGTCCTATCTTGACCCCATGTTCGACACGACGACAGGCAACATGATGCTGATTGGCAGCGGCACCTGGATGATGATCGGCGTGCTGGTCATGCGCAAGATGATCAACTTCGAAATCTGAGCCGGCGAAAGAACAAGAACATGGGCGGCCTGATCCAATCCCTCCTGCAAGTCGAAACACTGGTCACGGTGCTGGTGGCCATTGCCGCCTTCGGCACGGTCCTGACCATCGCCACGCCCTACATGGAAGGCGACCGTCTCAAGGGCCGCATCAAGGGCGTGACCGAGGAACGGGAACGCCTGCGGCAGCAGCTCAAGGTCCAGCTTGCCGGCCAGCAGGAAGCGCGCCTGCGCGAAAAGCCCAAGGCCGGCGTCTTCATGCAGCTGGTGGATGCCCTCAACCTGCGCAAGGTCTTCGAAGGCGAAGCCTCCCGAGACATGCTGCGCCAGGCGGGCTTCCGCACGGAAAAGAACCTCATCACCTTCCTCGCGCTCCGCGTCATTGTCCCCATCCTCGTGGGCATGATCACCTTCGTCTATGCCTCGACCATTTTTGCTGACCGCTTCTCGCCCTCCATGCGCGTGGCCCTCAGCATGGGCGGCCTCATCCTCGGCTTCTACCTGCCGCAGGTGGGCCTGAAGAACCTCATCCAGCGCCGCCAGTCCTCGATCAAGAAGGCCTGGTCCGATGCCCTTGACCTTCTGCTCATCTGCGTGGAATCCGGTATGGCCCTTGAGCCCTCGCTCTCCCGCGTGGCCCGCGAGATTGGCACACAGTCCGTGCCGCTGGCGGAGGAACTTTCGCTTACCGTTGCCGAACTCTCCTACCTGCAGGACCGCCGCAAGGCCCTCGACAACCTCGGCAAGCGCACTGGCCTTGAAACCGTGAAGGCCGTTGTCACCTCACTCATCCAGTCGGAACGCTACGGCACGCCGCTCGGCACGGCGTTGCGTGTTCTCGCCCAGGAAAACCGTGACAGCCGCATGGCGGAAGCCGAAAAGAAGGCCGCCGCCCTGCCGCCCAAGCTCACCGTGCCGATGATCCTGTTCTTCCTGCCGGTGATCTTCGTGGTCATCCTTGGACCCTCGATCATCCTCGTGCTCAAGCTCGATTGACCTTCGTGTGGCGTCCCGCGCCGGGGCGCCGCAGCAAGGCTGAAAGTCCGTGCTCGGTCTTGTGCCAGTGGTGCGGGCGGATGATGAAATCCCACAGCCCGAGCCAGGCGGCCGGTGTCATCACCATCCAGTAGAGCGGCATGGTGGCAAGGGTGATGCCCCAGCCACGATACCCGAGCCGCCTGAGGCCCGCCCGGGCGCAGAGCATGCCTGTAATGTGGCCGCTCAGCAGCACCGCCCCCGACAGGCCGGAAAATGCCGCGAGATGCCATTGCATCGCCTCGCGCACCGCTTCGCCCGACCAGAAATACCAAACCCCCGCCACCAGCAGGAAAGGGTGGAGCAGGGCCGAGGAAAACACCCCCAGCGTCATGCATTGGAAAGTCCAGAAGCCGGCCGGGCCCAATTCCCGGAACAATGTGCCGGGGCTGCGCATCTGCACCAGCCAGGTTTGCAGAAAGCCCTTCAGCCAGCGCCGCCGTTGCCGCATCCAGTTGCCCCAGCGGGTATTGGCCTCCTCATAGGTGCGGCTGGCCAGCATGTCGGAGAGATAGCCGTGCCGCGCGAGACGGCAACCGAGATCAGCATCTTCCGTCACGTTGAAGGGATCCCATGCGCCCACGCCGCGCAGCACCTCCGTGCGGAAATGATTGGATGTTCCGCCCAGCGGCAAGGGCAGGCCGAGACCCGCGAGATTGGGCAGGATCATTTCAAAGAGCGCCGCGTATTCGGCGGTGAACTGCCGCGTCATCCAGTTTTCGTTGGGATTGTAGAAGGTGAGTGCGGCCTGCAGGCAGCCCAGTGACCCGTCATCGGCGGCAAACACCTCCGCCGCCCGCCGCAATTGCTGGGGCTCGGGAATGTCTTCGCTGTCATAGATGGTGAGGAGGCTGCCGCGCGCCATCTGCAAGCCGTAGTTCAGGGCCCGTGGCTTGGTCTGCGGCCGTCCGCTGGGCACAATGACGACGCTGAAATGTTCAGGCAGTGGCCGCGCCGCTACCGCCCGCTGCATCAGCGTGTCGCTTTCTTCCAGCAGCAGCTTGATGTCGAGCTTGCCGCGCGGATAATCGAGCGCCATCAGCCCGCCGATCAGCTGGTCGAGCACTGCCGTCTCCCGGAACAGTGGAACCAGCACGGTATAAACCGGCAGCTCCGCCACAGGCAGGCGGGGCACGCGCCGCCGCCCTGTTCCGCCGGGCAGAAGTGCCAGAACGCGGATCGCCAGCGTCATGGCGAAGAAGATGCCGCTGATGGCACCAGCCGCCAGCGCCATCACCCAGAGCGGCAGCACCAGAAAGGACAGGGCAAAGGCCAGAAGCAGCGGAACAGTCGCCGCCGCCTGGGCTTGTGAAAATCGCCGCTTGGCCGAGGCCAGCGGATTGCGGTTGTTCAATCCTTCCACGGCGTCATGCAACAGGCTGGCACCAAACACATGGCGGATGGCCCGCGCCAGTTCACTGGCCTCAAGCCGCGCCACCACCCGCAAGCCCTGCCGCCCTGCCTCACGCCTTGCCGCCTCACTGGCCGTGGCATGAAACACCATGCCCGGCAGGGTGGCCACCGCCACAATGCCATGGCGCAGGGCAAGCAGCCGTTCAGCGGGGGTCAGACGCAGCAGCGCATCCGGCAGGATCGCCGCCGGAAATTGCGGCAAGACATCGGCCTGCACATGCTCTAGACTCAGCGGACCGGCTTCTTCCGCCAACCCTGAGTCCAAGTCCCGCCATGCGCTTTCTGCCGCGCCTGAAAAATTGCCGCCCATGCCGTCCCGCATTGTCCGACTGCCCCCCTCAGGCGGACAACTTTCACGTGAAAGAAAAGGCACGCACACCCAGCGCTGCAACGGCAAGCAGGTTGTTTTTTGCGCTGGCAAGTCTTCTTCTGATTGAATCGATATCTTCCGCTTGCGCGGAAAGTGTCGCCATTCCACGCTTCCGGGCAGGCGACGCCGCCGCCCAGAAGCCCGAGGCTGTCACCCTGCCGGAAATCCGCCTTTTGGCGGAAACCGACTATGCCCCCTGGAGCTTCATGGGAGATGACGGCAAGCTGCAAGGCATCTCGGCTGATCTCGCCATGGCCGCCTGCACTGAAGCGGGCCTCACCTGCATGCTGGTCCCCACGCCCTACACGGCGCTCGTTCCCACCCTGCAAAAGGGCGAGGGCGACATGATTGTGACGGGGCTTCGCCTCACGCCCAATCTGGTCAGCACCATGCAGCTCACGCGTCCCTATTTCCGCGCCATGGGCCGCTTCATGATTCGCGATGGAACGCCCATCGCCACGCCGGATCCGCGCAGCCTCGCTGGCAAGCGCATGGGTGTTGTGGCGGGTACCCAGCACGAGGCTTTCATCAAGGGCAATTATCCGAAGGTGCAAATCGTCAGCGTGGACGGCGAGGCCACCCTGTTCGAACAGCTGCGCACCGGCGCGCTCGATGTGGCCTTTGGCGACAGCCTGCACATGTCCTTCTGGATGAACAGCGATGCGGCCCGTAAGTGCTGTGCCGCACTGGGCGGAGCCATGCTGGATCAGTCGACTTTCTCACGCCCGCTCGTCTTCGTGCTGCGCAAGGACAGGGGCGCAGTGCGCGACCGCCTGGACCAGGCCCTCGACCGGCTGGAGGAAAAGGGAACCACCGCAGCCATTTTCGCCCGCTACCTCCCGGCTCCCATCTGGTGACAGACCGGGCCCGCAATTAAAAAGGAAGCTCCATGCAGGATGCCAAGACGTTTCTTGTTGCCAATGCCAAGGCAGCAGTGCCCCTCATTGTCGTGGCCAAGGAAAACTGGTCCAGGACAGTCAAGACCCTGAGTGCCGCTGAACGCCTCTGGGCTGAGGTCCAGGGTTTTGCCGCAGCCCCGCTGGCGCTGCTGCCTGTTGCGGATGCATCGGGCCGATTGGCCAAGGTCTTTGTCGGTGCGCCACGTTCTGGCGATGATCCCTTTGCACTGGGGGCCATCGCGTCAAGGCTGCCATCTGGCACATTCGCTTTTGCAGCCCCTCCATCAGCGGCCGCTCTTGTGGCGCTGGGTTGGTGCCTTGAACTCTACAAGTATGATCCCTTCCGCGCCATCGAGCCGCGCAAGGTGGTGCTGGTGGCGCCCAAGGGCGTGGATGCGGCAGAAACGGCAGCGCTCGCCAATACGCTCTATGCCGTGCGCGATCAGGTGAATGCCCCCGCCAATGTCTTTGGCCCCGACGCGTTGGAGGCCGCCGCCCGCAGCCTCGCCAAGGCCCACGGTGCCAAGGTCAGCGTCATCACGGGACAGGCCCTGGCCAAGGGCTTTCCCCTCATCCATGCGGTGGGGGCGGCCTCCACACGGGCCCCGCGTCTCATCGACATCACCTGGGGGTCGCCCCGCGCTCCCAAAGTCACCATCGTCGGCAAGGGCGTGGTCTTTGACACGGGCGGTCTCGACATCAAGCCCTCTGCCAGCATGTTGCTGATGAAAAAGGACATGGGCGGTGCGGCCACCATCATGGGCCTCGCCCGCCTCATCATGGCGGCCAAACTGCCGCTGCGGCTCCGCGTCCTTCTGCCGGTTGTTGAAAATGCCATCGCCGGAAATGCCTTCCGCCCCGGTGATGTGTTCAAGTCGCGCAAGGGCATCACCGTGGAGATCGGCAACACCGATGCCGAAGGCCGCCTCATCCTCGCCGATGCCCTGGCGCTCGCCGATGAAGAAGCGCCAGACCTGCTCATCGACATGGCCACGCTGACAGGGGCGGCCCGTGTGGCGCTGGGCCCTGATCTGCCGCCCTTCTACACCGATGATGATCGATTGGCCGCCGAGCTTTCCTCTGCCGCCGCGGCGGAAAATGATCCGCTCTGGCGCCTGCCCCTGTGGCGGCCCTATGGCCAGATGATTGAAACGCCCATCGCCGATCTCAACAACAGCGGGGCCGGCGGCTTTGCCGGATCGATCACGGCGGCACTCTTCCTCCGCCGCTTTGTGGAGAAGGCCAAGGCCCATGTGCATTTTGATATCTTCGCCTGGGTGCCCACGGCCAAGCCCGGACGCCCGAAAGGCGGTGAGGCCCAGGCGCTCCGCGCGGTCTTTGCGGTGCTCCGCCAGCGTTACGGAAAATGACTTGCAATTTCAGCGCACAAGCTGAATGATACGGAACCGAAACATTTCCGGTGAAGTTCCGTGCAGCCCATTGCCCCCGCCCAGGCCATGCAGCTCTGGCACGATGTCAGCCTCGCCCAGGTGCGGGACGACGCGCCTGATCTGTCGCTCCGCCAGATGACCATCCTGCTCACCATATATCTTGAGGCGCCGCCGCACACGGTGCGCGCCCTGGCGGCCAAGCTCAATGTCACGAAGCCGGTGATCACGCGGGCCCTCGACAGCATGGGCAAGGCCGGGCTTGTCGCGCGCCGCCGCGACGACAAGGACAGGCGCAATGTGCTGGTGCAGCGCACCGTCAAGGGCGTGCTCTTTCTCGAACGCCTTGCCGATCTCATCACCGCAACGGCAGGAAAACTCTGATGACCGCCCCTGACAAACGCCTCTTTGCCTTCCGCGCCGATCTGGCGGAAGACTCGTTGCGGGGCCGAATCGATGCCGCCCGCTTCACCACGGGCATACCGTCCCGCGTCATCAGCCCCATGGCCTCGGTGAAGCGCGAGCCGCGCCCCGATGCCATGCAACTCACCCAGGCCCTGCATGGCGAGGATGTCACCGTGTTTGAGGACGTAAACGGCTGGTCCTGGATCAAGCTGAAGGCCGATGGCTATGTGGGCTACATGGAAAGTGCCGCCCTTGCGCCCGCTGCGGAGCCTCTCACGCATGAAGTGGCGGTGCCGTCCTCGCTCTGTTACCGTGCCCCCGATCTCAAGACCCAACCCGTACGTGCCATGCCGCTGCTCAGCCGCTTTGCCATGACAGCCGAAGTGAACGGCTACCGCGTGGCCGCCAATGGCGACGCTCTCTATGCCCGCCACCTCCGCCCCTTGGGGTCTGGCACTGGGGACTTCGTGGCTGTGGCCGAACAGTTTCTCCGCGTGCCCTATCTCTGGGGCGGAAAATCCGTGGCCGGCATTGATTGCTCAGGCCTCGTGCAACTGTCGCTTCTGGCCACGGGTGGCACCGCCCCCCGCGACAGCGACATGCAGGAAGAAGGTCTGGGCCAAAGCTTGAAGCCCCAGGAGAAACTGCGCCGCGGCGATCTTGTTTTCTGGCCGGGCCATGTGGGCATCATGGCGGATGGCGAAAACCTGCTGCATGCCAATGCCCATCACATGATGGTGGTGATTGAACCCCTCGCCGCCGTCACGGCCCGCAGCGAAGCCGCCGGAAAGCCGGTGAGCCGCACCAAGCGCCTTTAAAGCAACCTGACTTTTGATGGGATCATCAAAAGTCAGACAAGTTGCTCGTCAATCAAGACTTCGGCGCAGATTTCGCTGCGCAGACGATTCCGTCTGCTCACACTTTGCGCTAGTAGCCCCGCGCCCGGTCCACCAAATTGTGCAGCGTGCCGTTCATCTCATAGAGCGCGATCTGCCGCGCCACATAGGCGCAGATGGTGGCGGGATCGGATCCGCCGCAATGTGCGGCGTCAGTGTCACGCCGGGATGGCGCCAGAATGCGTGCTCCTGCGGCAGGGGCTCGGTGCGGAACACATCCAGCGTCACGGCCTTCAACTCCCCTGAGTCAAGGGCCGCGAGGATATCGGCCTCCACCTGCTGCCGCCCACGTCCCGCATTGATGATGACGGGACCGCCGAGCGGCCCGTCCTGGGCCAGCTTGCGGATGAGCGCCCCATTGATGATGCCATCAGTCTCCGCCGTGGCGGGCAACAGACAAACAAGAACATCCGTGCGCGCCAGAAACGCCTCAAGCCCCGCCGCACCACTGTGGCAGACGACACCTTCAATCTGTTTCGCGCTGCGGCTCCAGCCCGCCACCTGAAAGCCGAGCAGCGCCAGCTTGCGCGCCGCATCCTGCCCCAGCACACCAAGCCCCATCACCCCCACCCGCAGCGCCGAAGCGGCATGGGTGGGAAAACTGTTCCATTCCCGCCGCACCTGTTGGGCATCCAGCCTGCGCTGCTGGCGGTGATGCATCAGCACATGCATGACAACATATTCCGTCATGCGCATGGTGAGGTCCGGGTCATTGACGCGCACAATGGGCACCTGCGCCGGCAGGGTGGGGTCTGAGAGAATGGCATCTACACCTGCCCCCAGCGAGAAGATCACCTTGAGGTTCGGCAAGGCCCCCACCACATGGGGCGGCGGCAGCCAGGCGGCGGTGTAATGGATATCTTCCACCTGGCCCATCTCCGGCCAGATGCGCACATCCATTTCAGGCCGCGCTTTTTTCATTTCGGCGGCCCAAAGCTTTGCATCCCATGTGGGCGTGATGAAAAGAAACGCGCTCATTGCTTCACCACACCTTCCGTGGCCTTGAGGTTGAATGCCGCCGCCAGCAGGGCCTTGGTGTAATCGCTTTGCGGCTGCTCGAAGATCTGCCAGGCAGGCCCGCGCTCCACCGCAAGGCCATTGCGCATCACGATCACTTCATGGGCCAGCGCCCGCACAACTTTCAGGTCGTGGCTGATGAAGAGGAAACCCAGATTGTGCCGTGCCTGCAATTGCCGCAGCAGGTCAACCACCTGCGCCTGCACCGACATGTCGAGGGCCGATGTCGGTTCGTCCAGCATGATGAATTTGGGATTAAGGGCGAGCGCCCGGGCAATGGCGATGCGCTGGCGTTGCCCGCCGGAAAATTCATGGGGGTAGCGGTCCATGCTGGCGGGATCGAGTCCCACTTCCGTGAGCGCCCGGGCCACTTCCTCGCGCCGTGCCTCCGCTGAAAGCAAGGGGTTCTGGATGCGCAGGCCTTCCTCCACGATCTGCTGGATCGACATGCGCGGGCTCAAGGACCCGTAAGGATCCTGAAACACGATCTGCATGTCTTTGCGCAGGGGCCGCATGGCCTTGGAGGAGAGGCCGTCAATCCTCCGTCCACGGAAGGAAATGCCGCCCTGCGATGAGATGAGCCGGAGAATGGCAAGCCCCAGCGTCGTCTTGCCCGAGCCGCTCTCGCCCACCACCGCCAGCGTCTGCCCGGCCTTCACCGTGCAATCAATGCCATCCACCGCCTTGATGTGCCCCACGGTGCGCCGAAGGAAGCCGCGCTTCACCGGAAACCACACCTTCAGCCCTTGTGTCTCCACCAGCGTCTCGGCTTGCGCCGCAGCCGGGGCCGCCGTGCCCTTGGGTTCGGCCGCCAGCAGCATCTGCGTGTAGGGATGTTTCGGCTGGGCAAAGAGATCGGCCGTGCGCGCCTCTTCCACCACCTTGCCCTTCTGCATCACGCACACACGGTCGGCCATGTTGCGCACAATGCCCAGGTCATGGGTGATGAGCAGCAGGGCCATGCCGCTTTCCCGTTGCAGGTCTTTGAGCAGTTTCAGGATCTGCGCCTGCACGGTTACGTCAAGGGCCGTTGTCGGTTCGTCGGCAATCAGCAGGTCCGGCTGGTTGGCCAGCGCCATGGCGATCATCACGCGCTGCCGCTGCCCGCCCGAAAGCTGATGCGGAAAATCCTGCAGCCGTGTCTCGGGATCGCGGATGCCCACCTTGGTCAGAAGCTCGACGATGCGCGGCCTTGCCTGGGCCCCGGAGAGGCCTTGGTGTAGTTCCAGAATCTCGCCGATCTGCCGTTCCACCGTATGCAGCGGATTGAGCGAGGTCATGGGCTCCTGAAACACCATGGTGATGTCATTGCCACGCACCTGGCGGAGTTCCGCTTCGTTGGCCGCCAGCAGGTCCTGACCCTTGAACAGCACCTGCCCCGAAGGATGGGACGCTGCGGGATAGGCCAGCAGCTTCAGGATCGAGAGCGCGCTCACCGATTTGCCGGAGCCGCTTTCCCCCACCAGTGCCAGCGTCTCGCCCTTGTTGATGGCGAAGGACACATGGTCAACGGCGGTCACGCTTGCGCCGCCCTGCCGGAAGGCCACCGAAAGGTCTTTCACCTCCAGAAGCGGCGCGCTCATGCGAAAGTCTTTCGCGGGTCGAGGGCATCGCGCACCCCTTCGCCGATGAACACCAGAAGCGTCAGCATGGTGGAGGAGACCATGAAGGCGGTAATGCCAAGCCACGGCGCGAAGAGGTTTTCCTTGCCCTGCTTCACCATTTCCCCCAACGAGGCCGAACCCGGCGGCAGGCCGAAGCCCAGAAGGTCAAGCGCCGTCAGCGTCGTCACCGAGCCCGAGAGAATGAAGGGCATGAAGGTGACGGTGGAGACCATGGCATTGGGCAGCACGTGCCGCACCATGATGCGGGCATCGGAAAGGCCCAGCGCCTTGGCCGCCCGCACATATTCGAAATTGCGGGCCCGCAAAAATTCCGCCCGCACCACATGCACCAGATGGGTCCATGAGAAGAGCATGAGGATGAACAGCAGCAGCCAGAAATTGGGCGTGACGAAAGCCGAGAGGATGATGAGAAGATAAAGCGTCGGCATGGAAGACCAGATGTCGATGAAGCGCTG
This sequence comes from Hyphomicrobiales bacterium, assembly GCA_046349175.1. Classification (GTDB taxonomy): domain Bacteria; phylum Pseudomonadota; class Alphaproteobacteria; order Rhizobiales; family Aestuariivirgaceae; genus Aestuariivirga. The sequence continues at coordinate 48,422 of JAXMCS010000012.1, read as the reverse complement.
GAAGATCAGGTCCACCCAGCCGCCGAAGTAGCCCTGCACCGCGCCCGCCAGCACGCCGATCACCGACGAGAACAGGGTGAGGATGAGGCCGAAGGCCACCGAGATGCGGAAGCCATAGACCATGCGGGCAAATTCGTCGCGGCCCTGGTCGTCGGTGCCTAGCCAGTTCATGTTGCCGAAGCGGCACTGCGGGTCTTCTGCCTTCAGCGGGTATTTGGCGCAGCGCTCGTCTTTGCTCATCAGATAGGCGGGCCGTGAGGGCGCGGGTGCGGGCAATTCCCGGTTCACCGTGCCATAGGAATAGCGGATGGGCGGCCACAGCATCCAGCCATTGGCACTGATCTCGTCCTGGTTCACCGGATCGCGGAAATCCGTGACCGCGAGGAAACCGCCGAACTTCGATTCCGGATAATCCACCAGCACCGGATAGAGCATCTCGCCCTTGTAGCGGGCGAGGATGGGCCGGTCATTGGCGATGAGCGGGGCCAGCAGCGAGAAAATGAAGAGGAAGGAAAAGATCAGGAAAGACCAGTAGCTCCGCCTGTTCTTGCGGAACAGCTCCAGCCGGCGGCGGTTGAGGTTCGAGAGCTTCATCCCTCAGGTCTCCCGCGATTCAAAGTCGATGCGGGGGTCAATCCACGTGTAGCAGAGGTCGCTGATCAGGGCGACGACAAGGCCCAGGAGCGTGAAGATGAAGAGGTTGGCAAAGACCACGGGATAATCCCGCCCCACTGCGGATTTCCACGTGAGATAGCCGAGCCCGTCCAGCGAGAAGACAAACTCGATGAGCAGGGAACCGGAAAAGAAAGCGGCGAGAAAAGCACCGGGAAAGCCGGAAATGACCAGCAGCATGGCATTGCGGAAGACATGGCCATAAAGCACACGGTTTTCGCTCAGCCCCTTGGCCCTTGCTGTCACCACATATTGCTTTTTTATTTCGTCGAGGAAGGAGTTCTTGGTGAGCAGCGTCATGGTGGCAAAGCCGGAAATGCCCAGCGCCGTCAGCGGCAGGGCGAGATGCCAGGCATAGTCCTTGATCTTGCCCCACCAGGAGAGTGTCGCGAAATTGTCGGAGGTCAGGCCGCGCAAGGGGAACCAGTCGAAATAGCTGCCGCCCGCAAACAGCACGATCAGGATGATGGCGAAGATGAAGCTGGGAATGGCATAGCCCACGATGATGATGGCGGAGGTCCAGATGTCAAAACGGCTCCCGTCCCGCACCGCCTTCTTGATGCCCAGCGGAATGGACACGAGATAGGTGATCAGCGTCAGCCACAGGCCGAGCGACATGGAAACGGGCAGCTTTTCCCGGATGAGTGAAATCACCGTGCGGTCGGTGAAATAGCTCTTGCCGAAATTGAACGTGGCATAATCCCTGAGCATCTTGAGGAAACGCTCCGGTGCCGGCTTGTCGAAGCCATATTGCTTTTCCAGCTGCTTGATGAATTCGGGGTCAAGGCCCTGCGCGCCGCGGTATTTGCTTTCGCCGCCGCCATCACCGCCCAGGTTTTCCGTGCCGCCGCCAAGCCCACCGTCGCCGCCCGCCGGATTGTCCAGCTTGGCGATAATCTGTTCGATGGGCCCGCCCGGCACAAACTGCACCACCACAAAGGTGAGCAGCATCACGCCAAGAAGCGTCGGGATCATCAGCAGCAGCCGCTTGAGAATATAGGCGCCCATGCCGCCCTAGGCCTTCTTCAATCGGGCATCGGCGGCAGCGTCAAACCACCAGATGTCGGGATAGCCGGGGGAATAGCCGGGTAGTTTTTCCGGATGCGCCACCCGCGTCCACGAGGCCACCCAGTCCGCGGGCTTGAACCACATGGGGATCACATAATGGTTGGCCATCAGCACCCGGTCGAGAGCCCGGCAGGCGGCGATGATGGCGGGCCGGTCCGGCGCCGTCACCAGCGAGTCGATGAGCGAATCGACAGCCACATCCTTGATGCCCGCCGCATTGCGGCTCTTGGTCCTGTCGGCAAAGGCGGAGCCGAAGAACTCCCGCTGCTCATTGCCGGGCGACAGGGATTGCCCCCAGATCATCACGATCATGTCGTAGTCAAAATCGCCGGTCACGCGCTTGTATTGCGCATCATCAATGGTCTGGATGGTGACATCGAAGCCGAGCAGCGCCAGCTGCTCCTTGTAGGGAAGCGCCACACGCTCGAAGGTGGGGGAATCAAGTGTGACGGTGAAGCGGAAGGTCTCGCCCTTCTCATTCTTCAGCACCTGGCGGCCCGCCTCCTGCACCGGCTTCCATCCGGACTCCGCCAGCAGCGCTTGCGCCGCCCTGAGGTTCTTACGCCGGTCCTGGGCGGTGCTGTTCACCGGGTTCACGTATTCCTCGGTGAACACGGCGGGCGGGATCTTGTCCTTCAGCGGCTCCAGCAGCTTCAGCTCGTCCGGCCCCGGCAGGCCCTTCGCCTCCAGTTCCGAATTGTTGAAGAAGCTGCGGCTGCGTGTGTAGAGGCCGTAGAAAAGATTGGCATTGGACCATTCGAAATCGAAGGCAAGGTCAAGCGCCCTGCGCACCCGCGCGTCCTGGAACTTGGCCCGCCGCAGGTTCACGCACCAGCACTGCATGCCCATCACGCCAAGGCGCGGCAGCACCTCCTTGCGCACCCGGCCATCCGTGACGGCGGGGAAGTCATAGCCCTGGGCCCATTGTTTGGAAGAAGACTCATACTGGATGTCGAACTGGTCGCCCTTGAAGGCTTCCTGCATCACCGCCCGGTCCTGGTAGAACTGCGTTTCAATTTCATCGAAATTGTTGATGCCCACAGTGACCGGCAGGTCTTTGCCCCAATAATCAGCCACGCGCTTCACCAGAATGGATTGCCCGGGCTTCACCGCGGCAATGGCATAGGGGCCTGAACCGATGATCGGTTCCAGCGTATTGCTGGCGATGTCGCGGGGCTTGCCTGTGGCGTCCTTCGCGGTCCACCAATGCTCGGGCAGCACGGCGATCTGGCCCACGATATGCGGCAGCTCGCGGTTGCCCGTCTTGGAAAAGGCGAAGGTCACCTCATGCTCGCCCGTCTGCTCCACCTTCGCCACATCGGCGTAATAGGCGGCAAAGGGCGTGTTGTTGGCCTTTTGGGCGTTGAAAGAAAACACCACGTCAGAGGGCTTCACCGGCTCGCCATCGGAAAAGCGCGCCTCGGGCCGCAACCGGTAGATCACCTGCCCATAGTCGTCCGGAAACCACAAGCCGTCCGCCAGAAGCCCATATTCGGATGAAGGCTCGTCGAGCGCGCGCTTGGTCAGCGTTTCATTGACGCCCGGGTTCACGCTGTCACCCTTGATGGTGTAGGGGTTCAGGCTGTCAAAGGTGCCAAGCGCCGCCATGCGCAGCCGTCCCCCTTTCGGGGCATCGGCATTCACATAATCGAAGCGGGCAAAGCCCTCCTGATATTTCAGTTTGTCGAACAGGGTGGAGCCATGGCGGAAGACACGCGCTTCGGCCAGCGCCGGCCGTCCAGCCGCCACGAAGGGTGCAAGGCTGGTGAACTGCAAAACCTTCCGGCGGGTGAACCTCATGGCGGGCCGTCCTGACAGCATTGATTCGCGACCTCTTTTACGTGGCACGGTTGCGCAAAGCAAAACACCGGCGTTGCCGCCGGTGTTTGAAATCGCCACGCAAAAGGGGCCGGATCAGGGCGCCGGGAAGGCCACCGGCGAATCCGCCAGCGATCCCAGATAGGCCAGCAGGTTGGCGCGCTTCTCGTCGTTCTTCAGGCCACCGAAGGCCATCTTGGTGCCGGGCACTGCGGCCTTGGGGGCCTTGATGAAGGCGTTCAGGTCTTCATAGCTCCAGGGCTTGCCACCGCGCGCCGTGGTCATGCCTTCCGAATAGGCATAACCTTCATGCGAGGCGCCGTTGCGGCCCACAACGCCATAAAGATTGGGGCCGGTCTTGTTGGGGCCGCCCTTGCTGAAATCGTGGCAGGCCGCGCAGGCCTTGGCCTCGCCAGCGCCTGCATCCTTGTTGGCAGCGGCAAGCAACGTGCCCAGCGACTTGGCGGGGGCTGCGGCGTCACCACCGGCTGCCGCGCCGTCGTCAGCTTCCGCCGTGGCGATCATGAAGCCCGGCTTGTCGGCAGAGGCCATGTGCGGCTCATAAATCAGGCCGCCCAGGGTCTTGAGGCCAAACACCAAAAGCGCGGTGCCCAGCACCGCGCCAGCCATTTTGTTGAAGGTCCAGCTGTTCATCGTCCGTCGCTATCCTTGGCAGTTTTGGGAGTTCATTTTCAGCGTGCCTAACTAGAGCTTTGCCGCGCACCCCGCAATAACTATAAGATTGTGGACCAAATTGCCGCGCCCGGGTGGTGGGGGACCCGGAACCTGATGATCGAACAGCAAAACACCATTGTCGTGATCGCCAGCCAGCTGTCGGTGCCGGGCCTGCCGGGCCGCCCCATGGCCGATCTGGGGGGTGCTCCGCTGGTCACCCAGGCGTGGCGCGCGGCGGGTGCCGCGAAACTCGGCCATGTCCTTGTCGCAGCAGCAGAATTGCCCATCGCCGAGGCCATCAAATCAGCCGGCGGTGACGCCATCGTGACACCCCGCCTGCAACCCTCCCCGGCAGACCGGGCTGCCGCTGCCCTGGCGCTGCGCGATCCCGAGGCCCGCTACCACCACGTGCTGGTGTTGACCGATGCGATCCCCTTCCCGGATGAACTGCTGCTGCAGCGCTGCCTCGCCGGCCTCACCAACGAGCAGGTGGATATCGCCACCCTCGCGGCCCCACATGGTGCAGGCGATGCGGCCCTCTGGCAGGTGGCAGCACCGCTCGGGCCGGAGCGTGAAGTGGCCTATGCCCGCAGCTTCGTGAAAGGGGCCCAACCCAATGAGGCGCTGTGGAACCATGTGCCCATCTGGGCCTTCCGCCGCGCCAGGCTTGAGGCCTATGCCGCCGCCCGCAATGGTACACCGGCCGAAACCGGCCCCCGCGCCCTCGCCCAGGGTTGGCCCATCGCGGTCGTGCGGGTTGACAGAATGCCCCTCCTCGTGGAGGAGCCACTGGGCCTTGAGCGGGCCCGCGAAGAGCGCAAATCCCTGCACAAGTCCCAGAACTGACGGACACGAACGATGAAGCACAAGATTTCCTTCCAGGGCGAAGCGGGCGCCAATTCCCACATCGCCTGCATGGAAGCCCGCCCGGACTATGAGCCGCTGCCCTGCCGCACCTTCGAGGATGCCTTCCAGGCGGTGGAGGATGGCACGGCCGAACTGGCCATGATCCCCACCGACAATTCCGTGGCGGGCCGCGTGGCTGACATTCATCACCTGCTGCCCCACTCCTCCCTCTCCATCGTGGGCGAGCACTTCCTGCCGGTGCATCACCAGCTCTTGGTGGTGAAGGGTGTGAAGGCGGCGGAGCTGAAATCCGTGCACAGCCATGTCCATGCCCTCGGCCAGTGCCGCAAGGTCATCCGCGACATGGGATTGGATGCGGTGGTGGCGGTTGATACAGCCGGTGCCGCCCGCGAACTGGCCGAGATCAAGGACAGGAGCCGTGCGGCCATCGCCACCCGGCTGGCGGGCGACATCTATGGCCTGGAGGTGCTGCGCGCCGACATCGAGGATGAGAGCCACAACACCACCCGCTTCGTGGTGCCAGGCCGCAGCAGCACGGCGACGCCGGATAGGGCTCGGAGGGCCCAGTCATGACCAGCTTTGTCTTCGTGTACGGAACGTTCCAGCAGCATCACGAGGAATATGGTGGCTGCGACGAACAGCGTGGCATGACCCGGCTGAGCTACTACATATTCCAGGCGCTTCGCCGCCGCGATTCATGCAGAAATCGAAGGCCACCCGCAGGGCCATGGCGTGCGTCTTGCGCTCGAAGAAACAGCGCTTCTTGCCAGCTCTATGCGCGTCTCGGCATCTATCCAGCAGCCCTACCCGCGCTGAACTGGCCAAGCGCGTGGCGGCACGAGACCAGTCTCAGCCACCCAACGCCTCAACCGTGATCGCATGGGCGATGGCGCGGTGTGTGGCGTAAAGCCCGTCCGGATGCTGGCGGGCCAGCTTGCGGCACAAGATCAGCCGTGAAAACCAGCGGCGGCGTCTTCCAGCTCTGCTTGTCCACCGTGATCGTCGCTCTCGGCCTCACCACGGTGATCATCCAGGCTCATGAAGGGCCAGAACTGGCTTGTCACGTAACTGACCTTGCCCACCCGGATGCGCGCCCTCCTCAAACACCTCGCGCCGTGCCGCCGCAACCGATGGTTTCGCCCGGATTTCCTGAAACCGGCGAGCGCGGGAACCATGCCCGGCTGCCAGCTCGCCTGCGCTTCCAGCAGCACGAAGTCGCCGCGCTTCACCGAGGATGATCACCACAGGGTCGGTGCAGGGAAAATGCTCCGCCCCACGGGCGCAGCGGCGCAGGTGCGGCGGTAACCCGAATCGGCCATCTCCGTTTTCGCCCCGCAATTGGCGCAAAAGCCGTGACGTTCGTGCCAGTGGATGAGACTCCGCCCTTGCGCCAGCACAGAAAGTTCAGAAGCCGCAAGCGTGCCCTTCAGCATCAGGCTGCGCAATCCTTCCAGCACGGCGCCGTCTGCCGCGTGGGCGGCCAAGACAGGGCGAGCGCCATCCAGTTCCAGCCCCAGGAAAACCTCGGGGCCCACACCGCCTGTGCCGGAGTCCTCCGGCAATTCTCCACTTTTCAACCTGGTCATAGCGGAAGCGAAGACCCGCGCATCCCCGCGCGCTGCCGTTGCTCAGGTTTCCCCCGCTGCTGGTGATGGGGCGGTGAAGCCGAGGAAACGAAGGCAAGGGACATGCCAAAAACTCCAGGCAGCGGATGGCCCGATTTGCCAATCCGTAAAAAAGATCAGAGCAGCAACGCAGTATTTGCCAGTTAAGGTTCAGGCGCCGGATTTTGTGGGTCGCGCTGTGCGCTTTCTGGGGTTGCGGCAGACGCATGGAGTGAGTGGCGATGAAGCCAGGATTGCCGTGGAGTGTGAGGCGGGCTGAACCCGATGCGCGCCAAAGGCCGCCAGGAAGCGGCGCGCCATCCGGCCATGACCTTGGGTAGATAAAGCAAATTCACCATCATGGAACAGGCCGACACGCCCGCCGCCAAACCAACTGCGAGCAGCAGCCCGACTGCCGGCAATGCGCCGCCCGCCTGCAGGAAGCGCCTGCCATCGAGCGCGCCGCCAGCCGCCTCGAAGACATCGCCGAAAAGCTCGCCCGTCTTTCGAACTGGCAGATCCTCAACCGCCGCTTGCATCGGCATCCAGAGCGCCAGCGAGCCGCAGGAGCGAGACACTTCAACCCGCATTCTCAGCCGCGTTGCAGAAACGAAACCAGACCGTCGAGGCCTTCACCGCCGTCAACGGGCACCTCGCCTGCATCAGCCGCAAGCTCGACCAGAACCAGCGCCCCGGCCGCCCGCCTCGAAGACCAGTCCGGCTTCCAGACTTTGGAAAAGGCGGTGCGCGGCATCGTCGATCACATGGAGCAGTCGGACCGCAGGAACCGCGACACCTTCAAGTCGCTGCAGGACCGCATCGCCTCACTCGGCAGCAAGGCCCAGGGTGCGGACAGCGAGCAGCTGCTCGTCAAGGCTCCCGCCTTCAACCAGTTGGAACAGCGCCTCGCCGATCTCGCCCGCCGCGTCGAGGAAGCGAGACCTCCAGCACCACGCAATCGCTGCGACCTGCTGCGCCGCGAGATCACCGATCTGGCCAATGGCGATCAGGTGCGCGAGAGCCAGGACCTGGCGAGCCGCGCCCAGACCCAGGCCGTGCAGGCCAGCCAGCAGGAACTGCGCGCCATCGAAGGCCGCATCCTCGGCCTGCTCAAGGAAGCGCAGTCTTCGCTCGCCGGTGCGGCCACAACGCCCGCTGAAATCCAGCGCCTGCGCGGTGAGATCGAGCGCCTCAACCGCCGCATTGACGAAACCGCCGCCCCCCAGCAGGACCCGGAAGTGCTGCATCTGCGCACCGTGGAACAGCTGTCCACCCGTGTTGCGCAAGGGCCCGACCTCCGCCCGCTCGCCGACATGGACCGCCGCATCCTCGACATCACCGAGCGGCTGGAACAGACCCAGGCGGTCACGCGCGAGCTGCCGCAGCTGGCCGAACTTGAAAACCGCATCGCCGAACTCGACTACCGCTTCAACGAAGCCATTTTGCACCCGGCACGCCTCGGCGCCGATCGCCGAAATCGAAGACCGCCTGAACGAGGTCACCCCGAAAGGCCGCGTCGGCCGCACCAGGTGGCAACTCTCCTCGCTCGAGACGATCGAGCGCGCCGTGAACCAGCTCTTCGATTCCATGGAACAGCAGAAGCGCTGGACCGAAGAAGTGGCGGAAGGTGCCGCAAGCCGCATGGCCGAACGCATCATGGCCGCCGGTCCAGCAGGTGTCGCTGGCGGGCTCGCCGGAAATCGAGCGCGGAGCAGGGCCTGCATGCCGTGCGCGCACCGCCGCCGAAGGCGCCGACCAGCGCAACCCGAAACACTCGAAGCTGTTCACGAGACGCTGGAGCAGATCGTCAACAAGCTCTCGGAACTGGAAACGCCGGCCGGCCGGCCAGCGCGTCGCCGCCGCCGCCGTCGCCCCCGTTGTCGGTGAGGCCTTTGTCGAAGCGGCACCGCTCGCCGGCTTTGAGGCCGCACCAGCAACCAATCGCTGAGGCCGCGCCTGCAGCCTTGTTTTGAAGTGCCGCCGCAGGCCGATTTCGCCGCTCCGGCGGACCTTCAATCCACTTGCCGCAGCCCCGGCGCACCGCATCGACCCCAGCAGCAGGCGCCCTGGTGACTTCATCGCCGCCGCCCGCCGTGCCGCCCAGGCCGCCAATGGCCAGAAGGGCATTCTGGGGTCAGTCACGCCCGGTGCCGGCAAGGCCAAGGGTGAAAAGTCGTCGTCGCTCTTCGGCCTGTCTTTCCTGTCGAAGAAGCCCAAGGCCGAGCCCGCCACTGGCCTGACCGGTGAAATCAAGCCGCCGCCCGGCTTCAAGCCCGCCGCCGCCAATGGCAATGCCGAAGGCAAGCGGAAGAAGCTGATGATGATGGGCATCGTGCTGCTCGTCGCCGCCTCTGCCTTCTTCACCTTCAACATGATCGGCGCTACCGATCGCACAAGGCCAAGCGTCCGGCCCAGCCTGCCGCCACCATTGAACAGCAGCTCAAGGCCCAGGATCAGCAAACCAATCAGCAATCCAATCAGCAGCCGGCCACGCAGGCCGGCAACAAGGCCCTGCCGCAGCCGCTCCCGCAGCCTCGGACTGGCCGGATGATGGTGGTGATGACGGTGGTGATGACGGTGACGGTGACAGCACGACCGCGCCCGATGCCGCACCCGGCGCACCGCCGGCGGCTCCCGCTGGAAAATGGCGCCTTGGACGCTGCCCGGGGCCGATCCGTGCTCACCGGCTCTGTCGCCCCATCGATGCTGGCAGCAATGCCATCGGCGCTGTTCCGGCAAGGCCGGCGACGACCCTGCCGCCGGCGTGCAGGCGGCATACCAACCGCAAGGCCGCAGCCCTGGGCGATGTCAATGCCGAGTTCGTCATCGCCTGGTATCCTCAATGGCGAGAAGGTGAAGCAGGATTTCGAGAAGGCCGCCTATTGGTATGGCAAGGCCGCCGCCCAGGGTCTTGCCCCGGCGCAATACCGCGTCGCCACCATGTATGAGCGCGGCCGTGGCGTCGGCAAGGATGTGAAGGCGGCCCTCGGCTGGTATGAGCGCGCCGCCAGCCTCGGCAACGTCGAAGTCCATGCACGGCAATGCCGCCGTCATCGCCTCGGGCAATGAACTGGGCGCGCCGGATTGCAAGCGCGCCTACGATGGATTCTCGCTGGCCGCCGCCCATGGCCTCAAGGACGCGACGGGTTCGAAATCTCGCGGTTCTTCTGGAGCGTGGCCTCGGCACCGAAGCCAACAAGGCCGATGCCTGGTTCTGGTATTCGATCTGCGCCCAGCAGGACGACCAGGATGCCAAAGCGCGCGCCGCGCAACTGCGAGACATGACCCGAGCGAATTGCTCGGCGCCAAGACGCGCCTCGCCGCCCTGGAAGCCGGACACCACGCAGTTGCCACCAACATCGTCGCCATCAATTCCAGCGACTGGCAGGCCACCGCACAGAACTGACGGAAACCGGCCTGCACCACCGCGACAACGGAAACCTGTAGAGAGCTTTTTACGGGCCAGCATCGTGCTGGCGCTTTTCGTTCCAGTGACCGTGGAAGCCCGCGATGTCACAGGCGGCGGCGCCCCGATAGCGAAGGCGCCAAAGGCGGGCAGGATGATCCGGGTCTCGTCGCTGATGAAGCACTTGCCGCGCACCATGTGGCCGCGCTGGGTCCGCCCCAGGATGGAGGGGAGGTGGCCGGCGATCTCCCGTCGGGGACGGGCGGCGCGAGGTTCGTGGCGGAGCGTGATGCGGCCGACCTGCAGGTGATCCACACGGGCCCGCCCAGGTGATGCTGGGCGCGGGATCATGGTTGCCCGACACCCACACCGTCTCCAGCGCGCCGTGAGGCTGCGGATGCGCTACAACTGGCCCTCATCCAGATGATCATGGCCGACCGCATCATGAAAACTGTCACCGAGCAGAATGCGACCGCGCAGGGGCCGTCTCGACCATCACCTGTTCAAGGGCAGAAGGCGTGGCCAGCGTGTCATAGGGTGGCACCCGCAATGCGCGCTGCTCAGCGCCGCCCCCTGTTCCAGATGCAGGTCCGCTACCAGCAGCGTGGCAAGCGCTACGCAATAGAGCGCACCAGAAATGTGCGGCAGGAAGCTGTGCCCGCCCAGCCTGATGCTGTGCGTCCTGAACAGGCTGCGGGCGCAGCGTCGGCCAGCGGCTTCGGCGAGAAGGGCATCATCGGCGGAACCCTTGATTGATTCGCGCCCGATCTCCAAGAGCACCGGCACGGCCAGCGGCGAAACGCGGGTGAGCGCCTGATGCACGATCTGGTTCTTGATGCGTTTGAGCAGCGCCCCCAGCCGGTGCACATCAATCAGTCCATCCGCCGCATCATCCCAGGCGGCACGCAGCAGAATATGGTCCGGCTGGTGCATGCGCAGCGTCGTAGTGGGGTCGGTGTTCACCGTCACCTGCCGCGAGGTCTTCTCCTTGCCCAGGGCATGCGCTTCTCGATCAGCCCTGCGATGATCGCGGCATTGCGGAAGGTGCGCTTCATCAGCATGGATTCGGCAAGCCACGCTTCCAGGTCATCGCCCAGCATGTCCTCGTCGAAAAGCCGCGCCAACGACAGTTTGCCCTCAGCGATCATCTCGCCCATGTCGCGCGTGCCCCAAACGACGAGCGCATACTCGGATGCGACAAAACCCAAGGGCCTGGCCCCCCAGCGCTCCAGCCGCCGCGTCAACAACATGCCGAGCGTCGACTGCGCCGAACTGCCCTTCGAGGGATAGCAGAACCAGATAGAACTTCTCGGCCGGCTGAAACGTTTCCACCAGCATCTGGTGGCTCGCGGCAACACGCTGGCCGCGCGGGTGCGGTGGACAGCCAGTCTGCCACCTGCGGCGGCAGGGCTTTCCACGTCTTGCAGGATCTGCCCAGAATGCGCCGCACCCGCTGCGCCAGATAGGTGGAGAGCGGAAACTTGCCCCCGTGGAGGGAATGCGCGGCTCCCGCCCCGGCGCGCGTGAAGCGATGGCACCAAACTCGTCGATGCCCTCGTGACGCAGCACCTGCCCGCTGAAGAGATAGGTGTCGCCCACCGCCATCTGTAGAGGAACCATTCCTCAAGCTCCCCCAGCACAAAGCCGCCCGCATGCACCGCCGACCCTGCAATGCGCACCTTGGCCAGCTGCACCTTCAGCATTTCGTCTTCCACGATGGTGCCGATGTTGAGGCGGTATTGCTGGGCCAGCCGGGGATGCGAGAGCCGCCATGTCGTCGCATCCCTGCTGCCGCGCAGCCCGGCATAACGCTCATAGGATTTGAGGGCGTAACCGCCGGTCGCCGCATGGTAGGCGTCTGATCGAACAACGCCCGCGACAGGTTGCGGTGACGGTGAAGGCGGACGTCGCCGGAAAAGCTGGTCCGCATGAAAGGGCCCGGCGGCCGCCCCCAGAATATGCTGCGCCAGCACGTCGAACTTCAGCGTCGCCGGATATTCCGTGTCCTGGGCATTCTCCGGCCACCGCTTCAAGTGCTGCCTCGCATTCCAGAACCTCGAAGCGGTTGGAAGGCACAAGCAGCAGGTCGTCCAGCCGGTGGTTGGCCCGGCCAATGCGCTGCAGCAGCCGTGATGATCCCTTGGGTGCGCCGACCTGCACCACGAGATCGACGTCGCCCAGTCGACCACCCATGTCGAGGGTGGAGGTGGCGACGACAACGCGCAACGGTTCTCCATGGCCGCTCCACCTTGCGGCGCTGCGCCGCGTCGAGCAGGCCATGGTGCAGCGCAATGGGCAGCGCATCCTCATTGGCCGTCCACAGTTCCTGGAAAAAGTTCCGCCGCCGCGACCGCGTATTTGACGAAGACGAGTGACAGCCGGTGCGCCTTGATCGCCGCGTAATGTCCTGCACCGCATAGCGGCAGGGAATGCCCCGGACCACGGCACGCGCTCCTGCGATTCGAGGCTATGCAGGTCGGGCTGGCGCCAACCGCACCCTGCACAAAAGCGGCAGGCGGCAGTCGCCCCTGCCGGCACCAGCCAGGCCCGCAAGGCATCAGGGTCCGCCACCGTGGCGGAAAGCCCGGAAGCGCACAGAGGGCGCGTGGGCCACCCGTCGCCGGGGGCCAGCGACAGGAGCACGCCGCGCCGAGGGTGACGATGGAATGCAACTCGTCGATGATCACGCAACGCAGGTTGCGCAGAAGATGTGCCGCATGCGGGTCCGCCACCAGCAAAGACACCTGCTCCGGCGTGGTGATCAGAATGTCGGGGGATGGCTGCGGATGCGCTGGCGGCGCGAATGGGGCGTCGCCTGTGCGCGTTTCGATCGATAGCGGGCAAGCCCATCTCCGCCACAGGCGTTTCCGGGTTGCGGGCGATATCAACGGCCAGCGCCTTCAGCGGTGAAATATGGGCATCGCGAATGCCGTCATGTTCATGGGGCTCCGCCAGCTCCTGCAGTGTCGCTTGGCCGCCAGCGTCACCGCCACCACCCGTGGGCGAAGCCGGCGGCGCAGATTGTCCCGCCAGACCCTGTTCGAGCATGGCAAGCTGGTGCGGCCGTGGGCTCCAGCCCCGGGCAGCAAACCAGCTGACGATCTTGTGGTGCAACGCGGCCATCGGAATGTGGACCTTGACCCAGGGCGGCTCCGTCTGCACGCTGAGGGCGGATGACGTTGACATCCAGAAGGCCGGCCATCTCTGCGCTTATCCTGCGCGTTGCGCTGCCACTGGTGCTCTCCAACATGTCGGAGCCGCTGATCGGTGTTGTCAACACGGCGGTGATGGGGCGTCTGGCAGATCACCATGGCGGTGTCGCCGTGGGCGGGCTGATCTTGCCTTCCTCTTCACCAGGTTCGGTTTCCTCAGGCTCTCCACCGGTGGTCTTGCCGCCCAGGCCACGGGCGCGCTGGGATGATCACAGCCTTGTGCAGGTGCTGGCCCGCAGCCTGGTGATCGCCTTGGCGATCGGCCTTCTCTTGCTCCTCACCAGCCCCTGGGTGGGGCCGCTCGCCGTGCGTCTGGTGGGCGGCAGCGCGGCGGTGATGGCGGCGGCCCAAATCTATTTCAGCTGGCGCGTCTGGTCGGCGCCTGCCGCCCTCGCCAATTTCGCCATCATGGGCTGGTTCATCGGGCAGGGAACCGCGCATCGGCGGCCTTCATTGTGCAGCTTGTGCTCAATTGCACCAACATGGCGCTCTCTGCCGCGCTGGTGCTGGGCGCAGGCAAGGGGCCGGAGGGCGTGGGCCTTGCCGCGGTGCTGGCAGAATACACCGCCGTCAGCCTCGGCCTGCTGCTGGCCTTCACGCACAATCACCTCTCGGCATTTGGCCACGCCGAGCCGACATTCTCGACCGTGCCCGCATGCTGGCGCTCATCGTCATCAACGCGGCATCTTGATCGCACTTCCTGCTCGTCCTTTGCTTTCGGCTGGTTCTTCGCCCCGCGGCGCGCCGGCGAGGATGATGTGACGGTGGCGGCCAGTACCATTGGCATCAACGCACGATGCTGACGGCCTATATGATCGACGGCTTCGCTTATGCGGCGGAAGCGCTGGTGGGCCAGGCCATCGGCGCGCAGTGGCGCGAAGGCTTCCACCGCGCCATCCGGCTCACCACCCTCTGGGCCTTTGTCCTGGGCGGAGCTCTGTGCGCTCGCTTTCTTGTCTTCGCGGGGCCACTCACCCGGCTGATGACAGTCAATCCCGAGAGTTCAGGCCCTGGCCCGCGCCATCATGCCCTGGGCCGCACTCTCAACCCTTCTCGGCACAGCCTGCTTCCAGTTGGATGGTATCTTCACGGGCGCGCTCGCCTCATCACACATGCGCAACATGATGATCCTCTCGCTCACGATCCGCTGGCGGCCTGGTTTGTCCTCGAGCCCGCCTTCGGCAATGCCGGGCTCTGGGCGGCGCTCAACGTGTTCTTCCTGGCGAGGGGCGTCACCTTCGCGTCACGCCTGCCGGCGATTGAGCGCCGGGTCTTCGCGCAAAGGCGGGTGACAAACAGGCTACCGCCGCCGCTTCCCCCTTTCCCGTCACCTGCCCCCACTCCGTCACCCCTGTGCAGAGCAGGGTCCCGCTGGGCTCAACGAGTGTCGCAAGTGTGTCCGATGGGATCGTGAAGGTCCAGCCAGTCTGGGTTCATCTCCTCGATGATCCTGATTTTCCAGTCCCGCTTCCATTTCTTCAGTTGCTTCTCGCGCCGGACAGCATCTTCCATGGATTGATGGGCCGCCGTACCCAGACCAACCGTTTTACATCGTGTTCGGACGTGAAGCCCTCAAAGCGGCCATTCGCTTGGTCACACACACGGTTCCACAATGCGCTTGTGCTGTATACAGTGTGCCCCTGTAGCGGCTGGCCATGATGTAAACGGCAGGTGCCTTTTCCTCACGCATGATCCGAGGCTACACCCGCGACAGGCACCGTCAAGGAAGCGGGACCCCTGCCTTCGCAGGGGTGACGGCTTATCAGTTTGGTAGCGGCGGGCATGCGGATGCTGCACATCGTTAAGCACGTTCTCTTTTCTACACACTCGCGCCCCGCTCCCGCTAGTTCCGTCACCCCAACTTCCCCCAGTCCCATCACCCCTGCGAAGGCAAGGGGGTCCCGCTTTGGTGGCCGGGTCTTCGCCCGGCCATGGAAGGTGGAGGAAGCGCGTTCACCCTCACCCGCCAGGCCCGTCACCCTGCGAAGGCGGGAGTCCCGCTTTGGGAGCCCGTGGAAGCGACAGGCGGCGAGAGAACGCCTATTGACTTTAGTCCTATTCTGTGATTTACATTCCACGATGGTCTGGAACAGAGGAGGGACCGGTGTCGCGAGCTTGCTCTTCATCGTTCAGACCATGAGCGGCGCCGCTCCCTCCGGCTGGCACTGATGGATCCCGGGAGCCGGTTGACAAACCCTTGGATACTACGGTCCAAGCGCGGGTTTCCGCGGTTCACGCCCAACATGGGGCCGGACCTTCGCGTCCCTGAGCGCCCCGCCCGGGAGATGTGGCGAGCGCGGTCAATGCGGGCTAAAACCGCTGCGTTTCTCTTGAAAAAGTCTGGCACGCTTTTCGCCAGCGCCCCAAAGCGCTGGCGGCGTGCGTGATGACCTGGCCCTGTGCCGAAGACCTCTTTCCACCATTCTAAAGCGCTGGCATCGGGCCGGGGCGGAAACCGCCGTCCCTCCTCAAGTCCTTCCGCTCACGCATCCGCCGTGGGCCGCCACGAAAATTTCACAAGGCTGATAGCGCGCAATCGCCGAGCGCTCGATGGCGGCTGTCGCGGCACCATCGAGGCCGAGCCATCGCGCAGGATCGAGAGGAAGCGCAATTCCTCCTTGCCCACGGCAAGGTCGGCAACGACAGCCTGGCAATAGCACGCAGGCGGTCTCCAGCGGCTGGAACGTTGTCCCGCCGCCAGTGCAATCACCGATCTGCATGCCACGTCCTTCTCCTGCAGCATGTCGCCGCATTCCTGCGCCACCGTGGCGAGCCGCGGCGGTCAAAGCCCTTGAGCACCGGCAGCGTGGCAACCAGCAGCTCGATCTCCGCCAGTTCCTGCGGCTTGATCGTGCCTTCCACGCCCGACATCATCACCATCACATAGATGAGGGCCTGTTCTGTTGAGATTGTGCCGGGCATGATGGAACTCCTGATTCACTTCTGCGCCGTTTGACAGAAAGACCTGACGGCTTCAATCGCGTCAACAAGTCCCATGCGTTCGATCGCAACCCCTGGCGGAAAGGCCGTGGCGAAACGCGAGGCCAGCCGCGGATCGAGAATGACAAAGCAGCCCCGGTCCTTCGCCGAGCGGATGAGACGGCCAAAGGCCTGGCGCAGCCGCAGCCGCACCACCATGTCGGTATAGGATTGTGAACCGAAGGCTTCCTTGCGGGCCCGCTCCAATATGGTGGGCGTGGGCCAGGGCACCCGGTCCATGACGATGAGCCGCAAGCTGTCCCCCGGCACATCCACGCCATCGCGCACCGCGTCGGTGCCAAGGAGACAGGCATCCCGCTCGGCCCGGAACAGGTCCACCAGCGTGCCCGTGTCCATGGGGTCCACATGCTGGGCAAAGAGCGGAAAGCCCTTCTCCGCAAGTGGCTTCGCGATGCGCCGGTGCACCGCCCGAAGCCGCGAGATTGCCGTGAACAGCCCCAACGCCCCGCCATGGGCCGCGAGAAACAACTCGCGATAGGCCGCCGCGATCTGCTCCATGTTCTCGCGGTTCACGTCATTCACAACAAGCAGCCGCGCCATCTTCGGATAGTCGAAGGGCGAGGCAAAACTTTCCCGCTTCACCGGATAGGGCAGATGCACGGCCCCCGTTCGCATCTCGGCATTCTGCCAGTCATCGGGCAGGTCGGGCGGCCGGTCCTTGAGGGTGGCGGAGGTGATGAGCACACCATCGGCGGGCCGCAGCACCGCAAGCGCCAGCGGTTCCGTCGGGTCAATCCAGTGGGAATGCAGCCCCACATCCATCTCCCGCCCATAGGCCTGCTCCACATCGAACCATTCCACCATCAGCGGATTGGCCTCGCTCAAGAGCCGGTTGAGCATGGTGATCCAGCCGCCCAGCATCAACTCGCCGCGCCGCCTGAGCGACCGCGACAGGGCCTCGATGCGGCCCCGCTCGGCAGAGGAAAGCTCGGCCGCCTCATCGTCAAGCTTGGAGGCCAGAAGCTTCGCCAGCCTCTCCATGGGCCGTTTCAGCGTGATGAGGGCAGAGGCCAAGGCACCGCTTGCTTCGCCAAGACCGTCAATCAGCGGCAGGCAATCGGCTTCCAGCGTGTGGCCCGTTTCGGTGCTGTCGCGGGCCAGCACCTGCTGCCGCACCAGCGCGAAAAAGTCCTCCGCCGGCCCGTCGCCGCGGCCCTCCTGAATGCGCCGCATGAAGCCGGAGGAGGGCAGCGCATGGGCGGCCCGCAGCACCTCATCCACCATGGCCTCGCCGCCGTCGTCCGCCGACACGAGATCGCCCACCCGCTCGGCCAGGCCCCGGCCCCGGCGGCGGTCATTCTCCGGCCCGCGCAGCCAGCGCCGCAGCTCTGCCGCCTCCATCGCCGTGAGGTGCGAGGAGAAAGCGGAGTCCGCCGCATCAAAAAGATGATGCCCTTCATCAAAGACAATGCGCTTCAAGCCGCCGGGTGTCGTTTCCTCTTCCGTCGTGGTGGCCTGGCCCAAGGCAAAATCCACTGCGGCGGAATGCAGCACCAGGGCGTGATTGGCGATCACCAGTGAGGCCTTGCGCGCTGCCCGCAGATTCTTCTCGATGAAGCAGCGCTTGTAATGCGGGCAGGCCACATAGATGCATTCGCCGCGCCGGTCTGTGAGGCCCAGCGACTGCGGCGAGGGATGGCGCACCTCGCCCTCGCTGCCATGCTCGGGAAAGAGCGAGAGGATCCACGAGGGAAAATCCCCGCCGATCAGGTCGCCATCGCGGGAGTGCCGGGCCCAGCGCGCCACAAGGGCGGCGAGCAGGGCCCCCTTGGTGCCGCCTGCCTGCAGGCGCCCGAAGGCCTCCTGCATGTTGAGCAGGCAAAGATAGTTTTCGCGGCCCTTGCGGATGACGATTCTTTCGCGCCGTTCCTCCGGGTTGGGCAGAAGCCGTGCCGTTTCCTGATCCAGCTGCCGCTGCAGATTCTTGGTGTAGGTGGAAAGCCAGACGGGAGACGAATTTTTCCGCGCCCATGTCCAGGCTGGAGCGAGATAGCCCAGCGTCTTGCCCAGGCCCGTGCCTGCTTCGGCGAGCAGAATGTTGTTGAAGGCCGGGGATTGCCGTGCCGCAAAGGCATGGAGTGCGGTCTCCGCATAGTCGCGCTGCTGTTGCCGCGTTTCGGCATCAAGGCCCAGCGCATCGCGCAACACCGCGGCAGCTTCAGGGGCCGACACCTCCTCCTGCTTGCCGGGCGGGCGCAGGCCTTCATCCTCCCATTCCTCCACCCGGTCCCACACATTGAGGCCGGTCGCGAAGGTGCCCACATCAAGCTTCGGATGGGCTTTGAGCAGTGCAGCCATCACATCCCGCGCCCAGGGCCAGTTGGCCCGAGCGAGGAAGGTGGCAACCTCAGCCGTTTCGCGCAGCAGCGGATAGCGGGCATCCGACAAGCGCCGCAGCAGCTCCTGCCGCACCGCCAGCAGCGCCGCTTCATCCGTCGCGGCAGAAAGGCCAAGCGCCCGCGCCAGCCCGCGGGGTGTCGGCACCGCCTGTTGCGCCGGGCACACAAAGGCGAAGAGTTCCGCCACGTCGAAATGCTTCTGCTCCAGGGCGGCGCGGATATCGCCGCGCTTTGCTCCCGCCGCAAAGCCCAGCCGCTCGATCAGGAAGCCGGCATGGCACACAAGATGCGGTCCCGCCGCGAGGGCCGCCAACGCCGCCGCAGGGCCAAGCGCAACGCCATCAAGGATGGCGCCATGGCCGGAGGAGACGGCGGAGGGTGGTGAGCGGAACATGCCCCTCACTGCCAGATTCTGCGCTGTCCCTGCAATGCAATTGACCCCTGTGGCACCACTGCCTAAAGAGGCGCTCCCGAAACACCTCCCGAAATTGCCGGAAATCAACACAATGCCCGTTTCTCCCGCCCTTCGTGCCGCCGCCCTGGAAAGCAAGGCCTGGCCCTTTGAGGAAGCCCGCAAGCTCCTCGCGCGCGTTGCGAAGACCGGCCAGAAATCCGTGCTGTTCGAAACAGGCTATGGCCCCTCGGGCCTGCCGCACATCGGCACCTTCGGCGAGGTGGCCCGCACCACAATGGTGCGGCGCGCCTTCGAGCTGATGAGCGATCTGCCCACGCGCCTTCTCTGCTTCTCCGATGACATGGACGGCATGCGCAAAATTCCCGACAATGTGCCGGACAAGAATTTCCTGCTGCCGCATCTGCACAAGCCGCTCACCTCGGTGCCCAATCCCTTTGGCGGCAATTACGAGAGCTTTGGCCACCACAACAACGCCATGCTCCGCCGTTTCCTCGACACCTTCAACTTCGACTACGAATTTGCCAGCGCCACCGACTACTACAAGTCGGGACGCTTTGATGACATGCTGATCCGGGCGCTGGAGAAGTATGATGACATCATGGCCGTCATGCTGCCCACGCTCGGAGAAGAGCGCCAGGCCACTTACTCGCCCTTCCTGCCCATCTCGCCCACCTCTGGCCGTGTGCTCTATGTGCCCATGAAGGATGTGAACCCCGGGCAGGGCACAATCACCTTCCCGGACGAGGATGGCACCGACATCACCCTTGATGTGCGCGGCGGCCGCACCAAGCTGCAATGGAAGCCCGACTTCGGCATGCGCTGGGCGGCCCTTGATGTGGACTTCGAGATGTTCGGCAAGGACCACCAGACCAATGCGCCGATCTATGACCGCATTTCGGAAATCCTGGGCGCCCGCGCCCCCGAGCATTATGTCTATGAGCTCTTCCTCGACGACAAGGGCCAGAAGATTTCCAAGTCCAAGGGCAATGGCCTCACCATCGATGAATGGCTGACCTATGCCGACACGGAAAGCCTGGCGCTCTACATGTACAACAAGCCGCGCGAGGCGAAGAAGCTCTACTTCGACGTGATCCCCCGCGCCGTTGATGAATATGCCCAGTTCCTCGCCGCCTTCCCCAAGCAGACGGAAGCCAGGGACCAGTTGATGAACCCGGTCTGGCACATCCATGGCGGCCATCCCCCCGCACCTGAGCAGGGCGGCGTCACCTTTGCCCTGCTGCTCAATCTCGCCACCGTGGCCAATACCGAGGACAAGGCGGTGATGTGGGCCTTCCTCAAGCGCTACATGCCGGAGCTTTCACCGGAGACGCAGCCCCGCCTCGACAAGCTGGTGGGCTTTGCCATCCGCTACTTCCAGGATTTCGTGAAGCCCGCCAAGACCTACAAGCGGGCCGAAGGCGGCGAAGTGCAGGCCCTCAGCGATCTCGCCACGGCCCTCGGCACCCTCAAGGACGGTGCAACGCCTGAGGAAATCCAGAAGGTGGTCTATGACGTGGGCCGCCGCGAACCCTACACCACCACCCAGAAGGATGGCTCTGTGGGCGTGGCCCAGACCTGGTTCAACCTGCTCTATCAGGTGCTGCTGGGCGAAGAACGCGGCCCCCGCTTCGGCTCCTTCGTGGCGCTTTATGGCGTTGCCAACACGCAGGCCCTGATTGCCAAGGCGCTCAAAGGCGAATTGGCGGCTTGATGGCGGCCAAAACAACACATTTCGTTTGCGGTGGTTCCCTGTGAAAAGAAAAATAGCGCAGGGATTGTATTTTGCCGCGGAAGCGCCCATATGGGCCGTAATCGAATTCCGGCCATGTGGCTCGGGTCCGCACTGCGAGACTGCAAGTGTCCAAGGCCTCTCCCCAATATCCAGAACATCGACAGCCTGATCCGGGCGCCAACAGTGCCCGGTGACAATTGCATCTTGAAAGGAAAGACTATGGCTACAGGTACAGTGAAGTGGTTCAACACCCAGAAGGGTTTCGGGTTCATCCAGCCGGACACCGGCGGCCCTGACGTGTTTGTTCACATTTCCGCTGTGGAGCGCGCCGGCATGAATGGCCTCAAGGACGGCCAGAAGATTTCTTATGAAATCGTCGCCGACCGCCGTTCCGGCAAGTCGTCCGCTGACCAGCTCAAGGCCGTCTGATACGGCCGCAAGGCTCCAGATTTAACCCCTGGGAACAGCATTCCCGGCCTGCCACGGATGTACTGGCGGCTGTGTGAAAAGATTGTTTCAGGGAAAGGAAGCCGCGTTCTTGACCGGACGCGGCTTTTGCTTTTTTCAACCGCAAGGAATGCACCATGAGAATTATAGTCCGCGACAACAACGTGGAGCAGGCCCTGCGCATCATGAAAAAGAAAATGCAGCGCGAGGGTGTTTTCCGCCAACTCAAACAGGGCGCTTCATTTGAAAAACCTTCAGAGAAACGGATCCGCGAAAGGGCAGAGGCCATTCGCCGCGCCCGCAAGGCGCAACGCAAGAAACTGCAACGTGAAGGCCTGTTGCCCATGCCGAAATTGAAGCCGCGTCCGCCCCGCCCTGGCCAGTCCCGTGCACCATTCAACATCGATGGCCCACAGGCTTCCGCCGTTCAGGCAGCGCCGGTCAAGCTCAGCTGAAGCGGTCCTTGATCCGCTTTTCGAGGGCGCGGCGCACCTCGCGATAGGCTTCCAGCGTCTGTTCGCGCGAGCCATGGGTGAGGGACGGGTCAGGCGTGGGCCAGTATTCCACATCAATCGCCATGGTCTTGGCCAGGTCGCGGGCATAGGCCTCGGCCTCGGGCGACAGCGTCACCGCCAGGTCAAAGGCGGAATCGGCCAGATCGTCGACGGAATGGGGCCGGTGCCGCGTCAGGTCGAGTCCCACCTCATCCATCACCAGTCCCACGAAGGGATCGGGGTCACCCGCCTGGATGCCGGCAGAGGCCACATAGACCCGCGCCCCATGGGCGGCATGCATCATGGCGGCCGCCATGGGCGAGCGGATGGCATTGTGTGTGCAGATGAAGAGGACGGCGGACGGAAGGCGTTTCGTCATGGTCAGGCCTGCCACACCAGGGCATTGACCAGCGTGAAAAGCCGCCGCGCCGTTTCATGGTCGGTGGAAACCTTGCCCTCCAGGCGCTCCAGCAGGATATGCCCCGCCTCATTGTGCAGCGCCCGCCGCGCCATATCGACGGTCTCGATCTGGGAGGGCGTGCCGGAACGGATCGCATCCTCATAGGAGGTGCAGATCTGCTGATAGTCCTTCAGGCTGCGCCGCAGGGGCGTGAGCGACAGGCCAATGGCCAGCAATGGCGCATCCTTCTCGTCGCGCACATCCATCAGCAACCGCCCCTGCGCGAAGGAAAGATGCAGGCGATAGGGCCCCGCCGCGCCATTCGACAGGGCAAAGCGGTTGTCCTCGATCAGGTCATGAACGGCCAGGTCCTGGTCGCGGCGGCGCGATGTGCCCGCACCCGCAAGCAACGCTGCGTCGGGCACCACGCCCGTGATCCTGTCTTGCCGACGGGCCGTCATGCGCCGTGCTCCGGTGTCAGTTCCGTTGTCCAGGCGGGCCCCAGGTCGTCGAGGTGCACATCAATGCAGTCCACCGACAGGGCAATGGCGTGGCCGCCGGAGAAATTGAGGGTCATCACGCCTGAGAGCCCGTCGCTCGCAGGCACAAAGGTGATGGCGAGAAGCGACAGGATCGTGTCGGCCACCGGGGCCTGCGGACCCATGCGTTTGGCGCCGGTCACATCGGTGATCTGCAAGCCGCTGCGCCGCCGCTCCTTGGCAGGCGTGGCATCCCAGGCAAAGCGGTTGGCCACCAGCACGAATTGCCGCTGCTTGATCAGATACCTGATGTCGCCAAAGCGGATCACCGCATCCTGCATCTGGGCAGAGATGACGGAAAGGTCTTCCGCGTCGAACGCCGTCAGGTGGAGCAAGCTGTTACCCCGCGATGCGCGTCACGTCGGCGCCACAGGCGGCGAGCTTGTCTTCCAGCGCTTCGAAGCCGCGGTCGAGGTGATAGACCCGGTGCAGCATGGTTTCGCCTTCGGCGGCAAGGCCGGCGATCACCAGCGTGGCCGAGGCACGAAGGTCGGTGGCCATTACATCGGCCCCCGTCAGCTTTTTCACGCCGCGCACCTCCGCCATGTCGCCATGCAGGTGAATGTCGGCGCCAAGCCGGGCCAGTTCCTGCACATGCATGAAGCGGTTTTCGAAAATCGTCTCGCGGATGTGGCTGGTGCCCTGGGCCTTGGTCATCAGCCCCATGAACTGCGCCTGCAGGTCAGTGGGGAAACCGGGATAGGGATCGGTCGTCACATCAACCGGCAGGATGCCCGAGCCATTGCGCTTGATGCGCAGGCCGTCCGCTTCCTTATCGATGGTGATGCCAGCCCGGCCCACGGTCATGATCACATTGTCCAGCGTGTCGGAACGCGCTCCGCGCAGCAGCACATTGCCGCCCGTCATGCCCACTGCCATGGCATAGGTGCCAGCCTCGATGCGGTCGGAGATCACCGTGTGCTCGCAGCCATGCAGCGAGGTGACACCGGTGATGTTGAGGGTGCGCGTGTGGTTGCCTTCGATCTTGGCGCCCATCTTGACGAGGCAGTCCACCACATCGCCGATTTCCGGTTCCGTGGCGGCGTTCTCGATCACCGTATCGCCATGTGCCATGACGGCGGCCATGATGGCCGCATGGGTGGCACCGACCGATACCTTGGAGAAGGCGATATGCCCGCCCTTGAGGCCATTCTTGGCCTTGGCCAGCACATAGCCGTTTTCAATGTCACAGACCGCGCCAAGCTTTTCCATGGCGAGGAGGTGCATGTCCACGGGCCGCGTGCCGATGGCGCAGCCGCCGGGCAGCGATACCTTGGCTTCGCCACAGCGGGCAATGAGCGGGCCCAGCACCCAGAAGGAGGCCCGCATCTTCGACACGAGGTCATAGGGTGCGGTTGTGTCCACAATGGTCTTGGCGGAAATCTTCAGGGTCTCGCCCGCCAACTGGGCCTGGCCCAGGCGCTTGCCCGCCGTGGTGATATCAACGCCATGATTGCCGAGAATCTTCTGCAGGCGCAGCACGTCCACAAGGCGCGGCACATTGTGCAGCGTCACCGTGTCCGGTGTCAGCAGGGGAATGATCATCAGCGGCAGGGCGGCGTTTTGGCCCCCGAGATGTCGATGGTGCCGGTTAACGCGTTACCGCCGCGGATGCGGATGCGATCCATGTGTAAAATCCCTGAAAGGGCCTGAGGGGAAAATCAGGCCGAAACGTCCCAAATCAGCCTGTTACAAGCATAGATGGCGGCTTTGGGGCAATGGTCTTTGTTGCAGGGCAGCATAACCATTCTGCTGTGGACTAAGAATGGAGCTGTCCGGGGTCAGCGGTCAGCCAGCCGCTCGAAACCGTCGCCCAGCTTGTTGAAGAGGAAACCAGCCACCATCAGCACCAGTGCCGTGGGCAGCGTGTTGAGAATGGCCGTCACCTGCCAGAGCACCGCCTCCGGCCCGAAAAACCGGACCACCGCGTCGCCCAGCGCATAGGGCACCCAGCCTGATCCGGTGAGCCAGCCAAAACCCTGGTAGATCAGCAGCACCAGCCCGGCGAGAAAGCTCAGGGCCGCCGCAAGGGTGAACAGCATGTGCAGAAGATTGAAAATGGCGCTTCCCGCCCCGTTGCCGCTCATGCCGGTCCGTTCCCTTCGTCTTTGTCCTTGGCTGCGTCTTTCCGGCGCTTCAGATTGGCCTTCAGCGCCGCTGACAGCTTTTTCTGCCGCGCCGCCTTGGCCTGTTCCTTGGGCGAGGGTTTGGCCCCTGCGTTTTGGGCTGATGTGCCGGAAATCTGCATGATGATGCCCCAGATTGCCCGGTTGCAGGCAACTGTCAACGGGCGGGTTGCGCTTCGGCCAAGCCTGTGGCATGAGCCGCGCCATTCGCGTTGGCGTCGCTGCCGTAGCTCAGTGGTAGAGCACTCCCTTGGTAAGGGAGAGGTCGAGAGTTCAATCCTCTCTGGCAGCACCATTCTCTCCTCTAGCTGAGGTATTCCCATCGCAAAAATCACCTTCAGGGACATTGCCAAGGCAGCGGGCGTCGGCACGGCGACCGTTGAGCGCGTGCTCAATGCCCGTGGCGGCGTGCAGCCGCAGACCGTTGAGAAGGTGATCGCAGCGGCCCGGCGGTTGGATTATCCGCGCCGGTTGCCCGCCAAACACCGCGGCATCCTGCGCATCGAAATCCTCATGGTGCGGCCGGAACTTTCCTTCATCGCCCGCCTGTCGCGCGCCTTTGAACGCATTTCCGCCAATCTTGACCGCGCCATCGCCGTCCACCGTACCATCATGGATGAGGGCAATCCGGAAGCCGTTGCGGCCCGCATCCTTGGTCCCGGAAGCCACCGCTCCGCCCTGATCGTGGCCTTGCCCAACCATCCCGCCATCAGTGCGGCCCTTCACAAGGTGAGGGCCGCCGGCCTGCCTGTCGTGCAGTTGATGACGCCCATGCAAGGCCTCGATACGCCCTTTGTCGGCATCGACAATGAAGCGGCGGGCCGCATGGCCGGACTGCTCATGGCCGGACTGCAGCAGCGCCCCGGCAAGGTGGTGGCGCTCTGCCATTCCCAGATTTACGGTGTGCACCGGGCCCGCATGCGCGGCTTTTCGGATTTCAAGGCGAAGACAAAGGCTGCCCACCTTGATTTCCGCTACATCGGCTTCACCCGGGATGATGACCACGAAGCGGCCCGCGTGCTGGCCGGCGTGCTCGCCGCCACGCCTGATATTGTCGGGGTTTACAGCGCCGGTGGTGACTATGGCGCGCTCTGTGATCTGTTGCGCAAGACGCGCCAGCCCACACCCATCTGCTTCATTGGCCATGAGCTGACAGAACAAAGTGCTGCTGCCCTGCGCGAAGGCACCATGGCCGCCGTCATCGACCAGGCACCGGAAACCCAGGCCCGCCGCGCCATTGACACGGCGCTGCATCAGCTTGGCCTCCTGCGCACCGAGGTGGACGCAAGTCCCATCCGCTTTGTCACGGTCACGGCCGAGAACCTGTGATGTGTTTTGATCACCCTGGAACGCGCCAGCAGGTCCGTGCTGGATTAGTTTTCGCGGCACAGCCAAAAGGAAGGCCAAGATGGCGCGGCGCACCACAGTCTATGATCTTCTGGAGCTGAAAGGCCGCCGCAAGTGGCTGCAGGTCTGGACTCAGCTCCGAGGCCGCCGCTGCCGTGGCTGCCGGCATCACCATCATCTCTGCGAGCCGGACCACACGCTGGAACCGATCCGCGCCGCTGCCCCCACCGCCTTCATTTCGGCGGGCATGCCCCCAGCGCACAGTCGTTGCCGAGGAAGCGCAGTGCGCGCCGGTTTTGCCATCCTCAAGCGTGGCGCTGATGCGGTCTACTGCTCCCCCGTTTCATCGAGGCCATGGCACGCGAATCCATTCCCGTCACGGGCCATGTGGGCCTCGTGCCCAACAGGGCGGCCTGGACCGGCTTCCGCGCCATTGGCCGCACACCGGAAGAAGCGGCAAAGGTGATGCGCGATGTGAAAGATCTGGAAAATGCCGGGGCCGCCTGCATCGAGGTGGAAGTGGTGCCGGTGCGTCTGGCCGACTATATCACGCGGTCAACCCCGCTTATCACCATGGGCATGGGCTGCGGCTCTGCCTGCGACACACAATATCTCTTCTCGTCGGATGTGCTCGGCACCAATCCCGGCCACTATCCCCGCCATTCCAAGAAATATGCCGATTTCCTCACCCTCGAAGCGGAGTTGCAGGAAAGGCGCATCGCCGCCTTCAAGGCCTTTGCGCAGGATGTTGAATCTGGTGGCTATCCTGAACCGCGCCACGAAGTGGCCATGGACGACCAGACCTTCGAAAAAATCCTCACCCTCACAGCCAAGCTCACGGGATAAGCACCATGGATGACCTGCAATACGGCACACGCAACAAGCGCGGCGACTGGCAGCCCGCCGAACCCGCCCGCTACGCCCCTCTCTTTGCTTTTCCGCCACAGCCGCTCAATCTGCTGAAGTGGCTGCCCCATTATTTCCTGCCCTACAATCTGCTCTTCGCGCTCTCCGCCATCAATTGGTGGACGTGGGTCATTCCGGACCAGGAGACCCTCAAGACACTGGCCTGGGGTTGGGCCATCAGGCTTTATCTGATCAACAGCGTCGCCGTGTTCCTGTTCTTTGGCATCTTCGAACTGCGTCTCTATGTGCAGCGGGCCCAGGGCAACCGCTTCAAGTACAATGGCAAGTGGCCCTCCGAGCAAAGGAGCGACGTTTTCTGGTTCAAGAGCCAGAACATCGACAACATGATGCGCTGCTTCCTTGTGGGCACGCCCATCTGGACAGCCCTTGAAGTGCTCATGCTGCACCTCTTTGCCACGGGTGCGGTGCCTTCGCTGGACCTTGCCGAGCACCCGGTCTATCTCGGCCTGTTGGCGCTTGCCGTGCCAGTGATCCACGAAACCCATTTCTTCCTTCTGCACCGGCTCATCCACACGCCCTTCCTCTACAAGTGGGTGCATTCAGTGCATCACAACTCGGTCAATCCGTCGCCCTATTCCTCGCTCTCCATGCATCCGGTGGAAATGCTGGGCTATCTCGGCGTGGCCCTCTGGCATCTGGTGCTTCCGTCACATCCGCTGCTGGCCCTCTATCAGCTGCATTATGCGGGCTTCGGCGCCATTCCCGGCCATGTGGGCTTTGACTTGATGGAAGTGGGAGAAAACAACGGCATCCCCACCCATGCCTATATCCACTACCTGCACCACAAGTATTTCGAAGTGAACTATGGCGATGGCCTCATCCCCTTCGACAAGTGGTTCGGCTCCTTCCACGATGGCAGCAAGGAAGGCGAGGCCCTGATGGAAGCCCGCTTCGAGAAAATGCGCGCCAAGGCCAACGCCAAATAGCCAAAGAGACTGTGTGGCAGTGGCACAGGGCGGAGGGCTCCACTTCGTGCAATCTGTCAGTTGACAAGGGCAGCCGGGCAAAACCCGCGCTGCCCTTTTTTGTCATGAGCCTGAACCCGACATGAACGGTGGGTTCAGCCTTGTTGCACATGGGCCCGCATAGAGGGAGCGTCCATTGAACAATTGGAACACGAATAATGACCACCCGCCATGATGCTCGAAATCACCCGCCGCCAGAACCGCGGCCTCTTCGAGCGCCTCGCCTCCGCGTGTCAGATTCGCTGCGCCGCCGCGCCGCCCGCGAACAGCTGCTCAACCTGGGTGACCGCATGCTGGCCGACATCGGACTTCACCCGTCACAGCGTGCATTCAGACTGTTCTGAACGCTCAGGGGCAAGCTGCGCAGCAAGCCGGCTTTTCCGCATCGGCGAGGTCGGCGATGATGTTGAAGTGGTGCCGCCCCGGCACCACCTCAAGCGCCGTGTCGGCCTCCACCCCGTGCCAGATATTGGCCAAGCTCGCTCTGCCGGATGAACTCCGGCCGTTCGTCCGCCCCACCCAGCACGTCACCCGGGCACCAACCCTCGGCCGCCGCAGCGCCGGACTTTCATTACGGGCTGAAGCTCGCTCAGTTTCAGCGTGGCGTTCATGGTTGTTTTTCAGAAGCGGCCGCAGATCGCGCACACCGCTGATCGATATGACCTGCTCCACGCGCTCCAGCACCTCCAGGAAAGCTGGCTCGCTCACCTGTGCGGCTCACCAACTGTCCTCCGGCAGAATGCCCCGCAAGGCGGATGGGCCCGCAATGCGTGAGGCCGCCGCCGATATGGCCTTGGCGATTTCGCCTGTCATGGTGCTGATGGTGGCTTCGGTGCCAGCGTGTAACTGGGAAAAACCACCGCCCAGCCCGCGCCAGCGGACCACCGCCAGATGCGACCAGTCATCCTTGGAAAAGCGCATCCAGTAGCCGCCATGCACGAACACGCAGAGTCCCTTGGGCACACCAGCCGGATGAAACAGGTCAAAGCGCTGCCGCGCCCCCCCCGGACCATAAGTCTGGTCAAGCTCGGCCCGGCACCCTGCGGGCAAGGCGGCACGAAAGGCCGCGGCAGCCTCCGCCCAGCGGGCCGGATAGCTGTCGCCATCGGTGATGAAGGCCCCATTGGAATAGGCTTCGTCGTAATTGCTGATCATGTCCTGCGCGCCGCCGTTGAGGCCCGGACCACCAGATCCACCGGCCAGACATCTTGTAACTCGGTCACAGGCGTTCCCGCCAGAAGTTGCACCAGCATCTCACCGATATGAGTCCCCGCCGCCCCGATCGAGGACCTCGTGGTGGACAGCGTCGGCACCATGTTCTCGGCATTGATGTAGGGGAACACGTCGTCATGGGCGATGAGCGACACATCCTTGCCCACTTGCAGGCCCGCCGTGCGGATGGCGCGCATGGCCCCCAGCGCCGACATCATGGAGCCCGCCAGCACCGCCGTCGGCGGATCTGGCAGCGCCAGAAATCCTTTCATGAAGCGGAAGCCCGCGTCATCGGTGAATTCGCCATTGCCGGAAAGGGCAGGGTCCACCGCAAGGCCGCGTTCGGCCAATGCCTCCGCATAACCCTGCGCGCGGTGGTCGGCAAAGGTGCGGCCCAGAAAGCCGTTGACGATGGCAATGCGCTGATGGCCGAGATCGAGCAGATAGGTTGTGGCCTGGCGAATCGCCCCCATGTTGTCGATGTCCATGTAGGCGATGGTGGACGGATCAGCCACCCGGCCGTGCAGGATGAAGGGCAGACCGAGGTCTTGCAACAGGGCGATACGGTCATCTTCCTGCGAGGGCGAATGCAGCACGATGGCATCGACTTGCTTGCTGGCGGCCAGGCGGCGGTAGGCGGCAATTTCTTCCGCCTCGCTCGACACGCTGGTGATCAGAATGTCCATGCCGTTCTTCTGAAGCCGCCGCGACAGCCCGCCCAGGAATTCGCTGGTATGCGGCCCGAAGTTGGAGGTGTTGTTGTAGACAATGCCGATGGCCCCGGTGCGCCCCGTGGCAAGGCCTGCCGCCGCCCGGTTGGGATGGTAGCCATGCTGGAGCGCAGCCTGCTGCACCCGGGCCCGGGTTTCCTTGGAAACCTCGGGGAAACCGTTGAGAGCCCGGCTTACCGTCGTTTGCGACAGGCCGAGGAGTTGCGAAAGCTCACGCAGATTCATGGGTTTGAATGCTGCCACACTCCCAAAGCGCTTTCAAGCGCGATACCTTTGAGTCCCGGATGTTGGTTTTGTAGCGGCGGGCGAATTTGTGCAACGCAGCAAAAATAGCCTGCAATTTGTAGGTTTTTTGTCCCTTCCCCCTTGACTCCCGCATTCCGGCTGGATATGAAACATTATCCAAAGCGCTTTGGGAAAAGCGAATTCGCCGGACACAAGGTGCTTGGATCTGATTTGTTGCAATCCAGGGAGGATTCCTATGAAGAAGTATCTGCTGGCCGCCGTCGCGGCTGGTGCGCTGATGACCTCAAGCGCTTTTGCCACCGAACTCTCCATCGTCTCGGGCGCCACGGGTGGCGACCTTGCGTTCATGCAGGAAGAGCTGAAGCAGTTCAAAGCCGACACCGGCGTTGACGTGAAGATCGTTCCGATGCCGTCGTCCACCACCGACCAGTTCGGCCAGTACAAGCTCTGGCTCGCCGCCGGCAACTCCGACATCGACGTCTATCAGACAGACGTGATCTGGGCTCCGCAGCTCGCCGACCAGTTCGTCGACCTGACGGACGCCGCCAAGGATGTGGCCAAGGACCACTTCCCCTCCATCATTGAATCCCAGACGGTGAACGGCAAACTTGTTGCTATTCCCTTCTTCACCGACGCGCCGGCCCTCTATTACCGCAAGGACCTGCTCGACAAGTACAAGCTCGCCGCCCCCAAGACCTGGACGAACTCGCCAGCGCCGCCAAGACTGTGCTGGATGGTGAAAAGAACGCCGACCTCCGGGGCTTCGTCTTCCAGGGCAATGCCTATGAGGGCCTGACCTGCGACGCGCTGGAATGGGTGAAGTCCAACGGCGGCGGCCAGATCGTCGAAGCCGATGGCAAGATCTCCATCAACAACCCCAAGGCTGCCGAAGCGCTGGAACGCGCCAAGGGCTGGGTGGGCACCATCGCGCCCAAGGGCGTGCTGGCCTATCAGGAAGAAGAAAGCCGTGGCGTCTGGCAGACTGGCAATGCCGTGTTCATGCGCAACTGGCCCTATGCCTACGCGCTTGGCAACAAGGATGACTCTGAAGGTCAAGGGCCTGTTCGACGTTGTTCCGCTGCCCGCCGGTTCGGGTGACGGTGCGGGCTCTGCTGCCACGCTCGGCGGCTGGAACCTCGCTGTTTCCAAGTACGGCAAGCACCAGGAAGACGCCATCAAGCTGGTGATGTTCCTGGCCTCTGCAAAAGTGCAGAAGGACAACGCCCTGAAGCAGACCCATCTGCCCACCATCATGTCGGTCTATGACGACGCCGATGTGCAGAAGGAACAGCCCGTCCTCGTGAAGTGGAAGGACATCTTCGCTCAGGCCGTGCCGCGTCCGTCGGCTCCGACCAAGAGCAAGTACAACGAAGTCTCCAACCTGTTCTGGACCGCCGTGCACGACACGCTCTCCGGCAACGGCTCGGCGGCTGACAACCTTGCCACGCTCGAAGGCAAGCTCACTGAACTCAAGGGTGACGGCTGGAAGTAACCAGCCCGGGGCCCGCAGGCGGTACCTTCCTCCGCCGCCTGCGGGACTCTTTTTCAAGATCCGGAACGGCCGGGGGCGGGCCCTTCCCCTTTTTTCTTTTCATCTGTGCCGCACTGCATCTTGACAAGGCCCATGGGGCAGGTTGGCAATGGGGCACCCGTCTTTCGGCGGCAATGTGCATTCAAGGAGTGGGGTGACATGTCATGACTGCTGCGACTGAGCCCATGGCCGTTCCGCAAGAGGGCGGCATGAAGAACCAATTGATGGCTGGCCGCGTGCGTTCAGCCTGGCTCTTCCTGACGCCCATGATCCTCGTGCTGTTGCTTGTGGCCGCCTGGCCGCTCGCCCGCTCCATCTGGTTTTCCTTCACCGATGCCTCGCTTGTGCATCTGAAGGATGCCCAGTTCATCGGCTTCAAGAATTACTTCAAGGTGCTGCACACTGATTCGGGCCGCACCATCTACTCCGGCGTCCTCATGGACAAGGCCTGGTGGAACGCCGTCTGGAACACCGTGCGCTTCGGCGCGGTCTCGGTTTTCCTTGAAACCGTATTTGGCCTCGCCATCGCCCTCGTGCTGAATGCCGAATTCAAGGGCCGTGGCATTGTCCGCGCCGCCATTCTCGTGCCCTGGGCCATTCCCACGGTCGTCTCCGCCAAGCTTTGGGGCTGGATGCTCAATGACCAGCTCGGCATCGTGAACGACATGCTGCTGCGCGCCCATCTCATCTCCGAGAAGATTGCCTGGGCGGCGGACGCTGATTACTCCATGTTCGCGGTTGTGGCCGTCGACACCTGGAAGACCACGCCCTTCATGGCGCTGCTGATGCTCGCTGGCCTGCAGATGGTGCCCAAGGATGTCTATGAGGCCGCCGCCATTGATGGCGTCCATCCCATCAAGGTCTTCTGGCGCGTCACACTGCCGCTTATTCGCCCGGCGGTCATGGTGGCTGTCATCTTCCGCATGCTGGATGCGCTGCGCATCTTCGACCTCGTCTATATTCTCACGCCCAACTCCAGCCAGACCAAAACCATGTCGGTGATCAGCCGCGAGAACCTGTTTGATTTCGACAAGTTTGCCTACGGCTCGGCGGAATCGACACTGCTCTTCCTCATCCTGCTGGCCTTTGTGCTTCTCTACATGAAGCTGGGCCGCGTGAACTTCGACGGAGCCTCGCAATGAAAAAGCCGTGGTATCAGGTCGCCGCCTTCTACGCCTTCGTGGTGTTCATTGTGTTGCAGGCGATCTTCCCCTTCTATTACGCCATCATCACCAGCCTGAAATCGGGCACGGATCTCTTCGAGGTCACCTATCTTCCCCACAACGTGACCTTCCAGAACTACATTGACGTGCTCACCAAGGGCAACGGCACCTTCCTGCGCAACCTCTTCAACTCGCTCGTGGTCTCGGGCGCCACAGTGCTGGTCGCACTGGTCATCGCCGTCACCGCCTCCTACTCGCTCTCGCGCGTGCGCTTCAGGGGCAGGGGCCTCCTGCTGCTTACCATTCTCGGTGTCTCAATGTTCCCGCAAGTTGCTGTTCTTGCAGGTCTTTTCGAGCTGATCACGGCGCTCGGCCTGTACAACAGCATGTGGTCGCTGGTCTTCGCCTATACGATCTTCACGCTGCCTTTCACCGTCTGGGTGCTCACCACCTTCATGCGTGACCTGCCGATTGAGTTGGAAGAGGCGGCCATCGTCGATGGCGCATCACCATGGATCATCATCACCAAGGTCTTCATGCCACTGCTCTGGCCGGCCCTGGTGACAACGGGCCTCCTCGCCTTCATTGCCGCCTGGAACGAATATCTCTTCGCCCTTACCTTCACGGCTTCGAACGACAATGCCCGCACCGTGCCTGTGGGCATCGCCCTTCTCTCGGGCAACTCCGATCACGAAATTCCCTGGGGCCTCATCATGGCGGCCTCGGTCATTGTGACAGTGCCGCTCATCGCGCTCGTCCTCATCTTCCAGAAAAAGATCATTGCCGGCCTCACCGCAGGCGGCGTCAAGGGGTAAGTCATGGCCAACATCCAGCTCAAGAACGTCAAGAAGTCCTTTGGCGCGGTCAATGTCATCAAGGGCGTCGACCTCGACATCAAGGAAGGCGAGTTCATGGTCTTTGTGGGCCCGTCGGGCTGCGGCAAGTCCACGCTGCTCCGCCTCATCGCCGGCCTTGAGGACATCACCTCTGGCACGCTCTCCATCGATGGCGAAGTGGTCAACGCCCTGCCACCCTCGAAGCGCGGCATCGCCATGGTGTTCCAGTCCTACGCGCTCTACCCCCACATGACCGTCTATGAAAACATGGCCTTCGGCATGAAGCTGGCGGGCGGCGGCGAACAGGAAATCAAGGACCGCGTCACCAAGGCGGCCAACATGTTGCAGATCGGCCAGTATCTTGACCGTCTGCCCAAGCAGCTCTCCGGTGGCCAGCGTCAGCGTGTCGCCATCGGCCGCGCCATCGTCCGCGATCCCAAGGTTTTCCTTTTCGACGAACCGCTCTCCAACCTTGATGCGGCGCTGCGTGTGGCGACGCGGCTTGAAATTGCCAAGCTGCACCACTCCATGGGTAAGACGACGATGATTTACGTCACCCATGACCAGGTGGAAGCCATGACCTTGGCCGACCGCATCTGCGTGCTGCGGGATGGCCTTGTGGAACAGGTGGGCACGCCACTCGAACTCTACGAAAAACCAGCCAATCTTTTTGTCGCCGGCTTCATTGGTTCGCCCAAGATGAACTTCCTCACGGGGAAGTTCGCAGACGAATACAAGGCCCACACCATCGGCATCCGCTCCGAGCACATGGAATTTGTCTCCAAGGGCGGCTGGGCCGGCAAGGTCATCCACGCCGAGAAAATGGGCTCCGACACGTATTCCTTCATCGATCTGGGCGGTGGCGAACCGGTGATCGTGCGTGAAAACGGCACGTCGCGTCATGCCGTTGATGCAAAGGTATCAATTGCGCCGATCAAGGACTCGGTGCACCGCTTTAATGAAACGGGCCTTGCGATTCGCTGAGGCCCCTCCCGCAACACAAGTGAGTAATGCATGACCATCCGCACCCTGATCTGGCACGAACACCGCCACGAGAAAACCAACAAGCTTGTCGCCAAGCTCTATCCCGAAGGCATGCACGGCGCCCTGAAGAACGCCTTCAAGGGCGACAAGGACTTTTCCGTCAGCCACGCCCTGCTGGATGATGATGCCGAGCACGGTCTCTCCCAGAAGCGTCTCGATGAAACCGATGTGCTGCTCTGGTGGGGCCATGCCGCCCACGGCGACGTGAAGGATGAGATCGTCGAACGCGTGGCCAAGCGCGTCTGGGAAGGCATGGGCCTCATCGTCCTGCACTCCGGCCACTATTCCAAGATCTTCAAGCGCCTCATGGGCACGCCCTGTTCGCTGAAGTGGCGCGAGGCCGGCGAGAAGGAACGCATCTGGGTGATCAATCCCAATCATCCCATCGCCCAAGGCCTGCCGGAGATGATCGAGATCGAGAACGAGGAAATGTATGGCGAGCCTTTCTCCATTCCGGAGCCGCTCGAAACCGTCATGATCTCGCACTTTGAAGGTGGTGAGGTGTTCCGCTCCGGCGTCACTTACCGCCGGGGTGCTGGCAATGTCTTCTATTTCCGCCCCGGCCATGAGGCCTACACCGCCTATCACAATCCGCAGGTGCTGCAGGTGATCAAGAATGCCACCCGCTGGGCCTATAATCCGGCCAAGCCCTGGGTGGGCATTCATCCCTCGCCCAATGTGCCCGCCGACAAGGCACCCATTCCCTTGGAGATCAAGGGGCCCCGCCTCCACGCTGATGGCGAGGAAGGCTACCGGTGAGTGTCATGACGAAACCCATCCGTCTTCTCGTCCTTGGCACAGGTGGCATGGCCAAGGCCCATGCCACGGCCTTTGCCCAGGACCCTCGCGTCGAGATGGTGGGCGCCTGTGACGTGGTGCCGGGCCGCGCTGCTGAATTTGCCAAGAGCTTCGGCATGGCCAAGGCCTTCACCGACCTGGACGAGGCCATCGCCTGGGGTGAGTTCGACGCCGCCACCAATGTGACGCCGGATGCCATCCACCATCCCACCACCATGAAGCTGTTGAAGGCGAAGAAGCACACGCTCTGCGAAAAGCCGCTGGCTGAAAACTTCACGCTCGCCGATGAAATGGCCCGCGCCGCTGACGGGGCCAAGCTCATCAACATGGTGAACCTCACCTACCGCAACGTGCCGGCTCTTCATGAAGCCCGGAAGCTCGTTACTTCCGGCCAGCTGGGCAACATCCGCCATGTTGAGGCCAGCTATCGCCAGTCCTGGCTAGTCGGCAATCACTGGGGCAAATGGAACGAACTGCCCATGTGGCTGTGGCGCCTGTCGCACAAGCATGGCTCGCTCGGTGTGTTGGGTGATGTGGGCATTCACATCATGGATTTCGCCAGCTTCGCCTGCGATGCCATGCCGGTGTCAATACAGGCCCGCCTCAAGACTTTCGACAAGGCCCCCGGCAACAAGATCGGTGAATATCCGCTTGATGCCAACGACAGCTTTGTCTCCACCGTCGAGTTCTCGAATGGAGCCATCGGCATCATCCAGGCCTCCCGCTTCATGACCGGTCACGACAATGAGCTGCATCTGCGCATCCATGGCGACAAGGGCGCGGTCGAAGTGAAGCACTTCGAAGGCTGGACCGAACTGCGCATGTGCCTGGGCGAGAACGTCCACAAGATGGCCTGGAACCACATCAAGCCCGAGCCTGTGGAGACCAACTACCGCAAGTTCATCAATGCCATCGCGGATGGAAAGAACGGAGATCCGGACTTCCGTCGCGCCGCAGATCTGCAGAAGGTGCTGGACACCTGCTTCCAGAACGATGGCAAAGGGGCCGTCAAGGTCTGAACAGGGAAGGCCGGAGCGGCAGGGCATGTCACGCGAGACGGATCAGCTTTTCGCCCTCCGGCTGGAGCGCAGCCGTGACGATCTCTTCAGCGCCTTCCGCCGCCTCTATGGTGAAAATCCGCAGGCGGAGGCGCGCCTCATCGCCCTTCTGAGACAGCATTGGGACAAGCGGACCACAGCCCTGCGGGCCCTTGATCTGAAGCGTGACTTGAACCCCGAGTGGTTCCTCTCGGAGAAGATGCTGGGCTATGTCTTCTACGTGGACCGCTTCGCCGGAAACTTCCGCGGCGTGCTCAAGCATCTCGATCATCTTGAGGCATTGGGCGTCACCTACGTTCATTTCATGCCCTGCCTCAAGCCGCGGCCTGCCCCCAATGACGGCGGCTATTCCGTGATGGATTACCGCGCCGTCAATCCGGCGCTCGGCACGCTCGCCGATCTTGCGGAGGTGGCCTCCGCGCTTCGCGAGCGCGGCATCACCCTCTGCATCGATCTCGTGCTCAACCACACCGCCAAGGAACATGACTGGGCCGCGAAAGCCCGCAAAGGGGAAAAGAAGTATCAGGCCTATTACCTGATGTTTGATGACCAGGAAGAAACCCTCGCCTACGAGAAATCCCTCGTTGAAATCTTTCCCAATGATGCGCCCGGCAATTTCACCTTCTACCCGGACATCGGCAAATATGTCTGGACCACCTTCAATGAGCATCAGTGGGATTTGAACTGGGCCAACCCGGATGTCTTCCTCGAAATCGTTGACATCATGCTCTTCCTCGCCAACCTCGGCGTGGATTGCCTGCGGCTCGATGCCGTGGCTTTCATGTGGAAGCGTCTCGGCACCGTCTGCCAGAACCTGCCGGAGGTGCACGACATCCTGCAGGCGCTGCGCGCCGCCACCCGCATTGCCGCACCGGCCCTCATCCACAAGGCCGAGGCCATCGTCGCACCGCGCGATCTCGTGCCCTATCTCGGGCAGGGCCGCCACACGGGCCGTGAGGCCAACCTCGCCTATCACAACAATCTCATGGTGCAGTTCTGGTCATCGCTGGCGGCACAGGATGCCCGCCTCATGACCCACGTGATGCGCCAGCACTTCCCGGAGAGCTTCCGTAACGCCTCCTGGGCCACCTATATCCGCTGTCATGATGACATCGGCTGGGCCATCACTGATGAGGATGCCGCCGCCATTCCCGGCATATCAGCCTTTGGCCACCGCCAGTTTTTAGCGGATTTCTATGCCGGGCTCTATCCCGCGTCCTTTGCGAGGGGCGGAATCTTTCAGGAAAACCCTGTCACGAAGGACCGCCGCAACAGCGGCAGCTTTGCCAGTCTTGTGGGCTTTGAAACAGCGACAACGGAAGAAGAATTTGCTGCGGCCCGCGCCCGCATGATGCTGGGGGTGGCTCTCATGGCCTCCTTCGGCGGGCTGCCGTTGCTCTACATGGGCGACGAGATCGCCCTCACCAATGACTACGGCTTCACGGCTGTGCCTGAACATGCCCACGACAACCGCTGGCTTCACCGCCCGCAAATGCAGTGGCAGGATTGGTCGCCGGTTCAGCAGCAGGTTTTTGCTGAAACCCGCCGCATCATGGCGCGGCGCAAACTGGTGCCGGCCTTTGCCGCCAGCCACGCCGTGCGCATTCTGGACACCGGCAATCCCGCCCTTTTTGCCTTTGCAAGGCTGGGCGATGAGGGCCCTGTGATCTGCGTCTTCAACTTCACAGGGGCGGCGCATTCCCTTGCATCCGCCTGGCTCAACGCCCAGGGCGCGGAGCGCTTCCATGATCTCCTGGCCGATGAGCCGGTCGACGGCAGCACAGGCTTTGTGACGCTTCAACCCTATGGCGCGGTCTGGGTGGCCTGAACCGTCTTGGCGGCGAGCGACCGTTCCTGGCTGCGCACATAATCCAGCCCCATGCGGATGCTGGCGGCGATGCGTTCGGCCCGGATGATCACATGCTCAGCGGCATCGGCTGGCAGCACCTCGCGGGCCGTTTCGCGGAACAGCGCCAGCCATTGCAGGAAATGCTGCTCCTGCAATTCATCCATCTTCATGTGAATGGGCATGGGCATGCCCTTGTAGCGGCCAGAGCCATTGGCGACGGAAGACCAGAAATCCTCCATCTTTCGCAGGTGCGGCTCCCAGTCGGAGATGCGGCTGGCAAAGGACTGTGCCAGCACCTCATCCTTCTGCACCTTCACATAGAAGCTGCGCACCAGAACTGAGATTTCAACGTCGGAGAGTTCGCGGAAGAGTTCGGCCATGGCGGGCTCAATAGTCTTTTGCCCCGGCGCAGTCTTGATCTGCGTCAAGCGACCTTGCCAGCCGCCACCCCCTCTGCCAAAGCCCGCGCCATGACACGCCAGGCCAATCTCCACATTCTCAAAGACCTCACGGCCGCCCAAAGGGCAGCACTTCTTACCCGCACCGAGACCGACCTTTCGGACTACACAGCCAAGGTGGCCCCCATCCTCGCTGCCGTGCAGGCGGAAGGTGATGCGGCCCTTGCCCGTTTCGCACGCCAGTTCGACAAGGCCCCGGTGGAAGCCCATGCCATCGCGGCAACGGAGGACGACTTTGCCCGCGCGGAAAACACCCTTGCCCCAGCCATGAAAGAGGCCATGCAATTTGCTGCGGCCCAAATCATCGCCTTTCACCGCGAACAGATGCCGGAGCGGCAATGGCTGAAGGAACTGTCGCCCGGCACCTTCACCGGAGAGCGCACCACGGCCATTCCATCAGTGGCTTGCTATGTGCCGCGCGGCAAGGGGGCCTTCCCGTCCTCGGTGCTGATGACGGCCATCCCCGCCACGGTGGCAGGTGTTGAGAATGTCTGCATCATCACCCCGCCGGGCCCGGATGGAACGATTGATGATGCAACGCTTGTGGCGGCACGGCTTGCAGGGGTCACAAGAGTTTACAAGGCCGGGGGCGCGCAGGGCATTGCCGCTGTGGCCTATGGAACCAAGACCATCGCCCCCGTGAACAAGATCGTGGGGCCGGGCTCGCCCTGGGTTGCAGCCGCCAAGCGGCTCGTCTCGCATTTCGTCGATGTGGGAACGCCAGCGGGGCCATCTGAAACCATTGTCCTTGCCGATGCCACGGTGTCGGGTCGCCTTGCCGCCATGGACCTGCTCATCGAAACCGAACACGGCCCGGACTCATCGGGCTATCTCGTGACTTGGGATGCAAAACTGGCGCAAGAGGCCGGCGCCGCCTTGCAGGAATTTTACACCCACATGTCGGCACAGCGCGTGGACTTTGCCG
Source organism: Hyphomicrobiales bacterium (assembly GCA_046349175.1). Classification (GTDB taxonomy): domain Bacteria; phylum Pseudomonadota; class Alphaproteobacteria; order Rhizobiales; family Aestuariivirgaceae; genus Aestuariivirga. The sequence goes on along the minus strand of JAXMCS010000012.1, from coordinate 8,518 downwards.
CAACAGTGCTTGCGGGCCCACTGGGCGGCATTGTGCTCGCCCGCGATGAGGCCGAAGCCATCGCCTTTGTGAATGACTATGCGCCGGAGCATCTGCAAATTCTCTCGCGCGAACCCTTCCGCTATCTGGAAGCCATCCGCAATGCGGGCGAAATCCTGCTCGGCGACCACACGCCTTCAACACTGGCCAATTTCGTCTGCGGGCCATCGCATGTGCTGCCAACGGGCGGCTGGGCCAAGACGGGTTCGGCCCTCTCGGTGCACGATTTTTTGAAGCGCACCTCGCTGGTGCACGTCACGCCTCGGGGCTACGCCACGCTCGCGCCCCACGCCAAGGCCTTCGCCGACTACGAGGGTTTCGACGCCCACGGCAATGCCGTGTCGGCCCTGCGTCCGCCGCTTCTCGGAAACTGAACGCGCCCCATGATCCGCGTTGACTCCCTCTCCAAGCAGAACGGCCACCAGCTGCTCTTTGTTGAAGCCTCTGCCGCCTTGAATCGCGGCGAGAAGATTGGCCTCGTCGGCTCCAATGGCTCCGGCAAGACCACGCTCTTCCGCATGATCACCGGGCAAGAGGAGCCCGACGAAGGCCAGATCAGCACCGACCGCGGCATCACCATTGGTTATTTCAGCCAGGACGTGGGCGAGATGGCAGGCCGCAGCGCGGTTGCCGAGGTCATGGAGGGGGCAGGGCCGGTGAGCGCCGTGGCAGCCGAACTCGCCAGCCTTGAGGCCGCCATGGCCGACCCGGAGCGGGTGGACGAGATGGAGGAGATCATCACCCGCTATGGCGAGGTGCAGGCGCATTTTGAAAAGCTCGATGGCTATGCCCAGGAGGCCCGCGCCCGCGAAGTTCTGGCAGGCTTGTCCTTCTCCCAGGAGATGATGGACGGCGATGTGGGCAAGCTCTCCGGCGGCTGGAAAATGCGCGTGGCCCTGGCCCGCATCCTGCTCATGCGGCCCGATGCCATGTTGCTCGACGAGCCCTCCAACCACCTCGACCTTGAAAGCCTCATCTGGCTCGAGAATTTCCTCAAGGCCTATGACGGCATGTTGTTGATGACTTCGCATGACCGCGAATTCATGAACCGCATCGTCAGCAAGATTGTCGAGATCGATGGTGGCGAACTCACCTCCTATTCCGGCAATTATGAATTCTACGAGGCCCAGCGGGCGCTCACCGAAAAACAGCAGCAGGCCCAGTTCGAGCGCCAGCAGGCCATGCTGGCCAAGGAGCTGAAGTTCATCGAGCGTTTCAAGGCCCGTGCCTCGCACGCCGCCCAGGTGCAATCCCGCGTCAAGAAACTGGAGAAGATCGAACGCGTGGAAATGCCAAAGCGCCGTGAAAGCGTGGCCTTCGAATTTGCCCAGGCCCCGCGCTCGGGCGAGGATGTGGTGAGCCTCAAGGGCATCCACAAATCCTATGGCACGCGCACCATCTATGAGGGGCTCGACTTCCATATCCGCCGCCGCGAGCGCTGGTGCCTCATGGGGGTGAACGGGGCCGGCAAGTCCACGCTCCTGAAGCTGGTCACCGGCACCACCGCGCCGGATGCCGGAACTGTCACGCTGGGGGCCTCCGTGAAGATGGGATACTTCGCCCAGCACGCCATGGAACTGCTGGAGGGCGAAGACACGGTTTTCAAATCGCTGGAGCGTGCCTTCCCCCAGGCTTCGCAAGGCAGCTTGCGCACCCTTGCGGGCTGCTTCGGCTTCTCCGGTGATGACGTTGAAAAGCCCTGCCGCGTGCTGTCGGGTGGCGAAAAGGCCCGCCTTGTCATGGCCCGCATGTTGTATGACCCGCCCAATTTCCTGGTGCTGGACGAACCCACCAACCACCTCGACCTGCTCACCAAGGAAATGCTCATCAAGGCCCTGGCTGATTTCGAGGGCACCATGTTGTTCGTGAGTCACGACCGGCACTTCCTTGCCGAACTGTCAAACCGCGTGCTGGAACTCACGCCGGAAGGCATCCACCAATATGCTGGCGGCTATACAGAATACGTGGAGCGCGTTGGCTACGAAGCGCCCGGACTGCATGGCTGAAGTGCTGCGGCTTGACGCGAGTCAGGCTGCATGCAACCTTCGCGTACAGTAGATGCCATCAAGGTGCAGCACCCGGGGGTTTATGCGGCTGACAATGCCGAACTACGTGTTGGCGGCGGTCGTCGCTGCTCTCCTGAGCGCGCCGCTTTCATTTGCCGGCAATGACGACGGCGAAGCCAAGGGCCCTGAAAAGCAATTCCTGGACCAGTATAGCGAATACACGGAGTGCATTCCCCTGACCCGCAAGCTTGTTGACCTGCCGGACCCCGCGCACATCAGCAGGAAGGCATTGGAATGGCATTACGATGACCTCTCGCGGGATTTGGCGGGGTCGTCCCAGCAGCGCAGGTGGAATGCCATATCAATCTCAAACTGGGCCCGCAGCCTGGGCGGAAAGGCCATTTTCAGGCCCGGTCTTGTTGACAGTTTTCTGCCTGTCTACATCGTGACCGACAAGACGTTTGCCCTCTGCCAGGCCAAAGGCTGTGCAGCGTCAGTCTATCTTTTGCGGCCAGGCTATACCTCCTATCTTGAGGACTTCGGACATTCATTTCGCAAGATCGCTGGCGATTTTTACGTGAATGCTGAGTCACAAGTCGAGCTGCGACTGTATTCGCCGGCCTTAATCGATGATATTCCCAACTTCGCTTACTTGATGGAGAATCCCTCTAATTCACGTTACTTGAAGTTGCGCAGTGGCAACACAGAAGTGGAAGTACAAGGTTTTGTTGTTCACCCGATTTGTACAGAAGAAAACTCCGATAGCCATGAGATTTGCAAGCCACTAAATAAGCTCTACGCCGACAATTTCGGTGGTGACCGGTATTTCGATGATGACGTCCTCTTCAAGAAGGAAGGGAGCGTTGTTTATCAGGGGATGGTCAACATCTACCCTCAAAAAAAACGCACACACAGGCCTTGCCACCGATAAGGTCGCACAATCACTGACTCATAAGCAGCCACTCCAATCGTCAGAACGCGTCGGCTACGAGGCCCCCGGCCTGCACGGGTGAAGCGCTGCCGCCGCGCCGCTTCCATGCACACGCCGCATAAACCATCTGCGGATTTGTCGCTTCAGCATATTGTATATATTGTATACATTGTATATGATATACAACATGAGCAAGACCGACATCCGCCGCGAAGCCGCGCTGCGCATCGCTGAGACCTCGCGCCTGTTGCGCAGCCTGGTGGAACACCGGTTGCGTCCCTTCGGCATGTCGCGGGTGCAGATGGCCTGTCTGTCCAAGCTGGATCGCCAGGATGGCCTGGTTCAGGCCGAACTGGCGGACATGCTGGAAATCCAGCCCATCGCCATGGTCCGCCTTGCGGATCAACTGGCGGAGGATGGTCTGGTGGAGCGGAAGCCCGATCCGCAGGACCGCCGCTGCAACCGCCTGCACATCACGCCGCAGGGCCGCGCCGCTCTGGCGGGTCTCGAAGATTTCAAGACGGGGCTGGGGGAAGAGGTCTTCCGGGGCATCAGTCAAAGCGCACTCGAAAGCATGCTCGCCACCCTCGGCACGCTGCACAACAACGTCAAGGCCAGCCTCAGTGAAGAGGCCGCCCACAAATCCAGGAAAGTGTCTGTCGCATGAGCACCGAAGCCGAAACCGCTGAAAAGGCGCTTGAGCCTACCCATCTCGATGGGGCCAGGGCCGAAGCCCGGAAGAAGCGCCGCCGCCGTCTGCTGCGCCTGCTGCTGCTGGGTGTCATTCCGCTGGTGGCGCTCGGCATCGGGGCCGAGTTCTATCTGCGCGGTGGCCGCTACATCGCCACCGACAACGCCTATGTGGGGGCCCAGAAGGTGCTGGTCACGCCCCAGGTCAGCGGCACCATTGATGCGATTTCCGTTGTGGAAGGCCAGAGCCTTAAGGCGGGCGATCCGCTCTTCTCCATTGACCGCAAGCCCTATGAGATCGCCCTTGCGCAATCTGAAGCCGCCCTCGCCAAGGCCGGGAATGATTTCCACACACTGGCCAGCCGCCTTCAGGCCCTGAAGGTGCAGATCGCGCTGGCCTCAGATACCGTGGCGCTCCGCCAGGGCGAGTTTGACCGCAAGAGCAATCTCCTGCGCAACAAGGTCGCTTCCGTCACTGACGTGGAGGAGAACCGCATCGCCGCCCAGCAGGCCAAGGCGGCGCTGGAACTGTTGCAGCAGCAGCAGGCGGAAACGCTCGCCCAGCTTGGCGGCAAGGAGGATGCGGCACTTGCAGGCTTTGCCCCCTATGCCGCAGCCAAGGCCGCCGTGGAGCAGGCCCAGTGGAACCTTGACCACACGGTGATCAAGGCCCCGCTCGCCGGCATCGCCACGCAGGTCTCCAACATCCAGATGGGCCGCTATCTCACCGCCGGCAGCACGGTCTTTGCCATCGTCAGTGACGATGGCCTGTGGGTCGATGCCAACCCCAAGGAAACCGACATCACCTGGCTGGTCAAGGGCCAGCCCGCCACCGTCACGGTGGATGCCTTCCCCGATCATCCCATCAAGGCCCATGTGGAGGCGATCAGCCCCGGCACGGGCGCGCAGTTCTCGCTCATCCCCGCCCAGAATGCCTCCGGCAACTGGGTGAAGGTGGTGCAGCGCGTGCCGGTCCGCCTCGTCATGGATGAAACGTTGGCGCAGGGCATGCTGCGCGCCGGCATGAGTGTCTCGGTCAAGATCGACACGGGCCGCGAACGCTCCCTCATGAAGCTGCTCGGCCTCACAGCCGCGGCGGGTGAAAAGCAGGCCGCGAAGTAACGCCCATGTCTGCCGTCACGACGCACAGGGAACCAGAGGTCCACCGGGGCTTTGTCACGGTCTGCGTCATGCTGGCCACCATCATGCAGGCGCTGGATACAACCATCGCCAATGTGGCGCTGCCCTACATGCAGGGCTCGCTCTCCGTCACCTTTGACCAGGTGGCCTGGGTGCTCACCTCCTACATCGTGGCTGCCGCCATCATGACGGCCCCTGTGGGCTGGCTTGCCGTGCGCTTTGGCCGGAAAAGCATCTTCATCATCTGCACCGTGGGCTTCACGGCCTCGTCGCTCTTGTGCGGCGTGGCCCAGGGCATCACCGACATGGTGCTCTACCGGGTGCTGCAAGGCATCTTCGGCGCAGGCCTCGTGCCCCTGTCGCAGGCCGTGATGATGGATATCTTCCCGCCCCAGAAGCGCGGGCAAGCCATGGCCATCTGGGGCATGGGCGTCATGCTCGGCCCCATCATGGGGCCAACGCTTGGCGGCTATCTCACCGAATATTATTCCTGGCGCTGGGTCTTCCTCATCAACCTGCCATTCGGAATCGCCACAGTGCTCGGCCTCATGGCCTTCATGCCGGATTCCAAGCCTCGCGACATGCGCTTCGACTGGTTCGGCTTCGTCATGCTCAGCCTCTTCATCGGCTTCCTGCAGCTGATGCTCGACCGTGGCGAGACGCTGGGCTGGTTTGAATCGCCCGAGATCATCGCCGAAGCGGTGATCGCCGTGGCTTCCGCCTATCTCTTCATCGCCCACACGCTGACGGCGGAAAAGCCCTTCGTGCCGCCCGCCATCTTCCGGGATTGGAACTTCACCCTGGGCGTCATCTTCATGTTCATCGTGGGCGTGCTCATCCTCGCCACCGTGGCGCTGCTCACCCCCTTCCTGCAAAGCGTCATGGGCTTTCCCGTCATTTCCGCGGGCTTCCTGCTCGGCACCCGTGGCGTCGGCACCATGGTCTCCATGATGATCGTCGGCCGTCTTCTGGCCGTCATAGATGCCCGCATCCTCATTTCCACGGGCATCATCATGTGCATGGTCTCGCTCTGGATCATGGCGGGCATCACGCCGGATATTTCACGCGCCACCATCATCTGGACCAGCGTGCTGCAAGGCGTCGGCATGGGCCTCGTCTTCGTACCGCTCAACACGGTGGCCTTCGTCACCTTGCCCGCCCAATACCGCACCGAAGGCGCCTCCATGTGGACGCTCATCCGCAACATGGGCAGTTCCATCGGCGTCTCGCTGGTCATCGCCCAACTGACCAGCACGACCACGGTCATGCATGCCCGCCTGTCGGAATATCTCACCCCCTTCAGCTTCGGCTGGCAGGCCACGCCGCCGGGTCTCCTCGACCCCTCAACCGATCAGGGCCGGGCCCTGCTCGACAACATGGTCACCGGCCAGGCTCTCACTATCTCCTACCAGAACGACTTCCTGCTCATGGCCTGGATGAGCGCCCTCTGCCTGCCGCTCGTCTTCCTGTTCCGGAAACACGCCACCGCCGTCCATTGACCTGACATGGTCTGACAGAAAATCCGTGTCGGAAAACTTCCCTGCTGCGGCGGATTCCCCCCTGTGCTAGGAGGCGGGCAAGTCTAATAAGCGACATACCGCACAAAAACGACAGAGGACCCGCCCCGCCATGACCGTCAAATCCGACATCGAAATTGCCCGCGAAGCCAAGATGAAGCCCATCATGGAAGTGGGCGCCAAGCTGGGCATTCCGGCGGAAGACCTCATTCCCTATGGCCACACCAAGGCCAAGGTGCAGCTCTCCTACATCGACAAGCTGGCCGCCAAGAAGGATGGCAAGCTGATCCTCGTCACCGCCATCAACCCGACACCGGCGGGCGAAGGCAAGACCACCACCACAGTGGGTCTGGGTGACGGCCTCAACGCCATTGGCAAGCGCGCCATGGTGGCGCTGCGCGAACCCTCGCTCGGCCCCTGCTTCGGCATGAAGGGCGGCGCGGCAGGCGGCGGCTATGCCCAGATCGTGCCGATGGAAGACATCAACCTGCACTTCACGGGCGACTTCCACGCCATCACCTCAGCCCACAACCTGCTCTCGGCGATGATCGACAACCACATCTACTGGGGCAATGAACTGGGCATCGACACCCGCCGCGTGGCTTGGCGCCGCGTCATGGACATGAACGACCGCGCGCTTCGCGAGATCGTCTGCTCGCTGGGTGGCGTCGCCAACGGCTATCCCCGTGAGGCGGGCTTCGACATCACCGTGGCCTCCGAGATCATGGCCATCCTCTGCCTCTCCACCTCCATTGCCGATCTGGAGCGCCGCATTGGCCAGATCGTCGTCGCCTACAAGAAGGACAAGAGCCCCGTCTACGCCCGCGACATCAAGGCCGCCGGCGCCATGGTCGTGCTGCTCAAGGATGCCCTCCAGCCCAACCTGGTGCAGACCCTGGAAAACAATCCGGCCTTTGTGCATGGTGGTCCCTTCGCCAACATTGCCCATGGCTGCAACTCCGTCATGGCCACCAAGGCCGCCCTCAAGCTTGCCGATTTCGTTGTCACGGAAGCGGGCTTCGGTGCTGACCTTGGCGCTGAAAAGTTCTTTGACATCAAGTGCCGCAAGGCGGGCCTCAACCCTGCCGCCGCGGTGATCGTGGCCACCGTGCGCGCCCTCAAGATGCATGGTGGTGTCGCGAAGGAAGACCTCAAGAAGGAAAATGTCGAGGCGCTCAAGAAGGGCTGCGCCAACCTCGGCCGTCATCTGGAGAACGTGAAGAAGTTCGGCGTGCCGATTGCCGTGGCGGTCAACCACTTCATCACCGACACCGATGCCGAAGTCGAGGTGATCAAGGCCTTCTGCAAGGAACACGGCGTTGAGGCCTTCAAGTGCACCCACTGGGCCGAAGGCTCCAAGGGCACCATGGAACTGGCCAAGCACGTGGCGGCACTCGCCGACAAGGGCTCGCAGTTCAAGCCCATCTACAACGACGACCTGCCGCTCTTCGAAAAGGTGCGCACCATCGCCCGCGAAATCTACCGCGCCGATGATATCGTCGCCGACAAGTCGATCCGCGACCAGCTCAAGAGCTGGGAAGCCATGGGCTATGGCAAGTTCCCCATCTGTGTGGCCAAGACACAGTATTCCTTCACCACTGACCCCAACCTCAAGGGTGCGCCTTCGAACCACGTGGTGCCGATCCGCGAGGTGCGTCTCTCGGCCGGTGCGGAGTTCATCGTTGTGATCTGCGGTGAAATCATGACCATGCCGGGCCTGCCCAAGGTGCCATCTGCCGAAGTCATCGGCCTCGACGCCACGGGCCGCATCGAAGGTCTGTTCTAAGGCGAGACGGCAAGCACCTTCTCCGGTCCGTCCGGGGAAGGCAGCACCCTGGTTTCAGACTTGGCTTCAGAATCCACCTTGCCAGCAATTGCCGAATTGCGGCAGAAAGGTGGCATCGAGGGGCCAGAGAGTCCCGTCGTGCCAGACGCCGGGGACTTCTCATGTCACGTTTACTTCTTGCTTTTGCCAGCGCTGCCCTTGCTGCGGCACTGATGACGGGAACAGCCATGGCCGGCGGCTTCGCCATCCGCGAACAATCGGCCGAAGGGCAAGGCGCCGCCTTTGCGGGAGTGGCAGCGGGCACCGATGGCTTGTCTTCCATGTTCTGGAACCCTGCCACCATGGCCCTGCACAATGACCAGGGCTACATCTCCGAATGGGATGCGGCAGTGATCGCCCCCTATTCCCG
>JAXMCS010000011.1:0-72190 GCA_046349175.1 Hyphomicrobiales bacterium | reverse complement strand
AACGGCTTTGTGGATGATGTGCCCATCTTTGGGCAGATTCTGGCGGGCGGTCAGGGCGGCGGCATTTTCGGCGTCACCTTCGCCATGGGCGGCACCATCAACGCGCCCAAGACGCAGGTCAATCCGCTCTCTGTCTTCGCGCCGGGCGCACTGCGTGAAATGTTCAAGTTCAAGGGCACATGCGCGCCGCGCCGCAGCGTGGCCCAGAACAAGAAGGCCATACAGCAGCAGGCGGATGATCCGGTGGCCCCCGTGGTTGTTGACCCTGCAGATCAGTCCGGTTCGCCCTATTGAGGTGAGTGGCTCAGCCCTGCCGCAGCAACACGTGCTTCTTCTTGCCCATGGAGAGCTTGATGGTGCCATCCTTGAGGAGTGAAGTGGTGAGCATCAACTTCTCGTCCTTCACGGCCTCATCATTCACGCGCACGCCGCCGCCCTGAATTTGCCGCTTGGCATCGCCGTTGGACGAGGCAAGCCCGGCCTGCACCAGCGCCTGCAACAGGCCGATGCCCGCCGCCAGATCAGCCGTGATGCTGGGAAGGCCCTCGGCAGACGCACCTTCTTCAAAGGTCTTGCGGGCCGTTTCGGCGGCGGCATGGGCAGCTTCGGCCCCGTGCAGAAGCGAGGTGGCGGCAATGGCCAGCTGCTTCTTGGCTTCGTTGATTTCCGCGCCCCCCAGCTTTTCCAGCCGCGCCACTTCGTCCAGCGGCAGCGTGGTGAAGAGGCGCAGGAAGCGGCCCACATCGGCATCCTCCGTGTTGCGCCAGAACTGCCAGTAGTCATAGGGGCTGCGCATGTCGGCATTCAGCCACACGGCACCCTGTGCCGTCTTGCCCATCTTGGCACCGGAGGCGAGCGTGATGAGCGGCGAGGTGAGGGCAAAAAGCTGGTGCGTGCCCATGCGCCGGCCGAGATCCACACCATTGATGATGTTGCCCCACTGGTCCGAGCCACCCATTTGCAGGTTGCAGCCATAGCGCTGGGCCAGCACCGTGAAGTCATAGGACTGGAGGATCATGTAATTGAATTCGAGGAAGGAGAATTCGCTCTCGCGTTCAAGCCGCAGCTTCACCGAATCCATGGCCAGCATGCGGTTGATGGAGAAGTGCCGTCCCACATCGCGCAGCATGTCGATGTAGTTGAGGGAAGCCAGCCATTCGGCATTGTCCACCATCACCGCATCGTTCTTGCCCTCGCCAAATTTCAGGAACTTCGAGAAGACGCCCTTGATGCCATCCTTGTTGCGCTCGATATCCTCAAGCGACAGCATCTTGCGGCTTTCGTCCTTGCCGGAAGGATCGCCCACGCGGGTGGTGCCGCCACCCATGAGGGCGATGGGCTTGTTGCCCGTCTGTTGCAGCCAGTGCAGCAGCATGATCTGCACCAGCGACCCCACATGAAGGGAGGGCGCGGTGCAATCGAATCCGATATAAGCCGTCACGGCATTCTGGGCGGCAAGTGCATCAAGGCCCGCAAGGTCGGAACACTGGTGAATGTAGCCGCGGCTGGTGAGGACGTTGAGGAAATCGGATTTGAGAGTGCTCATGGTGGCGGGCTCATATCATAGGGGGGCGGCGTGTCAAAATCGCTGACGGCATTGGGGCTAATGTCCGGCACCTCGCTGGATGGCATTGATGTGGCGCTGCTGCACACCGATGGCGAAGCCGCGGTGCAGCGCGGCCCTGCCGCGACCTTTCCCTACGATGAAGGCCAGCAAGCAATGTTGCGCCAGGCGATCGCAGATGCGGCGGGCATGACGGAGCGTGGCCAGCGGCACGGCGCGCTGGCGGAGGTGGAAGCAAACCTGACACTTTGGCACGCAAAGGCGGTTCAGGCATTCCTTGCGAATAAAGGACTAACGCCTTCAAATATCGACGTAATCGGTTTTCATGGACAGACGGTTTTGCACCGCCCCGAGGCGCGGCTCACGGTGCAATTGGGTGATGGCGCGGCGCTGGCCCGGGCCACCGGCATTGCCGTGGTGGCGGACATGCGGGCCGCCGATGTGGCGGCAGGCGGGCAGGGCGCACCGCTGGTGCCTGTCTATCACGCGGCTCTGGCGCCCGCGAAGCCCTGCGCATTTGTGAACATCGGCGGTGTGGCCAATGTCACCTATGTGGGCCGCACAGGCGATCTGTTGGCCTTCGACACCGGGCCGGGCAATGCCCTGATCAACGACTGGATGATGCAGCAGGTGGGAAAGCCATTTGATGCAGGCGGCCAGATGGCACGCCGCGGCAAACCGTCTGCGGCACATGTGGAGGCCGCGCTCGCCCACCCGTTTTTTGCCGGGACGCCGCCCAAGTCGCTGGACCGCAACAGCTTCGCCCATCTGCGCTGGGATGGCCTGTCTGTGGACGATGGCGCGGCAACCCTTGTGGCCTTCACCGCGCACGCCATCGCCCGTGCCGCGGCGTGGTTTCCGGAAGTGCCCGAGCGCTGGATCATCTGTGGTGGCGGCCGCCACAACGCCGCGATCATGGCGGCATTGGCCGCACTTCTGCCCGCAGTGGCCAGGGCGGAAGACTTCGGCCTCAATGGCGACAGCATGGAAGCGGAGGCCTGGGCCTATCTCGCGGTGCGCAGCCTGAAAGGCCTGCCGCTCACCTTTCCCGGCACGACGGGCATTGCTGCGCGGTCATCTGGCGGTGTGTTCTTTACGGCGCACTCCAGCCCATCTTCTTGAGCAGCCGGCCGTCGATGATGATGAGGGCCAGCCCGATAATGAGAGCGCCGGCGAACTCGTTGCTGGTCAGTTTTTCGTTGAGCACCAGAATGCCGAGAATGATGGCCGAGACGGGCACCAGCATGGTCACAAGCACCACGAAACTCGCACCCGCCCGCTGGATGATGCGGAAGAAGATGAGATAGGCAATCGAGGTGGAAAGCGCCGCAAGGCCAAGCAGGGCATTCAACGTGCTTTGCGACATATGGAAATATTGCGTCGGCGTGGAAAAGCTGAAGGCCAGCACGCCCATCATGATGGCAGAGCCGATGAGCTGGCAGGTGGCAGCCGTCATGGGCGGAATGCCCATCATGAATTTCTTCGACCAGACCGATGAAATGCCATAGCAGGCCGAGGCAAAGGTGACGGCAAGAATGCCCAGGCTTTGCGCGCCAAAATCCCCGAAGTTTCCGCCCTTCAGCACCACAACACCGATAAGGCCGAGAAGAAGGGCGATGGACTTGCGGCCCGTGAGCCGTTCCATGCCGGTGAGCGCCATGAACAGCGCCCCGAACATGGGCGTGGTGGCGTTGATGACGGAGGCAAGCCCGCTGCTGATGTAGTGCTGGCCCCAGGCAATGGCCGTGAAGGTGAGCACGTTGTTGAACAGGCTCATGCCGGCGCAGGCGAGCCAGGTGCGGCGGTCGCGAGGCAAAGGGCCTTGCAGCACAAGATGCACGGGAATGAGAATGGCGGCCGCAATGGCCACCCGCGCAAACACGATGAGCAGGGCCGGAAGCTCTTTCACGGCCACGCCCACGAACATGAAGGACCCGCCCCAGATCACAGAGAGCAGGGCCAGCAGCGCCCAGGACTGCCCGTCGATGTGGGATTCGATTCGCTTGTCGGCTTGCATCGCCATCATGGTCTCCGGGAAAGGGGCGCTGATTAACGGCAATGCGCGCCCTCTGCCACCCGGAAAGCGGTGGGTCTGCTATGCTTCGTGGGTGAGGCGGCGGTCGAGATAGTCGGCGCAGATCTTGGTCAACTCGTCCACCTTGTCCTGGAAGAAGTGGTTGGCACCGGGAATGACCTTGTGCTCGATGGTGATGCCCTTCTGGGTCTTCAACTTGGAGACCAGGCTGTGCACCGCTTCGGGCGCTGTCACCGTGTCCTTTTCACCATTCACGAAAAGGCCGGAGGCCGGGCAGGGTGCCAGGAACGAGAAATCATAATGCTTGGCCAGCGGTGCCACAGAGATGAAGCCGGAGATTTCCGGCCGCCGCATCAGAAGCTGCATGGAAATCCACGCGCCAAAGGAAATGCCGGCGATCCAGCAGATCTTGGCTTCGCGGTTGAAACTCTGCAGCCAGTCCAGCGCCGATGCGGCATCAGACAATTCGCCAGCACCATTGTCGAAAAGGCCCTGGCTGCGGCCCACGCCGCGGAAATTGAAGCGCAGCACCGAAAAGCCGCGCGACTGGAACATGCCATAGAGCGAGTGCACGATGGGGTTGTTCATGGTGCCCCCGAACGTGGGGTGCGGATGCAGCAGAATGGCGATGGGGGCGCCCGTGGCCTTGGCCTGATGATAGCGGCCTTCGATGCGGCCAGCAGGCCCGTTGAAAATGACTTCCGGCATGAATTTCCTTCGCAGTCCGTGGCTTGCCCCGCCTCCGGCGCGCCGCAGTCATTCAATCTTGACTCCAGCACTCGGATTACGTATCTGGGTTAGAACAATTCAAAAGAAATGGTCGGTCGCCCAGGCTTTCGCGCTGCGCTTTAGCACGGGGGGCAGGGCAAAAAGCAAGCTTTTCATGAAGGTTGAGGCGGTTGGCCCATGAAGATGAGCACCAAGGGACGCTACGCTGTGATGGCCATGATCGACATCGGCCAGCAGGCGGCGGCTGACCCGGCCGCGCGGCCCGTGCCGTTGGCCGACATCGCCAGCCGCCAGGACATCAGCCAGGAATATCTGGAACAGCTGTTCGGCAAACTGCGCCGGGCGGGCCTGGTGGCCAGTGCGCGGGGTGCTGCCGGTGGCTACACGCTGGCCCGCCCCGCCACGGACATCACGCTGGCTGAAGTGATCGAAGCCGTTGATGAACCCCTGCGTGTGACCCGCTGTGATGGCGACGCCGTGGAAGGTTGCGTGAAGGGCGAGCGCTGCTGCGCCCACGACCTGTGGTCGTCGCTGGGCCGCCAGATGATGTATTTCCTCGAGTCCATTTCGCTGGATGATGTGGTGGCCAAGCGCAATCTGGCGCTCGCCGCTTCGATCAAGCAGACCAAGGACCGCGCCCCTGCGGGAGTGCAGCGGTGAGGGTTTATCTCGACCATAATGCCACCAGCCCGCTGCGGCCCGCCGTGAAGGCGGCCATGCTGGCAGCGCTGGACAGCCATGGTAACGCGGCATCCGTTCATGCCGAGGGACGCAAGCAGTTTCATGCTCTTGACGGCGCGCGCAGCACGCTCGCCTGGACCCTTGGTGTGAATGCCGAAGGCGTGATTTTCACAAGCGGTGGCACGGAAGCCAACAACCTTGCCTTGCGCGGCACCCAGGCTGAATACCTGCTTGTTTCAGCCATCGAACACCCGAGTGTCTTGGAGGCCGCCAAAAGTTCCAGCAAAGTGGCGGACATTGTCCCCGTCGACGGCAACGGTTTGGTGCGCCTTGATGCGCTCAAGGCCAAGTTGGGCCGCCGCAACACGCTGGTCTCCATCATGTTGGCCAACAATGAAACGGGTGTGATCCAGCCTCTCAATGAGATTGTGGACATGGTCCATGAAGCGGGCGCGCTCCTGCATGTGGATGCCGTGCAGGCCGTCGGAAAAATGGCGCGCGAAATGGCGGGGCCGTCTCACTCCGATCACATTAACTTTGCGCTTCTGAAGTGTGACATGATGTCGGTTTCGGCGCACAAAATTGGCGGCCCGGTTGGCGCTGGTGCGTTGTTGGTACGCGACCGGATCGAACTGTCGCCACTGCTGGCGGGTGGCGGCCAGGAATCCCGCCGCCGTTCGGGCACTGAAAACATTTCGGCCATTGTCGGATTCGCGGAAGTCATGAAGTCACCCGCATTGTATCCCTACCGGCCCGTCTGGCGTGACATGCTTGAAACCGCACTGCCACCCGAAGCAGTGGTTTTCTCCAAGGACGCGCCGAGACTGGGCAATACCACGTGCTTCGCCATTCCCGGCATGAGTGCGGAAACGCTGTTGATGGCGCTCGATCTGGAAGGGTTCGCAGTCTCGTCGGGTTCGGCCTGCGCGTCAGGCAAGGTTGGCCGCTCGCATGTGCTTTCCGCCATGGGGGTGCCCAAAGAGCTTGCCGCCTGCGCCATCCGGGTCAGCCAGGGCTGGACCACGAAGCGCGACGAGATCTCGGCATTTAACGCGGCGCTCACGCGCCTCCACGAAAAACACAAACTCCGCAATGCGGGCCAGAGACAAAACCATGGCTGATCTCGACACCATCGAACTCGTCAAGGACATCGACGTCGACAAATACAAGTACGGCTTCGAGACTGACATTGAGTCTGACCTGGCCCCCAAGGGCCTGAACGAGGACATCGTGCGCTTCATCTCCCGCAAGAAGGATGAGCCGCAATGGATGCTGGACTGGCGGCTGGAAGCCTTTCGCGTGTGGCTGGAGATGGACGAGCCCACCTGGGCCAAGGTCTCCTATCCCAAGATCGACTTTCAGGACCTGCACTACTACGCGGCCCCCAAGACCCAGGTCATGCCGAAGTCGCTGGACGAGGTGGACCCCAAACTTCTGGAAACCTATGCCAAGCTCGGCATTCCGCTGAAGGAACAGGAAATCCTGGCGGGCGTGCGCAAGCAGGGCGAAAAGAGTGAATTGGATGAAGCCGGCGGCGAATATGCCAGCGGCAAGGTGGCCGTGGATGCCGTGTTCGACAGCGTCTCCGTTGTCACCACCTTCAAGGATGAACTGAAAAAGCACGGCGTGATCTTCTGCTCCATTTCGGAAGCGCTGCGCGAGCACCCGGAACTGGTGCGGAAATATCTGGGGTCCGTCGTTCCGCAGTCCGACAATTTCTACGCCGCCCTCAATGCCGCCGTGTTTTCCGATGGCTCCTTCGTCTATGTGCCGCCGGGCGTGCGCTGCCCCATGGAACTATCAACCTATTTTCGCATGAACGCCAAGAACACCGGGCAGTTCGAGCGCACGCTGATCATCGCCGACAAGGGCTCGTACGTGTCCTATCTCGAAGGCTGCACGGCGCCCACCCGCGACGAAAGCCAGCTTCATGCCGCCGTGGTGGAACTGATCGCGCTGGAAAATGCCGAGATCAAATATTCCACCGTGCAGAACTGGTATCCCGGCGATGCGGACGGGAAGGGCGGCATCTACAATTTCGTCACCAAGCGTGGCGACTGCCGCGAGGCCCATGCCAAGATTTCCTGGACACAGGTGGAGACGGGCTCGGCCATCACCTGGAAATATCCCAGCTGCATCCTGCGCGGCGACCATTCGCGCGGCGAGTTCTATTCCATCGCCATTTCCAATGGCCGCCAGCAGGTGGATTCAGGCACCAAGATGATCCATCTGGGCAAGAACACATCAAGCCGCATCATCTCCAAGGGCATCGCGGCGGGCCGCAGCGACAACACCTATCGTGGCCTTGTTTCGGCCCACCGCAAGGCCCTGAACGCCCGCAACTTCACGCAGTGCGACTCCCTGCTAATCGGCGACAAGTGCGGGGCCCATACCGTGCCCTATATCGAGGCGAAGACCAGCACGGCCCAGTTCGAGCACGAAGCCACCACATCGAAAATCTCCGACGACCAGATGTTCTACTGCCAGTCGCGCGGCCTTTCAGAGGAGGAAGCAGTGGCCCTCATCGTCAACGGCTTCGTGCGTGACGTGCTCCAGCAATTGCCCATGGAATTCATGGCGGAAACACAAAAACTCATTGGTATCTCACTTGAAGGTTCGGTTGGCTGACATGCTTCAAATCAAAAATCTCCACGTCAAACTCGAAGACGAGTCCCGTGAAATCCTCAAGGGCCTGTCCCTGGACGTGATGGCGGGTGAAGTGCACGCCATCATGGGCCCCAATGGCTCCGGCAAGTCCACGCTGTCCTATGTGCTCTCGGGCCGGGAGGGCTATGAGGTGACGGAAGGTTCGATCACCTTCAAGGGGCAGGACCTGCTGGCCATGGAGCCGGACCAGCGCGCCGCGGCGGGCGTTTTCCTTGCCTTCCAATACCCCATCGAAATTCCCGGCGTGGCCACCATGCAGTTCCTGAAGGTGGCGGCCAATGCCCAGCGCAAGGCGCGCGGCGAGCGGGAGTTCACCATTCCGGAATTCATGAAGCATGTGAAGACCAGGGCCGAGAAGCTGAATGTAAGCCAGGACATGCTGAAGCGTCCGGTGAATGTGGGCTTTTCCGGCGGCGAAAAGAAGCGCGCCGAAATCCTGCAGATGGCGGTGCTGGAGCCGTCGCTCTGCGTTCTCGATGAAACGGACTCCGGCCTCGACATCGACGCCCTGCGTGTGGTGGCCGATGGCGTGAATGCACTGCGCTCACCTGACCGCGCCATGATCGTGATCACCCACTACCAGCGTCTGCTCGACTACATTGTGCCGGACAAGGTGCATGTGCTGTCGGGTGGCCGCATCGTGAAAACGGGCGGCAAGGAACTGGCGCTGGAACTGGAAGCCAATGGCTATGCCGGTTACGTGGAGCAGGCGGCATGATGAGCCCAGCGCCCCTGACGGCCGCTGAAGAGGCCTTCGGCCTGCGCCTGCCGTCGCGCCGTGATGAAGACTGGAAATGGACGGACCTGCGCCGCCTCATCAGCAAGCCCTATGGCAAGGCAAGCCTGACGGCGAAAGACGCGGACATTGACCGCCTCGTTGCCGCCTCGCCCTTCGCGGATGTGAAGGCCACACGCCTTGTCATCGTCAATGGCGTGCTGGATGCCAAGCGTTCACAGATGAAAGTCGCGCCCGCCACCGCGCCCGGCAATTCAAGTGAAACTGTTGTGGCGCTGGCGTCGGCACTTGCGGCCGAAGGCGTGGCGCTGAGCTTTGAAGGCAATGCTGAGCGGCCCATCGAGATTGTGCATGTGGCAACGCCGGGCGCGGCCCGTGGCATCGCCACCCGCCACAGCATCACCGTGGCGGCGGGTGCCAGTGCCACAGTGATTGAAACCTTCGTGGGCGAGGGCGACTATCTGGCCGCCAGCGTCATTGATATCTCCCTGGGCGATGGCGCGCGACTGGACCGCGTGAAAGTGGTGCTGGACAGCGCCGAGGCCAGCCATCTGGCCCAGGTCAATGCCACTCTCGGCAAGGAGGCCGTGCTGCGGGACTTCACCCTCACCGCCGGTGCGGCGCTGGCCCGCCACAACGGCACCATCACATTCACGGGGCAGGGGGCGGATGCGAAGATCTCGGGCGCCTATCTTCTGGCTGGCCAGCAACATGCCGACACGCGCCTTGTTGTCGATCATGCCGTGCCCCACTGCACCAGCCGCGAGCTTTTCAAATGCGTGATGGATGACCATGCGCGCGGCATTTTCCAGGGCAAGGTGATTGTCCGGCCCGATGCGCAGAAGACCGATGGCAAGCAATCCTCGCATGCGCTGCTGCTGTCGGAAACGGCCGAGTTCGATGCCAAGCCGGAACTGGAAATCTATGCCGATGACGTGGTCTGCGGTCATGGGGCCACATCGGGCGACCTGAACCCGGATCATCTCTTCTATCTGCTCTCGCGTGGCATTCCCAAGGCCCAGGCGCGCGGCCTGCTGGTAGCCGCCTTTGTGGGCGAGGCTTTTGACGCGGTGGATCATGAAGGCATCCGCGAGGCGTTGGTCACGCTGGCGGCCACGAGACTGGGATAGCATGTTCGACGTTTCCGCCATCCGCGCTGACTTTCCCATCCTCGCCCGGGAGGTTTATGGCAAGCCGCTGGTTTATCTCGACAATGCCGCCTCGGCCCAGAAGCCCAAGGCCGTGCTGGATGCGATGATGAACAGCATGACGGCGGAATATGCCAACGTGCATCGCGGCCTGCATTTTCTTTCCAACGCCGCAACCCAGGCCTTTGAAGATGCGCGTGAGAGCGTGCGCCGCTTCATCAACGCCCCCTCGAAGGACGAAATCATCTTCACGCGGAATGCCACCGAGGCCATCAATCTCGTGGCCCAGAGCTTCGGCGGCATGGTGATTGGCGAAGGCGATGAAATTGTCCTCTCCATTCTCGAGCATCATTCCAACATCGTGCCCTGGCATTTCCACCGGGAGCGCCGGGGCGCTGCGCTGAAATGGGCCCCCATCGACAACGACGGCAATTTCCTGATTGAGGAATTTGCCAAGCTGCTCACGCCGCGCACCAAGATGGTGGCCATCACCATGATGTCGAATGCGCTGGGCACGGTGACACCCATCAGCGAGATCATCGCGCTGGCCCATGCCAAGGGCATTCCCGTGCTGGTGGATGCCAGCCAGGGCGCGGTGCATGGCCAGGTGGATGTGCAGGCGCTCGACGCCGATTTCCTCGTTTTCACCGGCCACAAGACCTATGGCCCCACGGGCATTGGCGTGCTCTATGGCAAGGCCGCGCACCTCAAGAAAATGCCGCCATATCAAGGCGGTGGCGAGATGATCTCGGAAGTTACTGAAAGCGGCATCACCTATAATGAACCGCCGCACCGCTTTGAGGCGGGCACGCCTGCCATTGTGGAGGCAATCGGCCTCGGCGCCGCCCTCGACTACATGACGGCCAAGGGGCTGACTGCCATCGCCGCCCATGAGCAGGCCCTGCACAGCTATGCCATGGAGCGCCTCGCTGCCATCAACAGCCTGCGCATTTTTGGCCGCGCCCGGCACAAGGGCCCCATCATCTCCTTCACCATGGAGGGGGCGCATGCCCATGATGTGGCCACCGTGATCGACCGCCATGGCGTGGCCGTGCGCGCCGGCACACACTGCACCCAGCCGCTCTTGCAACGCCTGGGTGTCACCGCCACCTGCCGCGCCTCCTTCGCCATGTACAACACCATGGACGAGGTTGATAAACTGGCAGAAGCGCTTATCTCTGCCCAAAGGATTTTCGCATGATGGAGCGCGAAACAACAGTCCCGGCCTCGGCCAGCGGCGAGCATATCAATGCGCCGAACCCTTCGGCCATTCCCGCCGACGAACTGGCGCGCCTCACCGACGACATCATCGCCGCCATGAAGACGGTGTATGATCCGGAAATTCCGGTGGACATCTACGAACTCGGCCTCATCTACAAGGTCGATATCGACGATGACCGGAATGTTGCCATCGACATGACGCTCACAGCCCCGGGCTGTCCCGTGGCGGGCGACATGCCCTCATGGGTGGAGAATGCCGTCAGCGCCGTGCCGGGTGTGGCATCGGCAAAATGCAAGATCACTTTCGATCCGCCGTGGGACCATTCGCGCATGAGCGAAGAAGCCCGCATGGCAATGAACATGTATTAGGAGTGCATCATGGCCCAGTTGGCAAGACCGCAGGCAATGAAACTGACCGATGCCGCCGCCGCCCGCATCCGCGACCTGATGGCGAAGGGGGAAGGCGTGGGGCTGCGCGTGGGCGTCAAGAATGGCGGCTGCGCGGGCATGGAATACACCATGGAATGGGCCAAGGAGCAGGGCCGTTTCGATGAAGTGATCGAGGACAAGGGCGCCCGCGTGCTGATCGACGCCAAGGCGCTGATGTTCCTGCTTGGCACGGAAATGGATTATCAGACAAGCGTTTTGAAATCCGGCTTTGTCTTCAACAACCCAAACCAGACTTCGGCCTGCGGTTGCGGAGAGAGCGTGGAGCTGAAGCCGGCGGTGTGATCTCTTCTTCTCCCGCAAAGGGGAGGAAAAACAAAAAGGCCGCCTCGATGGGCGGCCTTCTCATTTCGAGATGGCGGGAGGATCAGCCTTCGCTGCCGTCCAGGTCTTCTTCCACCATCTTCTGCAGGTCTTCGCGGCTCGTTTCCTTGTCGGACACGCTGGCCTTGCCGACGATCAGGTCAACGACCTTCTGCTCGAAGATGGGCCCGCGCAGCTCAACAAGCGCCTGCGGATTCTTGCGATAGAAGTCATAGACCTGCTTTTCCTGGCCGGGGAACTGGCGCACGCGGGCGATGAGCGCCTGCTGCAGTTCCTGCTCGTTCACCTGCACGGCTTCCTTTTCACCGAGCGTGCCCAAGACCAGGCCAAGGCGCACGCGGCGCTCGGCAATGGCCTGGTATTCCTTGCGGGCCTCTTCTTCCGTCGTCTCTTCGTCGGCGAAAGTCTTGTTGGCGCGGGTCATTTCGTTGGTGAGCGCGTTCCAGATGCTGCTGAACTCGGCGTCCACCAGCTTGGAGGGCAGCTCGAAGCTGTACTGCTTGTCGAGCGCATCGAGCACATCGCGCTTCAGCTTCATGGCGGTCATGCGCTCAAACTCGCGCGCCAGGCTGGACTTGATCATGTCGCGCAGCGCCGCGACGTTTTCAAAGCCCATGCGCTTGGCAAAGTCGTCGTCCACGGTGCCGGCCGTGCCCGCCTCGACGGCGGTGATCTTTGTGGCGAATTCAGCCGCCTTGCCGGCAAGAGTGGCAACGCCATAGTCGGCCGGGAAGGTCACCTTCACCGTCACTTCGTCACCGGCCTTGTGGCCCACCAGCTGCTCTTCGAAGCCGGGAATGAACTGGTTGGAGCCCAGTTCCAGGGGAATGTCCTCGCCCGTGCCGCCATCAAAGGCCACGCCATCAACCGTGCCCTTGAAAGAAATGGTCACGCGGTCGCCGGTCTCGGCCTTGGCGCCATCGCCCTTGGGCGCAAAAGACTTGGAAGAGGCATTGAGGCGGCCCACGGCTTCGTCGATGTGGGCGTCGGAGACCGTCACCACATGCTTGGTCAGCGAAAGACCGGCGTGGTCCTTGAGGTCGAAGCTGGGGATCACTTCGCCGGAGACATCGAAGGAAAGATCCTTCTTGCCTTCCATGATCTGGTTCACTTCGTCCTCGCCTTCCGGCAGCTTCACATCCGGCTGGTAGGCGGGCTTGAGGTTGCGTTCGGCAAAGACGCTGCGGGTGGAATCATCAATGGTCTTCTGCACCACCTCGGCCATGACCGACTTGCCGTAGAGACGCTTCAGGTGATCCACAGGCACCTTGCCGGGGCGGAAGCCCTTGATCTGGGCCTTGCCGGCCATGTCCTTCAGGCGCTCATCGGCCTGCTTGGCCAATTCGGCGGCGTTCACCACCACCTTGAACTCGCGCTTTAGGCCGCTGGTGGAAACTTCGGTCACGTTCATTTTCGGTTCTCTCTTTGGCGGCCCCTGACGGGTTCTGGCACATGCGGGCTTGGTGCGGGCGGAGGGACTTGAACCCCCACGGGTTTCCCCACAGGAACCTAAATCCTGCGTGTCTGCCAATTTCACCACGCCCGCCTATGCCAGCGGCCGGAGCCAAGGGCGATTGGGTGGGCGGCCTATAGCAGAGCGTTCCGGGGGATGAAAGCGCCGAATTGGCAGGTTTCCGGGTTTAGCCGAACTTGCGGACCGGGGCCTTGCGCGGCTCGCCGATGAAGGCCACTCCGATCTGGTCCGGCAGGAACCAGGCCATCTGTACATCGCGGATGGTGTTGTCGGCCAGCATCAGAAGCTTGAACTTGTGCGGCAGTTGCGCGCCACCGCCGCATTTGATGCGGGCGCCGGTTTCGGAAATGTCCCGCACCGTGCAGTCCATGGCGCGCCAGTCGTCGAGCACGATCTTGGCGGCCTTCAGCACGCGCATGCGCGGCTTTGCGCGATGCTCGGCATCCGGATCCGCGATTTCTGCGGGCGGGGCCGGTGACGCAACAGAAACTTCAGGAATTTGCGGCACCTGTTCGGCCATGGCCGCAGAGGCGGCGGGCGCGGCAGGCGTGATCTGCAAAACGTCGCGGCGCACAGGCGCGGACGGCGTTTGCGGAGGCGTTGGCGGAAGAGGCCATATGGTGGGATGCCCAGTCATCTTGGGCCGTAACCTTAACGGCCAAATCTTAAGAGGCTCAGAATCAATCCGCCTGAAAGATACACAGTCAACTAGCGCGTTGTACGGGTCAGGAAGGCCGGCATGTTGGCGGCGTTGAAACCCTTGGAATCAGCCACTTCTTCGCCCTGATGCCCCCGCCGGGAAGACGGTTCGCGGGGCGGTTTGGCCGCTGCCGCGGGGCGGCTTTCGGCCTGCTTACGCGGTTCGGCGGAAACCCACTGTTCACCATGCCGTTCGATTTCCCGGCGCGGACGCTCGGTCTGGCGGTCAGAAGAACCGCGCCGGCCCCGGCCACGGGGCCCCCGACCTGAACTGCGCTCATGGCCTTCGGAGGCTTCGCCTTCGCTGCCCGCGTCGGCGGCCGCCACATGGCCGGTGTCGAACCAGTCGATGGGCTTCTTGATCAGGTCCTCAATGGCCTTGAAGTGCTTCGCGTCATGCGATGACACCAGCATGTAGGCATGGCCCTCGCGGCCGGCGCGGCCGGTGCGGCCAATGCGGTGCACATAGTCTTCGGAATGGATGGGCACATCGAAGTTGAAGACGTGACTCACTTCTGGAATGTCGAGGCCCCGGGCCGCAACGTCGGAGGCGATGAGGAAGGTGAGTTCCTGGGCACGGAAGGCGGCCAGCGTGCGCATGCGGGCCGACTGGTCCATGTCGCCATGCAGCGCGCCGGCATTGAAGCCATGCCGCTGCATGGATTTTTCGAGCAGCGCCACGGTGGTCTTGCGGTTGGCAAAGACAATGGCGTTCTTGATGTTGTCCTGGCTGCGGATGAGGGCGCGCAGCGCATCGCGCTTGGCCTTGGGATCGGACGGCGACTTGACGGCAAACTGCGAAATCGTGGAGGCGGTGGAGGAGACTGCCGCCGTTTCCACCTGCACCGGGTTGTGCAGGAATTGCGCGGTTAAACGCTGAATTTCCGGCGGCATGGTGGCCGAGAAGAACAGCGTCTGGCGGGTGAAGGGGAGGAGCTTGCAGATGCGCTCGATATCCGGAATGAAGCCCATGTCGAGCATGCGGTCGGCCTCGTCGATGACCAGCAGCTCAACCCCCGTGAGCAGCAGCTTGCCGCGTTCGAAATGGTCGAGCAGGCGGCCCGGCGTGGCGATCACCACATCGGCACCCCGGTCGATCTTGGCGGCCTGCGGCTCAAAGGCCACGCCGCCGATGAGGGTGGCGACGGAAAGCTGGTGCATCTTGCCCAGGCTTTCGAAGGCATCCTGCACCTGCATGGCCAGCTCACGCGTCGGCTCCAGGATGAGGGTGCGCGGCATGCGGGCCCGGGCCCGGCCTTTCTCCAGCAGCGTTAGCATGGGCAGAACGAAGGCGGCGGTCTTGCCGGAGCCCGTCTGCGCCAGGCCCAGCACATCGCGGCGGGCCAGGGCATGGGGAATGGCCTGCGCCTGAATGGCGGTTGGCGTGGTGAAGCCCGTTGCGGCAACGGCTTGCAGGACTTTCGGGCTCAGGCCCAGTGAGTCAAAACTCATATCGTGAATGATTACCAAGGCGAAGAAAATGAAATGGGCGGCAAGGCTCGCCAGGGGCCGTAACGCCAATGATTGTGCGGGCCATAGGGATTTTGCGGGCGAAAGTCAAACAGCGTCCTGTCACACCGGCCGCGACTGCCTCACCCGGCACAGCTTCTGCATTGGCGGGTGCATTGGCGGGCCTGGGGGCGAAAACACATGCCCTAGCCCTTGTTCACCCGGTGTCATTCCGGATGGGAGGGGGTAGTCTTCGGCCCTCCGCTATCGCAAGCGATAGCTAGGGGCCTCTCCCGCCATTGCTGGAGCAATGGCTAGAGGGAATGCGTGAGCGCCGCTCAACGCAAGTGGGACTGGCTTAAAGTCCCGAGAAGTAGCGCTTCGCAGCGCTCACACAGGCAGGATTTTCGTCCAACGAACCACAGTCAGCCTGCGCTTTTGGGGACGTTACCTCACGAGGAGAACCTTAATTCGCGCGATGGCCCGCCTATAGGGAACAGGGTCTTAGTGCCCTGCCGGGGCTCTGATGGAGTCCGGTGGCAGTGTGCACGTTCTACACCACCAGCGGACCTGCCACCTCTAGCCATCGCTTGCGGTGGCGGAACCCGCCCAAGTTCACCGTCATGAACCGGCCCCCAAGTGGGAAGAGGCGACATGGTTCTAAGCATATAATAGGAATGTTGTCAATAGGCATTAGTCGACGAAAATTGGAGTGCGTCATTGCGGCGAGTGCCGACTATTGCAACAAGCGCCCCCACACTCATCTTTGGATAATATGCTGACCGACTGATCAAAATGCACTACAACCTTGATCGGCGATCCGCACCTGAGTCAACTTTAGACAAACTGCCGCAGAAATCAATCTGTGGGAATCGCAGTTGCTCCTGATAAA
The DNA here is from genome assembly GCA_046349175.1 of Hyphomicrobiales bacterium. Classification (GTDB taxonomy): domain Bacteria; phylum Pseudomonadota; class Alphaproteobacteria; order Rhizobiales; family Aestuariivirgaceae; genus Aestuariivirga. The sequence goes on along the minus strand of JAXMCS010000011.1, from coordinate 56,124 downwards.
TATCAACTCTGCTCAAGAATGCGGAGGCCAAGGATGATCAATACAATTAATGTTTCCAATGAGGAGGCAAAAAAGTTGATTGCCCAGTCTGAAAGTCACTTTTACGATCGAAAGAGTCTAAGGATTACTCCCGCGTCAGTTACTAAGTCGATCTCATCATTTGCAAATGCAGATGGCGGTGAACTTATTATCGGAATTGAGGATGGCGGAGATTGGATTGGGTTTTCTAACGAGGAAGCTGCAAACTCAATTATCGACACACTAGAGCGTAACTATAATATTGGCGAGTTTCTAAATGCAATTTTCATTTCCAATGAAAGCCAAAGTGGATTGTTGCTTAAGTTGGAAGTAAGGAAGACTCCCGAGGTCTGGAAGTCGGCAGATGGGGCGGTATATTTGCGCAGATCCGCGCAAAATCTAAAACTGGATGCCGAGGGAATCAAGCGCCTAGAATACAATAAAGGCATTAAGACATTTGAGAACAACAAGGTCGAAGATTCGATTTCTTCGATAACAAACTCAGCGCAGATAATTGAGTTTATGCTTGGTGTTGTCCCAAATGCCGAGCCGGAAGTCTGGCTCAATAAACAGCGCTTGATTAGAGACGGTGCTCCAACCGTCGCAGGGGAGTTGTTGTTTGCTGACGAGCCACAAATTGTTTTACCCAAGGCAAATGTGAAGATTTACCGTTATAAGACGTCAAACCAGGAGGGCAGTCGCGACACTCTTGCCTTCGATCCGATATCAGTAGAAGGCCCAGTCTGCAGCCTGATCGCAAGTGCAGTTGCCAAAACCATTCAGATAACTGAGTCAATTCCTGTGCTTGGTGAGTCAGGGTTAGAGAAGATTGTCTACCCGGTCGAAGCAATTCACGAAACAATCACCAATGCAGTTCTTCATCGGGACTACAGCTCGAATGATGATGTCCATGTCCGCATTTTCGACAACCGCATCGAAATACAAAGTCCAGGCAGGCTTCCTGCGCATATCACAGTTGAAAATATTTTATCAGAGCGCTTTGCTAGAAACCCAGCCTTGGTAAGGTTTGCTAACAAATTTCCTAACGCCCCAAACAAAGATGTTGGCGAAGGACTAAACACAACTTTCGAAAAGATGAGGGGTCTAAAATTGAAAGACCCGACAATCGTAGAAAGAGACGGTTGTGTAATAGTAACGCTATTGCACGAGAAATTAGCATCTTACGAAGATATTATTGTAGGCTACCTTAACAAGTTCGGTCGCATAAACAATAGTAAAGCACGAGAAATTTGCCGTGAAGGTTCAGAAAATAAAATGAAAAGAATATTTGAAGGAATGATGGCGTCAAATCTGATTAGACGCGTGGACGGTCTCAAAGGAAAGGCGACTGCTTACGAGTTGATTGATAGATAAATTGTAATGCGCTAGGTCGATGTTGACATCATGGATGCTGATTGAGGCATGGTAGCTGCGATGACCTTGAAGTTTAGGTTTATGCAGAATATCTGCCTTGGCTCGAATGAGTACTTCCGTAGTTGTTTGTCTCTCCTAGGATGATGCCGTCCTTGCACACCACGGTCCACCCCCGGATCAAGTCCGGGGCAGGCTCTCTCCAGAGGGAGGGGGACAAATGCGCCGCGCCACCCCCGGTTCAAGTCCGGGGCAGGCCCTCCCCAGAGCAGCCGTGGGCCCCGGCTTTCGCCGGGGTGACGGCAGATAGGGAAGGGACCTCTCCCGGCGCTTCGCGCCACCCTCCCCAGAGGGGAGGGGAAAGTTGCACCGCGATGGTGGACTTTTGTTCGCATTGGACCCTCCGCTGCAAAGGGAATTTCCCATTCCACGCTAATCTCCGCCCCGGCGGTTGATTCTCGGCCGCCGCTAACTGAACCGGGGAAACTGAAACATGAAAAAACTTGCAGCGGAATTTTTTGGAACCTTCTGGCTGGTGCTGGGCGGCTGCGGCAGCGCCGTGCTGGCGGCGGCCTTTCCGGGGGTGGGCATCGGCCTGATGGGCGTGTCGCTCGCCTTCGGGCTGACCGTTCTCACCATGGCCTATGCGGTGGGCGGCATCTCGGGCGGGCACTTCAACCCCGCCGTATCGGTGGGCCTTGCCGCCGCCGGGCGCTTCTCGTGGAATGCCCTTCCGGGCTATGTGGTGGCGCAGGTGCTGGGCGGCATCGCGGGCGCGCTGGTTCTTTATCTCATCGCCTCCGGCAAGGCCGACTTCACCACAGCGGGCGGTTTCGCCTCCAACGGCTATGGCGAGCATTCGCCGGGCGGCTATTCCATGCTGGCAGCGCTCGTCTGCGAGGTGGTGATGACGGCGGCCTTCCTGATCATCATTCTAGGGGCCACGGGCCGGGGCGTGCCGGCGGGCTTCGCGCCCATCGCCATCGGCCTGGGGTTGACGCTCATCCACCTCATCTCCATTCCCGTCACCAACACATCGGTGAACCCGGCGCGCTCCACGGCTGTCGCCCTGTTCACGGGCGGCTGGGCCATTCAGCAGCTGTGGCTGTTCTGGGTGGCGCCCATTGTGGGCGCGGTGATCGGCGCCGTGGTGCACAAGGCGCTGCTGTCGGACGACTGACGCAAACGTCATGCAACACGGGAGGGCAGCCTGCGGGCTGCCCTTTTTGTTGGGCTGTGACCCTATGGACCTTGAAGGCATCGCACCGTGCGCCTATTAGATTAGAACAATTCCAAACACATCGGAGGCCGCCTTGAACAAGATGGATACCAACCCCGCTGGCAAATGCCCGGTTCTGCACAGCCCCACCCATCAGGGTGTGCGCTCCAACCGCGACTGGTGGCCGAACCAGCTGAACCTGCGCATGCTGCACCAGAACTCGGCGCTCTCCAATCCGCTGCCCGGCTTCTCCTATGCCAAGGCCTTCGCCAAGCTGAACTACAAAGCCCTGAAAAAGGATCTGGCCGCGCTGATGACCAAATCGCAAAGCTGGTGGCCGGCCGACTTTGGCCATTATGGCCCCTTCTTCATCCGCATGGCCTGGCACAGCGCCGGCACCTATCGCACCGGCGATGGCCGCGGCGGGGCAGGGCGGGGCAGCAGCGTTTCGCGCCTCAACAGCTGGCCTGACAACGGCAACCTCGACAAGGCCCGCCGCCTTCTAGTGGCCCATCAAGCAGAAATACGGCAACGCCATTTCCTGGGCCGACCTGATGATCCTCACCGGCAACGTGGCGCTGGAAACCATGGGCTTCAAGACCTTCGGCTTTGCAGGCGGCCGCGCCGATGTGTGGGAGCCGGAAGAAAACGTCTATTGGGGCGCCGAAGATTCATGGCTTGGTGACAAGCGCTATTCCGGCGACCGCAATCTGGAAAATCCGCTCGCTGCCGTGCAGATGGGCCTCATCTATGTGAACCCGGAAGGGCCCAACGGCACGCCTGATCCCGTGGCCGCGGCCCACGACATTCGCGACACCTTCGGCCGCATGGCCATGGACGACGAGGAAACCGTGGCCCTGATCGCCGGTGGCCACACCTTTGGCAAAACCCATGGCGCAGGGCCTGCCTCCCATGTGGGGCCGGAGCCGGAAGCCGCCCCCATCGAGGCGCAAGGCCTGGGCTGGCTTTCCTCCTACAAGAGCGGCAAGGCGGGGGACGCCATCACCTCCGGCCTGGAAGTGACCTGGACCACCACCCCCACGAAGTTCAGCAATGACTTCTTCGAGAACCTTTTCGGCTTCGAGTGGGAACTGGAAAAGAGTCCGGCCGGCGCCCACCAGTGGCGGCCCAAGCATGGCAAGGGCGAAGGCACGGTGCCCGATGCCCACCAGCCCGGGGTGCGCCACGCGCCCAAGATGCTAACCACCGACCTGTCGCTGCGCTTTGACCCGGCCTACGAGAAGATCTCCCGCCGCTTCCTGGAAAACCCCAAGCAGTTTGCCGATGCCTTCGCGCGCGCCTGGTTCAAGCTCACCCACCGCGACATGGGGCCCAAGGCCCGTTACATCGGCCCGGAAGTGCCGAAGGAAGACCTGATCTGGCAGGACCCGCTGCCCCTACGCAAGGGCAAGCTGATCGGCCCCAAGGAGATCACGGCACTGAAGGCGAGGATCAAGGCCTCGGGCCTTTCCGTGGCCGAACTGGTGCAGACGGCCTGGGCCTCGGCCTCCACCTTCCGCGGTTCGGACAAGCGCGGCGGCGCCAATGGCGCGCGCATCCGCCTGGCCCCGCAGAAGGATTGGGAAGTCAACGCCCCCGCCCAGCTGGCCAAGGTGCTGCAGAAGCTGGAAGCCATCCAGGCCGCCTTCAACAAGGGCAAGGGCAAGGGCAAGGTCTCGCTGGCCGATCTCATCGTGCTCGCGGGCGTCGTGGGCCTGGAGCAGGCGATTGCCAAGGCAGGCCTCAAGGTGAAGGTGCCCTTCACGCCGGGCCGCGTGGATGCAACGGCAGAGCAAACCGATGCGGAAAGCTTCGCCGTTCTGGAACCGGTGGCCGATGGCTTCCGCAACTACCTCAAGACCAAGTTCGCCTATTCCGAGGAAGAACTGCTGGTGGACCGCGCCCAATTGCTCACCCTCACCGCGCCGGAAATGACAGTGCTGGTGGGCGGGCTGCGCGTGCTCGGCGGCAATGCCGGCGGCTCCAAGCATGGTGTCTTCACCAAGCGCGTGGGCGCGCTGACGAACGACTTCTTCATCAACCTGCTCGACATGGGCACGGTCTGGAGCGAAGCCGCCGACGGCAGCTTTGTGGGCACGGATCGCGTGAGCGGCGCTGAAAAGTGGACGGCCACCCGCGTTGATCTCGTCTTCGGCGCCAACTCGCAGCTGCGCGCCTTGGCGGAAGTCTATGGCCAGCAGGACAGCAAGCAGAAGTTCGCCGAGGACTTCGTGGCCGCCTGGACCAAGGTGATGAACGCCGACCGCTTCGACATCGCCTGACATCATCCGCAAAGGGCAGGCGCGTTGACCCAAGAGTTGATTTTGGAGCGGCGCGCCTGCGTGTTATGAATGGGCCCCCCCCCCGGAAGCAGAGAGGTCTCGGAAAATGACACCGCCTGGCCCGCAAAATTCGCTGACAATCTGATGTGAACCCCTTCACGTGCCTGGCATGTGAAGACGAACCGAATGATCATTTTGACCAGATGGCCAACGCCACAGGCCCCGCGCGGCTCCATGCCCCGGGGCCGATTTTTTTGTGGGGAGGTGGTCGCCCAGTGGTTTTGCTCGCTCCCCATTGAAAACCTCACGCGGCTCGGCAATGCTGATGCCTTGATACAACCGCGGGGGTGGGGAGATGAATGCGCTGTCGTACGTTCACCACGCCAAGGCCGACTGCATGGCAAAAAGCGAGCGCGACAAATGCCTTTGATGAGCACAATCTATTTTCCCCGCCCGCTTGCTGTAAATGCCGGAGACATCGCTGCCGCAGTTCAGCGGTTCTTTCCCAAATTTGAGGGGCAAGTCAACGCGCCCGCAGCAGGCGGGCCAAAGGACAATCTGCTCAGGGTTGGCGACACGATCATCGCCGTTTTGAACTTTGATGTGCCCCAACCTCCAGACACGATGGAGGTGAACTTCAAAGTCAACTTTTTGTGGCAGGAAGCCCGACAGGTATTGTCGGAGCACAAGGCTCACACGGTTCTGGCGATCATGAAAGAGCCAAAGGAATTTGCCGAGACCAAGTCTGCGTGCACTGCACTGGCCATGGCTGCCTTGGCTCTGGCTTCACGCAAAGAGACGATTGCGCTGCAATGGGCACCGTCTCGCGCACTATTGCATGGACAGGCAATCTTTCACGAAATTGAGGATATTCAGGCCGGTCGCCTGCCGCTGGATCTCTGGCTGGCATATTCGCCCTGGGCCGAGCGCGAGACCGGAAAGATTGGTCTTATGACAGTCGGCCTCGAGCCCTTCGTCGGCCGCGAAATTGAAATGGTACCCCGCAAGGAATCGCTCGGCTCATCCGTGCAGCGCGCCATGGCAATGGCCGAGTATCTCCTCACAAAAGGACCCGTTGTGAAAGACGGCGACACTGTGGGTTACAGCGCAACTGAACACCTCAAGGTGACCTATTTTGACGAAGGTGAATCTCACTTCATGCGGGTCTCGACCGAGGAGATTTCGCGGTGACGCAACCCAGTGAAGCCAGAAAAACGGTTAAGGCCAAGCAGGAGTTTTTGTATTTTATCGAAGCCCGGTGGACAAGTTTTGGTTCAGGAATCCACTGTGTGAACGAAAGGGAACTGTTTCGAGATCCACTTCGGGGATTGACCAAGAGTTCCCTCCGCCTTTCTCGCGAAGAATCCAGCCCCATGCAGGCCGTACCTTTGATGCAATTCTCCGGCAAAGCCGATAAATATCATGACGATTTAGAAATTATTTGGGGCATCTGGATAATGTCTCCTGCAGTGCGCGCGTTTTTTGAACGCATTGACCCCGGCGCATTCACATTTATGGAATGCAGGACTCAGTATCCTGACGGATCGACGGCGCCCCCTCGCAGCCTTGCTGTTGTAATTAGGGAAGTCGACGCTTTCGACCGGGAAAAATCTGAATTCTTCACCAATCCTTACAATCCGGAGAAAAATACGGCGATTCTATCAGTGCTCAACAGAAACTATTTTCGCAAGTCTGCCGTTGGTTCTTTTCACATTTTTGTTGCGGCAAGAACGAGCGGTGAGCCTGTTGTGTCCCAAGCCGTGAGGGATGAGTTCAAGAAACAAAGGTGGCGCGGTGCAACCTTTGCCAAGGCCTATCTCAGCTGAGGCATGCAAAGCGACGGTTTTGATCACGTGAGCTGAGGCGGCCCATGTCGCGTTAACGAGCGGGATTGTGCATAAATTGATCGTCAGGCAACTGAATGGCCGGTCACGCTCGCATCTCCTCACCTTAGAAACATGATGGCCAACGCCACAGGCCCCGCGCGGCAATCATGCCCCGGGGCCGATTTTTTGTATGCTGGGGTCCTTTGCGCGCAGAGATTTGAATGCCCCATTGAAAACCAAATGCAACTCGACGATGCTGATGCCTGAACTCGACACGGGCGAGGGGGAGTTGAATGCGCAGTTGCCGCAGTACAAGATAACAAATGCCTGCTCGCTTTTCGCAGAGCTAATTGCCGTCGTCGACGTTGGTTCGCCGGAAAAGGGCAGGCTTGGTTGGGCTATCTTACCCGTCGGAATCACAGGCGGCAGCATTGGTGAATTGGTTCATCATGTTGCAGCAGCTTTGCTTCACGGCCCTGTTTCTCTCGGCTTTGAAGCCCCTTTGTGGGTCCCACTTCGCCTTGATCCGATGAAGCTGACACGAAAACGAGAAGGCGAGGGAAGCCGCCCCTGGAGCGCTAATGCCGGGGCGGCAGTTCTGGCAACCGGTCTGGCAGTGGTGCCACACATCCTTCAAGAGATCAGGAAGGCTGCGCCCCGAGCTATCGCCAGCATGAACTACCGTAATCCCCCTAATGTTCCCGGAAGTCTATTTGTTTGGGAGGCGTTTGTCTCGAGAGAGGATAAGGGCGAGGGCCACGAAGAAGACGCGCTACTTGCGGCAAGATCATTTGAATTTGCTTGTACAGACCTTGCCGCTCATCAGCGAATTCCACCAGAACAGAGTTTGAATTTGCTCGGCGCAGCATTGCTGCGGACTGGCTGGACTTCAGACGTGAGTGTTCTTGGCGAAGAAGTTTTGGTTTTGAAGCAATTGACAAGGACTACTCGTGAAGAACGGTGATTCAAGCAGGATCAATAAATTGGGTGCTGTAGGTGAGGAGTTAGTGAAGTATCATCTTCTGGCCAGAGGCTGACGTTGCCCGCAGTGACTTGTGTGCAATCTCAAGAGTCTTTGGGCTGAACTATTCTTTGTGCCTTTTCTGGTGTTCTACGTTCACTTTGATTCCGAGGAGGGACCATGCCTATTGCCAGATTTGTTACTCCAGCCAACGTAGATGTCATCTTATGGATCATTGCTCATAGACCCGGAATCACTGAGCGAGAATTGTCTGAGGCGATGTTTGGCGAAAGTAATCAGCCGAGTGTGCATCAAGATTGTGATTTGCTTGAAGGCAAGGGACTGATTGAGCGCCGCAGAAGCGCAATTCCGATGCGACTATATCCCAGAAGTTGAGACTTTCCCACTGACCTTTTCCACCTCGCTTTCAATTTCCGGGGCAAGTGCTAGACTGTCCCCATGACCACGATTGTTTCCCTTCCGGCGCTTGAGACGCAAAGCCTGATCTTGCGCGAACTGCGCCTGAAGGACGTGCGCAACCTGGCGGGGTTCATGACCCAGCCGCGCTACCAGCGCCACATCTCGCACCGCCTGCGTGATGAGGCGGCGGTGGCGGATTTCGTGCGCCGCCAGGTGGCCGTGCAGGGCGACCAGCGGCGCCAGATTTTTCACCTCGCCGCCGAGGAAAAGATGAGCGGCGATGCGGTGGGCGAGGGCTTCATCATTTCCCACGGCAATGGCGAATATGAAGTGGGCTGGGGTGTTCACCCCGCCATGTGGTCCATGGGCCTTGGCACCGAGATTGGCCGGGCCTTGCTGGCACTGTGCTTCGAGCGTCTGCGCGCCACAGCCGTGTGGTGCAAGGTGATGGCCCCCAACACCGCGTCTGCAACCGTGGCGCGCCGCATCGGCATGAGCCTGTCGGGCGGCCAGGACGATTATCCGGTGGGGCAGGGCCGCACCGAACGCGTCGATATCTTCCGGCTCGCGGTGGCCAGCTACTTTGACCTGCCTTATTGAACCCCAGAAGCCGCCCCGCACAGGCCACATTCCGGGGCAAAAGGGTCCGCAACACCCCATGCGAGGGAGGGAGACATGCACAGTGCTGTGCGGATAGGCGTGCTCTCGGTCTTGCTGGCGCTGCCCGGCATCATGTCTGGTTCCGCCCTTGCAGGCCCCAAGGACTACTGCGAAGCCTATGCCCGTGATTTTGCCGACGAAGGCCCCAAGGACGAAGCCACCTGGAAGGCCCGCCAGGCCAATGCGCTGAAGGATTGCCTGGCGCAGTTCTCATCCAAGGCCACGGCGGCACCCGCCGCCAAGCCCGCACCTGTTGAGGCCGCACCCGCCGCACCGGAAGAGGCTGCCCCTGCGGCTGAGGCCGATGCCGAACCCGCCGTGGTGAAGGCCAAGCCCGAAGCCAAGCCGGAGTCCAAGAAGAAGCGGCAGGCCCGCAAGCAGGTGGCGGCACCCGATTCGGAACCCGCCGTGGCCAGCCCCAATGATGTGATCGTGGCCCCCGATATTCCCGTGCCGGAAGGCGGCGCGGACTCCATCTACACCGCCGATGCGCCGCAGCAACAGCAGGCCGAACCGGCGAAAAAGCCGTCGCTCTTCTCCAAGTTCTTTGGCAAGAAGCCGCAACTGCCCAAGATGCCAACGCTTGCATCGGCAGGTGGAAGCAAGGGCAAGCCCACACCGGGCTCCGCCGCCTGGCTGGATTATTGCGACCGCAAATACGCTTCTTTTGATCGCAGCACCGGCACCTACCAGTCCTACAATGGCGTGCAGCGGAAGTGCAAAGTCACCTCCCACTGATCTGACGGCTGTTCCCCAGCGCCGTGCCACGCTATCAGCGGGTCATGAGCTTTGATGTGCAGGTGGTGGGGGCGGGCCCGGCCGGGCTGATGGCGGCAGAAGTGCTGGCCCGGGGCGGCGCGCGCGTGAGGCTGCGCGACCACAAGGACAGGCCGGGCCGCAAGTTTCTGCTGGCGGGACGGGGCGGCCTCAACATCACCCATTCCGAACCGCTGGAACAGTTTCTCACCCGCTATGGCGAAGGGCGCGCGGCTCTGGAACCGGCGATCCGGGCCTTTCCGCCGGAGGCCCTGCGCGACTGGTGCCACGGCCTTGGCATTGAAACATTTGTGGGAAGCTCGGGCCGGATCTTTCCCAAGCAGATGAAGGCATCGCCGCTGTTGCGGGCCTGGCTGCGGCGACTTGAAGGGCTGGGGGTTGTGTTTGAGCCGCGCGCGCCATGGGCTGGCTTCAGCAACACGCCAACGCTTCTGGCGCTGGGGGGCGCAAGCTGGCCGGAACTGGGCTCCGATGGCGGCTGGCAGTCAGCATTCGCCGAGGCGGGCATCGCCATTGCGCCCTTGCAGCCTTCCAATGGCCGGGTGCGCCTGGCCTGGACAGCCCACATGACTGAACGCTTTGCTGGAGCGCCGCTCAAGAACATCGCTTTGTCCGTGGACGGACGAAAGGTGCGCGGCGAGGCGATCATCAGCCGTGAGGGTCTGGAAGGCGGCGCCATCTATGCGCTCTCCGCTCACCTGCGTCAGGGACCGGCGGACATGCTTATCGATCTCAAGCCGGATCTGACGCAGGAAACCGTGGCGGTGCGCCTTGCTGAACCCGCCGCCGGGCAATCCTTCTCCAACATCCTGCGCAAACGCTTCAACCTGTCACCGCAGGCCATTGCCCTGATGCGCGAGGCGGGATCGCGGGACCCCAAGCGCGTGATGCTGAAAAGCCTTGGCCCATCCGATATCCGCCGCGCCATCTCCACGGCGGGCGGTGTGCGCTTCGATGAACTGACGCCGCATTTTCAATTGAGGAGAAGGCCCGGCACCTGGCTGGCCGGCGAGATGCTGGACTGGGACGCCCCCACCGGCGGCTATCTTCTGCAGGGCTGTTTTTCCACCGCCTGCTGGGCCGCGGCGGACATGCTCAACACACTGAGCGGGAAAGAGAATTCGCGGCACAACCGCAGGCCGCAAAATAGCACCTCATAAAGATACCATTTACCATACTGCCCCTAGCAGAGCATCCGAGAGGTCACGCGTCATTGGGTCAGTGAATGCGGCAGTGGGTCAAGTGTGTGGTGGGAGTGGCAGCGGCGGTCATGGGCATGGCCGGCGCGTCTGCATCGTCACAGGCCGCCACGTCCTGCACGCCCTCTGCCGGCTATGATGTCTGCTGGACCTATACCTATACCGGGGCCGACGAAACCCTCGCTATTCCCAACGGCATCACCCACGTGAATGTGCGCGCCTTTGGCGCAGCTGGCGGTGGCGCAAACTCCCTGGTACACGCTGCAAGGCGGCGGCGCGGGTGGCGGCTATGCCACGGCTGTTGTTCCTGTCACCGGGGGCACGTCGCTTACCGTCATGGTGGGCAAGGTGGCATTCCCAATTCAACCGCGACCACCTATGGCGGCGGCGGCGGTGGCGGTGGCATCACAAACCAACACGATTGGCGGCAGCGGTGGCGGCATGTCTGCCGTGTTCTCGTCCTCCACAAAAACAGCCGCCAATGCCCTTGTGATTGCGGCAGGCGGCGGCGGGGCTTCGCCTGGTTCCGATGGCGGCACCACATCAGGCAGTGGCGGCGGCGGTGGCTGACAACGGCGGCAATCCCGGCGCCACATGGAACGGTGGCGGCGGCACGCAACTGCGGGCGGTGCCGCAGGGGCAGGCACCAGTGGCTGCACCACGGCCCCCACCGCAGGCAGCCAGTTTCAGGGTGGCTCGGGCGGCGTTTCCAGTGCTGCCGGATCCCATGAAGGTGGCGGTGGCGGCGGCGGCGGCTATTTCGGCGGTGGCGGTGGTCTGTGCCAAAGCGGTGCCACGCAGAACGGCGGCGGTGGTGGTGGCTCGTCCTACACGATTGCCACAGCCCTCAGTGCCAGCACGGCGAGCGGCAGCAACTGCCCTACAGCGGTGCGGCCTGCGCAGGCAGTTCCACATCGGGCGGTGCCTCTGACAGTTTCTACACGGCGGGCATCGGCGTGGGCTCGTGCTATGGCACGGGCGGCAACGGCAAAGTGGTCATTCAATACGCCTTTCCGAAGCTGACCCTGACCAAGGTGTCAGTCGGCGGCACGGGCACCTTCACCTTCACCGGCACCAATGGCTGGAGTAGCCAGAACATCACCACAGCAACATCCGGTGTGGGTGTGGCGGGTGCCACGCAGACACTGAATGCCACCAGCGCCACCACAGCCATCACCGAAACTGTGCCTGCGGGCTACACCCTGGCGTCCGCCTCCTGCACCGGCATGGGTTCGGGTGGCACGGCAACGCTTGTGGGCAATGTGCTGACGCTGAACACAGCGGCGACGGCAAATGGTGCCAGTGTGGCCTGCACTTTCACAAACAACAAGATTCCCACGCTAAAGCTGCAGAAAACAACGGTGAGCGGCTTCGGCGGGCCGTTCTCCTTCACGCAGAGCAATTTGGCCTCCACGCCGGGCAACATCACAACCACTGGCCGCGGGCACGCCCACGCCTTCCTCTCCCACTGCCATCAACATTACTACCATCAATCAGGATGTGACGCTGACGGAAACCGTGGCCAGTGGCTTTTTCATCAGCGGTGCAGGCTGCACCGATGCCAACAGCGCCGTGACAGGCAACACCGGCAGCATCGGCACCCGCGCGGGCACGCTGCTGACCATTCCTGCGGCCAATGTGAAGGCGGGGGCGGTGTTCACTTGCGTCTTCACCAACACCAAGGAGCTGCCCGCGCTTTCGATCACCAAGGCGGCCAACAACGTGGGCCCGGTCATCAAGGGGCAAACGGTGACGTATACCTACACCATCACCAACTCGGGCAATGTGCCCATGAGCAACGTGACGGTGTCGGACTCGCACAATGGCTATGGCACGGTCCCCGTGCCCGGCAGCGAAACGCTGGTGACGGATGCCGCCCCCACGGGCGATACGACCGATGCCACATCCGGCAATGCCGTGTGGTCCACCCTCGGCGTGGGTGACACGATTCGCTTCACCTCAACCTATCTGGTGACGCAGGCCGACATCGACCTGCATCAGTAGCGCTCAGCAATCCATGCCACCAGCGCCGAAGGACTGCTTCTTGAAGGCGTAGCCGAATTCGCAGCTGTAGGTGTTGTCGGTGTCATACATGATGCAGTGCAGGCCGTTCTTGCCCGACTTTTCCAGGCCGCCGGTGCACTCCTCGCGCTGACCCTGTCCCGGCATGCCCTTGTAGAGCTGTTCCGCCACCTTGCCCGTGACTGAGAACGTGAGGATGCAATCCTTGCTGTTCAGGCCCTTGGCGCAGGCCTCGGCATCAAGGAATGCCGACCCCTCCAGCTTGAATTCATCATCGGCCAGGACGGGCAATGCAAAGCTGATGGCAAAGGCCACGAGCGCGGCGGCACGGACGCAGCGCATGGGATCAGCAACCGTCCGGGCCTGCGCCAAAGCTCTTCTGCTTGAAGGCGTAGGAGAAGTCGCAGAAGTAGTCTTTCTCGGCCTTGCCTTTCACGCAATGCAGGCCGCTGTCCTCGAACTTCTCTACACTGCCCGTGCATTCCTGCATGGCACCCTTTGACTGCATGCCATCATAAATCACCTTGGCGGCCTTGCCGGTAACGGTGAAGTTGATCGTGCAGTCAGGCCCGGACGTGCCCTTGGCACAGCCTTCCTCATCAAGAGCGGCTGTGCCCGAGAGCTTGATGTCGCCCGCCAGGACGGGCAGGGCAGAGGTGAGGGCAAAGGCCGCAAGGGCAGCGGTACGGATGAAACGCATGAAAGGCCTCCTGTGAGAACAGGTGGAGCCTATTCAGGCGGCAGCGGTTTGAACAGGGGTGACGTTGGGGAAAGGCCGGAACAGCATGGCGATGAGGAAGGCCCCAAGCCCCATGCCGAAACTGGAGAGATAGAGCCAGCCATAGTTGCCGGTGGTGTCGAAAATCCAGCCGCCGAGCACCGGTCCGGTGGCCATGCCCAGCCCGCCCGCAAGGCCAAGCCCGCCCATCAGCGTGCCCAGAATGTGCAGAGGGAAGTTTTCACGCAACAATACCGAATAAAGCGGCATGACGCCCGCATAGATGAAGCCGAACACCGCCGCCGTGCCATAGAAGGCCGCAAGATCATGCGCGAAGAAATAACCGAGCGCGCCAAAGGCCTGCACCAGCAGACCCACCACCAGCACCCATTTGGCACCGAACCTGTCTCCGGCGAGGCCGAAGACGATGCGGCCTGGCATGCCCGCCAGACCCTCGATGGAATAGATGGTGACCGCGAGCAGGGGGGCGATGCCGCAGGAGATGGCATAGCTCACCGTATGGAAGATCGGGCCGGAATGGGTGGCGCAGCAGAAGAAGTTGGTGGCGAACAACACGATGAACGGGGCCGAGAGAAAGGCCTGCCTGCGGTTCGTGACGGATTCGCTTGAGGATGCGGCAACCGGCTGAGCCCCATCTTGCGCAGTGGCGAGGGCTGGTGGCCGGCGCAGCAGCAGGCAGGCGGGCACCATCACAAGGGCTGCGATGGCGGCCATGATCATCAACGAGCCGCGCCACGAATGGGCAGTGATGAGCCAGCCCGCCAACGGCGACATGGTGACCGGCGCAAGCCCCATGCCTGCCGAAATGAGCGACACGGCAAGGCTGCGTTGTGTGTCAAACCAGCCGGTGACCGTGGCCATGAGTGGCGCGAAAAAGGCGGCGATGGAAATGCCCATCAGGGCCCCAAACGTGATCTGGAACAGGATGAGGCTTGTTGTGATGCTGGTGAGCAGCATGGCGCAGACCAGCAGTGCCGTGCCCGCCAGGCACACGATGCGCGGGCCATATTTGTCTGACATGGCGCCCCAGAAGACGCCTGCAAAGCCCATGACCAAGAAGGCGATGGTCATGGCGGCGGAGATGCCGGTGCGCGACCAGCCTGTGTCTTCCGCCACGTTCACGAGGAAAACGGGAAGGGCAAAAAGGCACCCCATGGCCACGCAGCCCACGAGGCTGCCGGCCGCGACGATGACCCAGCGATAATCAGTGCTCTGCATGTCCACACCGGGATGTTGGGAACGATGCCAGCACCCTTGAAGCCTAGGGATAAAAGCGCCAGTGGCCTTGAGTAGAATAACAAGCGGCATTCCGTGCCCTTGCGTGTGGCGCCGGTTGCAATAGTCTGGCGATCCGGAGTGAGGGAGAAATCACCATGAAACTGGGCCTTGTCACGGCTGTTTGTGCAGCGTTTTGCATCGCGGTGTTATCGGCGCAGGCTGATGCCGCCGCCCTTGCCAAAGGCAATGCCAAACCCAACGCCAAACCCAACGCCAAGTGCCAGGCCTGGGCCAGGAAGAAGGCCGAGCGCAAGCTGGGCCCGAAATACATGGAGAACGCCATTGTCGTGGGGGCCACCGGCGGCCTTGCAGGCAAGCCCGTGGATGGCAAGAAAACCTTCACGGGCTTCGGCCTGGGAGGGGCCGCCTTGGGCGCGATCGTCGCCGGGGAAAAGCGCGCCAAGCTGGTGAAGCAGTATTACGCGGCTTGCGCGGGCGGGAAGAAATAGGCCAGGACTACGCCGAAGGCGATCCGCTGCCTGTGTCCTGAAGTCTTGCCATCAGCAGCACCAGCTCGGATTGCCGCTTTGTATCGGTCTTGCTGAAGATGGACTTGAGCTGGCTGCGCGCCGTGTGAATGCTGATTTGCCGGTCTAGTGCAAAGCTCGCCAGATCCTCGCCACGCAGCAGCGCCTGGGCCAACTGAACCTCCGCTTTGCTCAAGCCGAACAGCCTCGCAGCGGTTTTGCCATTTTGCCTGTTGCCTGCCGTGATATCGCGCACGGTTACACAGGCAACAGGGGCTCTCTCATCGAACAGTGTTGCAATGGCGGGCTGCGGCTTGAGGGGCGGCTCGGCAATGGGACAAACCGAAACCAGCCACGTGTTATCGGAGACCGTGAACAATCCACTGAGTTCTGTGCCTTCAAAGCGCAACCGTGACACGGCGTCCGTGGCCTTGAGCAGATGTTCTTGCGCGGCAGCGGATACGAATTGCAGCCGGCCATGCATGACCTTGAGAAAGTCGCCCGTGGTCAACATGCGCTCACCCAGCGCATTGCAGGTCACCAATCTGTTTCGCCTGTCAATGATGAAGGCACTGTCATGAATCTGCGCCAGTGCCGATTGCAAAACACCGGATGCGAACTTCACACCCTCAATGCGCCGCATGAGATCGAAAGATTGCTTCAGGTGAAATGCCACAACGGATAATTTCGCGACGATCTCCGGTTCAATCTCGTCGCGTTCCCGGTAATCACAATCCTGGGTGAGGATCATGGTGCGCGAGTCTTCACGGAACAACACAAGGCCCACGCCCGCGCCGCTCTTGCGTGGCAACATGAAGTCATTGAAATATTCCGAGCGGGAAACATCGTCCCAATTCGCAATGTCAAGGGAGCGCTGGGGCACGCCAAGGGCACAGGTCTTCAAGCCAGCGCTGAACGGTGTGATCAGTGAATAGTGTTCGACGAAGTCCCGTGCCTGATCTGGTGAAAGGCCCTGTTGGATCATGCCAAGTGTGCAGGAGACAACACTGTCTTGCCCATAAAGAACCGTGGCACCCCCGGGGAACAGACCATGCAATTGCATGACAACATTGTTCCAACGTGACGGGTCTGCCGCCGCCGCATAAATCTCGGCAATCAGGTGATTTGTATCATTCATACACCAAATGATTGCAGACATTGCGGGTGTCTGCAATCGACGTGCATCCCGCCGCTACCGCCGCCCCTCAGCGATCACCACCCGTTCGCGCAGCACGGGTTCCGCCCCGCCAAATTCCTGTGCCGCGCGGTGGCCATCGAACACCGCATGGGCGATCAGTCCGGGGGCCTTGCAGTCACCCACGCGCGTGAGGGACGTGAAGGGCAAGCCCTGCAGGGCGTTCCATAGCCCCTCATCCGGCTCGCGGGAGGTGACGGGAACAAAGCCATCGCAAGCAATCTGCCTGGTCTTGCCCGTGTAGAGGCAGGTGAGTTCCGCGCCCGCGGGCACAAGCTTGCTGACAGCATGGCTGGTGATGAGCGTGACACCGAGCGTGAGCAGCCGCTTCTGCGTGCGCTGTTGTTCCACCGTGTAATTGAGGAAGGGACCCACCACTGCAGCGCTGGTGACGAAGGTGACGCGGCAGCCCTCCTGCGCCAGAAGCTCCGCGAGCACAGAGGCCATGTAATAATGCTCGTCGTCATAGATCACCACATCGCCCTTGGGCCGCCTGCCTGCCATGATGGCATCGGGCGTCAGCGTGCGGGCATCGGCGAATGACGGGATAGCCGCGGGCTGGTTACGGCCCCGCCCATCGCCGCGCCACTTTGCACCCGTGGCGACGATCACGTGCTGGGCTCCAGTCTCTTGCACACTCGCGGCCGACATCTCGCTTTCGCGGAAAATCTCGACATTCGCCAGCTTGGCCAACTGCTGCACGCGCCAATCGCGCACCCTAGCCCATTCGCTGAGGCCGGGGAGGCGCGCTTCCCGCGTCACGCGGCCCCCCAGATCACGCGCGGCTTCGGCCAGCATCACCGGCACGCCGCGCTTGCCCAGCGTGTGTGCGGCTTCAAGGCCTGCGGGGCCCGCGCCGATGATAAGAACAGGCTCGCGGACAGTGGCGATGGTCACGCGCTCCGGATGCCAGCCCCGCCGCCATTCCTCGCCCATCGCCGGGTTCTGCGTGCAGCGAATGGGCACGCCCAGGCCATCATTGGCGTAACAGATGTTGCAGCCGATGCATTCGCGAATGTCCTCGAAACGGCCCTCGCGAATTTTTGTGGGCAGGAAGGGATCGGCGATGGAAGGACGCGCCGCGCCAATCAGATCCAGCACGCCGCGCTTGACAAGGGACAGCATGGTTTCCGGGCTGGTGAAGCGGCCCACCGAAACCACCGGCTTTCCCGTGAGGGCGCGCACATGGGTGATATGCGGTTCGAGCGAGCCTTCCTTGATGAAACGCGAGGCCCCCATTTCATGGGAGTAGTCGGGCAGGGTAACATCGAACAGATCAACGGCGGGGGCGAGTGCCGCCAACAGCGCGTTGCGTTCGGCGATGCCGCCGCCGTCCTCGTCGGTCACTTCAATGCGAAGCGCCAGGGCGGCCTTGCCCTCCAGAAGCTCGCGGGTGTCCTCGATCACCTCGCGCAACAGGCGCTGGCGGTTCTGGGCGCTGCCTCCATAGGCATCGCGGTGGCGCTGGTTGATCTGCGGATCAAGGAATTGGCCCAGCAGAGGGTGTGCGCGGCATAGACATAGAGCGATGTCAAAGCCCGCCTGCAGGGCGCGCCGCACCGCCATGCGGTGCCGTCCTGCATTTCGCGATGTCGGCGGCGGATGACCAGGCCTCGGCACGAGGAGATGGAACGTCAATCGGCGCCAGCGAGGCGAGGCGCAAAGTATGGTGGTTGGCACCGCGCAGGCCGCCATACCAAGCAGTTCCACCGGCCAGCGCCCCATGGCGGTGCACGGCCCGGTCATCGCGCGGCAGCCATTGCGCGAATGCCCATCGTCCTCAGGCCGCAAGAAGGGTGCCGGCAAATCATCGAGGACGCACGCGACGCTGGAGCAGCATTCCGCGCTGACCACGCCCAAACCGCCTCCGCCTTGATGCCACGCATGGCCGCCAGCGCCGCAGATGACAGTACCGCTGGTGCAAGGTCGCGGCACCTGATAGAAGCGGTTGGGCGCAGTTACGGGGCCAAGCCTGCCGAGGGGGTCAAAAAGTGGGGGAGAAACGGTTGTCTAAAGCCGCGCGAAGGCTGGCGTGGCTGCTGCGGCCTGTCCACGGACGAGATGAAGCGCGGCAAAGAAAACCCCGCCATCGCTGGCGGGTTCTGCATTCTTAAAAATCGCGCTGCAGCTTAGCAGCTGTAGTACATGTCGTATTCCACCGGATGCGGGGAAGCCATCCGGTAGCGGTCCGTTCTTCCTGCTTCAGTTCGAGGTGATGTCGATCTGGTTCTGGAGAACACGCCACCCTTGGTGAGGAAGTCGGTCGGCGGCCGCGCGCCGGTCGATGGCTTCCTGCAAGCTGCCGCAGACGGTGCGGGAAACTCTTGGCGAGTTCGCGGGCGGCAGGTCGTAGAGGTTCTTGTCCATGGCTTGCCGGGTGGATCTTGTTCACGATGCCATCGAGGCCCGCCATGATGATGGCGGAGAAGCCGAGATAGGGGTTCGCCGTCGGATCCGGCACTTCCACGCGCTTGGCCTTGGGGTTTGCCGTGAAGGGAATGCGGCAGGAGGCCGAGCGGTTGCAGGGCTGTCAGGCCAGCAGCACCGGCGCTTCATAACCCGGCACCAGACGCTTGTAGCTGTTGGTGGAGGTGCTGGTGAAGGCATTCAGCGCCTGGTGATGCTTGATCACGCCGCCGATGAAATAGAGGCAGTTTCCGAGAGGTCGGCATACTGGTTGCCGGCCATCTGGGTCTTGCCGTCCTTCCAGATCGAGAAGTGGCAGTGCATGCCCGAGCCGTTGTCGCCGAACACGGGCTTCGGCATGAAGGTCGCCGTCTTGCCAGGAGTAGTTGCGATGCGCAGGACTTGCGCCACTTGTAGATCTGCATGGTCGGCAGCCAGCGACGATACTGGAACCGCTGCGCTGGAGTTCGTGCTGGCCGGAGGCTACCGTGGTGGTGCTTTTCAACAATGAGGCCCATCTCGCCCATGACGGAGAGCATTTCGCCGCGCATGTCCTGGCCGAGTCCATCGGGTTCACCGGGAAGTACCCGCCCTTGGTGCGCATGCGGTGGCCCATGTTGCCGGTTTCGTAGTCGCGGTCCGAGTTGATCGGCAGTTCAACGCCATCAACCTGGAAACCGGTCTTGTAGGTGGAGGTGGACCACTTCACGTCGTCGAACACGAAGAATTCGGCTTCGGGGCCGACGAACACCGTGTCACCGATCTTGGTGGACTTGAGATAGGCTTCGGTGCGCTTGGCGATCGAACGCGGGTCGCGGTTGTAGCCTTCGCCCGTGCCCGGGTCTGCGATGTCGCAGAACACGTTCATGGTGGACTGGGCGTAGAAGGGGTCCATGTGCACGGAGGTCGCATCCGGGCGCAGGATCATGTCGGACTCATTGATGGCCTTCCAGCCGGCGATCGACGAACCGTCGAACATCAGGCCTTCTTCCCAGGCATCCGCACCCATCTGCGAAACGTCCATCGTGAGATGCTGCATCTTGCCGCGCGGGTCGGTGAAGCGCAGGTCGACGAATTTCACGTCCTTGTCCTTGATCATCTTCAAGGCATTTTCGACTGCATTGTCCTTGGCCATGTCTGTCCTCTTTTTGGCTTGGAATGTTGGTTAGGTGGCTTGCATCGGGAGACCATCACCCTTTGCCGTCACGGTCCGCTTCAGGCGGACCGGCCATGAGCGGCTGAAGGAGGTGGCCCGCATGAAGCGGGCCATGACGGGTACGGGGAGGGACGGTCTCACGTGTTCAGGTGTCTGCTTAAAGCGCTTCGTTGCCGGCTTCGCCGGTGCGGATGCGGATGGCTTGCTCGATGGTTGAAATGAAAATCTTGCCGTCACCGATGCGGCCTGTGCGGGCAGCGTTCTGGATGGCCTCCACGGCCTTCTCCACCAGCTCGTCGGCGATCACCACTTCGATCTTCACCTTGGGCAGGAAGTCCACAACATATTCAGCGCCGCGGTAGAGCTCGGTGTGGCCCTTCTGGCGGCCGAAGCCCTTGGCCTCGGTCACGGTGATGCCCTGAAGGCCCACCTCTTGCAGGGCCTCCTTCACCTCATCCAGCTTGAAGGGCTTGATGATCGCTTCGATCTTTTTCATGGGATATGCGCCTCTTTCGGTCTTGTCCGCGGGGTTGCAGGGGCCGTGCCAGATGGCGCGTTAATCTTTTCAACGCCTTAGCAACATGCCCAATTTTGCCGCAGCGTGAAATGAACAAAATTCAGGCGAAGTGATTATAATTTGGGCGAATACTCCAAGGGGCAGCGTGTCTTGGCAAATTCGGCATCTTAGTGTAACCACAGATTGAAGCAACTGTATTTTGTCTGGGGAATGAGATGAGCAAGGTACTCTATGTGAAAGTCAAGATTGACGGGTATCTTGAGGCGCAACCGACAGCTGAAAACTTGATGTTACCTGGAGGCTATGCGCTTTCACACAGCGGAATTCTTTTACCAAAGTATTCTCCGGTCGCCGGCTATGCGGTGATGCCGGACGATGAGACTGACTTTGCTCAGCTTTCTGTTCTGACAGTTCAAAGCACCAGGCCCCAAGGCTATGAGTCTGAAGTGCTTGCCAGCGGGTATGTTACACAACTCGCTTGGTATCAGGTCACGGTGCCCGACAATTATACATACAATGGTGACGGGGGAGGAGGTGGGCAACCTCTGCCGCCAGTACCGCATAAGGAGGATTTCTACTCTTATCAAGGGGACCGTTGGACCACAGGTTTTTCTGATTCCAAGGGCATTTGGCATGAATATCCGGATATTCCTGGTAGACCCGGATGGCAGGCATTCTGGACAGTCGCCGATCAACCGGCCCTGCGTGCAATGGCCGCCGTTCTGGAGGGCGCCAACGGCCTAACCAACGAACAAAGGAGTGCAATCTTTTTTGGTGTCGCGGAACTTGCGGGACTTCAATCAAGTGTATCCTCCGCTAAGGCGATTCCCGCCGCGCAATTGAAGTTTGACGCACTTCATGCTGCCGCATTTCATTTGGTAGATGTGATAACGTCACCAAGCGGTATTTACGATAACGAGCGTGCCTGGTTGCAGGCTGGCAATGCGTTCTGGAAAGCTCAAAAAGCAATCGAAACCTCGCTGTCCTCATCCTTGGCGGCATATTACAAGTCACATGTGGGGACCGCGATAGATGGAGCGGTCTTGAAGCAGACTCTGGCTGTTTTAAGCAGCCAGTCGGTCAGTGCCTTCCATCTGAGCAGCAACGACGACGTCATTGTATCATATGGGAACAATGCACTTGAACCTTGGCTTCATGTCGGACCTGATCAATCGGCAAGTGACTTTTTCTTTGATTTGAATCCGGCAGATCAGTTCTTTAATATTGCAGGTTCAAGTGAAACGTCGATTTACAAAGGCATTGTCTTTGGCTCCATTCGCAATGATTCAATAACACTTTCGACGCTCACCGGCATGCATGTTTATGCGGGTCCGGGATCTGACGCCGTCCTGAACTATGCGGCGTCCGGCACCATCGATCTCGGAGATGGAAACGATGTCATATATTCGTCAGGCACATTCGGTGTGTTGCGTGGAGGAAAAGGTTTCGATCAGTTGCTGCTCGCCACTGATTTCGGCGTGTCCATCGACCTTTCGAGCAAGTCTATGACTTTCAACTACACAATGCGCAGGATCTTTTGTTTGCCTCGATAGATCTGTTGAGGAGATTTATGGGAGTTCGTACGCTGATGTCATAGTTGGAGACAAACAGGCCAACATGCTTTTCGGGGGATATGGCAGCGACCTGTTGAACGGTGGCGCAGGAAATGACACGCTAAATGGGGGGGCCGACCTAGACCAGCTTTGGGGAGGCACAGGAAAGGACCGCTTTGAGTTTTCAGATTTCAACATCATTGACTGGGCAGCTGACAGCGTGAATGATTTTGCCAAGGGAGATACCATCGTCTTCAGTCAGGGTTTGGCTGATGATTATGGTTTCAACGTACTTAAGGGTAAGCTCGACAAGAACAGTTTTGTTTCGGGTGCATCCGCGCAAGCTCATGACGCTGATGACCGCTTCATCTATGATACCAGCAGTCACACGCTGTGGTTTGATCCAGACGGAGATGCTGGACAAGCCGCTGTGGAAGTCGCAACATTTGCGAACAACTATAGTTTGACCGCCGCAGATATCGCCTTCGTTTGAGCCGTTTCAGAGAGCAATCCTTCGCAAGTCCTCGTGGCAAGGCCCGCTACCATTGTCGCACCCAGAGCACAATTTTGTGATGATGTAATATTTGCGGTTCCAATTAGAACCGGCGTTGCAGCACCCTCATAGTACAAGGAGAGCCCCATGCGCATTGCCCTCACCCTTTTACCTGCCCTTGCCGCTGGTCTGCTGGCGGGGTCGTTCACCCTGGCACCGGCCCATGCGGATGCCGCCTCCATGAGCTTCTTCGTCACCAGTGCCGGGCCTGGCCATGGCGGCAATCTGGGAGGCCTGGAAGGGGCGGACGCCTGGTGCAACCAGCTGGCCAAGGCGGCGGGCTCCACCAAGACGAACTGGCACGCCTATCTCTCAACAACCGCGCCCGGCGGCGATGCTGGCATCAACGCCCGTGACCGCATTGGCAAGGGCCCCTGGGTGAACGTTAGGGGTGACGTCATTGCCAAGTCGGTTGAAGACCTGCATTCGGACAACAACAACCTCACCAAGGACACGGCCCTCTCCGAGAAGGGCGACAAGGTGTTTGGCCGTGGTGACAAGCCCAACACTCACGACATGCTGACGGGCTCAGACCCGCAGGGCATGTATTCCACCGCGGGTGGCGACACCACCTGCAAGAACTGGACAAGCGAAACCGATGGCTCGGCCATCGTCGGCCATCACGACCGCATGGGCCTGAAGGACTCACGCCACATGAAATCGTGGAACTCGGCTCACGGCAGCGCCGGATGCAGCCAGGAGGCGCTTGTGAAAACCGGAGGCGCCGGCCTGTTCTACTGCTTCGCGGCGGAGTGAACATTCGCGGATTTTTCTGATTGGCAGACTAACGCCTCGCCGGCTTCCGGCGGGGCGTTGCTATTTCAGAGACCTGCCATTGATACTCCTCACCAGAGCGGCGATGTCCTTGTCGCGCATCTCGTCCAGCTTCTCGTGCAGGGCCATGATTTCGATCTCGGCCTTCAGGTTCACCTCATAGTCGTGGGTGGCCTGAAGGCGGTCTTTGGCCGCCTGCCGGTTCTGGCTCATCATGATGATGGGGGCCTGGATTGCGGCAACCAAAGAGAGGAACAGGTTGAGGAGAATGTAGGGGAAGGGGTCAAAGGGCCGGGTGAGCAGCCAGGTGTTGAGCACCACCCAGACAAATATGCTGAGCGCGAAAAGCCCGATGAAAGTCCACGAGCCGCCGAAGGCCGCCACGCGATCTGCCAGCCTTTGGCCGAAGGTGCGGTCCTGCTGGTGCGCTTCGCCCAGATCGCGCGCCACCACAACGCGCTTGGCAATGCGCTCGATCACATGCCGCTCGCGGGCGGGAATGCTCTCATAGTCTTCGGTTTCCAACAGGCGCTGGGCCAGCAGTTTCACGCTCTCGTCGGGTGTGATGGTCATGGGATGAACTCCGCTTTGGCGTGATGCTACATCCATTTCGCCGCTATTCCCATTGCCCGGGAATCTTTTAGGCTGCGCGCCGAAATGTGATGGGGAGAGACAGCGTGTATCTGGAAATGTTCAATCTCACGGGCCGCGTGGCGGTGGTGACGGGGGCGGCCCGCGGCATTGGCTTTGCAACGGCAGAGGCCCTGGCCGAGGCGGGTGCCCATGTGGTGCTGACCGACCTCAACGGCGAGGCTGCTGAGGAGGCCGCCAAAACTTTGCGCGGGCAGGGGCGCAAGGCCTCAAGCTGGCAGTTGGATGTGACCAAGGCGGCCGAGGTGGAGCGCGTGGCAGCGGAGATCAGGGCAGCCCATGGTGGCGTTGAAATTCTGGTCAACAACGCCGGCATCGCCAAGTCGTTCGTTCCGGCGGAGACCATGCCGGATGATGTCTGGCACAGCGTCATCGATGTGAACCTGAACGGCGTGTTCTATTGCTGCCGCGCCTTTGGCAAGGCCATGCTGGAGAAGAAGCGCGGTGCCATCGTCAATGTGGGCTCCATGTCGGCGGAGATCGTCAACTATCCGCAGGAGCAGGTGAACTACAACGCCTCCAAGGCGGGCGTACACCATCTCACGCGCTCGCTGGCGGCGGAATGGGGCGCGCGCGGCGTGCGCGTGAATGCCGTGGCCCCTACCTACATCGAAACGGAACTGACGCGGAAGGAAGTGAAGGACCCCGCCTTGCTCAAGCACTGGCTGGATGCCACGCCCATGGCCCGCATGGGCCAGCCCTCGGAAATTGCCGCTGTGATCCTGTTCCTCGCCAGCGATGCCGCAAGCCTGCTGACGGGATCGATCGTGCTGGCGGATGGCGGGTATACGTGTTGGTGAAAAGAAAAACCCCGGCGCGGGTGGCCGGGGTTCTTCAGAGCATTTATTTGCCCGGTGAAAGGTCGGGCGCGGTGCGTTCCGCCATGAAGCGGTCGAACTCGTCCTGGTCCTTGGCGCGGCGCAGCTTGGCCAGATAGTCGGCAAAGGCCTTGCGGTCTTCATCGAGCTTGCGGCGTTCGGCTTCCAAGCGGTCCAGCTGCTGCTTGCGGTAGGCATCAAAGGCGGTGTTGCCGCTGCTGCCCGCCGTGCCCCAGTGGGGCGCGGTGAAGCCCTGCTTGAAGCCGCCCGTCTCATCCTTCCAGGCCTTGTAGGCTGTCCACGGGCCTTCCGAGTTGCGGGAGCCCGGCCAGATTTCGCCGCGCACCAGCTTCAGGCCAAGGGCGGCAAGGCCCAGGGGCCAGAACACGACGAAGCCACCGATCATGGCGGCAAGCTCCAGGCCAGACCACTTGCGGCTGTCGCAGCCATGGGCCCGCGCGCTGGTCTCTCCCTGCGGCCCGCCGTGCGAGCCAAAGTCTGTGGCAGAAGATGTGTTCATGTCTCAGTGCCTCCGGTGTTGGAACGCAGGAAACGTGGCCCTTGCCACAATGTTTTCAAGGGGCGCTGCCGCCAAAATCGGACCGGAGACCCGTTGATGTGCGCACCTCAAAAGAGTAAGCGGCTGGCAATCCTCTTGAATCAGCCGAAGGAAAAGACCCATGGCGAAACCCGCAAAATCCCCCGCGAAGAAACACACGAAGAAGCACAAGATCGCCTTTCTGACGGCAGGGGGCCTGGCACCCTGCCTTTCGGCGTCGGTTGGTTTTCTCATCGACATGTATTCGAAGAAGCTGCCCAAGGCCGAGATCATCGGCTACCGCAATGGCTACATGGGCCTGCTCAAGGGCTGGTCCATTCCCGTGACCAAGGAGGTGCGCAAGCAGGCCCTGGTGCTGACCCAGCATGGCGGCTCGCCCATCGGCAACAGCCGCGTGAAGCTGACCAACGTCAAGGACTGCATCAAGCGCGGCCTTGTGCAGGAAGGCCAGAACCCGCTGCATGTGGCGGCGGAACAGCTGGTGAAGGACGGCATCACCATTCTCCACACCATCGGCGGCGATGACACCAACACCACGGCGGCGGATCTTGCGGCCTACCTCGCCGAAAACAACTACAATCTCACAGTGGTTGGCCTGCCCAAGACCATCGACAACGACGTGGTGCCCATCAAGCAGACGCTGGGCGCGGTGACGGCGGCAGAGCAGGGGGCCATCTATTTCGAGAATGCCATCAACGAGCAGAGCACCAATCCGCGCATGCTGCTGATCCACGAAGTGATGGGCCGCAACTGTGGCTGGCTGACCGCCGCCACCGCCAATACCTATCGCCAGCGCCTGAAGAAGATGAAGTTCGTGCCGGGCTTCAACCTCTCCATGGCCCACAAGGACATCGACGCCGTCTATCTGCCGGAAGTGGCCATTGACCTGGAGGCCGAAGCCAAGCGCCTGGTGAAGCGCATGGACGAGAAGGATTGCGTGACGATCTTCCTGTCGGAAGGGGCGGGCATCGAGGACATCGTGGCGGAAATGCAGGCCCGCGGCGAAGAGCCGGAGCGTGATGCCTTCGGCCATGTGAAGATCGACAAGATCAATCCCGGTGCCTGGTTTGCCAAGCGCTTTGCCGACATGGTGAAGGCGGAAAAGGTGCTGGTGCAGAAGTCGGGCTACATGGCCCGCTCGGCCCGCGCCAACAGGGAAGACCTGGCGCTCATCAAGAAGATGTGCGTGGAGGGCGTGAAGAGCGCGCTTGCCGGCGTGTCCGGCGTCATCGGCCATGACGAGGAGAAGAAGGGCAATCCGCTGCGCGCCATCGAGTTCCCGCGCATCAAGGGCGGCAAGGCCTTCGACACGTCAGAGAAGTGGTTCGGCCAGATGCTGAAGGACATCGGCCAGCCGATGGGGAAGAAGGTTGACGTGAAGCACTGAGGGCGGGGCAACCTCTCGTTCCGCGCAAGAGCCCCCCGGATCGGGTCCAGGGCAGGTTCTCTCCCGTGAACGGGAGAGGTGACAGGCTTGGGGTTCTACCTCTTTTGATCCCTCACTTCTCCCGCTTGCGGGAGAAGGTGCCCCGGAGGGGCGGATGAGGGCAATTGGGTTCCGCAAGAATGGGCCCTCACGTCATCGTGGCCAGCAGTTCTTCCAACTGCGCCAGCTGTTCCGGCATGCCGCCTTCCGTGCCCTCGGCGTTGAGCGCGAGGGCCTCGGCGGTGGGGTAGGCCTCTCGCAAGGTCAGCTGCGTCTTGCCGCCCGCTTCGCTCAGAGTGAGGGTTGAAACTGCACCCTGGTCGCTTTCCTCATTGCTCCAGACAATGCGCTGGTTGGGCACGACGTCGAGATAGGTGCCGAAAAATGCCATGCTGTGCTCACCCATGGTGAAGACAAGGCGATAGGTGCCGCCGGTGCGCACATCCATGTCGCAACTGTCGAGACGCATGGGCGCGGATTTCGGGACCCACCAGCGCCGCATGATTTCGGGCGTTGTCCAGGCCTTGAACACAAGGGCGGTCAGGGCAACGATTTGCCGCGTGACAACAAGTTCACGGTCTGAGGTGCGCTCGATTTTGGTGGTGTGCGGAGCCATGGGCATCTTCCTCTTTTCTCCACAATGCACGTATCCGGAGAAGGTTGCAAAATTCCGGCGGTTGTATTCAAAGGTCCGCACACAAACACACCAGAAAGCAAAGCCATGTCCGAAGACACCGTGCGCGATTCCAACGGCAATGAACTGAAGGATGGCGACAATGTCACCCTGATCAAGGACCTCAAGGTGAAGGGCGCCAATGTCACGCTGAAGCGCGGCACCATGATCAAGGGCATCCGCCTCACCGGAAATCCGGACGAAGTGGATTGCCGCCACGAAAAGGTGAAGGGACTGGTGCTGCGCACCGAGTTTCTGAAGAAGGCCTGATCGGCCCGCGGGCCGGTACAGTTTCTGTTGGGTTCAGCGACGGAATTGCGCGGCTCCACCGTCTCTAGGGGGTAACACGCCGCCAGGGCGCGCTTTCCATTGAAGGGGACCATCTTGAAGCAATTCTTTTTCCGCTATGCCACGCCGCTTGTGACGGGGCTGTTTTTCGTCTCGCTCATCTCAGGCGTGGCGCTGTTCGTACATGTGGGGCAAAATTACTTCCGCTCCATGCATGAAATCCTCAGCCTCGTGCTGATCGTGCCCTTCGTGTTACACCTGTGGCGCAACTGGCGGCAGTGGATTGCCTATTTCCCGCGGGCGCCCTTCATCATTTCCAGCGTGCTCTGCCTGCTGGTGGCGGGTGGATTTGCCTATTCCTCTGCCTCGCAGGCGGGTGGGGCCGGTGGCCCGCCGCCCATGGCGCTGGCCAATGCCGTGCTGACGCACACGCCAACCGAAGTGGCGCCGCTCCTGGGGTACACACCGGAAAGCCTGGTCGAGCACCTGAAGCAGGCCGGCTTCACCTCCGCCACTGCGGACCAGAAGCTGACCGACATCGGCAAGGCCGCGGGCAAGGATGTGTTTGAACTGGCCGCGGCGGTTTTGCCATCCCAGTAACCCATTACAGTAACGCTGCGCGCTTGCGCCGGTTGCAACACGACCGGCGCGGCGGCACAGTAGGCCATGGTCCACGAAATCCTGACCCCTGCGGAAATGTATCGCGCCGATGCGCTGGCGGCGGCGCGCGGCATATCCGAACAGGCGCTGATCGAGCGGGCGGGGCGGGCCGTGGCAGAGGAGATTGTCCGTCGCTTTGGCGCGCGCAAGACGGTTGTTCTCTGTGGCCCCGGCAACAATGGCAAGGATGGTACAGTCGCGGCGCGTTACCTACGTGACTGGGGCTGGCCTTTACGCATCACAGATGGTGTTGCTGGCGCAGAACTGATCATTGACGCGCTCTATGGCGCGGGGCTGAACCGCGATTTTCCCAAAGACGTGGCGGCGCGTGTGAATGGCGCTGGCGTGCCCGTGGTGGCGATTGATGTGCCTTCGGGGCTGGATGGCCTGACGGGGAAACCGCGCGGGGCCTGCATCAGGGCCGATCTCACCATCACCTTTTTCCGCAAGAAGCCCGCCCATGTGCTTTATCCGGGGCGGGGGCTGTGCGGTGAGATTGTGGTGGCCGACATCGGCATTCCCGATGATGTGCTGACAGAGATTGCACCGCACCTGCATGAAAATGCGCGGCCCAAATTGCCGGCGCTCTCTGCCGAGGCCTACAAGTTTTCTCGGGGCCATGCGCTGCTGTTGAGTGGCCCGGCCTTGCAAACCGGTGCGGCGCGGCTTGCGGCCAGGGCGGCGGCCAGAAGCGGGGCAGGGCTGGTGTCGCTGTTGGGTGACACAGAGGCGCTTCATGTTCACGCGGCGCATGTGTCATCAATCATGCTGAAGCCTGTGGTGGGAGACGAGGAATTGGCGGCAATGCTGGCTGACCCACGTCCATCTGCCTTCTGCATTGGTCCTGCGGCAGCTGTGGGGAGGGAGACAGCGCGGCGCGTGCTTACAGCTCTCAAATCCCCGGTGCCCGTGTTGCTGGACGCTGATGCGCTGACCTCTTTTGCCGACGCCCCGGAGGTGTTGTTCGCCGCCATCAAGGCCCGCACTGCGGCCACCGTGCTGACCCCGCATGAGGGAGAATTTGCGCGGCTTTTCAATGGATTGAGCAAGGATGCGGAGAACAAGGTTGAACGCGCCCGGGCGGCAGCGAAAGCCTCCGGCGCGGTTGTTCTTTACAAAGGGCCGGATACAGTGAACGCGGCACCCTCGGGCGAGGCGGTGGTGAACACCAACGGCAGCGCCAAATTGGGCGTGGCGGGATCGGGCGATGTGCTGGCGGGCCTCATCACGGGTCTCCTGGCACAGGGGATGGATGGATTTTCAGCCGCCTGCGCGGGGGCATGGCTGCATGGGAAGGCAGGCAACGTGCACGAAAATCCGTGTGCGGAGGATTTGGTGGCGGCTCTGCGGCGGCTCGGCTGACCCCCTTACTTCTCCCGCTTGCGGGAGAAGGTGCCCCGGAGGGGCGGATGAGGGCACTTGGATGCCGCAAAAAAGGATCGCGCGAGAAAGCCCTCACCCGGCGCTACGCGCCACCCTCTCCCGTGAACGGGAGAGGTGAGACTCCTTATAAGCCAAACGCCTCCTGAGCTTTGGCATCCACTACCGCCACGCATCCGGCAATCGTCGGACTGATCGGCAATTCGCGGTAGGCCCCCAGCGCCCCCGCCGTTTTCAACCGTCCCACAAGGCCCGGCTCATCGCCGCCCGCCACCCAGATGAAATTGAAGGAGGAGCGCCGCACCACCCGCGCACCCGCCTGGGTCAATGCGGCAAAGGCCGTATCCTCGCTGGTGCCAGGATTGAACACCACCAGCATGGTTCCGCTCGCCTCCGGTGGCAGGGCAGAGGCGCGCATCAGAACCGCCATGACCGCAAGCCACACGCCAAGCACCACGGCAAAGAAGCCAAGCACAAAGCGGTGGCCGGGAAAATTCATCACGCGGCTGCGAAGGTCTGCGCCCGTTTTTCCACAATGGGCAGATGCACGACGAAGGCAAACAGGCCAAGCGCCACGCCCATCCACCAGACGGGATCGTAGGAGCCGTAGATGTCATAGAGCTTGCCGCCCAGCCATACGCCAAAGAACGAGCCCACCTGATGGCTGAGGAATACAAAGCCATAGAGCGTGGCCATGTAGCGCGTGCCGAACATGACGGTGACCAGCCCCATGGTGAGCGGCACAGTGGAGAGCCAGAGGAAGCCCATGGTGGCGGTGAAGATGAGGGTGGTGGTTTGCGTGATCGGCAAGAGGATGAAGGCCGTGACCGCCAGCGAGCGCAAAAGATAGATCAGGCTGAGGGGTACACGCTTTTCCCGTTTGCCACCGAGAACACCTGAAGAATAGGAACCCGCCACGTTGAAAAGGCCGATAAGGCCCATCGCGAACCCGGCGAACTCCTTGGAGATGCCATGCTCGGCGAGATAGGGCGGCAGATGCACCGTCACAAAGGCGAGTTGGAAGCCGCACACGAAGAAGCCGGAGACCAGCAGGATGTAGGAGCGCTCGCCAAAGGCCTTGCGGATGGCCTCGCCCATGGAAAGCGTTGTCTCGCCCGCCGCCGCTACGCTGGTTTTCGTGTTCTGCACCAGAAGCGGCACGGCCAGCGGCACGATGACAAGAACCGAGAGGGCGAGAATGTTGAGCACTGTCTGCCAGTCAAAGATTGCCAGCAGGCTGCCCGCGAAGGGCGAGAAAACAAATTGCCCCATGGAGCCCGAGGCCGTGGCCAGGCCAAAGGCCCAGGAGCGCTTTTCCGGCGGCACGATGCGGCCGAGTGCTGCCATGACAATGGAGAAGGACGACAGCGCAATGCCGATGCCCACCAGCATGCCGCCCCCCAGATGGAACAGCGCGGGTGTTCCGGCAATGGCCATGGAGGCAACGCCAAGGGCGTAGATCACAGCACCTGCCATGAGCACGCGGGCCGAGCCATAACGGTCGGCCAGCATGCCAGCGATTGGCGTGGCCACGCCCCACAGAAGGTTCTGGATGGCGATGGCGAGCGAATAGGTTTCGCGCGGCCAGCCATGCGCCTCGGAGATGGGCAGCGTGAACAGCCCGAAAGTGGAGCGCACCCCGAAATTGACAATGGCAATAAGGCAGCCTGCGATGAGCACGGTCATCGGCAGGAAATACCAAGGTGTTTGGGGCGCGGGAGCTGTGTGTGTCATGGCAGAAACCCTATCGCGCTTTCTTGATTTGGGAAATGGCCACACCCAGCAGAATGACGGCGGCAGCGATGATGATGTGCCATGTCACCGCCTCGTCCAGCATGGCCCAACCGGCGATCACCGCCAGCACCGGCACCACATAGAGCGAGGCCCCCAGCAGGCTGGGGCGCAGGTGCCCGGCGGCATAATTCCAGGTTACCACACTCAAGGACGCGCCAAAGGTGCTGAGGAAGGCAAGCGCCCACCAGGCAGCGGCAGGCAGGTTGCGCAATGTATCGAATGTCTCGCCCCGCACGAAGGGCAGCATCGGCAGGGCAATCAGCACATTGGACCAGCCGGTGATTTTCAGCGGCCCATATTCGCGGATGAGCGGCTTGCTCAACACCACATAAAACGACCAGGTGACCCCGGCGAGAAAGATGAGGGCGCAGCCGAAGATCAGATCATCCGATGATGTGCCTTCGCCCAGAAGATTGTCGCCGGAAACCAGCAACACCGATCCGCCGAAGGAAATCACCAGGCCCAGCACGGTGGCGAGTGTCAGCTTTTCGGCCCCCAGAAAGGCGGCAAGCAGGGCAATGAGCAGCGGCTGCGTGGACATGATGAGCGTGCCGATGCCCGCCGGTGCATATTTGAAACCGAAGACCGAGAATACGAAATAGCCGAGCATGCCAAACAGCGAGATAAACAACAGCCGCGGCCAGTGGGCCTTCGCAATGGCAAAGCCCGAGGTGAAGAGCATGGCCACGGCGAAGATCACGCCGACGATGATGAGGCGGATGATGAGGGCCTGTTCCGGCCCTGCCACCAGCGAGAAGCTGCGCACGAAAACGGGTGTGACACCCCAGATGGCGGTGGTGAAGGCCAGGGCCCCTAGGGCCGCTGGCGTTGGGCTGGAAATCTGGCTGGAATCTGTTGCGCTCATGCCGCCGTGCTGCCCGCAAGGCGGTACAAGGTCAATGCTTCGCGCTGGCCCCTGCTGGCTGGACAGCCATGCAGCCTGCGGCTAGCTCTCGGCCCATGCACGCCCCCATGCACGCCCCCAGACGCCTTCAAGACAATCCGCTGTTTTTGCTGCTCGTCACCGGCGTTTTGCTGGGGCTTTATTTTCCGCTGGGCAAATGGGCCAATCTGGCGGGGGTGGCGCCGCTCGCCTGGGCAGCGCTCATTGCGCTGGGGCCGGGCCTGATCCTGGCGGTGGCCAGTTTCACGCGCGATGAAACGCCCTTGCAACAGCAGCATTTGGGCTTTGCAGCCATCTCCGGATTTCTCGCCTATGTCATTCCCAATGGCGTTGTCTTTGCGGCGCTGCCCCATGTGGGCAGCGGCCTGGCATCGCTGATGTATGCTTTTTCGCCCGTCTTCACCGCAGCTTTTTCGATTGCACTCCGGGTGCGGCCGCCGGGCCGGAACTTGCTTCTGGCGGTGGCGCTGGGCTTTGCGGGCGCGGTGCTCATTGTGCTGGGGCGCAACAGCCTGGCGCTGGAAACGGCGGGCGGCTGGCTGCTCGCCGCTTTCAGTGTTCCCGTGTCGCTGGCTTGCGGAAACGTTTTCCGCACCCGCTGGTGGCCACAGAACATGCAACCTTTGCGTATGGCGGCACTCTCGCTGCTGGCGGCGGCGGTGCCGCTGGCTGTGCTTGCGGTCATCACCGGAGGAGGGAGCGCACTCGCGTCTCTGGCCAATGCGCCGGGCCTGGCGCTGTCGCAAATCCTGCTGTCCTCGGCCATGTTCGTGGCCTTCTTCCGCCTGCAATGGGTGGGCGGGCCGACCTATCTCAGCCAGATCGGCTATCTGGCGGCTGCTGTGGGCCTGCCTGCGGGTGTGGTTGTCTTTGGCGAAAGCTATCCCGCCATCGTCTGGGCCGGGGCGGCCTGCGTGGCGCTTGGGATCGTCGCGGCGGCGCGGAAAACAGTCTGAGATGGAATGCGGAAAATGGTGAGCCGGGCGGGAATCGAACCCGCGACCACATGATTAAAAGTCACGTGCTCTACCCCTGAGCTACCGGCCCGCCGGGTGTGGAATCCAGAGGTGGCGCCCTCATAGGGGCGCGCCCGCGAGGGGTCAAGCACCGCCCGTAAGGTTAACCATTGCCAAAAACGCCACAATTAAGGGACTAATCACCCGCGCCTGCTAGTCGGGTGAATCATGACAGGGAATTTGGGACGCTTCAGGGCATGACGGGGCTGGCAGTAGTTGTTTTGGCGGCGGGAATGGGCACGCGGATGAAATCCGATCTGCCCAAGGTTCTGCATCGCGCCGCGGGCCGCAGCCTGCTCGGCCATGTGCTGCATGCCGCCCGCGAGGTGGGCCCCAAGCATGTGGTGGTGGTGCACGGACCAGCCCAGGACGCCGTGAAAGACGAGGCCCGCAAGATCATTCCCGATGTGCGCTTTGCCGAGCAGCGCGAGCGCAAGGGAACTGGCCATGCCGTGATGATGGCGGAAGCCGCCCTCAAGGATTTCACCGGCAATGTGCTGGTGCTTTATGGCGATGCGCCCATGATCCAGCCGCAGGCGCTGCGCGATCTCGTCGCCGTGAAAGAGGCGGGCAAGCGCATGGCCGTAATGGGCTTCCGCGCCGCCAACCCCTTTGGCTATGGCCGCCTCATCATGCAGGGTGATCTCTGTGTGGCGATCCGCGAGCAGAAGGATGCGAACGCCGAGGAGCGCGCCATCACGCTGTGCAATTCCGGTGTCATCGCTATCGGCTCGCATCACCTGTGGCCCATGCTGCACAAGTTGTCGCCGGCCAATGCCCAGGGCGAACTTTATCTCACCGATGTAGTGGAGCTGATGCACAAGGCGGGCAACCCCTGCGCCGTGAGCGAATGCCCTGAGGCCGACACGGCGGGGGTCAACGACCGCGTGCAACTGGCCGCCATCGAAGCCGAGTTCCAGTCCCGCCTGCGCAAAGCCGCCATGCTGAACGGAGCAACCCTGATTGATCCCGCCACGGTCCATTTATCCGCCGATACGGTTCTGGGCCGCGATGTGGTGATTGAGCCCAATGTGTTCCTCGGCCCCGGCGTGGTGGTGGCTGATGATGTTGAGATTCTCGCGAACTCGCACATTGAAGGCGCGGTGATCGGCAAAAGGCGCGCGCATCGGCCCCTTCGCCCGCCTGCGCCCCGGCGCGGAGATCGGCGAGAAGGCCCACATCGGCAATTATGTGGAAGTGAAAAAGGCCAAGGTGGGCAAGGGCGCGAAGGCCAACCATCTCACTTATATTGGCGATGCCATTGTGGGCGCGGGCTCCAACATAGGCGCGGGCACCATCACCTGCAACTACGACGGCTATGAGAAACACCTCACCGACATCGGAGAGAATGTTTTCGTGGGCTCCAACAGCGCCCTTGTGGCCCCGGTGAAAATCGGGGCAGGAGTGAATATCGGGGCGGGCAGTGTGATTACCGGCGAGGTTCCGGCGGATGCGCTGGCCGTGTCGCGGCCCGAACTTGTCATCAAGGATGGCTGGGCCAAACGCTATCGCGCCGCAAAACAGGCGCGCAAACTGCAGAAATCGAAGTAACGGGAAACGGGTTCTATGTGTGGCATTGTTGGCATTCTGGGCAAA
Organism: Hyphomicrobiales bacterium; assembly: GCA_046349175.1. Classification (GTDB taxonomy): domain Bacteria; phylum Pseudomonadota; class Alphaproteobacteria; order Rhizobiales; family Aestuariivirgaceae; genus Aestuariivirga. Next base: position 20,966 of record JAXMCS010000011.1, on the reverse strand, counting down.
GGAGCCCGTGGCACTGTCGATCGTGAGGCGCTGCGGCGGCTGGAATACCGCGGCTATGACTCGGCTGGCGTGGCCACGCTGGAAAATGGCGGCATTGAACGCCGCCGCGCCCCCGGCAAGCTGAAGAACCTGGAAGAGCGCCTGCGCGCCGAGCCCATGTTGGGCATTGCCGGCATCGGCCACACACGCTGGGCCACCCATGGTGCGGCCACAGAAACCAATGCCCATCCCCACACGGCGGGCGATGTGGTGATCGTCCACAATGGCATCATCGAGAACTTCCGTGAGTTGAAGGAAGAGTTGATCGCCAAGGGCCATGTCTTCGATACCCAGACCGATACGGAAGTGGTGGCCCACGCCATCGCCGAGGAGCGCAAGAATGGCCTTCCCCCGTTGATGCCGTGAAGAAGGTTCTGCCGCGCCTGCAGGGGCCTTTGCCTTTGCCATGCTGTTCAAGAGCGAGCCGGACTTGCTGATCGGTGCCCGCCAGGGGTCACCGCTCGCGGTGGGCCATGGCGATGGCCAGATGTTCTGGCTCGGACGCCATTGCGCTTGCGCCCTTCACCAACCGCGTCACCTATCTGGAAGATGGCGACTGGGTGGTGCTGACCCGCAGCAGCGTAAAGATCTACAACGCTGACAACATGCCAGTCGTGCGGTCCATGAGCTTCTCGCAGGCCTCCACCATGCTGGTGGACAAGGGCAACCACCGCCACTTCATGGCCAAGGAAATTGCCGAGCAGCCGGAAGTGCTGGGCCACACGCTGGCCGAATACATCGACTTCGCCAACCGCTCTGTGCGCATGCCGGAGAAGATGAGCTTCGACTTCGCCAAGCTGGACCGCGTGTCGATCACCGCCTGCGGCACGGCCTCCTATGCCGGCCTCACAGCGAAATACTGGTTCGAGCGCATCGCAAGGCTGCCCTGCGACGTCGATATTGCGTCCGAGTTCCGTTACCGCGAAGCGCCGCTGCCGCCCAATGGACTGGCCATCGTCGTCTCCCAGTCGGGCGAAACGGCGGATACGCTGGCCGCCCTGCGCTATTCCAAGTCGCAGGGGCAGCACACGCTGGCCGTGGTCAACGTGCCGGAATCAACCATCGCCCGGGAATGCGAAATGGTGGTGCGCACCTATGCCGGGCCGGAAATCGGTGTCGCGTCCACAAAGGCCTTCACCTGCCAGTTGGCAGCTCTTGCGCTCGCCTTGCTGGCCGCCAAGCAGCGCGGCCGCCTCTCGCCAGAGCGCGAGCAGGAACTGGTGGGTGCCCTGCTGGAAGCGCCGCGCCATATGGCTGAAGTGCTGCATCAGGAGAAGCATATCGCTGCCGTTGCCAAGGATGTGGCGGGAGCCCGCGACGTGCTCTTCCTCGGTCGACTCATGTATCCCATCGCGCTCGAGGGGCGCGCTAAACTCAAGGAAATCAGCTATATCCACGCCGAAGGTTATGCGGCGGGTGAACTGAAACATGGCCCCATCGCGCTTCATCGACGAGAACGTGCTGGTGCTGGTGCTGGCGCCCCATGACGACATCTACGAAAAGACCATCTCCAACATGGAAGAGGTGGCGGCGCGCGGCGGCAAGATTGTGCTGATGACGGATGCCATGGGCTGCGCCCACAACAGCGGCAAGACCTTCCACTGCATCACCATGCCGAAGGTGCATCCCTTCACCAACCCACTGATCCATGCGCTGCCAGTGCAGTTGCTGGCCTATCACGCCGCCGTGCAAATGGGCACCGACGTGGACCAGCCGCGCAACCTCGCGAAGTCCGTGACGGTGGAGTGAGGGTAACGGATAGACCTTCTCCCGCCCCGTGAAAGGGCACCCTCCCCAAAGGGGAGGGCAGAATAGATCAGACAACCTTGCAGATGCTTCTCCCTCTCCTCTGGAGAGTGTGGCGCGGCACGCGCCGGGAGAGGTTTCTTCGCTTTGACTCGTTAGAGCGAAAAACTCGTCCCGCAGCCGCAGGACGATTTGGCCTTAGGGTTCTGCACCCGGAAGGACTGGCCCATCAGGTCGTCAACGAAATCCAGCGTTGATCCCGCCATCATGTCCAGCGAGATCACGTCGATCAGCACCGTCGCACCGTCCTGCTGCACGGCCATGTCGTCGGCGGCCTTCCGGTCATCCAGCGTGAATTCATACTGAAAGCCTGAGCAGCCCCCGCCATTGACGGCGATGCGGAGCGATTTGTGCCCCGTGGGCGCAATCTCAAGAATGCGTTTTGCGGCGGCGGGCGTTACGGTAAAGGCGGGAGTCGACATGAGCCAGATTTTGGAATTTGAGACCCAAAAGTCAATGGGCAGGCGGGCAGGGCGGCCATGAGCCACCTGAAGGCCTATGCCTGCGATTCCGCCCACACCCGCGGCCGCCTTGTGCCGGAGCCTGCCGCTCCGCCGCGCAGCGAGTTCGCGCGCGACCGTGACCGCATCATCCATTCCGCCGCCTTCCGCCGCCTCAAGCACAAGACCCAGGTTTTCGTCTATCACGAGGGCGATCACTACCGCACCCGCCTCACCCATTCGCTGGAAGTCTCGCAGATTGCCCGTGCCATTTCCCGCGCGCTGGGCCTTGATGAAGACCTGACAGAGGCGCTGGCGCTGGCCCATGACCTGGGCCACACGCCCTTCGGCCATGCGGGGGAACGCGAACTCCATGCCCTGATGAAAGACTTTGGCGGCTTCGACCACAATGCCCAGGCGCTGCGCATCGTCACAAGGCTGGAACGCCGCTATGCCGCCTTTGATGGCCTCAACCTGACATGGGAAACGCTTGAGGGCTTGGTCAAGCACAATGGCCCGCTCACTGATGCGGAAGGCCATGCCCTTGGCCATTACCGCGAGGCGGGCCTGCCGGCCGCCATCATCGAATATGCTGAAGTGCATGACCTTGGCCTGGCGCTGCATGCCTCGGCGGAGGCCCAGGTGGCGGCTGTCTCCGATGACATCGCCTACAATGCCCATGACATTGATGATGGTTTGCGCGCCAAGTTGTTCAGCGTCATCGATCTGGGCGATATTCCGCTGGTGGGCACGGCGCTGGCGCAGGTTTTGAAAACCTATCCCGACATCGACCACAACAGGCTGGTGCATGATACCCAGAGCCGGGTCATCTCCGCCATGGTCAATGACGTGCTGGATGCCACGGGCAAGAACCTGCGCCGCCGCCATCCCAAATCCGCCGACGAGGTGCGCCGCGCCGGAGAAACGCTGGTGACGCTCAGTGCACAGATGAAAGAGAACAACCGCATTTTGCAGCAGTTCCTGTCGCAGTCCATGTACCGCCATCCGCGCGTGCTGGAGATCATGGAACGGGCCCAGCGCGTCATCCGCGACCTGTTCAATGCCTACATGAATGATGAAAAGCTTTTGCCCAAGGATTGGCGTGATGACGCCGCCATTTCCAGCCAGAGCCACTATGCCCGCCAGGTCTGCGATTTTCTGGCGGGAATGACAGACCGCTATGCCATCGACCAGCACAAGCGCCTGTTTGACCTCGAGCCACTCTTTCGTTAAGCGAAAGTTAATCAAATCAATCAATTATTTAGTATCAGAAGATGAACCTGTTTTCGCACGTCCGCGGCCTCGTCGAAGAGGCCCTGAAAGAACTCGCCGCCCAAGGGCAGATCGCGGGAGGGCTGGACCTTGCCCGCATCGTGGCCGAACCGCCGCGTGATGCCGCCCATGGCGATGTCTCCACCAATGCCGCCATGGTGCTGGCCAAGGATGCGGGCCTCAATCCACGCAAGCTCGCCGAACTCATCGTGGCCAGACTGTCCAGCCATGCCGATATCGCGTCTGCCGAGATCGCGGGACCGGGATTCATAAACTTTCGCCTGACACCTGCCGTCTGGCCGCGCTTCCTCACATCGGTGCTGCAGCAGGGCGCAAGCTTCGGCCACTCGCAACTGGGCAAGGGTGAGAAGGTCAACGTCGAATATGTTTCGGCAAACCCCACCGGGCCGCTGCATGTGGGCCATTGCCGGGGCGCCGTGTTTGGCGATGCGCTGGCCGCGCTGCTCTCGGCCACGGGCTATGACGTCACCAAGGAATATTACATCAACGACGCCGGCGCACAGGTGGACGTGCTGGCCCGCTCGGCCCATCTCCGTTACCGCGAGGCACTGGGCGAAAAAATCGGCGAGATCCCCGCAGGGCTTTATCCCGGTGATTACCTGAAGACCGTTGGCCAGGCGCTTGCTGCGGAGTTCGGTCCCAAGTTCCACAATCTTCCCGAAAGCGAATGGATCGGCCCTGTGCGGGACAAGGCCATCAGCATGATGATGGATGTGATCCGTGGTGATCTCGCGGCCCTCAACATCACGCAGGAAGTGTTCTTCTCGGAAAAGTCACTGCATGGCTCAGGGGCCGTGGCCGACACGCTGACGGCGCTGGAAAAATCTGGCCATGTCTATCAAGGACGCCTCGACAAGCCCAAGGGCGAAGTGCCGGAGGACTGGGAGGACCGCGAGCAGACGCTGTTCCGCTCCACCGCCTTTGGCGACGACGTGGACCGGCCGCTCAAGAAGTCGGATGGCAGCTACACCTATTTCGCCTCTGACGTGGCCTACAGCCGCGACAAGATCGGGCGTGGCTTCAAGCAGCTGATCTACATTCTGGGTGCCGACCACGGCGGTTATGTGAAGCGCCTGCAGGCTGTTGCCTCGGCCCTGGCTGGGCCTGGCAATGTGCAGGTGATTGTGCGGCTGTGCCAACTCGTCAAACTCTTCCGCAATGGCGAACCCGTGAAGATGTCAAAGCGGGCAGGGGAGTTTGTCACCCTGCGCGATGTTGTTGATGAAGTCGGCCCCGATGTGGTGCGCTTCATGATGCGTTCTACCGCAAAACGAGGCACCCTCGATTTCGACTTTCGCCAAGGTGACAGAGCAATCCAAGGACAACCCGGTTTTCTACGTCCAGTATGCACACGCGCGAATCTGCTCGGTCTTGCGCAATGCCGCGGCGGATAGTTTTGAGGCCGCTTCCGCCGGTGACGCCGCCTTCGATCTGCTCACGGACGAAACGGAAATGGCCCTCACCCGCCGCATGGCCGCCTTCCCGCGCCTGCTGGAAGCCGCAGCCCTTGCCCATGAGCCACACAGAATTTCGTTCTATCTCTATGAGTTAGCGAGTGATTTTCATGCCCTTTGGAACAAGGGCAAAGAGTCGCCGCATTTGCGTTTCATTATCCCCGCCCAAAGGCAATTGACAATGAGTAGGCTCGCATTCCTGCACGCGATCCGCTATTCTCTGGCCAACGGGCTTAGCATTCTCGGCGTGAAACCCGTCGAGGAAATGTAGGAACGGGCAAAGGCATGGATCAGAAATCCACCACAGGCACGGACAAGCGCAGCTGGCGCGAACGTCTTGGCATCGGCGCGGCCGGTGCTGCGGGCAAGGACATGCCGCGCATTGCCGACGAGTTTTCGCCACCGGCAGCGGCCCAGCCGAAGCCTGCGGTGAAGCCTGCGCCCATGGCCCCGCGCGCCCCGGCCAGGGCCGCAGCCCGCCCCGCTGAGCCGGAGAAACTGGCGGACAAGCTGAAGGCCCAGCGTGATGCGCAGGAGAAGCTTGCCGAACAGCGCGTGCAGGCGGCCCGCCAGCGCGCCGAAATTCCCGGCGCCCCCGCGTCCTCTACCGCCAATGGCGGTAGCCGTCCGAAGTTCACTTTCGCGGGCGAAGAGCCCGAAGCCACGCCCAACACATCCGCTGGCCTGCCGCTGCCGCCCAAGCCGCGCAGCATGGCTGCCCCCGCATCGCCGCCGCCTGCTGCGGCGAAGCCTGTTGTGCCCCCGGCTATGACGCCGCAGCGCCCGGTGGCCCCGCCGCCATCACTGAGCCCTGCAACCATGACACCGCCGCGCCAGCCTTTGGGTGCGGAGAAGCCTGCCTTTACGCAGCGCCCGGCCGCACCGCCAGTGCAGCCGCAAATGGCCCGCCCGCCGCAGCAGCGTTTCACGCCGCCGCCTTCGGCCTATCCGCAGGCCACACGGCCCATGCCCCAGCAGAATTACGGATCGGCCGTGCCGCCTTACAGGCCTGTTGATCCGGCCAACCGTGGCGGCTATGCGCCCAGCGGTTATGGGGCGGGTCTCAATGGCACGGCCAATGGCTATGTGCCGCCCGCGGCCCCGCAAACCTATGGGGCGGGCCCACGCCTCAACGTGCCGCCGCTGGCCCTCCCGCCTATGGCAATGATGTCTATCCGCCGGATGGTCGCGCCCGTCATCTGCGTCCGCCAGCCCGTCCGGGCACCACGGGCTACCGGGACGACTACGGCGCAGAAGGCGACATCTTCGAAGACCGCTGCCAGCGCCGCGCGACTGCCGGCGATTACCGCTATGCCTATCGCGACATGGAGCAGGGCTACGACGAGGACCTTCCGCCGTCACGCGGGCCTTGGGCTGCCCTCTTGATCCTGTTGCTGATGGGTGCGCTCGTCGCTGCTGGACTTTGGTGGCTCTATCAGAGCAACAAGCCCGCAACCAACACGGCGGGCGGCAATACCTGTTGTGGAAGCCCCGGCCCAGCCGGTGAAGGTTGCCCGCAACCTGCCGCACAGCCGGCCAACACGCCTTCCGCAAGAAACTGATCTACGACCGCATTGTCGGCGACAAGGAAGTTCTCGGCGGCGAGGTTGTGAACACCGGTGAAACGCCGCAAGTGCCGGGAGATGGCGCACAGCCCGCAGGCCAGCCGCAGGGCGCGGCTCCGGCAGGTCAAGAGGAATTGGTTCCGTTGCCATTGCCACCACCACCGGGTGAGAACGGACAGCAGGGTTCCCTGACCTTCCAGGGAACACCCCCGGGGATTCCCAGGACCCGACCAGTTTGGTGATCAACTTGCCGCCGGCGAAAGCCAGGCGGCAGTGCCGTCTCAGGGGGCAGGTGGTGGCATGACCACGGCCACGACACAATCGCAGGATTCAACCGCTTTGAAGGGCGATCTGCCCGCCATTGTAGGCGATAATGTGGTGATGCCCTCCAAGCCGCAGGACGCCGCCCTGAATAGAGCAGCCAGCGGCCTCGCCACCGCCGGCCAAACCTGATCAGGGTACGGAGTTCATCGTCGGCACGCCAGATGACACCGTGGTTCCAGAAACACCGAAGAAGCCCGCCAAGGTCGCGGTGGCCGACAAGCCCAAAGTGGTGAAGCCAAAGGCAGAAAAGAATCTGCTCCAAGCCTGTTGTGCTGGTGCCGCCTTCCGGCAAGCCCGCCGCTGTTGATGCCACCATCGATGATGGCCAGGTGGCGGTGATCAGCCAACCGCTGAAGCAGGTTTCGGGCGGTGGCTCGGGTGGTCTCTATGCTGGAGATGGCATGGCTGATCCCAACCAGCAGGCCGCAGCAAATCCCGCACCAGCCGAACCGGTGAAGAAAAAGAAGCAAGACACTGGCCGATCTCTTCCGCAACAGCGACGACACGCCGGATGCACCGGCAGCCGCCCAGCCGGCACCACCACAGGTGGCCACCGCAAAAGCCCGCACCGTTGCAGCCCGCCCCTGCGCCAGCCCAGCCGCAGGCCACGGCCAGCGGCTATGTTGTGCAACTGTCGATGTTCCGCACCCAGGGTGAGGCGAACCAGGAATACGCACGCATCAAGAGCAGGAATGGCACAGCCGTTGCCGGCCTGGCACCCGTCATCACGCCTGCAGAGGTCTCCGGCTCCACGCGCTACCGCCTGGGCCTTGGCCCTGTTGCTACCCGCGAGCAGGCCAGCGCCGTTCGCACAAAGCTGTTCGCAAATGGCGAGCGCGATCGGCCTGGTCCGCCGCCAGTAAGACGGAATTCCGATCAAACTCAGTCTGCAAAGCATACTCCTGACCATCATGTCCAAGACTCCCGTTTCTTGCCTTTATTTCCGGCTGCAAGGGCACCAGCCTCTTGCCCGAGGAAAGCGCCTTCTTCGCCAAGGCCAATCCCTGGGGCCTTATCCTTTTCAAGCAAAATTGTGAAGCCCGGATCAGGTGCGCGAACTGGTCGCTGCCTTCCGCTCAGCCGTGTCTCGCAAGGATGCGCCTGTGCTCATCGATCAGGAAGGGGCCGCGTGCAGCGTCTGGCCCCGCCTGTGCCGGGCTGGCGCAAATATCCGCCGGCGGAAGCCTTCGGCAAGCTTTACCGCGCCCGCTGCATGCGCTGCGGGCGGCGCGCGTCTCGTCGGCCATCTCATGGCGCGCGAGCTTTATGACTTGGGCATCACCGCCACCTGTGCGCCGGTGCTGGGACCTGCCGCGCGAGGACACGACAGCCGCCATCGCCAGCCGCGCCTATTCCCGCCAGCCGCATGCGGCGCTAGCGCTGGCCCGGGCCCACACCGATGGCTTTGCTGGCGGCGCTACCGCCAGTGATGAAGTGACCTGCCGGGCCATGGCCGCGCCGTGGTGGATAGCCACCACGAACTTCCCGTGATCACGGCATCACGCCCGGAACTGGAAGCGCACGACTTCCAGCCTTTGCCGGCTTTGCCCATTGCCCCATGGCCATGATCATGTGGTGCTGGCCGCCATTGATCCCGAAAACCCGGCCACCCAGTCGCGCCGTCATCAAGGATGTCATCCGGAAGCAGATGGGATACGACGGCCTGCTGATGACCGACGACCTGTCCATGCACGCGCTCAAGGGCAGTTTCGCTGAACGCACCCGCAAGTCTCTCGATGCTGGTGTGGATCTGGTGTTGAATTGCCATGGCATCCTGCATGAAATGGAAGAGGTGGCGGAAGCGGCGGGCCGCATGAAGCCGCGCGGGCTTGCCTGGGCCCGCGTTGCCCTCAAGATGCGACAGAAGCCGCGGCCCTTCGATGAAAAGATGGCGCTCCGCGACCTCGATGAAGTGCTGGCCCTGTCTTGAGTTCGGGCTGATTTTGGGGCTGTTTTGGTCCCGAACAATTAGCCGTTGATAGCTGGCGGGCCGGGGTGGGCAAAGCCGCCTGTGGGGGCTAAAAACCCGACATGACTGAATCAAATCCGGAACAGGCCAAAGAACAGGGTCCTGCATGCACCCGCCATGGAGCAGGGCGCGCCCTGGCCAGATGGCAACGGCGAGCCGCGCCGCGAAGTCATGCTTGCCCGATGAGGATACCCTCATCCTGGATCTGGAAGGCTTTGAAGGCCCGCTTGACCTGTTTGACCTGGCTCCGCACCCACAAGGTGGACCTATCGCAGATTTCATTCTGGCGCTGGCCGATCAGTATATCGCCTATATCGATCAGGCCCGCGCCATGCGGCTGGAACTTGCGGCGGACTACCTGGTGATGGCGGCATGGCTGGCCTACCTGAAGTCGCGCCTGCTCATCCCCGCGCCGCCCGCCGGCGAAGGCGAGGCCACACCGCAGGACATGGCGGCACGCCTTTGCGTTCCGCCTGCAACGGCTGCAGGCCATGCGCGAGCGGGCCGGGCAGATCATGGAGCGAAGCCAACCGGGCATCGACGTGTTCTTCCGGGGTGCGCCCGAACCGCTGGTTATCGAAAAGCAGCGCGAATATGCCGACACGCTGATGGACCTGCTCAAGGCCTATGCCGAGCGCCGCGCCCGGAAGATGGTTCGCCAGACATACACCGTGAAGCGCCAGCCTGTCTGGTCCATCAAGGAAGCACGTGAGGCGCTGGAACGCCCGTGGGCACAATGGACGACTGGGGCACCTTCGACCGCTGGCTGGAGCGCTATCTGGCCACGCCGGAACTGCGCCGCTGGTGCGCGCCTCCAGTTTCCCACAGCAAGCCTTGAACTGGTGCGCGAGGGTGTTCTGGAATTGCGCCAGGACGAAGTGTTCCAGCCGATTTATGGCCGCCGCGTGGCGGCCTGGAGGCTTTGAGAGTAAACATGATGCAAGCCACGTCTTCCGCAGTGACCGCTGATGAGCAGCAGGATGAAAGCGCCGGTCTGGCGCATGCCCCGGCGGCCTCTGCCGTGGTGACCATGCATCCCCACGCTGAGCGCAGTTTCCGTATCTGCGCATCATCGAAGCCATTCTCTTTGCCGCCACGAACCCGTGAGCCTGGAAAAGTTCCGCGAACACCTGCCGGCCGCTGCTGATATTCCGGCCCTGCTGGAAGACCTGCGCGCCAATTATGAAAACCGTGGCGTGAACCTCGTTCAGCTGGCGGGCAAATACATGTTCCGCACGGCAGAGGACATGGCCTTCGTGCTGCGCAAGGATGTGCAGGAGCAGAAGCGCCTGACCAAGGCGGGCCTCGAGACACTCGCCATCATTGCCTATCACCAGCCTGTCACCCGCGCCGAGATCGAGGATATTCGCGGCGTGGCCATTTCCAAAGGCACGCTCGACACGCTTCTGGAAATCGGCTGGATCAAGATGCGCGGTCGCCGCAAGACGCCGGGCCGCCCCGTCACCTACGGCACCACCGAAGGCTTCATGCAGCACTTCGGCCTCAACGACATCACCGACCTGCCGGGCTTGCAGGAACTGAAAGCCGCGGGCCTGCTGGAAGCCAACCTGCCGCCGGGCTTTGACGTGCCCGTGCCCAAAGCCCCGGAAGAATTGACTGCCGACGAAGAACCGCTCGACGGCACGGAACAGCCACCGCTGGAAATGCACCTGCCGGAAGAGGCACCAGCGGCCGAGGCTGCACCGGAGACGGCCCAGGGCACGGAAATGAGCGCGGCTGTTGAGTCGGACGTGGACAGCACCGAAGGGTAGCGCCATTCGCACGCGCGGATGGTGATGCAACTCACTTCTCTCGCAAGCGGGAGAAGTGAAGTGTGGGCCGACCAACCGAACGGCTTGCCCATTCACCCTAAATCTTCACCCTAACGCTTCATCGTGAACGGCGAAAGGCCAGCATTTACCATAGGTTATGCTGGACCATCCGGCTGCATTTTCATAAATTTTTAGCAACCCGGAAACGGCTGCAAGGGCAGCTCCAACCGCCGCCAGCCGCATCCGGGCCGCACCTTTTCGCGGCACATGCCGCAACGAATGGCCCCGGGGTCAGGCCCGCCGCATCTCCTGATCCCACGGGTCCGCCGGTCCGGGCATGAATTGAGTGGCCTCCTCGATTCCACATTGTCCGGACCGGCACCATTTCCCCAACAAAAAAAGCGCCGACAAGCGGCGCTTTTTGCGTCTCAGGCAAAGCCCGAAATTACTTGATCTTGGTTTCCTTGAATTCCACGTGCTTGCGCGCCACGGGATCATACTTCTTCATGGAAATCTTCTCGGTCTTGGTGCGAGAATTCTTCTTGGTCACATAGAAGTAACCGGTGTCGGCGGTCGAAGCCAACTTGATCTTGATAACGGTGCCCTTGGCCATAATTCACTCCGGATGCGGGATTTGGGGCGGATAGACCTGAAAAGCCGGGGGAAGTCAAGGCTGACCGGGAACCGCCGGATCAGGCCCACCGGCCTCGTCAAAACCATGCATGCGGAAGGCCCATTGCGCCCCGATAACGGCCCCTTTCACACGCGGCAAAAGCCACAAAGTCAGCACCGCCGTAGCCAGAAGCCAGAAGCCAAGTTGCAGCCAGATATCGGGATGCCACAGCTTTTCGGTGACCAACAGCCCGGGCACCACAATGTGGCCCACAATGAGAATGGTGAAATAGGGTGGCGCGTCATCGGCCCGTTGCGGCGTCAGGTCGAGGCCACAGGCCGTGCAGGAGTCCGCCACGCCGAGATAACCCTTCAGCAAGTGGCCTTCACCACAACGCGGGCAGCGTTTGTTGAAGCCGCGCAGCAGGGCGCTTTTCCAGGGCCGCGGCTGGGGAAACACGAAGCTGGGGGCAGGGCCCGCCATCACGCTTTGCCCGGATCGAGAAAGCGGTGCAGGTGCACGATGAAATAGCGCATCTGCGCATTGTCGATCGTCTCGCGGGCCTTGCGCAGCCAGGCCTGGTGGGCGGCTTCATAGTTGGGGAAGAAGCCCACCACATCGAGCCGGCCAAGATCCTTGAAGGTGACATCCGCCACGTCTTCCAGCTCTCCGCCGAAGACCAGATGGATCAGCTGTTCACCCATGTCCGCCGCCGGTTTTGCTGCCGCTTTTGCCATGTCAGAAATGTCCTACTGCTGTGATCAGGGGGTGATGCCATTTTTGCTGCGCCGCAACAAGACCCGGCTGCGTGTGCTCCGGCGTGTTGAAGCGGAGCGCCGCACCCTTGGCCGTGGAGACGATGCCGCCGGTTTCCGTGACCATCAGCACGCCCGCCGCAATGTCCCAATCCTGCTTGGAGCCCATGGCGATGTAGCCGGGGTTCTGCCCTTCGGCGATCAGGGCAAAGCGCAGGAGCATGGGCCAGTTTGAACTCACCTGCGTCGGCAGGCCGAGGGTCTGCACGGCAGCCTGCGCCGTCCGCGGCAGAATCACGGGGCCGCTGCTGGCGGGCGAGGTGAGGGCCACGCCATTGCGGAAGGCGCCACCGCCCTTGACCGCGTGATAGAGCACATCATCGTCGGGGCAGAAGATGGCGCTCATGAGCGGCGCGCCGCCTTCCGTGAGCGCCACGCCTATGCCCCAGAAGCGCGTGCCATCGGCAAAGGCCCGCGTGCCATCAATGGGATCAGTTATCCACAGGCGCGGCTTGCCCAGACGCTCTGCCGTATCGGGCGATTCTTCCGACAGCCAGCCATCGCCGGGACGGGCCGCGCAAATCTTTTCCTTGAGCAGCGCGTCCACGGCAATATCGGCTTCCGTGACCAGCGTTCCATCCGGCTTGCGCCACGCCTTGAAGCCCTGTTTGCGGATGCGCAGCGCCAGCGCGCCTGCCTCGCGGATCGTCTCCAGCAGCAGGGCGAGATCGTCCATCTCAGCGCCCGGCAAGGGTCATCTCGCCCAGGAAGCACGAAGGTGCCACGGTGGAGGAGCGGAAGATCAGGTCATTGGCCGGTTCCAGCGCCTTGAACATGTCGCGCAGGTTTCCGGCGACCGTGACACCGCTCACCGGATAGGCAATGGCACCATTCTCGAACCAATAGCCCGATGCACCCCGGCTGTAGTCACCCGTTACCATGTTGATGGAAGAGCCGATGAATTCGGTGACGAGAAGCCCCGTGCCACATTCCCGCATCATCTCGGCGGGGCTGCGGTTGCCTGCCTCCATGTGCACATTGCTGCTGGAAGGCCCGCCGCGCCCGCCGTGGCCGGTGGGCGGCAGGTTTAACTGACGGGCCGAGCGCAGGTCCAGAAGCCAGGTGGTGAGCACGCCCTTGTCGATGAGCGCCTGCCGGGACACGGGCAGGCCCTCGCCATCAACAGCGCGGGAGGCAAGGCCGCGCGGCTTGAGCGGATCATCGATGATGAAAACGCCGGAACCGAAAAGCGCCTGTCCCATGTCGTTCTTCAAGAAGCTGGTGCCGCGTGCGATGGCAGCGCCATTGATGCCCGACAGAAGATGCCCGATGAGGCTGGTGGCGATGCGCCGGTCGAAAATGACGGGCACGCGCTGCGAAGAAAGCTTGCGCGGATTAAGCCGCTGCACCGCGCGCTCGCCTGCCGTGCGGCCGATCTTTTCGGCGGGCTCCACATCGGACCAATAGACGGCGCCATGGCCATCATAATCCCGTTCCATGGCCGTGCCTTCACCCGCAATCACCGAGGCGCTTGTGCCGAAACTGGTGCGGGCCGACAAGCGGGCATAGCCATTTGTGGCAAGGGTGGCGCTGCGCCCTTCAAAGGAGGATGCGCCAGCCCCATTGCTTTTGCTGACGCCCTTGACCGCCAGCGCCGACGCTTCCGCCGCCAGGGCCCGCTCGCGCAGATCATCAGCGTTCACCAACTCGTTGGAATGCACATCCAGCGCCGGAAAAACCTTGGCAAGCTGCGCAGGTTCCGCCAGCCCGGCAAAGGGGTCCGGCGGGGCGAGGCGGGCCATGGCCACCGCCTGGTCCACCAGCTTTTCAAGGCCTGAGGGTGTGAGCACGCTGCCAGAGATGGAGGCGGAGGACTGGCCGAAAAAGACCCGCAAGCCCGCCTCGCGGGCCTCCGCCTGTTCAAGGTGTTCCACCTCGCCGTTGCGCACGGTGATCGACGTGTCGCGGCCATCGCTGACGCTGGCCATGGCCGCGGTGGCACCGCGCGCCCGGGCAAGGTCCAGCAGTTTCTGGGCAATATCCTGTAGGTCACTCATGTCAAAAAGGCATCCATCACAAAACCGCCGAGCACGACAAGCCCAAAGATGCGGTTGGATTTGAAAAGCGCAAGGCACAGCGCGCTGTTGCTGTCATCAAATTTGCGGCACTGCCATTGGGCGTGAACTGCCGCAATGGCAAGCGCCGCAGCACTGCCCCAGCTGCCACCCGCAAGCCAGGCGGCCACCGCGATCGACGCGAGTGCCAGCGCGAAGAAGCCAGCAAGCCAGTGCCGCGTCTTCGCCCCGAATTTCAGCGCCGTGGATTTGACTCCGATCAGGATGTCGTCATCCTTGTCCTGGTGGGCGTAGATCGTGTCATAGGCAAGGGTCCAGGAAATGCCGCCCGCATAGAGAAGGAGCGGAGCCAGGGAGAGGCTTCCCGCATGGGCCGTCCAGCCCACCAGCGCACCCCAGTTAAATGCAATCCCCAGAACAAGTTGCGGCCAATAGGTGATGCGCTTCATCAAGGGATAAATGGTGAAGATCAGCGCCGATGCGAGGCCGGTGAACACGGTGAGCCAATTGAATTGCAGCAGCACCAGCAGCCCAAGCGCCAGCAGCACCGCGAGGAACACCAGCGCGCCCTTCACGCTCACCCGGCCCGAGGGCAGGGGCCGCAAACGGGTGCGCGCCACCTGGGCGTCGAAGTCACGGTCGAAGATGTCGTTGATCACGCAGCCCGCCCCCCGCATGACGATGGCGCCAAGCAGAAAGAGCAGCGCAAACCACAGGTCCAGCCAGCGTGGGGCATCCACCATCATGGCCAGCGCCAACCCCCACCAGCAGGGGATGAGCAACAGCCACCAGCCGATGGGCCGGTCCAGCCGCATCAGCTGCGCATAGGGCAGCGTGGGCGCGGGCAGGGTGCGCTCCACCCAATTGCCGGGTGTGGCATCGGCGATGTGATTGCCGCTGTTCACTCATGCCCCTCGCAAAGATCGTCATCCCGGCAGAGGCCGGGATCCAGCTTAGTTCCCAGCGCCGTCCTCAATAAGCGGGGCCCCGGCCTTCGCCGGGGTGACGGGTCTGTGGGGGCGTGTCTGGAATGTATCTTGGAATCCATCGTCATGGCCGTGTAACACGCCGGGCATGGCAAAAACCACACCCCGCTTGCACCTTGAGGCCCCGCTACAGCCGGACACCGACATTCCGCTGGCACGCGAGCAGGGCCATTATCTCACCCATGTGCTGCGACTGGTGGGGGGAGACGTGGTGGAGGTCTTCAATAGCCGCGATGGGGCATGGCTCGCCTACCTCACCGATGTGGGCAAGAAGGGCGCGTCCATCCGCTGCGAGCGCCCGGTCAGCGCTGTCACGCCGCCGCCGGACATTGACTATCTCTTCGCGCCCCTAAAACACGCTCGCCTCGATTACATGATGCAGAAGGCAACGGAACTCGGCGCCCGCCGCCTGCGCCCGGTGATGACGGCCCGCACCATTGCCGAGCGCGTCAATCTCGAACGCATGCGCGCCAATGCGGTGGAGGCGGCCGAGCAATGCAATCTCGTGTTCGTGCCGGAGGTTCTGGAACCCCAGCCCCTGACCAAGGTAATTGCGGCGTGGGAACCCGGCCGCAAGCTCATCTACTGCGATGAAACCCTGGGGCAAGACAATCCGCTGGAGCGTTTGCGGCAGGTGTCACCGCCCGCCGCTGTGCTGGTGGGGCCGGAGGAGGGCGGTTTTACCGAGGAGGAACGCCTGCTGAAGGCGCAAGCCTTCGTTGTTCCCATCGGCGGGCCCGCGCATTCTCAGGGCCGATACGGTGGCAATTGCCGCCTTGGCGCTGGTGCAGGCGGCAATCGGGGACTGGGGCGCAAAATAATTTTTGCGGGCATGTCGATCTGGCTTCCGTCCGTTCGTCTTGATGTCAGGTGTGGCGCGGGCCGCACCGGTTCAACACGGCAGAGGAGATCAAATGACGCCGCACATCACAGGACTTTACGCAATTCCGCTCACACTCTTCATGGTGGCGCTGTCAGCCCACGTCTCCATGTTGCGGGCGAAAACCAACATTTCCATCGGCGATGGAGGCAATACAAGCCTGGCGCTGCGCATCCGCAGGCATGGCAACTTTATTGAAAACGTGCCCATGGCGCTGCTCCTGATGGCCCTTGCCGAACTGCTCGGCACCGGTTCCCTTTGGCTGCATGCCGCGGGCCTGTTGCTGCTGGTGGGACGCCTGTTTCATGCCCTGGGCCTCAACGTGACCCAACCAGCTTCCCCGCTTCGCATTGCTGGCGGCAGCATGACCACCCTTGCAACACTGATCGCGGCGGGCAACATTCTCGCCCATCTCATTGCCACCTGAACCTAACCCCGGAGACAGACATGAAATACATTGCCCTCATTTACACAGACCCGAGCAAAGAGCCGCAATACGGCTCGCCGGAATTCGGTCCCTTCATGGCAGCCTACCGGGCGGCCACCGACACCTACATCAAGGATGGCGTGATGCGCGGCGGAGATGCCCTGCAGCCTGCATCAACCGCAACGACAGTGAAGATCCGGGGCGGCAAGATCCAAACCATGGACGGCCCCTTCGCCGAGACCAAGGAACAGTTGGGCGGCTTCTACATGTTTGAGTGCGCCAATCTGGATGACGCGATCAAATATGCCGCCATGATCCCCAGTGCCGCAAACGGCGCGGTTGAAGTGCGTCCCATTCTGGATCTCGACTACTGAGTTCCGCTTCGACCACCGACAACGACCAGCGGGCGCGGGCGGCCATCACGGCCGTCGCGCGCCAGCACACGGCCCAGCTTCTGGCGGCTCTCATGCGGGACATCCGCGACCTGCAGCTGGCCGAGGACTGCCTGCAGGATGCCATCGAGTCCGCCATCGTACATTGGCGGCAGCGTGGCCTGCCGGAGGCGCCCCCGGCTTGGCTTCTGCAAGTGGCGCGGCGCAAGGCCATCGACAGGCTGCGGCGCTCCCGCAACTTTGCCCGCAAGATGCCGGAGTATGGCGCGCTTCTGGCGCTCGACCAGAACCCGCCAGAGGAATTGCAGGATATCGAAGATGATCGCCTGCGCATGATCTTTACGTGCTGCCACCCGGCGCTGGAAGAGAAAACCCGCGTGGCGCTCACCTTGCGCACGCTGTGCGGCCTGACCACACAGGAAATCGCCCGGGCCTTCCTCGACAGCGAAGAGGCCATGGCCCAGCGGTTGGTTCGGGCCCGCCAAAAGATCAGCAAGGCCGGGATTGCCTATGAAGTGCCGGGGCCGGAGGCATGGCCGGCGCGCCTCGATTCGGTGCTGGCGGTCATCTACCTCGTTTTCAATGAAGGCTATGCCGCCACGGCGGGCGAGGCCCGCAGCCGCATTGACCTGTGTGAAGAGGCGATCCGGCTGGCGCGGCTGCTGGCGGCGCTTCATAAGGGTGATGCGGAAATTGAAGGCCTGTTGGCCCTTCTGCTGCTGATCCACGCCCGGGCCCCCGCTCGGCTTTCGGCCGCGGGCGAGATCATCGCACTGGAAGAGCAGGACAGGTCACGGTGGAACAGGGAACTGATCGCCGATGGCACGGCCCTTCTGGGGCAGGCTCTGGCCCGGCGCAGGCCAGGAGTCTACCAGACGCAGGCCGCCATCAATGCCCTGCATTGCGAGGCGGAGAGCCACACCGCCACAAACTGGCAGGAGATTGTGCTGCTCTACAATCATCTTCACGCCACATCCGGCAATCCGGTTTTTCTGCTCAATGGGGCGGTTGCCCTGTCATGGTACTCAGGCGCTGAAGACGGGCTGCGTGCGCTGGCGCTTTTGGAGCCAGAACTTCATGCCTATCAACCTTTCCATGCTGCAAGGGCCGATATGTTCCGCCGTCTAGGGCGATGGGATGAGGCGCGCCAAACTTATGAAACGGCCCTTGCCATGAGCCGTAACGCAGGGGAGCAAGCTTTCCTGCGCAAGCGCCGTGACAGCTGCGATCCATGAAAACTGTAAGACTGTGCATCACATTTTGTGACTTGCCCCCGTCATGCCGGATGCTTACATGGCCGTAACAAAAAGCAGGACACACCGTGAGCGGACCCACTCCAGAAACAGCCGAAGCCCGCGCCCCCATTGAGAACCGGGCGCAGCTTGTCACCTACTTCGACAAGGGCTTCAAGCCCAAGAGCGAGTGGAAGATTGGCACCGAGCACGAAAAATTCCCCTTCCTTACCGACACGCTGCGGCCTGTGCCCTATGACGGCGCGCGCTCCATCCGCGCCCTGCTGGAAGGGCTGAAGTCCCGCTTCGGCTGGGAGGGCGTTTATGAGGGCGAGAACATCATCGCACTCTCTGACCCCAAGGGCATGGCCAATATCTCGCTGGAGCCCGGCGGCCAGTTTGAACTTTCGGGCGCGCCGCTGGCCACCGTGCATGACACCTGCACGGAGGTGAACGACCACTTGCAGCAGGTGCACGAGATCGGCAGCGAACTGGGCATCGGCTTCCTCGGCCTTGGCGCTTCGCCCGTGTGGACCAGGGCCGAAACGCCCGTCATGCCCAAAGGCCGCTATGGCATCATGGCCCCCTACATGGACAAGGTGGGCTCGCTGGGCCGGGACATGATGTTCCGCACCTGCACGGTTCAGGTGAATCTCGACTTTGCCAGTGAAGCCGACATGGTGAAGAAGCTGCGTGTCTCGCTGGCGCTGCAACCCATCGCCACGGCGCTCTTTGCCAATTCGCCTTTCCTGGAAGGCAAGCCCAACGGCTTTCTGTCTTTCCGCAGCCATGTCTGGACCGACACGGACAATGCCCGTGCCGGCATGCTGCCCTTTGCTTTTGAAGATGGCATGGGCTTCGAACGCTATACGGACTACGCCCTCGACGTGCCCATGTATTTCGTCATGCGCAATGGCAAGTTCATCAACACGGCAGGCGAAAGCTTCCGCAAGTTCCTCGATGGCAAGTTGCCGCAATTACCTGGCGAAAAGCCCGTGCTGAAGGATTGGGCTGATCACCTCACGACGATTTTCCCGGAAGTGCGCCTGAAGCGTTACCTCGAAATGCGCGGCACCGATTCCGGCCCGCAGCGCAGGCTTTGCGCCTTGCCCGCCTTCTGGGCCGGCATTCTTTATCATGGCCCGGCGCTGGATGCGGCCTGGGACATTGTGAAGGGCTGGACCGCCGCTGAGCGCCAAAAGCTGCGTGACGACGTGCCAAGGCTGGCGCTGAAGGCAGAGATTGCCGGGCGCAGCGTGCGCGACATCGCGGCGGAAGTTCTGACGCGGGCCCGCCAGGGCCTCAACGCCCGCAACATCGTGGGCTGCAAGGGCAAACCGGAAGCGGCCTTCCTGGACGTGCTCGATGAGACCGTGGCCTCCGGCAAGACGGCGGCGGACAACCTGCTCGACCTCTACAATGGGGCATGGGGCGGAGACATCAACAGGGTCTTCCGCGACTTCGCTTATTGAACAAGCCGTTCAGACAGCATTCAGTCACAGCCGATTATTTCCCTGCGCATCAACCGCGGGAACCGCCACTTGACGCCTCCCGCATCACCATGCACCGTGCCCCTTGGGGGCACGGAATCTCGGAGGATGACGTGTTTAAGGGAACAAACTGGCGCAATGCCGCCATTCTCGCCGCCACCATGATGGCCGGCATTGGTTCGGCTTCGGCCGACAACGCCACTTTCATCAACCCCAAGATCCACGGCCACAGCCTCGACTGGTGCAAGGTCTGGGGCGACAAGTGCGGTTCGCCCGCTGCCCAGGCCTTCTGTTGGTATCAGGATCAGGGCAAGGTTCTGTCCTTCACCCCCAACGAAAATCCGCAGCTGCCTACCGAGGTGATTTCCTCCAAGGAGCTGTGCAAGGACGATGGCTGCACCGGCTTCAAGAAGATCGTTTGCGCCCCCAAGGCAGGCGAAGGCAATCTCGCCAACGACGAGGGCATGAATCCGCAGGGTGAAGAACCGCAGGATAATAACAATGACGTGGCCCAGCAGGGCAGCGACGGCGAAGAGGGTCAACCCAAATATTCCGGCAAGGACGCCAACGGCCGCAGCCTGTTGAAGGAGCAGAACCTTGGCGGCCAGATCAACGGCGACATCTCCGCCACGGCCATGATTTCGAAGGACAAGAACCGCATCGCGATTTTTGGCCGTGGCACTGATGGTGCTCTGTGGTGGCGGCCCGGCACCGGGGCAGGGCCCTGGGATGGCGATTGGAGTCGCATCGGCGGCGAAATCAAGTATTCGCCCTCCTGCACGACGTTCAACAAGTATCTCTGGTGCTTCGTCGTCGGAATGGATGATGCCTTGTGGTACACGAGCCGTGCTCCCGGAGGTGACTGGACTGAATTCCAAAGCCTCGGCGGCGTAGTGACGGGATCACCGTCGGCGGTCGCCGCCCTTGATGCCAAGGGAAACAACGCGCTCTATGCCATCGTGCGCACCACCCAGGGCCAACTTTCGGTGAAGGCCTGGTACATGGACCCCGAGACGGAGCTTTATGGCTGGGCGGATTACCGTGGCCTTGGCTGGACCGCCGCCAGCGCCCCCAGCTGCGCCTGGATGGGTGGCACCCATGTGGACTGCTATGTGAAGAACAATGGTGGCAGCATCAGTGAACTCACCAATGTGCTTGTGGGCGGTGGCCAAAATGTCAAATTGGGTGGCGAGACCGAAAAGCGTCCCAACGTGATGGTGTCTGGCAACAAGAAGCAGGTGACAGTCGTCGTCAAGGGCATGGATGGTTTCATCTGGTCCAGGACATGGAAGGCCGCCAGTGGCTTTGCCGACTGGAAGCAATCCGCCATCCCCGTTGACGGCCAGCCCACCTGCCGCTTCGTGGTCGAAAGCCAGCAATATTGGTGCTTCGATGTGAAGGCTGACAAATCCGTGAGGGCCTTCCGTTTCGGTGAATATCCGTTTTAACTGATA
>JAXMCS010000010.1:0-77130 GCA_046349175.1 Hyphomicrobiales bacterium | reverse complement strand
GAGGAAGGGCACGGCGAGCGAACAGGAAAGCGGCTTGTCACCATCCCACATGAACAGGCCCACGGCGATCGCCGCGATGGCGAATTCGGCAAACAGGCGAAGCCGTGACGAGAAGCCCCGCACCGAGGCCCGCGTCACCTTGAGGAAGTCGTCATAGAAGCCGATGGCACCAAAACCCAGTGTGACGAAGAGCACGCCCCACACAGAGAGATTGGAGAGATCGGCCCAGAGTATGGTGGACACGAAAACGCCCGACAGGATCATCAACCCGCCCATGGTGGGTGTGCCCTGCTTTTCCACGATATGGCGCTGCGGGCCATCGGTGCGGATGGGCTGGCCCTTGCCCTGCTTCACTTTGAGCAGCGAGATGATGCGCGGGCCGAAGATGAAGATGAACACCAGGGCCGTGAGAATGGCGCCGCCCGTCCGCGTGGTGATGTAGCGGAACACGTTGAGCGCCGATATCTCCGAGGTGAAGCTGGTGAGCAGGTAGTAGAGCATCGCGTCAGGTGTCCTTCACATGTCCTTCTGGGCCAGCGGCCATTGCGCCTTCATGGCCTCCACAAGCGGTCCCATGCGGCTGCCGAGCGAGCCCTTGACCATCACGACATCACCGGGCCGGAGAGCTGCCAGCAGCGTGTCCCTGAGTTCGGCTGATGTTGCGGCGTGGGCACCGCGCTTGTGCGCGGGCGTGGCATTCCACAGGTGCGCCATGAGAGGCCCGGCGGCGTATAGGACATCCGCTTTGCCCGTGTCCAATGCTTCGGCAAGCCCCGCGTGCAGCGCTGGGCCATGCTCGCCCAGTTCCAGCATGTCGCCCAGAACCGCGATGCGCCGCCCGCCCTTGCCGGGCTTTGCCTGCGCCAGCAGCGCCAGTGCGGCCCGCACGGAAGCGGGGTTGGCATTGTAGCTTTCATCAATCAGCAGAAGCTCGCCCCCCGGCATGGCCAGGGATTGCTGCACGCCGCGGGCCTTGGCGGGCTGGGCATCGGCCAGCGCCAGCGCCGCCCGCGCCAGGTCCGCGCCCATCAACTTCGCCGCTGCCAGCACCGCAAGGCTGTTCACCGCCATGTGCTCGCCCGGCATGCCCAGTTTGTAAATCACCTGCTCACCCATGATGTTGGCGGTCACACAGCAACACGTCGCGTGCAGCGCCACGCGCTCCATGCGCACGTCGGCGGCTTCGTGCTTGCCGAAGCCATAGACTTGCGCCCCGCAGATTTTGGCGCGGCTCGCCAGAAAATCGAAATAGGGCGAATCGCGGTTGATGACGGCGGCACCGCGCGGCACCAGCCCTGTGAAGATTTCAGACTTGGCTTCGGCGATGTCGTCGAGCGACTTGAAATGGCCGAGATGGCTTGCCGCCACCGTGGTGACGATCGCCACATGGGGCTGCACCATGCCCACCAGCGGAATGATTTCGCCCGCATGGTTCATGCCGATTTCAAAAACGCCAAAGGCCGCCGCGCGGGGAAACCGCGCCAGTGTCAGCGGCACGCCCCAGTGATTGTTGAAAGATGCAGCCGAGGCATGGGTGAGGCCAGACGCCGACAGCGCCGTGCGCAGCATTTCCTTGGTGCTGGTCTTGCCCACACTGCCGGTCACGCCCACAATTTGCGCGTGGCTGCGGGCCCGGGCCGCGCGGCCCATGGCTTCCAGTGCCTTCAGCGGATCATCCGGCACCACCAGCAGGGGCCCCGCCGCCTGCATCTCCGGTGTGGCGCGCGCGACAATGGCAAGCCCCGCCCCGGCCCTGAGCGCCGCGGCGGCAAAGTCATGCCCGTCCATCTTGTCACCCTTGATGGCGACAAAAATGTCACCGGGCTTGATGTCGCGCGAGTCGATGGAAACCGCCGTCAGCGCCGCCGTCACGGACCCGCTCAGGCGCCCGCCCGTTGCCGCCACAAGTTCGTCTGCCGTCCACAGGGCCTCAGCCATGATAATCCTCTCCGGCAATGGCGGCACGCACCGCGGCATGGTCGCTGAACGGCCGCACCTCCTTGCCGATAATCTGTCCTTCTTCGTGACCCTTGCCGGCCACCAGCACAATGTCGCCGGCCCCGGCCTGCGCCACCGCCTCGCGAATGGCCCGGGCCCGGTCGGCGATTTCTACCGCACCCCTTGCACCTGCCATCACCTCGCGGCGGATCACCGCTGCATCCTCCGTACGCGGATTATCGTCGGTGACGATGGCCACATCGGCAAGCTTCACTGCGGCAGCGCCCATCAGCGGGCGCTTGCCCTTGTCGCGGTCGCCGCCACAACCAAAGACCACGATGAGCTTGCGCTCCGCATAGGGCCGGAGCGACGACAGGGCGTTCTCCAGTGCATCCGGCGTATGCGCATAGTCAACGAACACCGATGCGCCGCTTGCGGTCTTGCCCACAAGGTCAAGGCGGCCCGTGGCCCCCTTCAGGCTGGCCAGCGAACGCAGCGTCACTTCCTCTTCGCCGCCAGCCCCCATCACAAGCCCAGCCGCCACAAGCGCGTTGGAGACCTGGAAATCGCCCACCAGCGGCAGCGTCACCCGGTGCTCACCCGTGGCGGTGGCCAGCGTCAAATGTTGTTCCAGGCCTTCGCGGCGCGCCTCCACCAGCCGGATGCCAGAGCCCTTGCGGCCCACCGTGAAAGTCTTGAGGCCGCGGCCTCGGCCCGCATCTTTCACTTCCTCGCCATGCGGCGATCCGCGTTGATGACAGCCACGCCCCCTGCCGGAAGCAGTTCGTCGAACAGCCGCATCTTGGCTTCGAAATAATCGTCGAACGTCGGATGATAGTCCAGGTGATCGCGCGTGATGTTGGTGAAGCCCGCCGCCGTCAGCCGCAAGCCATCAAGCCGGTTCTGCGCCAGGCCATGGCTCGAGGCCTCGATGGCGAGATGGCTCACGTGGTCTTCCTTCAGCCGCGCCGCCAGCGCCTGCAGTTCCACCGGGTCTGGCGTGGTGTGATTGAGATATTGCCCGCCATCCGGACCGACGACGCCGATGGTGCCAAGACTGGCAGAACGAAAGCCCATGGCCTCCCACAGCTGGCGCACGAACACCGAAACCGAAGTCTTGCCGTTGGTGCCTGTTACCGCCACCACAACATCAGGCTGCTTGTCGTGAAAGCGCGCCGCCATGCGGGCGAGCAGTTGGCGCGGATTGTCAACGGCGATCACCACACCGGGGCCTGCATAGGCACCGCGCGCGCAAAGGATGGCCGCGGCCCCCTTGGCCATCGCCTGCGGAATGAATGAGGCGCCATCCACCTTCGTGCCGGGCAATGCGGCAAACAATGCGCCGGGCCGAACTGCCCGGCTGTCGGAGGTGATCATGGAAATGAGCAGGCCGTCCGCACCTGCGGGAACAGGCGCATCATGGGCAAGCAATCGGGCAAGGCTGCGGGGCATGGTTCAGAGTTTCTTCTTTTCTTTCCAGCTTTTCCTGCTTCGCCAGCTTTTCAAGGTCAGCTGCCGTGAACTCCGGCTGCACGCCCAGGAGCGGCGCAATGCGCTCAATCACTTTCGCCGCCGTCGGCACGGCGTTCCAGCCTGCCGTGGCAAAGCCATAGGTCTCAGGCAGCGCTTTGGGTTCGTCCAGCATGACGAGCAGCGAATATTGCGGATGATCCATCGGGAAGGCCCCGATGAACGAGGTCAGCGAATGGTCGGAGGAATAGCGCCCATGGATCACCTTTTCGGCGGTGCCCGTTTTGCCGCCCACGATAGCCGATCACATCGGCCTTGGTGGCGGTGCCTTCCACTACATTCATGCGGAAAAGGCTCCGCATGTTTTCGGCCGTTGATGGCTTGACGATGTGCTGGCCCAGGGCATCGGCTTCTTCCTTGCTGCGCTTCAGGAATGTCGGGTTCACCATCTCGCCGCCGTTGATCAACCCCGACACAACGCTCAGGCCTTGCAGGGGCTGTACGGCAAAACCATGGCCAAAAGCCGCAGTGGCGGAGGCGATCTTGCTCCAGCGCTTGGGCAGAAGCGGCTTCGCGGATTCCGGCAGTTCGGTTTCCAGCCGGTCGAACAGGCCCACCCTCTGCAGGAACTCCCGGTGCCGCTCCAGCCCCACATCCAGCGCCATCTTGGCCGTGCCGATGTTGGAAGAATTGGTGAAGATCTCCGGCACCGACAGCACCTTATGCTGGGCGTGGAAGTCGTTGATGCGGGCATTGCCGATCACCAGCGGAAAGCGCGCATCGTAATGCGAGTTCATGTTGATGACGCCATAGTCAAAGGCCATGGCGAAGGTGACGGCCTTGATGACCGAGCCCAGCTCATAGACACCGCTCAGCATGCGGTTGGTTTGGTCCTTGCTGAACACCTTGGGCTCGGTGTTGGGGTTGAAGTCCGGCAGGGAAACGAGCGCCAGAATTTCCCCGTCTCTGTGTTCATCACAATGCCGCCGCCGCCAATCGCCTTGAACTTGGTCACAGCCTTGCCCACCTCGTCGGCCAGCGCATGCTGCACGCGCAGGTCAACGGAAAGCTGGGCGGGTGCTGCGGTATGGGTCTCGGGGTCCGCCAGCGAGGCCGTGTAGATGGCACCCGCGTCATCAAGATATTTCTCGACCCTGGCGATGCCCTTGGTGTCGGTATCCACATAGCCAACGATGTGCGCGCCCAGCCGCGCCTGCGGATAAACGCGCTTGCGCTCGTTGATGTAGCCCACGCCGGGAATGCCAAGATTGTAGGCAGCATCACGTTCTTCCGGGCTCACCTGCCGCTTGATCCAGGCAAAGGCACTCTTGGGCTTGTTCAGGCGCTCGCGCAGCGCTTTGGCATCCACATCGGATAGCGTTGCGGTCAGAAGCTCCACCGCTTCGTCCACATCGGGAATCTTGCGCGGGTCGGCATAGAGCGAGGCAACTGCGATATCGGTCGCCAGCACTTCCCCATTGCGGTCAACGATGTCGGGGCGGGGAATGCGCTCCTGCTTGCCGGCCAGTTCAGCGGTCGTGTCCTTGGGTGGCTTGGTGGCATCAATGCGCACCAGCTGCCCGGCGATCAGCGCGAAGGCGCCCGCGAAGCACAGGCCCAGCAGGCGGATGCGGTTCTGCCCGTGAAGCCGGGCTGGACCATCAAGAACTGGCGGAACGCTCATCGTCATTGCTGCTGCATCTTCTTGAGAATGTCCCCGATCGGGTCCTTGTTGGTTTCTTCCAGCTTCACGGGAACCTGCTCGGGCACTTTGCTCTTGAGGTCTTCGATGCTGACGAATTGCTGGGCCCGCGTGGGCTCCAGCGCCAGGTTCTGCTCTGCAAGTTTTTGCAGGCGTTCGGGCCGCGTCAGGCTGCTCCACTCAGCGGTCAACAGCTTGATCGCTTCCCGCGCGTCGGCAATGCCATGTTCCGTGCGGGCAATCTCGCGCTCGGCACCGCGCGTGTTATGCTCCAGCCCATAAAGAAAATATCCCGCCACCAGTACGGTGATCACCAGCAGCGCATTGAGGGCCTTCAGCATCAGTTCATCCTTCCAGGCAACAGGGGCACGCCAATCGCCTTCGCATCGGCCACATGGGCCGGCGCATCGGTGCGCAGGCCATAGCGCAGCTTGGCAGAGCGGGATCTGGGATTCTGCGCCAGTTCGGCCTCACCCGCTGTCCCATGCCCCTTCTCCGGCAGTGTGAATGAAGGTGCTGGCCGCGCCGCAAGCTGCGGCATGTGGCGCGATCCCGTGGGCACATTGCCGCTGCGTTCGGCGAAAAACTTCTTCACGATCCGGTCTTCCAGCGAATGGAAGGTCACCACCACCAGCCGCCCGCCAGGTTTCAACATGCGCTCCGCCGCAAACAGGGCCTGCGCCAGTTCTTCCAACTCGCTGTTCACATAAACGCGCAAGGCCTGAAAGGTGCGCGTGGCGGGATGCGTGCGGTCCTTGGCCCGCTGCGGGCCGGTGGCGCGTTCCACGGCCCGCACAAGGTCGAGCGTCGTTGCAAGCGGCGCTTCACCCCGCGCCTTCACAATGGCCCGGGCAATGGCGCGCGAGCGCGGCTCTTCGCCCAGAATGAAAATGATGTCGGCAAGATCATCGGCATCAAAACTGTTGGCGATGTCGGCGGCAGAAAGCCCCGCCTGCGACATGCGCATGTCGAGCGGCCCCTCCCGCAGGAACGAGAATCCGCGCGCCGCCTCATCCAGCTGCATGGAGGAAACACCGATGTCGAGCACCACGCCATCAACGCCCTGCGGCACATGAACAGCCATGTGCGAGAAACGGTCATGCACCAGCGTCAACCGCCCGGCGGACTGCGCCACCAGCGCCTGCCCCGCGGCAATGGCATTGGGGTCACGGTCAAAGGCCACAACATGGGCGGGAGCGGCGGCGAGAATGGCAGCGCTATAACCGCCTGCACCAAATGTGCCGTCCACATGCACCTCGCCTGCCGCAGGCTTCAGCGCAGCCAGAACCTCGGCGAGCATCACCGGCACATGCGGGGCTTCCGCAGCAGCAGTTGGAACGGGCGTTGTCACGGCAAATCGGGCAGGGTGAACAAGATGTTAACGATACCCGGACAATGCCGCCGGGATTGTTAACAAATGGTTTCAAAAGCGATTCATTTCCACCCATCCACAGGGGGAAAAGCGCCAGCTGGCCTGTAAGCCGGGTTCTGTCCACGCCCCCGCCCTCGCGGGTGGGAACGCTGGATGACCATTCATCTGGAACATCCGTTACCGGATGCTTCGTGCAACCTACCCGGACGGCAGGCCGGAAAAAGCCCTGGCGCGGCGAACGCGCCCTGCCGTCCCTATTCGGTTTTGCTCCCGGTGGGGTTTGCCGTGCCGCTGCTGTTGCCAGCAGCGCGGTGCGCTCTTGCCGCACCGTTTCACCCTTGCCGGAACATGTCCGGCGGTCTGTTCTCTGTGGCACTGTCCCTGGGGTCGCCCCCGCCGGACGTTATCCGGCACCGTTCTTCCGTGGAGCCCGGACTTTCCTCCACCGCGGCCTTTCGGCCCTTGCGGCAGCGGTCATCCGGCCAGCTGGCAGGGGCGCGGTTAGGCGCTGGCAACCCCTCCCGTCAACACCTCTTGAATTCGGGCCAGCCGGGGCCATCTGTGCGCCGGTCCGGAGGACATGGTGATGACAGCAACGCACAAGCGGGTTTTGACAGCGAAAGAGGCGGCAGCCCTGGCCCGCCTCACGCGGCTTGCCCGCCTGATGGATACCAACTGGCGCATTCCCTTCACCAGCATCCGCCTGGGCGTTGACCCGCTGCTTGGCCTCATTCCCGGCGGTGGTGATGCCGTCAGCCTGCTGGTCTCAGTTTATGCCATGCATCAGGCCCACAAGCTGGGCGCGCCTAAGGCCCTGCTCGGCCGCATGGCGGTCAACGCCGCACTTGATGCGGGTCTCGGCACCATTCCCGTGGCTGGCGACATCTTCGACATCTTCTTCAAGGCCAACACCCGGAACCTGAAGCTGCTGACGGACTTTCTCGAAAACACTTCTCGCAACTGACAATCACCTGCTGCAACCCCGTTCATATTGTTCTATGAGCGGCGGGAAAACCTGCCGTGGAAATTCCGCATGCGCCTGAAACAAAAAGCTCTCGCAATCCTGGCCCTGGGATGCGCCATGCTTTGCGCCCTGTCGCAACCCACCCTCGCACAGGAACGCGAATGGTCTCTCGATGCCCAGGATGAGGATGCCTATCTCGTGTTCGGCGTGCCGGAGTCGGATGATGTGGGCGTCAGCTTCTGGTGCAAGCTGGGCTCAGGCCATGTGAAGCTGTTCTTCCCCGAAGGTGCCCCCGCCCTGAAGCCGGATGCGCAAGAGAAGTTCGAGATCGCGGCCAATGGCAAGACGTTCTCCTTGTCGGGCCGCACCGCCAACAACGAGCTTCTTGGCACCGTCTCCATCGAAACGGAAACCGGCGTGCAGGACGAAGTGATCACTGCCCTTCTCTCTGCCGACCGTTTCAGCACGGAGATTGCCGGCCACGAGACCATCTATCCGCTGGTTGACTCCGGCCTCGATGAACTCGTCAATGTCTGCAAGGTGAAATAGCTTCAGCTCACAGCCAGCGCCGCCAGCAGCCGGTGCAGCGTGGTCACAGTTGAAACATCCGCCACGCCATCCACCTTGGCCGGGCGGAAATGCCGTTGAAATGCCGCCAACACGATGCGTGTGCGCTCGTCATAGGTGCCGTTCACCTCAAGGCCATAGCCATACATTTTGAGCATGCCCTGCAGGGCCGTCACACCATCACCGGCATCACCCTGCTGCAGGAAAACGCCAGCGCCGACAGGCTCCGGCGGCACCCAATGGCCCACGCCTTTTTCAAAGAGAAAGTGCCAGTCGAATTTTTCACCGGGATCAATCTTGCGGCCGGGTGCGATATCGGAATGGGCCAGCACATTGCGGGGCAGAATGCCATGCCGGGTCACAATGTCCTGGGAGAGCGCCGCCACAGCTTCCATCTGACCGCCGCCAAAATCCGGGTATCCCATGCTGTGCCCGGTGTTCTGGATCTCGATCCCCACCGACAGGGAATTGAGATCCGTATCGCCATGCCATCTTGAAACACCCGCGTGCCAGGCGCGCAGCTCCTCATTCACCATCTGAAAAATTTTGCCCGCATCATCCACCAGATAGTGGCACGACACGCGGGACTCGCTGCGGCACAGCCAGTCCACCGCCAGCGCCGCAGACGACATGCCAGTGTAATGCAGAATGAGATAGCGCACCCCGGCCCCGCTGGCCCGGGGCTCCACATTGGGCGAAACCTGCACGCGCTTGGGCAGTGCCGTGCCCTTCACGCAGCGCTTCCCTTCATCAGTTGCTCATAGGCTACATTGATGCGGGCCAGGCGCTCACTGGACAGCTTTACCATTTCAGCAGGCACGCCCTTGGCCATCTGCCGGTCAGGGTGAAGCTCGCGCGCCAGCTTGCGGTAGCGCGCCTTGATCGCCTCGGGTGTGGCATCCTTTTCGAGGCCAAGCACTTCATAGGGGTCATCACCCATGGCCACATGGCGGGCCCGGATGCGGGCAAAATCCGGCCCTGTGAAACCGAAGATTTCAGCCACGCGTTCCAGATAGGTGAGTTCGTCCTCATGGATGGCGTTGTCGGCCTTGGCGATGTGGAACAAGCCGTCCAGCACGTTTTCCAGAACCGATGACTTGGACACGAACAGCTTGGCCACCTGCTGGGCATAGGTTTCGAACCCTGCCACGTCCTGCTTGGCCATGTCGAAAATGCGCTCCACCGCCTTCATGTCCTTTTCCGGCACGTGGAACACCTGCTTGAAGGCCGCCACCTCGTCGCGCGTCACCACACCGTCGGCCTTGGCCATCTTGGCCCCGAGCGCGATCATGGCGATGGTGAAGGCAATGGACTTCTCAGGCGCGGAGCTTTTGCGCGTGAAGCCGGCAAAAAGCTCGCTGACGGAATCGCCAACGCTCTGTACCGTGCTGGAAATGCTGGACCAGATGGACATGGCCGCAACTTATGGCCGGATTCTCGTCCGGCGGGAAGGCGCTATGCGCTGCGGCGCAGATAATGCCCGATCTTGTAAACGGGGGCGTCGATGTCGAGGTGCTGGGCCAGGCGCTGCTCCACATGCCAGGCCCTGAGGCCAGTCCACAGCGAGGCCCAGACAACCGGAATCAGCACCACAACAGCAATCCCGTACATCACCGTGTCGGGAAACCCCAAGAGCCGCGAAAAAGCCCAGGCGCTGGCCACAGCGGCGGCGCCCGTCAGCATCAGCGTCAGCAAACCAGCCCCCATGGCTGCCAGAAAACAGCCGAGCGGGCTGAAAGCCTGCTTGTTGACGCGCGGGTGCCCTCGGGAGCGGAGAATGTCCTGTTCCATGGCGGCTCATATGCGGCGGCGCGGAGGAAATTGCAATCTCCCCCAAAACCACACCGTCTCACCGGCAGTAAGTGCCGCCGTTCCTGTGCCGCTGCAGGTCGAAATGCAGGTGGTCCTTGTGGTAGGCCACACCAGGCCCCAGCACAGTCTTGAAGGGGCCGCAGGCCGCGCGGATCTGCGCGATAAAGGCCTTCAGCCGGCGCGAGGGAAAACCAGCCTGCTCCACTGTCACCTTGTCGCCGCTCTCAAAAGTGAAAGCCGACACATCAAGGGCATTGCCATGGGCATGTTCCGAAAGCTTGGCACCGCGCACATTGTTGCGGGTGCGGCAGGCATAGGCCGATGGAATGCCAAGCGCCGTCACCTGCATGCCGAAATGATCCTGCGCCGCGGGCTGAAGGCTGCGGCTGATCCATTGGGAGAAGGTGTTGGCCGTGGCACAATTGACGACCGCCGGCGGATTGAGTTTCACGCCATTCACCGAATAAAGCTTCCAGGCATTGCGCACGCCACAGCCGCTGCTGCTGCCGAAATTTCCCACATACTCCGCTTCGGCAAACTGCCGGGGATCAACCGCACAGGCGGGCGGTGGAATGGGTTCCGCCCGCTCCTGTTGCTGGCGCTCCTTGCGGTGCCCGCCGGAACAGGCCACCAGGGCTGCCGCCATCACGGCAAAGCCCAATCCAGTCAAAACACGACGCATACAAACAAACCCCCAAACCGGGGTCGATCATATGCAGCCTGTTGGTTAACTAACCGTAGAGAGCGGCGATCAGCGTGTTGATGTCGCCATTGCGCTTGCCCAGGAAATCCGTGAAGTCCTTGCGCTGGAAATTGGTCAGCCAGAAGCCGAGCACGCTGGCATCGCGCACCTTGTAGCGCCCGCCCTTCCAGTCCAGCTTCCAGTTCACCGTATAAGTCTGCCCGGTCATCAGATAGACCTTGGACTGCACGATCACGTCCTGATTCCGGTCCACCGTGGCTTCGCCGATGTTGGCGACCGTGTAGTCTCGCGATTGCAGGGCGAAATAGCGCGCCAGATAGGTGGCCCACACCGCGTTCATAGCGGGCCCGCTGCCCGGCCTGAAGCTTGCCACTATATTGGCCGAGGGCAAACTGCGCGATGGTCGGCACATCCGCGTGGCGCTGCACCGCCCGCAGGAAGGCAGAGACGGTGCCCTGCCTGTGAGCCCCCAGAAGGTCTTTGGCGACTTGGCGCATGTAGACGACCGAAGGATGGTCTCCGGCCCGGGCGGGTGTCGCAAGCGCGGCGCCAAGTCCGGCAAGCAGTGTGCGGCGTGTGATCATGATTCGGCTTCTAGCGCCGGAACTGTGGCGCGGCCATGGTTAACAGAAGTTGAACGTGCCCGGGCAGGCGCTCACCAGGTTTCCGCTTCGGCAGGCATGGCGTAGAGCGGTTCGAAATTGCCCTTCGACTTTTTCAATTCGTCCGAGAAGCGCTGGCGCATAATAGACGACAACCGCACGCCCTTCACGTTCAGGTCGACAATGCGGAAGCCGCTGCCGCGGGCGACAAATACCAGATGATCGGCTCATCGGAGCCGATTGCTTGATCTTGCTGTAAACAACGGTGAAGGAACCTTGCGTGGCACTGCGGTCCACCTGGAAGGCCGAGCCCTTGAAGTCGTCCACATACCAGGCAAACAGCGCCGCGCTGGGTGGTCACAAGGTCGTTGAGCTTGCCCATGTCGCCAGGGGGAAGCTGCTTCTGATAGGTGCCGAGCGAGGCCAAGGTGATGCCGCGCAGGTTCACATAGCGGGTCAGCAACTGAGCGAAACGGCCCCGTGTGGCCTTGCCGCGCGAGCCCGCATTGGCCACTTTCAACACCTGCTCGCCAATATCCTGCGCATAGGCTTCTGCCGCATTGTCATCCGCCAGCACCGGAACAGAAAGCCCGGTCACCATCAGTGGAATGAGGGAAAGCGCCGCCCGGCGCGTCAGTTTCGGTGACATAAAGGTGCATCCGTTCAAATACCGCAAATCCGTGCGCCCCACGCCAGACTCAACGCCCGTCTAAATAATCTTCACTGGCCTGCAAAATCAAGCGTTCTGCGTTCAAATACCTGTTTGCGGCATGTTTGTGACAAATGCGAACGAGCCTTTGCAATCTATATAAAGATATGTTTATGTCCTTTTCCGTCTTTACGAACCTCGACAACGAAACGCAATACCATGGATGAACTTCTCGCCGGACTGAAAGCGATTGCGGAAACGACCGCATCCGCATTCTTTTTTTGTGCTCTCCCATGGCGAGTTGAACGTCAGCGAACTCACCTACATTCTGAGGCAAAGCCAGCCACGCGTCTCCCGCCACCTCAAACTGATGGCAGAGGCCGGCCTCCTCACCCGGCACAAGGAAGGCAACTGGGTGCTCTTCCGCCTGCGCGGCGAAGGGCTGGGCGGCGCGCTGGCCCACGCCTTGGTGGACATGCTGCCCGGTGCCGATGCCCTGCTCTCCGGCGACGTGCCCGGCTTGAGGAAGTGCGCCGCCAGCGCGAAGAGCGCGCCCAAGCCTATTTCAGCGAGAACGCCGCGCAATGGTCGGAACTGCGTTCATTGCATGTGGACGAAGCGAGCGTCGAGCAGGCCATGCGCAACCTGGCGGGCGAAGCGCAGCTCTCCACCCTTGTCGATCTCGGCACCGGCACGGGCCGCGTGCTGGAGCTTTTTGGCGATCGCGCGAAAGCGCTGCACGGCATTGATTCCAGCCGCGAGATGCTGTCGATCGCCCGCGCCAATCCTGGAAAAGGCGGGCCTGCGCCATGCCCAATTGCGCCAGGCCGATATCTATGCGCTGCCGCTGGGTGATGATCTCGCCGATGTCGTCACCATCCATCAGGTGCTGCACTTCCTGGATGAGCCGCAGCGCGCCTGCTGGAGGCGCGCCGCATCCTCAAGCCCGATGGCCGCCTGCTTGTGGTGGATTTCGCACCGCACGACCACGAGGAATTGCGCGACAACCACGCCCACCGCCGCTTGGGCATTTCAGCGGAACAGATGGTGCAATGGCTCACCCGCGCCGGTCTGCGCCTTGAAAAGCACGATGTGCTTGATCCGCCCTGGCTCAAGTCCCGCAAGGGCCTCACCGTTTCACTCTGGCTGGCCCGCCCCGCCAACAGCAACAACCGCCCCTCCAAAGCCCGCCGGGAAGAAGCCAGCGCATGACAGCCAACCTCCGCGTATCCTTCGAGTTCTTTCCGCCCAAGCCGGGCGAGGCCGAGCAATCCTTCTGGTCCACCGTGAAGCGGCTGGAAACGATTGGCCCCGATTCGTCTCCGTCACCTATGGCGCGGGCGGCACCACCCAGGACCGCACGCTGGCCACCCTCGGCCGTCTCACCACTGAAACCGCGCTCAAGGCTGCGGGCCATCTCACCTGTGTGGGCAAAAGCAAGGATGAGGTGAACGCGGTCATCCGCGCCTATCGCGAGGCCGGCGTCAATCACATCGTGGCGCTGCGCGGCGATCCGCCGGGCGGGCTTGGCACAAAGTTCGTGCCCCATCCCCAGGGCTATCAGAACGCCGCCGATCTGGTGCGCGGCATCCGTGAGATCGGCCAGTTCGAAGTGTCGGTCTCGGCCTATCCCGAGCGCCACCCGGATTCCGTTTCGATTGAGGAAGATCTCGCCTTCATGGCCGACAAGGCGGAGAATGGCGCCACCCGCGCCCTCTCGCAGTTCTTCCACAACGCCTTCTTCCTGCGCCTGCGCGATCGCATCGCCGCGCGCGGCATCAGGATCAATCTTGTGCCGGGCATCCTGCCCATCACCAACTTCGCCAAGGTGGGGAATTCGCGGCCAAATGCGGGGCCCATATTCCGCCCGATCTCGCCCGCCGCTTTGCCGGACTGGATGCGGACGCCGAAACCCGCAATCTTGTGGCGGCCATGGTGGCAGCCGAACAGGTGCACGCGCTGGCCCGCGAAGGCGTGACGGATTTCCACTTCTACACGCTCAACCGCAGCGATCTTGTCTACGCCATCTGCCGTGTGCTGGGCCTGGGTGCACCGGATGACAGCGAAGTGGCGGCATGACCAAACCGGAAAAGCCCGAACGCGACATTTTGATCCGCTTTTTGTCAGACGCGTCTTTGACAGATGCAGCGCCTTTACAGGTATTGGAGCCATGTTGCCTCGTTCGGCTTTGTCTGGATTTGGAGGCACCAGGCCATCACTGGCCTTGCAAACTCAAATGCACCCAACGTCAAAGGCATGGACTTGATGGCCGGCACGGGGAAACGTGGTCGGCTTTGCTTAAAGCGCTTCCCTCCACTGACCGGCTGGTAGCCATCGATATTTCAACTGGCATGGTCAAGAGTGCCCTTGAGCGCCGCCAGAAAATGCATGCATCGCTGGTGGAAGTCCGAGAAGCAAACATTCTCGAGGCAGACCTCCCCATCGCAGGATCCCGGCTATGCGATATGCACATTTGGCCTGAAGACATTTAACCGGGAACAACAGCGCCGGATAGCAACCGTCTTGGCAGCGGCTAAAACCCGGAGGCAGTTTTTCCTTCATCGAGGCATCTGATCCAAGGGCTGGATACTTCGACCTATCTACAATGCCTACTTGTGCAAGGTATTGCCACTTATCGAAAGAATTTTTCTGAAGGGCGCCCAGGACTTCGCAATGCTTGGAATCTATGCAAGAGAATTCAATGACTGCAGCCATTTCAACAACTGCTGCAAGGAACTTGGATTGCAAACTGAGATGAAAACATTTTTTGGATGCAACAGGTGTATCTGGGAGCAAACCCAAATGAACTCGATTTCGAAGTGACGTGGGGCCCTGCTTGCAATCATGATCAATCTCAATGCCAGCTGGCTCAAGGCGCTGCAGCCGGGGTGATGCGCCCTATATGGCGGCGCTCAAGGATTTTCTCGTAGCCGAGCGCGATGCGGGCAAGCGCATCTTCCCCAAGGGCAGCGAATGGTTTCATGCCCTCGATGCAACACCGCTCGACCAGGTGCGCGTCGTCATTCTCGGGCAGGACCCCTATCACGGCGAGGGACAGGCCCATGGCTCTTTCCCGTGAAGCCCGGCGTTCCCCGCCTCCGTCGCTCGTCAACATCTACAAGGAAATGAAAACCGATCTCGGTTTCGATCCGCCGCGCCATGGCCATCTCGAACACTGGACCAAGCAAGGCGTGCTGCTGCTCAACGCCGTGCTCACGGTGGAGGCCAACCGCGCCGCCTCACATCGGGGCAGGGGCTGGGAGAAGTTCACCGATGCCGTCATCCGCGAGGTGAACGCACAGGCGCGGCCTGTGGTCTTCATCCTTTGGGGCAGCTACGCCCAGAAGAAGGCGGCCTTCGTCGATTCATCGCGCCATCTCGTCCTGAAATCCGCCCACCCTCGCCGCTCTCTGCGCACAATGGGTTCTTCGGGTCAAAGCCCTTCTCCAAGGCCAACACCTTCCTGCTGGAGCACGGACTTCCTGAGATCGACTGGAAACTGCCGGAGACGGCTTAAGCCAGCATCAGCGCCGGTTCTTCGATCAACTGTTTGAAGGCCGCCAGAAGCTGCGCGCCAACCGCGCCATCAACAGCCCGGTGATCGCACGACAGCGTGCAGGTCATCTGCGTCTTCAGAACCGGCTGGCCGTTGACCGGCACGAAGCGCTCCACCCTGCCCCCACGGCAAGGATCGTCGCATGCGGCGGATTGATGATGGCGTTGAACTGCTCCACCCCGAACATGCCGAGATTGGAAACCGCCGATGTGCCGCCCGTATAGTCCGCAGGCTTCAGCGACCGCGACCGGGCCTTGGCTGCAAGCTCTTTCATCTCGATCGAGATCTGCGACAACGTCTTGCTTTCAGCCCGGCGCACCACGGGCGTGAAGAGCCCGCCTTCAACCGAAACCGCAACGCCCACATCACTCACCCGGTGCTGCAGAATACCTTCATCGGTGAAGGTCACATTGGCGGCAGGCACGCGCTGCAACGCCAGCGCCAAGGCCTGATGACGAAATCATTGACGGAGATCTTCCCACAGCGGCGTCTTGTCGGGTCCCTTGGAGGCACGCGGCCATTCAGGCTCGCGCGCAGCCAGCATTTCATCCAGCGTGCAGGTGACCGAGAGATAGAAATGCGGCACCGTCTGCTTGGATTGCACCAGACGCTGCGCAATGGTGCGGCGCATGCCATCCAGCGGAGTCACATCGAAACTGCCCGCCTCATACATGGCGCGCACTGCGGCACTGTCCGGGCCCGGAGGCCAGCGCGGAAGGCTGCGCCGCCGCAGGCTTTACGGCGAGCTTCGCCGATGTCACATCAGCCGCAACAATGCGGCCGCGCGATCCAGGCCGGCGAGTGAGGCAAGCGCCACACCCGCCTGCTGGCCAGACGGCGCGCCAGCGGCGTGGCCTCACACCTTCACTTTTCCCGCGTGCGGGAGCAGGTGTCGCCGCGCTTGCCGCGGTGACGGATGAGGCGCCGCCTGCACCCGCCGTCGAGGGAGCTGCAACAGCGGCAGCAGAAGCAGCAGATGACGCAAAAGCCTTCACGTCTTCGCCGACCGCGAACACCATGGCCACGATTGCACCAATGGGCGGCACGGCCTTCACGGGCGCATCGATCTTGATCACACCGTCCGCCGGGCTTTCGATTTCCATGGCGGCCTTGTCGGTCTCGATGTCAAAGAGCGGCTGGCCCTTCTTCACTGTGTCGCCGTCCTTCACATGCCACACGGCAATGGTGCCGGTGGTCATGTCCATATCAACCTTGGGAAGGATGACCTCCGTTGCCATGGCTCAGACCCTGCCCTTCACGAGATCGCGCAAGCCCGCCACAATGCCGTCCACCTGCGGCACGGCGGCCTTTTCCAGAATGGGGCTGTAGGGAATGGGGCTCTCGCGCCGCCCATGCGAAGGATGGGCGCATCGAGACGTCCAAAGGCCTCACTCTCGGCGATGCGGGCGGAGATTTCAGCACCGATGCCGAGCGTCTTTACGCCTTCATAGACGCAGGCCAGCCGGGTCGTCTTCTTCACGCTTTCGATCAGCGTTGCCGTGTCAATGGGCCGGATGGTGCGGAGGTCAATCACCTCAATATCGATGCCCTCACCGGCCAGAACCTCGGCGGCCTCCAGCGCCTTCTGCCATGATGGAGGTGGCCACCACCGTCACATCCTTGCCTTCACGCCGCACCAGCGCCTTGCCGATGGGCGTGCGATACATTTCGGCAGGCACGTGGCCTTTCACCTTGTAGAGCAGCTTGTGCTCGAACACGAGAACGGATCAGGATCATCAATGGCGGCGAGGATCATGCCCTTGGCATCTTCCGGCGTTGCGGGCTGCAACACCTTGAGGTCCCGGCACATGGCCGAACATCGCTTCCAGCGATTGCGAATGCTGCGCCGCCGCCCCGGTGCCGGAGCCGCAGGGCATGCGGAAGACGATCGGCACCGAAACCTTGCCGCCCAGCATGTAGCGCATCTTGGCGGCCTGGTTGATGATCTGCTCTGAGGCCAGCAGCGAGAAGTCCGAGAACTGGAATTCATAGACAGGCCGCGCGCCCGCCACCGCCGCACCCACGGCCACACCGGCACCGCCAAGCTCGGAAATAGGCGTGTCGCGCACCCGGTCTTCACCGAAGCGGTGCACAAGATCGCCTGTCACCTGGAAAGCACCACCATAAACGCCGATGTCTTCTCCCATGAGAAAGACGCGCGGGTCCGCCTCCATGGCCTGGGCCAGCGCCTCCTGAATGGCGGCGGAATAGCTGAGTTCGCGCAGCTCGCTCATGACGCAACTCCCATGGCGATGTCATCGGTCGTGGTCACGCCGCGCAACACGCTCTCCGGTGTCGGGTTGGTGCCCTTGGTGGCAAATTCAAAAGCCTCCTGGATTTCCTTTTCCACGGCGGCGCGAATCTCCTCGATCTCGCCCTTGCTGGCAAAGCCGTTGGCTTCCAGTTCCTTCTCGAAGGCGGGAATGGGGTCGCGGCCCTTCCATTCTTCGATCTCGTCCTTGCTGCGGTAGCGGTTGCGATCCGAGCGCGAATGGCCGCGCGTGCGGTAGGTCTTGAGTTCGATGAGCGATGGCCCCTCGCCGCGCTTGGCCCGTTCCATGGCGGCGTCCATGGCCTCGTTCACGGCGGCAATGTCGTTGCCATCAACCGTCACGCCCGGCATGTTGTAGGCAATGGCGCGGGTGGCGATGTCCTTCACCGCCGTGGAGCGCGCCGTCGAAACCGACATGCCATATTGGTTGTTCTCGCATACATAAACGACCGGCAGCTTCCAGACCGCCGCAATGTTCAGCGACTCGTGGAAGGCCCCTTCATTGTTGGCGCCATCACCGAAGAAGCACACCGCCACGTCATTGCCCTTGCGCTGCTTGATGGCGAGTGCTGCCCCTGTGGCCAGCGGCAAGCCGCCACCCACAATGCCATTGGCCCCCAGATTGCCGGTGGCCACATCGGCAATGTGCATGGAGCCGCCACGGCCCCGGCAATAGCCTTCTTCCTTGCCGAAAAATTCCGCGAACATGAACTTCACATCGGCACCCTTGCCGATGCAGTGGCCGTGCCCGCGATGCGTCGAGGTGATGTAGTCCTTGTCGGTGAGATCCATGCAGATGCCGACGGCGCTGGCTTCCTGCCCGATCGACAGATGCATGGTGCCGTGCGTCAGGCCGCGCACATAGGAGTCCTCCGCCATCTCCTCGAAGCGGCGGATCAGATACATGCGCCGCAGCGCTTCCTTCAGCTGCTGCGCT
Source organism: Hyphomicrobiales bacterium (assembly GCA_046349175.1). Taxonomy (GTDB): domain Bacteria; phylum Pseudomonadota; class Alphaproteobacteria; order Rhizobiales; family Aestuariivirgaceae; genus Aestuariivirga. Next base: position 58,586 of record JAXMCS010000010.1, on the reverse strand, counting down.
GTGTGCTTGGCATAGAAGGGGCGCTGGTTGCGCCCGGCGGAGTCGGATTTCGCTGCTGTCTTGCTGGCCATGGCTTTCCGTCGGCTGTGCGTGGGGCGGTTCCGCCTTATGAACTTTTTGCCTTCTTCTCGTCAATATGTATCAGAATAGCGGGGTGGATAAATATTCATTCCACTGGCCAGAAATCCACAAAACGAAGAAAATCGAACTTCATTCTTGCAAAATATGAAAGCAAGTGAAATCATTCCCAAAGTGTCTTCCTGCGGAATCCCTATAATCTCCATGCCATCGCCTCGCCAGCAACAGATCGTCGCCATCGCCCGCCGGGAAGGCCATGTGGAGGTGGAGGCCCTAGCCGCCCGCTTTGATGTCTCGCCCCAGACCATCCGCAAGGACCTGAATGAACTCTGTGGAGAGCGTCTGTTGGCCCGCACCCATGGCGGGGCCATGCTCGCCTCGGGCGTGGTCAACATGGCCTATGAGGCCCGCCGCCAGATCGCCGCCCGGGAGAAGCAGGCCATTGGCGCCCGCGCCGCCAGCCTCATTCCCAACAACTGCTCACTCTTCATCAATATCGGCACAACAACTGAGGAAGTGGCCCGCGCCCTCACCCGGCATGAGGGCCTGCTCGTCATCACCAACAATATTCAAGTGGCGCAGATCCTCACGCCCTGCCCCGGCATAGAGGTGATCATCACAGGCGGCAGCGTGCGCCGCAGCGATGGCGGCATCGTGGGCGAAACCACGGTGGATGCCTTCAATCAGTTCAAGGCCGATCATGCCATCATCGGCGTCTCGGCCCTCGACGAGGAAGGCTCGCTGCTCGACTTCGATGTGCGCGAAGTGCGCGCCGCCCAGTCCATCATCAGCAACGCCCGGCACGTGATGCTGGCGGCTGATGCCACCAAATTCGCCCGCACCGCCCCGGTGCGCATCGGCCATCTCTCGCAAATGGACAGTTTCGTCACCGACTCCATGCCGCCGCAAAAGGTGGTGGATATCTGCGCCCGCGAGGGCGTGGCCCTGGAACTGGCGGCGCATCATGGCGAAATCCCTTCAACAGGTTTGCAAGCATGACAGTGGATCTCTTTATCATCGGCGGCGGCGTGAACGGTTGCGGCATCGCCCGCGACGCCGCAGGCCGCGGCCTCAGCGTATTCCTCGCCGAGCAAAACGACATCGCCTCCGGCACGTCATCAGCCTCCACCAAGCTCATTCACGGTGGCCTGCGCTATCTTGAACATTATGAGTTCCGTCTCGTGCGCGAGGCGCTGATTGAACGCGAAGTGCTGCTGAAATCTGCCCCGCACATCATCTGGCCGCTCCGCTTCGTGCTGCCGCATCATGATGGCCTGCGCCCCAAATGGCTCCTGCGCCTCGGCCTCTTTCTTTACGATCACCTGGGCGGCCGCAAGATCCTGCCGCCCACCCGCACCGGTGATCCTTCCGCGATCCTTTAGGCGCCCCTCCAAGGAAGACTTCCTCACGGGCTATGAATATTCCGATTGCTGGGTGGAGGACGCCCGCCTCGTTGCCCTCTCCGCTCGCGACGCCCGCGAAGGCGCGGTCATCCGGACACGGACGAAGTGACGTCGGCCCGCCGCAGCGGAACAGGCTGGACCGTCACCACCGAAAAGAATGGCGCTGTGGAAACCGTGGAGGCCAAGGCCCTGGTCAATGCCGCAGGCCCATGGGTCAGCAAGGTTCTGGGTGGCGTGTTGGGCCACAATGACCCCGCCCGCATCCGCATGGTCAAGGGCAGCCACATCGTGGTGGACCGCCTCTATGATCACGACCGCGCTTACATCTTCCAGAATGGTGATGGCCGCATCTGCTTCGCCATTCCCTATGAGCAGCGCTTCACCCTCATCGGCACTACGGACCAGGACTTCAAGGACGATCCCGCGACAGTCAAGATTTCCGAAGAGGAAACGGACTATCTCCTGAAGTCCGTCAGCGAATATTTCCGCAAGCCCGTGACGCGGGAGCAGTTGCGCTGGTCCTATGCCGGCATCCGCCCACTCTATGATGACGGCGCAAGCAAGGCCCAGGAAGCAACCCGCGATTATGTGCTGAAGCTGGATGCACCCGAGGGCCAGGCCCCGCTCCTCTCCATCTTCGGCGGCAAGATCACCACATCACGCAAACTGGCAGAGGCTGCCCTCGCCGAATTGCAGCGCTTCTTCCCCATGATGAAAAAGCCATGGACCGCTAAAGCCGCCCTGCCCGGTGGCGCATTCCCGCAAGACGAAGTGGAAGCCCGCATCGCTGCATTGCAGAAGGCTTTCTCCTTCCTCAAGCCCGCCATCATTCGCCGCCTGTTCCGGGCCTATGGCACGGAGTCCACCCGCATTCTGGAAGGCGCGCGTTTCGCCAGCGATCTCGGCCAAAGCTTCGGTCCCGTCAGCGAGCGCGAGATCAGTTACCTGCGTGAGCATGAATTCGTCGAAACAGCCGATGACATTCTCTGGCGGCGCTCCAAGCTTGGCCTGCACATGAGCCAAGAGGAACAGGCCGCACTCCGCGCCCACATGGAAGCCACGCCAGCGCGCAAGGCAGAGGCCAAGGCATGAAAAAACCCACCCATCTCCTCGCCATCGACCAGGGCACCACATCCTCGCGGGCCATTGTCTTTGACAAGGCGTTGCGGCCCCAGGGCACAGGCCAGAAGGAATTTCGCCAGTTTTATCCGGCCTCCGGCTGGGTGGAGCACGACCCGGAGGAAATCTGGAAAACCGTTCTCGCCACCTGCAAGCAGGCCTTGAAAAAATCCCGCAAGAAGGCCGCAGACATCGCCGCCATCGGCATCACCAACCAGCGCGAAACCGTTGTGGTGTGGAACCGCAAGACGGGAAAACCCATTCACCGCGCCATTGTCTGGCAGGACCGCCGCACCGCAGACATGTGCAAGGCGCTGACAGAGCAAGGCCACGAGGCGCTCTTCACCCGCAAGACCGGCTTGCTACTCGATCCTTACTTCTCCGGCACAAAACTCGCCTGGCTGCTCGACACCGTGAAGGGCGCGCGCGCATCTGCGGAAAAGGGTGAGCTCGCCTTCGGCACCATTGACACCTTCCTCATCTGGCGTCTCACCGGCGGCAAGGTGCACTGCCGGTACCGCAATGCCTCGCGCACACTGCTCTACAACGCATTCACACGGGCACCTGGGACGACGCGTTGCTCGCCCTCCTCAACATTCCGAAAAGCCTTCTGCCCGAGGTGAAGGATTGCGCCGCGGATTTTGGTGTCACCGAGAAGAAGTTGCTGGGGGCCGCCATTCCCATTAGCGGCGTGGCCGGAGACCAGCAGGCCGCCACCATCGGCCAGGCCTGTTTTGCGCCGGGCATGATGAAGTCAACCTATGGCACCGGCTGCTTCGCCCTGCTCAACACCGGCAGCACGGCTGTGGCCTCCAAGAACCGCATGCTCACCACCATTGCCTATCAGTTGAACGGCAAGACCACCTATGCGCTGGAAGGCGCCATTTTCATTGCTGGCGCCGCCGTGCAGTGGCTGCGTGATGGCCTCAAGCTGATCAAAAGCGCCAAAGAAACAGGTGCCCTTGCCACAGCGGCGGATGCCGCCCAGCAGGTCTATCTTGTGCCCGCCTTCGTGGGCCTTGGCGCGCCTTACTGGAATGCCGATGCGCGCGGCGCGCTGTTCGGCCTCACGCGCGGCACGACCAACCGTGAACTGGCCCGGGCCGCCCTTGAATCCGTCTGCTACCAGACCCGCGACCTTCTCGACGCCATGCGCAAGGACTGGGGCCATGCCGGTGAAACTGTGCTGCGCGTGGATGGCGGCATGACCGCGTCCGACTGGACCATGCAATGTCTGGCCGACATGCTGGACGCGCCAGTGGACCGGCCCAAGGTTTTGGAGACAACGGCACTTGGCGCGGCCTATCTCGCCGGCCTTCAGGCGGGCCTACTTCCGCCGCCTGCAACTTTTGCCAAACGCTGGGCGCGTGACAAGCGCTTCACCCCCAAAATGAAACCCGCCTTGCGTGACGCCAAATATGCCGGCTGGCGCGATGCTGTGAGAAAGCTGCTCGCATGACCACCGCCTTGCAAGACCTTCGTGCCCTCTCCGCCACTGTCGGCCGAGATCCCGCCCTTGTGCAGGCGGCAGGTGGCAACACCTCGCTCAAGGAGCCGGGCACCATGTGGATCAAGGCCTCCGGCACCTGGCTGAAGGATGCGATGGCGCGCGACGTTTTCGTGCCCCTTGATCTGCAGCGCTTGCAGCAGGCCATCGCCGCCGATGATCCCGATTGTGAATCCTGCCTGCCCTTCGTGCGCACGGAGATGAACCCGTCCGGCCTCCGCCCCTCCATCGAAACATCCGTGCACGGATTGATGCCGCAGGCCGTGGTCGTGCATGTGCATTGCGTCAACACCATTGCCCTCGCCGTGCGGCAGGATGGCGAGGCAGCGCTTGGCGCACGGTTGAAGGCCTTCAATTGGGCCTGGGTGCCCTATGCCCGCCCCGGCCTGCAATTGTCCCGCGCCATCCGCAAGGCCATGCGCCCCGGCGTGGATGTGCTGGTGCTCGGCAATCGCTGGCCTCGCTGTCGCCGCGGAGACTGTTGCGGCGGCAGAAGCACTGCTCCGCCGGGTGGTGGCGGCCGTCACGGAACAGCCCCGCGCCATTCCAGCCCCGGACCTCTCGAGCCTCGAAGCCCTTGCGGCAGGAACGGATTACCGCCTGCCGCAGGATGCCGCGTGCCACGCGCTTGCCCTTGAGCCCATCCACGGTCCGTCGCTGTGCCGCAATGTCTATTACCCCGATCACGTGGTCTTCCTCGGCACCGCCGTGCCCGCCAAGCTGGACAGTGGTGCCCCTGCCGTGGCCCATCCCGGAAAGGGCGTTCTCGTCCGCAAGGATGCCAAACCTTCCATCGAACCCATGCTGCGCTGTGCCGGTGACGTGGCCCGCCGCATTCCGGAGAAGGCCGCGCTCAAGGCGCTGACGATTGAGGAGATCGGCCAGTTGCTCAACTGGGATGCGGAAAAATACCGCCAGACACTCAAGGCATGATCCGTCGCTTCCAGACCATGCGCTGACGCAAGCTGCCTGCCCCCGCTCCGGCATTGGCCTAAATCAGGGGTGACGAATTCTCACCTCCTGCTTGCCGAGGCCTCACCATGACTGACCAGCAACCCGCATCTTCTGGCCGCCGTTCCCGCGGGGGGGCCGATGCCCGCCGCGCCGCCCGCACCGCCACCACGGTGAAGCAGGCAGGCTTCATTCGCCGCGCCATCAAGCCCTATGAGCCCTTCAGCGACGAGCAGTTGGAGCTGATCGAACACAACGCCGAAATGGTGCTGCAGGAAACCGGCCTCGACTTCTACGAAGACGAGGAAGCGGTGAAGATGTGGAAAGACGCGGGCGCCGATGTGAAGGCCAATGCCGCCGATGCCAAACGCTTCCGTGTGCGCTTTCCCAAGGGGCTGGTCCGCGCGCTGATCAAGACCGCGCCGCGCGAATATGTGCAGCACGCCCGCAACCCCGCCAATAATGTCACGATTGGCGGCAACAGCACGGTCTTCGCACCGGTCTATGGCCCGCCCTTCATCCGCAACCTCGATGAAGGCCGCCGCTATGCCACGATCGAGGACTTCCGCAACTTCGCGAAGCTCGTCTACATGCTGCCGTCCATCCACCATGCAGGCGGCACGCTCTGCGAGCCAGTGGACATTCCGGTGCCCAAGCGCCACCTGGACATGATCTACACTCACATCAAATACAACGACAAACCCTTCATGGCCTCTGTCACGGCGGGCGAACGCTCGGCCGATTCCGTGGCCATGGCGGAAATGGTCTTCGGCAAGGACTTCGTGGACCAGAACTGCGTGATGACCTCGCTCATCAACGCCAACTCGCCCATGGTGTGGGATGGCGTGATGCTCTGCGCAGCCAAGGTTTTGGCCCGCGCCAATCAGGCCTGCGTGATTTCGCCATTCATCGTGGCGGGCGCCATGTCGCCCGTTACTACGGTGGGCACGCTTACCCAGATTCTGGCGGAGGCCTCCGTTGGCATCGCCTTCACCCAGCTTTGCCGCCCCGGCGCGCCGGTGGTTTTCGGCACATTCGCAGCTTCCATGTCCATGCAATCGGGTGCTCCCACGTTTGGCTCGCCGGAGCCGGCGCTTGTCACATTGGGGGCCGCGCAATTGGCCCGCCGCATGGGCGTGCCCTTCCGCTCCGGTGGTTCGCTCTGCGGCTCCAAGGTGCCGGATGCGCAAGCCGCCTATGAAAGCGCCAACACCATGTGGCCCACTCTCATGGCCGGTGTGAACTTCTGTCTGCACGCCGCCGGCTGGCTGGAAGGCGGCCTCGCCTCCGGCTACGAAAAGCTGATCATGGATGCCGACCAGCTCACCATGTTCCAGAAGTTTGCCGAAGGCGCGGATTTCTCGGAAAACGGCCAGGCCATGGATGCCATCCGCGAAGTGGGCCCAGGCTCTCATTATCTCGGCTGCGGCCACACCCAGGCCAATTTCGAGACGGCCTTCTGGCGCTCCGGCCTTGCCGACAACAACTCCTTCGAGCAGTGGCGCGATGATGGCGAAAAGGACATTGTCGTCCGCGCCAATGCCACCTGGAAGAAGATGCTGCGCGACTACGAGGCCCCGGCCCTCGACCCCGGCATCGACGAGGCTCTGCAAGCCTTCATGGCCAAACGCAAGGAAGTGCTGCCTGACAGCGTGAGCTGATTTGTAGGCCAGCTTGACGCCCGCTATTTATTGTAGTAACAATAAAACATGGCGATCGAGTTTGATCCGGCCAAACGTTTGCTCAATCTGGAGAAGCGCGGGCTGGACTTCGCGGACGCGATAGCTGTGATCGAAGGTCCGAACATCACGATTGATGATGACCGGTTTGAATATTCCGAAAAACGGATGATCACCTTCGGCAATCTGGCAAACCGCCTGGTCGTCATAGTTTGGACGCAGCGGGGCGGCAATTACCGCATCATCAGCATGAGGAAGGCAAATGACAGGGAACAAAAAAGGTTTGGATCCCGATTGGACTGACCCGGATGACGCGCCGGATCTGTCGAGCCCCTATTGGGCGGCAAAAATGGACAAGGCGACCGTCAGCCGTGGTCGACCGCGCCTTGTCCATCCCAAAGTCTCCACCACCCTGAGGCTCGATGCCGATGTGCTGGAGAAGTTCAAGGCGCAAGGCCCCCGCTGGCAAACCCGCATCAATGACGCCCTGCGCGAATGGCTGAAGAAGGCGGGCTGAACTACCCCGTCACTTCATTGTCCGTGGGCGGAGGAATTTCCTTCGCTCGGCCATCAGCCCAGGTGAAATAGCCGATGCCCGCCAGCACCAGCGCGGAACCGATCGCGTCCACCAGCGTGAAAGGCTCGCCCAGCACCGCCACCGCGAGCGAGATCGTCACCAATGGCGAAATGGTGGAGATCATCGCCACGGCCTGCGGCGAGATCCGCGCCATGCCGGCATTCACCAGGAAAGATGGCAGCACTGTCGCAAACACCGCGCAGCCTGCGCAGAGCCACAAGAAGCGCGGGCCCGCCGTAAAATCCCCGTTGAATATCGCATGGTGCAGAATGCAGGCCACGCCCGACGAGGTGAGCGCAATGGCCGTGAACAGCACGCTCCCCATCGCCGTGACAAAGCGCTTTGCCAGAAGCTGATAGGCCGCAAACAGAATGGCGCAGGCAATCACCCAGGCCCCGCCGATCACCGTGTTCATGCCGCCTTCCGGCAGGTCCATGCCGAAGACAATCGCAAGGCCGGTGTAACTCACCAGTGCCGCAATGGCGGCATGCCGCGTGATCTTCTGCCCCAGCACAACAGCCCCGATCACCAGCACCCAGATGGGATAGGTGAACAGCAGAAGCCGCTCCAGCTGCGCGCTGATATATTCAAGGCCCTTGAAGTCGGTGAAGCTCGACAGATAGTAGCCCACGCACCCCGTCATCACCGCGCCCGCAAACATGCGCCAGCCCGGCAGCGCCTCGCCGCGCGATGTCTTCTGCCGCCACGCCCACAGGCCCGCCGCAATGAAAAAGGGCAGCGCAAAGGCCATGCGATAGGCCAGCATCAGCGTGGCGTTCAGCTGGTCCTGATAGGCCAGCTTGATGAAGATCGCCTTGGTGGAAAAGAGCGAGGCCCCGGCTGCCACCAGCCAATAGCCCGCTTGCCGGGAAGAAGACATGGCTGGCCACCCTATCGCCGCAACAGCCCGCCCAGCACGCCCCGCACAATGGCCGTTCCCAATTGCCGTCCCACGGAGCCCGCGAGGTTGCGCACGAAACGGTCCGTGGCGGATGGGCCGCTGCGGGGCGCGGGCCGGCTGGGGCGCGCATCGGCTCGCGATCGGTTGTTGGCCGCCGCCGTTGCATTGGCCGCAGCCCGCTTCGCCAGCTTCTCATAGGCGGACTCGCGGTCGATGGCCTGGTCATAAACGCCCACCACCGGCGATGCTGCAATCACGGCAGCGCGCTCCGCAGATGTGATGGGGCCCATCCGTGAGGATGGCGGGCGGATGAGCGTGCGCTCCACCACGGTGGGCACGCCTTTGAGGTCAAGCACCGAGACAAGCGCCTCGCCCTTGCCCAATTCCGTGATCGCCTTCTCCGTGCTGAATTTGGGATTGGGGCGGAATGTGGTGGCCGCCGTGGCAACGGCCTTCTGGTCGCGCGGCGTATAGGCCCGCAGCGCATGCTGCACCCTGTTGCCCATCTGGGCCAGCACGGAATCAGGCACGTCCAGTGGGTTCTGCGTCACAAAGTAGATGCCCACGCCCTTGGAACGGATCAGCTTCACCGTCTGTTCGATCTTCTGGATCAGGCCCGCCGGCGCATCGGCAAACAGCAAATGCGCTTCGTCGAAGAAGAACACCAGCTTCGGCTTCTCGGGATCACCCACTTCCGGCAACTGCTCGAAGAGTTCAGACATCAGCCACAGCAGGAATGTCGCATAAAGCTGCGGGCTGGTGATCAGCTTGTCCGCCATCATGATGTTCACATAGCCACGGCCATCCCGCGTGGTGCGCATGAAGTCCTTGATGTCGAGCGCCGGCTCCCCAAAAACCTTCGCCGCCCTGCTCTTCAATCACCACCAGGCGGCGCTGAATGGCGCCGATCGTGTCGCTCTTCACATTGCTGTATCTGCGGTGATTTCCCTGCCGCGTCCTGCCAGGTCCTTCAGCAGTGCCCGCAGGTCTTTCATGTCGAGCAAGCGCCAGGCCTTCCTCATCGGCAATGCGGAAGGCAATATTGAGCGCCCCTTCCTGCGCATCCGAAAGGCCCATGAGGCGCGACAGCATCAGCGGCCCCATGTCCGTGATGGTGGCACGAATGGGATGGCCGTTCACGCCGAACAAATCCCAGAAGATTGTGGGCGTTGCCTCAAAGGCATAGTCGTTGAAGCCAATCTTCTTGGCGCGCTCCGTCAGGCATCCTGCGCCACACCTTTCATGGAGAGACCGGAAAGATCGCCCTTCACGTCAGCGGCAAAAACCGGAACACCCGCCTTGGAAAATCCTTCCGCCATGATCTGCAGCGACACGGTCTTGCCCGTGCCCGTGGCACCGGTGATCAGCCCGTGCCGGTTGGCCATGGGCAGAAAAAGCTCCTCGGTCTTTTCGCTCTTGCCCAGATAGATAGAGTTGGCGGCCATGGCAGCGTGGTCCCCTTTGCATTGAAAAGCAGTTGCGCCTATCTGCTCCATATCACGTGACAAGGCAAATGCGGGCGAGGCAAATGCAGGCAATGCAGGAACTGATTGAAAGAGGTGGCGGAGGCGGCAGGCCTGCCCGAAGACAAGGCGGAAAAGGCCGTTGGCATCTATTTCCATCTCATCCTTTCGCAGGGCCACGCTGCAAAATCTGCCGAACTTCTGGACAAACTTCCGGGGCCGCGCAATTGGCGGCCAGCCATGGCGGCAGCCTCACCGGCCTTCTGGCGGGCGGCATGATGGGAGGCCCCCTCGCTCTCCATCACGCGCCTGCAGGCTGCGGCCGCCAGGCGCTGATCAGGCCAAGAAGGCGGGCACCGCTGTTCGGCCTGGCCCGGGAAAAAGCCGGTGATGCGCTGGTCCGCGCCGCCGCCGCCAACATTCCCGGCCTCAGCGGCTACCTGTGACGAAACCCCGGCGCTTCTGAACGGCTTGTAACCGCCCGCCCGGCCCACTATGTGAAGCCACCTCAACAATCCATGGCCCTTTCCAGTGCTTGATTCGATCTTTTCCGGCCCCGCGCTCCTCGCCCTTGCCCAGGTGGTGATGATCGATCTCGTGCTCGCCGGAGACAATGCCATCGTCATTGGCATGGCGGCAGCGGGTCTTCCCAAGGATCAACGCACCAAGGCCATTCTGGTGGGCATTCTCGCCGCCACCGTGTTGCGCATCGGTTTCGCACTCATGGCCACTTATCTCCTGGGCGTGCTGGGTCTTTTGCTGGTGGGTGGTATTCTCCTGCTCTGGGTCTGCTGGAAGATGTGGCGCGAACTGCGCGACGGCGGCCATGATGCCGAAGCCCTGGAGGCCGTAACCGGTGAGGACATGAACGCCGATGGCACCATCGCCAAGGGCGCGGCCCGCAAGACTTTTGCCGCCGCCGCCTGGCAGATCGTCGTGGCGGACGTTTCCATGTCGCTCGACAATGTGCTGGCCGTGGCGGGTGCCGCGCGCGAGCACCCCACCGTTCTGGTCTTCGGCCTTGCGCTTTCCATCGCGCTCATGGGCCTTGCCGCCTCCTTCATCGCCAAGCTGCTCAGCCGCTACCGCTGGATCGCCTATGTGGGCCTGGCCATCATTGTTTATGTGGCTGGCGACATGATCTGGCGTGGTGTGGAAGAAGTCTGGCCACACATGATGGCGGCAACGGGTTGAAGTTCCGGCATTCAAGCTGAAACGCTGCCGGCCACTTCCCTGAAAAGTTTGAGGCGGATTGCCAGCGTGTAGGCATTGAAGTCCGGCGCCTCAATGACAAAAGATCCAGGACCACCGGTCACGTTCTCTTCCAGATAGCGCTTGAGGTTTCCGCCTTTCGTACCAACGGCCAATCCGTTGATGGTTGCGCCAAGGGCCAGAACGCCATCACGTTCAATCCGCACTGGCTTTCCCATGTTGGCAGGGCCATTGGTGGAAGCATCAACAACACGTCGCTCCGCCGCAGGTGCCTGCTCCAAAAGCCGCGAGGCAAATGCCAAGGCGTCTCCGGTTGCTGTGGCACCAGAGGCTATGGTCCGCCGGGCGGAAAGAATCTCATCCGCCACCGCCATTGCACCATGAGCGCTGTCCAGAATACGCCACGGCACAATAACCTGTTGTGATTTAGGATTGGACCAAAGGAAAGCCGAAATGGCAATTTTCCTGTTGGCCCCTTGCTCCATCACCTGCAGGAAAGCGGAGTCCAGAACAGCCTGGCTCGTTCCCCGCAACTGCAATTGAAATTCGGTTTCATCGACACTGAGGGAACAATCAATGGCAAGAACCAGCGCAAGATCAACCGCCTGCGCAGCCGTTGCGGCCGCCACCAGGGGTGAAACCGCTAACAAGCCAACAACCTGTCGCCGGGAAACCATGGGTCCAGCCATGGCCGAACCCTACACCTCTGCGGGCCCGGGGGAAAGATGCGCAATGACGGGGTCAACCACGGTCCGGTAACAGCCTTCTTCAGAAAACAAAATCGTCCGCCGTCAGGGTGATATTGCCGTTGAAGTGGATGATGAGATCCGGCGCCGCATCAGCATCCGCCGTCACCTCGAGCACTGTATTGTTTCCAACATGTGTGATCCGCCACATGCCATGGCCAGTCACCACAGCACCAAAGTGGTCAGCGTAGGGGAAAAACACCTGCGCGGTGATGAACTGCAAGGCAATCTTGTCCACGCCATGTTCAAAGTCGGTGATCACATCTGCTGCCCCAGGCGTTGAGTCGGCCATGCTGCTGAACACGAATGTGTCGGCACCTCCGCCACCGGTCAATGTGTCCTGGCCCTTGCCGCCGGTGATGCGGTCTGCGCCATCGCCACCTGAAATCACATTTGCGCTGTCAGACCCCGTGATCGTGTCATCGCCGCCACCCGCCAGAATATTTTCAAAGCCGCGCAACACGTCGCTTTGCGCGTGCGGTCCACTGAAACTCGCAGACTGCGTGAGAGGTGCTGCGAGATTGATGGTGGACGTCGTGTAGTTCGCGACCGTCAATCCGGAAAAATCGAGCGTGTCCACACCCAGCCCGCCATCAAAGCTGTTACTGGCACCATCAATGCTCCCCGTCCCGTAGGTGACGCGGTCATCACCCGCACCCATCATATAGGTATCGCCGCCACCTTCATCGATCACCTTTTCCTGAGAGGCATTGCCATAGAACTCGTCTGTACCCGCTCCCAGCCGGATTGAACCATCAATTCGCCCGCTGCCCAGATTGCGCACAATGTCATGCCCGGAAAGCAGCCAAATGTTGCCGAGAATATTGCCCTTGTTCTCGATCGTATTGTCACCACCTGAAAAACTGCCGCCCGTCACGTCACCGCCAATGAGCTTGTCATTGAGCAATTGGTTGTTGTCGGCGTCATAGCCAAGCTGCACTTCGCTTCCGATGGTGCCGGTGTTGCGGATGATGTCACTGCCTTCACCGCCGCTCACCATCAGCTTCACGAAACCGGCATTTTCAATATAGTCGTTACCTTCGTCACCATTGATGTTGCCCGTCAGCACCTTGCCTGTGGCGCGGTTGTAAATCTTGTCGTCGCCGGCCCCGGTCCAGATGTCAAAATGCACAGTGCCGCTGTTGATCACCGTGTCGGCGTCGAAAAGCGCCGCATTGGACGGCGGCAGAATGTCCACCGGACCATAGGGCGTGTAGATGGTATCGCCATGCAAGCCCGTGGAAATGCCTTCAACATAACCGGCGTTGTCAACCGTGTCGGAGCCCAGGCCCGTCCAGATCAGCCCCTGGCCAGGCATGCCGGTGATCGTTCCCTTGTTCACAACTGTGTCGTTGTCGTCGGCCTGATAGATGCTGAGATCCACCGCCGCCGATGCATAGGCCGCGACATCGGAAATCCAGTTGAACGTGGCGGTGTCCAGTGTGCCGTAGATGGTGCCTGTATTGGTCACCTTGTCTGCGCCATGGCCCGTGACCACGCCGCCCGAAATCACGCCCGCATTGGTGATGCTGTCCCTGTCATTGTCGAAGTCCTTGTCCGGGCCTGACCTGTCGTTGACATTCCAGTGCCATGCGCTGCTTGTGAAATCGAAGTGTCCCGGATTGCCGGAGGTATCAAGACCGCCATCAATAACGCTGTTGGTACCATCATCGTCACCTAGCCCCAGCCACACATGGCACGGATCAGACACTGTTGTTCAGCGTGTCGAAGTCCTCGTCCTTGGCATTGGCCGCGTAATAGTCTTCTGTGCCAGCGCTCGCCACGATCAACGCCGTATTGGTGATCCATCGCTGCTGCAAAGCCGTGAGCAAAACACCCCGGTGATCGTCCGCCCAGCGATCGGCGTATCGGCGTCCAGCGCATAGGCACCGATGCCATAGCCCGCGAAATAGCGGCTGCCGCCCAGGTTCACATCGCCAATGATGCGCGCCCCCAGCGCGTTGCTCACACTGTCATTGCCGTCGTGGGTCCACACCGCGCCCGTCACGATGCCGGAATTGCTCACAACATCCTTGCCATTGCTGAGATCAAGCGCCACCTGCACCGGGTCGCCGTTGCCGTCTGTGGACCATGCCGCATATCCCTTGATGCTGCCCGTGTTGGTCACGGTGGTCGCCGTCTCGGTGATGGCGTTCCAGTGCCGGTCTCCGGTATCGCTGGCCGCTGGCGTGCCGTCGCGGTCATAGTCGATAATGCCTGTGCCGGCATCCTCCGTCATATAGGCATGGATGGTGCCATTGATCGCCCCCTTGTTGGCGACGGAAGAACCCAGCCAGCCCATGCGCAGCGTGCCTGTGACTGTGGCAGAGAGATCATTGAAGAGCGTCACCTTGCCATCAAGACTGATGATGCCGCCGGCACTGCCTTCATCACCAAAACTTCCGCTCAGGCCTTCGATCACTCCCTTGTTTGAAACCGCAAGCGCACCTTCCCCTTCATAGACAATGCCACGCGTGGCCCCCTCAATCAGCCCGCCCGCCAGGTTTGTCACTGTCACGGTTGACTTGGCATTGAGGCTGGCGGAGCCGCCGATGAAATGGATGGCCGTCGCCCCCCCGCTGATCACGCCCATATTGCTGATATCAGTCTTGGCCAGCGTGCGAATGGCCTCGCTACCCGCCCCGACGACGCCTTCGGCCCCTACGGCGATCTTGTTGGCCGAAGTGCCGCGGCCGTTTTCCAGGAGCAGTGCTGTATCCACCCCCGTCCACATGCCATTCACATTGAGTGTCAGGCTGAAAGTGTCGGCAATGCCATAGGCCGCACCGGGGTTGCCCGCATGAAAGGCGAAACTGTCTGCGGAAATCACCCTGTCGCCCGCCGCCAAGGTGAAGCTGTGCGCGCCTTTGGGCAGATAGTCCACGGCGCCCGGCGTGTTGGCGAATTCATCCGTGTCCAGATGAAAATACAATGTCGTGCCTGGAAAAGTGGTCATGCCTTCCCTGGCACTCAAGAATGCCCTCACGTCAAAACTCGCCATCGCGCCGTCCCACACACTGGCAGCCTAGGCTGGCTGCTCACTCTTGCCCGGCCAAAAGCTTTGTGAATGTGCAATCAGAAGTCAATATGGGTTGAGGGCGGCGCAATCATGGATTTCGCCGAATTGGCGAAACCCAGCAAAAAGGCCCGCCGTTTCCGGCGGGCCTCGTTCAAGCAAAGACGGAACGAAAGGTCAGATGGTCAACCCCAACTCGTGTCCGCCAAGGCTGCCAAGCGCAATATTGCCCTGCAGATGGAGCACGAAGTCCGGTGCGGCATCACCATCATTGTTGACTTCCAACACGGTGATCGCGCCCATGTGGGTTACGCGCCATTGAGCGTTGCCGCCGGATTGCGCTGTGAAATCCGCCGACTCGATCAAGTTGCCAGTCACGAAAGCAAGATCAATCGTGTCGCCACCGCCAAAATCAAAAACGATGTCAGCCAATCCAGCAAGCGAGTCTGTGGCCGCCGTGAACCTGAAGGTGTCATCACCAGCGCCACCCGTCAGGAAGTCCTGGCCGCCACCGCCGATGAGAATGTCATTTCCATCGTTGCCAGAGAGGTCATTGGCACCGGCCGTGCCTGTGATTGTGTCGGCACCAGCGCCGCCCATGACATTTTCGAAGTTGGACAGCTTGTCCGACTGCGCGGTGACACCACTGAACGAAGCCGTCTGGGTCGCCAGCACCGAGAGGTTGATGATGGAGGACGTGTATTCGGCCGTTGTCAGGAAAGACATGTCAAGCGTGTCGGTGCCAGCGCCGCCGTCAAACGTATTCTGCGAACCATCAATGCCGGTCGAGAAGTAAACCACCCCATCGTTGCCGGCGCCGAGAATGTACTTGTCGCCGCCACCTTCATCCATCACCTCTTCATTGGAGGCATTGCCAGTGAACTCGTCGGCTCCGCCGCCGAGATGGATTTGACCATCAATGCGGCCCGTGCCCAGGTTCTTCACCACGTCATGGCCACTGCCGGTCAGCACATCGCCCAGGATCACCCCATTGTTGGTGATGGTGTTGTTGCCTTCGGCAGCATTGCCAAGGTCACTGCCCTTGACATCGCCCTCAATCAACTTGTTGTTGGTCAGCGTGTTGGTGGACACATCGGTGCCAAGATAGACATCGCCACCAATCGTGCCGCCATTGGTGATGATGTCACCACCCGCGCCGCCATCCACATCACCCTGCACAAAGCCGAGGTTGGTGATGGTGTCGGCACCTGCATCGCCATAGATGACACCCTCAATGACCTTGCCTGTGGCCGCATTGGTGATTTTGTCATCGCCAATGCCCGTCCAGATTTCGTCACGCACCGTGCCGGAGTTGGTCACGATGTCGTTGTCGTAGGCGGCGGCATCACCCGGCAGAACAATGTTCACGGAACCAATCAGTGTATCGCCATCGTAAGCATCCTGCGGGCCTGCAGACGTGCTGGTGTAAATCGCGCGCGCATAACCGCTGTTTGTCACCGTATCATTGCCAAGACCGGTCCAGATATGGCCTTGCACCGTGCCGGAGTTGGTCACCGTGTCGGTGTCTTCCTTGTAGAAGTTCGTGAAATCAACGGCGGTCAGCGTCCCCGAAGGATCGGAATCATCATATGTCCATTCGTCAACGCCGGTGTTGAGAGAGCCGACGATCAGATTGCTGTTGGTCACCGTGTCGGCCCCATGTCCGGTCGAGACGCCCCCGGTGATAGTGCCGGTGTTGGTCACCTTGTCTTTGTCGTTGTCGAAGTCCTTGTTGGCAGTGGTGGTGTCATTGTCGAACCAGACCCAATCCATCTGATCGGTGTCAAAATAGCCCGGGGTGGCGCTGGTATTCAGGCCATCGTCCATGCGGCCGCTGTTGGTCACGGTGTCATCACCGAGGCCCGTCCACACATGGCCGCGGATCAGGCCGGTGTTTGTGAGCGTGTCAAAATCCTCATCCTTGGCATTGGCAGCATCATAGTTGCCGGTGCCCATGCTCAATTCACCTGTGATCTCGCCATTGTTGGTCACCGTGTCCTTGCCCATGTTGGTCCAGACGTTGCCGTCGATCAGGCCCTTGTTGGTCAGCGTATCGGCATCAAGCGCATATTGGTTGCTGTAGGCGCCGCTGTTCGCTCCAAACTTCTTGTCGCTGCCCAGATCCACTTCGCCATAAATCTTTGCACCCACATTGTTGGTCAGCGTGTCGTTTCCTTCGCTGGTCCAAATGGCGCCACGGATGACATTGGAGTTGGTCACCACGTCCTTGCCATTCGTCAGGTCGAGGGCAACCTTGATGGGGAGGCTCGTTTGGCTGTCCACCGTCCATGCGTCAAAACCGTCGATCAGGCCGGTGTTGGTCACGGTCATCGCCGTTTCGGTAATGGCGTTCCAGTGCTTGTCGCCCGCATCAGCGTGAGAAGGTGTTCCATCCCGGTCATAGTCGATGAAGCCGGTGAGCGGTGTGTTGGAGTGGGGCCCGCCCTCTTCCTCGCCATACATGTGCGCGTGGATCGTGCCATTGATGATGCCCGCGTTGGTCACGGAGGACCCCAGCCAGCCAGCCCGCACCGTGCCACTGATGAAGCCACCTGCCGCGTTGGTCAGGGTGAGCTTGCCGTCCCAGGTGTGAATGGCGCCAAATTCTCCTTCATCATCGGCAGACCCTTCATGGCCGGCAATGATGCCTTTGTTGTCCACGGTAATGGCACCCAGGGAATCATAGAAAATGCCCATCGACCCGCCCTGGATGACAGCGCCGGCGTTGTTGGTGATCTTCACCGCCGCTGCGGGGGTCAAATTGCTGTTGAAACCATCATATTTGATCGCGGTGCCATTCGGGCCGGCCGTGTCAACTGCGCTGATGATCCCGCTGTTGGTAATGTCGGTCTTGGCCTCGGTGCGAATGGCGCCGTCCACCCCGCCAATCATACCTTCTTTGCCCACCGTGATCTTGTTGGCCGAGCCAACGCGGTCGTTTTGAAGCACTATGGTCTCGCCCGTGCCGGTCATCACGCCATTGATGTTCAGCGTCATGCTGAATGTGTCAGATCCCGCATAGGCACCCCCCGGATTGCCAGCAACAAAGGCCGTGGGGAAGGCGCTCAGCATGCGGTCGCCCGCATCAAGTGTATAGGTATGGGACCCCTTCGGCAGCGTCGCGGGTGCATAATCGGCGGTGTCATAACCGAAGACGAAGGTCGAACCTTGCACCAGGCTGCTGCTGGTCTGCGTATTGTACAAAGTCCGGAAATTGAAAGTGGCCATGCTGTTACCGTCCCTACGTTGAACCTTGATGTTGATTCTTGCCTTCGCCCTTCCGCCCCAAAACGGAAGTGAACGGCACATGTGTTTTCTGATTTGCAACCGCAAGTCAATATGGCTGGATTAACGGGAACACCCCTGATTGGCATCCCCCAAATGGGGGATGCTCCGCGTTGCGAGCGGCAGGAGTCAGATCTGTCCCAAAAGCCCCGCCCCGGCAAAGGCCTTGCGCAGCCAGGGCACATCGGGCGCATCCCAATTGGGCTCGCGGCCGCATACGAGGTCGAAAAAGGCCACCGCCGCCGCCGGGTTTTCCGTCACATTTTCACGGAAGGAATCCCAGAAGGCGGGCGCATTGCTCTCATCCGGCACATGCGGTTCGTCCTCGCCCATTTCCTTGAGGATCACATCCACCATGGACAGGCAGAAGCTGGTATAGGCATAGCCCTCCGGCCAGCGGGAAAGTGCGTGGTTGGCCGCAACCGCCGGCACGGCGGGTGCCCCCTCCCCGCGGGGCGAGGTTTTCAGGGGGGCCGCCGCAATCAGCTCTTTCAGCATCAGGCCCGCCGCATAAATCGTGTAATCCCGGCGGTTGAGGCCTGCCAGCCGCTTGGTGGCATCGAAGCGCTCCCGCCAATTGGCAAAGGCCGTGGCCAGCGCCGCATGATCAACATGGGGCTCCAGCGCCGTGCCGCGAAACAACAGGTCCAGGTTGCGCTCGAAGCTGCGCAGCACAACGCGAAAGCGCCTCGCCCCGTGGGCAACATCGGGCGTCTGGGAAAGTTCTGGGGCAAGGGGCGTCAACATGCAGAAACCCTGATACACCAAGTTCGCTTGACGAAGCTACTACAACGGGTTTGAATCAAAAGCATGACCAGCGCCGCCCGCACTGCCGACTCATTCACCGACCACGCCGTCTGCGCCGCCGCCGGCCTCCGCGATGGCCTGCGCACCGCCCAATATTATGTGCGCGACATGTCCCGTGCGGACGAGGGCAAGGCCACCCCCCTCTCCCGGCTGGTGGCGGCCCTCGCCCGGCTGGCGGACAATCTGCTCTCCTTCGGGGCGGATTGGTCCATCCGCCTGCTTCTGCCCCAGTGGCGCAACCTGCCCTCGCCCTTTGCCCCCCACATGGTGGATGAGGTCACCCGTGCCATTCGGGAAAACCGCCTGGCCATGACCTCGCTTTTCACGGCCTACTTTTTCCGCTCTGCCAAGCACATCATCGAGCGCTGCACCGAAACCCCGGCCCTGGTGCTGGAACACCGCATTGATGCCGCCCGCCGCAGCCTGGCTGGCGAATCCTCTAAATCGGGCCCGCCGGGCCACGCCGAAAGCCTGGCCCGGGCCCTGCTCACTTTGGCAGAGGCCCGGGCCATCGCCCGCATCGGTCCGGCCCGGCCGGGCTATGCCTTCCTCAACCGGGCCGACCCCAATGTGTCGGTCATGGCCACGGCCTGCCTCGCCCTTTTGCTGGCGGAGGAAGGAAAGCCGCTCGAAACCCTCGACGAGGATGAGTTCTTTTCCATCACCGGCGCCCTTCTGGCCCCGCGCCTGGCGGAGATGGAACGCGCCACCGCCGCCCGCGATGTGGCAGCACTCGCCCGCCTGCTCTCAGCCGTGCGCGATTTGTATTGAGCGCCGTGAGGGTTCCATCAAAAGCCGCCTTGCTCTATGCACGGGGCCAGAGGCATTCGTGAGCAACCCTTTAGCAGCCATTGGCCGGGCAACCCTCGGCGTTCTCGCGGAAACAGGCCGCATCGCCCTCTTCGCGCGCGATGCCCTGTGGCAGGGACTTACGCCGCGCTATTACCTGCGCCAGATCGGTCTGCAATTCTTCCGCATCGGCTACACCTCGCTGCCCGTCGTGGCCCTCACCGCCTTCTTCACCGGTGGCGCGCTTGCCCTGCAAATCTATCTCGGCTCATCGCGCTTCAATGCCGAAAGCCTGGTTGCTTCCATTGTCGCTCTCGGCATCACCCGCGAGCTGGGCCCAGTGCTGGCTGGCCTCATGGTGTCTGGCCGCGTCGGGGCCTCCATTGCCGCTGAACTCGGCACCATGCGCGTCACCGAGCAGATCGACGCGCTGGTGACACTCTCCACCAACCCGCAGAAATATCTGGTTGGCCCGCGCCTCCTCGCCGCCGTCATTTCCCTGCCGCTGCTGGTGGCCATCGGAGACACAATCGGCGTCATGGGCGGCTATGTGGTGGGCACGCGCTCGCTGGGCTTCAATGCCACCGCCTACCTCAAGAACACGGCAGATTTCCTGCACCGCGGCGATGTCACCTCGGGCCTCATCAAGGCCGCCGTCTTCGGCTTCATCATCGCCCTCATGGGCTGCTATCACGGCTTCAATTCCAAGGGCGGCGCGCAAGGTGTGGGCCGCGCCACCACCAACGCCGTCGTCTCTTCGGCCATCCTCATTCTGGCGGCCAACTTCCTGCTCACCTCGCTGCTCTTCGGTGATTGAGCGGCATGGCCCACATTGAACTCAGCAATGTCGTCAAAGGCTTTGGCTCCAAGCAGGTGCTGCGCGGCCTCAGCGTCTCGGTTGAAAAGGGCCGCTCGCTTGTGGTCATCAGCGGCTCAGGCACTGGCAAGTCGGTCATGCTGAAATGCATCCTCGGAATCCTGAAACCGGACTCGGGCGAAATCACCGTAGGACGGCCAAAGCTGCATCGGCCTCAAGGGCGAGGACGCAGAAGTGCCTTCCTCTCGCGCTTCGGCATGCTCTTTCAGGGGGCGGCGTTGTTCGACTCCCTCAGTGTCTGGGAAAATGTCGCCTTCGGCCTCATCCAGGGCCGCAACATGGTCAGGTCAAAGGCCCGTGAAATCGCCATCGAAAAGCTGGCGCAGGTGGAGCCTCTCGGCGGATGTGGGCGCGCTTTATCCGGCGAAAGACTTTCAGGCGGCATGCAGAAGCGCGTCGGCCTTGCCCGCGCCATCGCGGCTGATCCTGAGATCATCTTCTTCGACGAACCCACCACCGGCCTTGATCCCATCATGGCCGATGTCATCAACAATCTCATCGTCGACTGCGTCAAGCGCCTGGGTGCCACCACCATCTCGATCACCCACGACATGGCATCGGCCCGCAAGATCGCCGACGACATCGCCATGATCCACAAGGGTGCCATCATCTGGCAGGGTGAGGCCAATCAGGTGAACCGCAGCGGCAATGCCTATGTGGACCAGTTCATCCACGGCCGCGCCGAAGGCCCCATCCAGATGGATGTGTTGAAGGCGTGACCCAGCACTTCACCCCAGATTCTTTTCTTCTTGACGTGCAAATCTTTCTCCCACCATAACTTCAGGCTGCAAAAGCGGATTGGCGGCCTGCGCCCGCCCCCTGATCTGGCGCTGAATCGGGGTAAAAATCGTGGCCGGTTTTACCGCAATTCTCGCTGGCATCGGCCTGGCGCAGCTGGCCATGATTGCCGCCATTGCACTTGTGGCGACGGCAATTGTCGCCAATTCCAGTTTTATCTTGGCGCCCACGGCCACATTGCCGTTCGGCCTCGGCGTGGTGGCAGTCATGGGTGTGGCAGCAACCTTGGGGCTTGCTCTCAACGGCTTAGACAACCCGGCCTGCGGGTCAAACGCTGCGTGTGCGGCACAATATACGGCAGCCCACGATGCCATCACCGCAATGACGGCCGGGATAACGGCAACCTTCGTACTGGGAATCGTGGCAATGGCGGCAAGCGGCATTCCCGTGGCGGGCGCAATTGCCATGGGTGCCTACACGGTTGGTCTTGCGGGCGTTGCCCTCGGCATGGGCCCAGCCACACAAGCTGTCGCGGCCTTGCAACACTGCATCGCCAACAACCAGTCCGTCACCGCCGGAGATGTGCTCACGGTCACGGGCTATATTGTCTCCCTTGTGGTAGCTGGATTTATCCTGATGGCCATCGGCATAGGCAAAGATGACCCCAAACCCGGCAGCCCTGGCGATGGCGGCCCAAAGCCCGTGGATTGACGGCAGGGGCAGACCGCGCCTCTCATGGGGGCGCGCAGCCACCCGCACCAGCCTCACGACTTTGGCAGCAGGTCCTCGGCCCCATACTGCTTGTAAACACCCGTCGGCGAATAGCGGTAAACCGCACCCGAATCCGTGAACTCCGACAGGCATAGGGGCACGATCTGGGCCATCACCTGAGCGGGTGTGGGCAGCGTTTCCGGGTCTTCCCCCGGCATGGCCGTGGCCCTGAGGTCGGTGCGCACCGGCCCCGGCGAGAAGCAGTTCACCCGCACCTTGCTGTTGGCCATCTCCGCCGCATAGACTTTCATCATCGCCTCAAGGGCGGCCCGCGACACGCAATAGGCCCCCCAATAGGGCGTGCATTTCAACGCATAGCCTGAGGTCAGGAACACCGCGCGGCCTGCATCGCTCAGGCGCAGCAGCGGGTCCATGGAGCGGATCAGCCGGTAATTGGCCGTCACGGAAATCTCCATCACCTCGTTCCACACCTTCGGATCCGTATGCGGCAGGGGCGCCAGCTTGCCCAGAACACCCGCATTGCCGATCAGAATGTCGAGGCGCTTCCAGCGCTCATAGATCGCGGCCCCGAGACGGTCGATACCGTCGAAGTCGCGCAGGTCATGCGGCACCAGCGTGGCCGATCCGCCCACCGCCTGCACCGCGTCATCCAGCTCTTCCAGCCCGCCCTGGGTGCGCGCCGTGGCGATGATATGCGCACCCTCGCGCGCCAGATGCACCGCCGTCGCAAAGCCGAGCCCGCGCGATGCGCCGGTCACCAGCGCGATTTTGCCGTAAAGTCGTTTCGTCATGAATGGTCCGTGCTCAACCGGCCTCCGCCAGAAGCGAAAGCCTGTGCTTGGCGCTTTCACCGATCTGGTCGGTCAGGCGCGTGGGATATTCCCCCGTGAAGCAGTGATCGGTGAATTGCGGCGCGGCATTGTTGCGGCCTTCAAGGCCCACCGCGCGGTAAATGCCATCCACCGACAGGAAAGCCAGCGAAGTGACGCCGATATACTCGCGCATCTCCTCAAGCGAATGCGTGGCGGCCAACAGCGCCTTCTCTTCCGGCGTGTCGATGCCATAGAAATCCGGATGCTTGATGGGCGGCGAGGAAATGCGCATGTGCACTTCCTTGGCGCCCGCCTCATACATCATGCGCACGATCTTCACCGAGGTCGTGCCGCGCACGATGGAATCATCGATGAGAACGATCTTCTTGCCCGCGATCACGCTGCGGTTGGCATTGTGCTTCAGCTTCACGCCCAGCGAACGGATCTGCTGTGTGGGCTCGATGAAAGTGCGCCCCACATAATGGTTGCGGATGATGCCAAGCTCGAAAGGCCGGCCCAACTGTTGCGCAAAACCCAGCGCCGCCGGCACGCCGGAGTCGGGAATGGGCACCACCACGTCCACATCGCAGGGCGATTCCTTCGCCAGCTCCATGCCCATCTTCTTGCGCACGTCATAGACCGAGCGCCCGCCCAGCACCGAGTCGGGCCGCGAGAAATAGATGTATTCGAAAATGCAGGGCCGCGCCGCCTGGCGCGGGAAGGGCCAGTGGCTTTCGATGCCCTCGTCCGAGATCACCACCACCTCGCCGTTCTCCACCTCACGGATGAACTTGGCACCGATGATGTCGAGCGCGCAGGTCTCGGAGCACAGGATATAGGCGCCGTTCAATTCACCGAGAATGAGCGGGCGGATGCCCAGCGGGTCGCGCGCCCCGATCAGCTTCTTGTTGGTGAGCGAGACCAGCGCATAGGCCCCTTCCAGTTGGCGCAGCGCATCAATGTAGCGCTCCACGATCTTGCCGCGGGTGGAGCGCGCCACCAAATGCAGGATCACTTCCGTGTCGGAGGTGGACTGGCAGATCGCTCCTTGCGAAACCAGCACCCGGCGCAGCGACAGGCCATTGGTCAGGTTGCCGTTATGGGCCACCGCAAGCCCGCCTGCCGCAAGCTCGGCAAACAGTGGCTGCACATTGCGCAGGATTGTTTCGCCCGTTGTCGAATAGCGCACATGGCCCACGGCGGATGCGCCCTTCAGGCGGCGGATCACCTTCTCCGACGAGAAATGGTCGCCCACCAGCCCCATGCGGCGCTCGGCATTGAAGCGCTGGCCGTCAAAGGCCACGATGCCCGCCGCCTCCTGGCCGCGGTGCTGCAGGGCATGCAGCCCCAGCGCTGTCAGCGCTGCCGCATCGGGATGGCCAAAAATGCCGAACACGCCGCACTCCTCGCGCAGCGTGTCGCCATCAAGATCAAAGTCGAAGGTTTCGGACATGGCCTTGCTCATTGCCCGGTGTCCTGGCCCACGGCAGGCTGGTTGCCCGTGCCCTGAATGAGATTGTCGAGGCCCTGCTGCTGGCCCGTTGTGGTCCCGCCATTGGCCCCCGCCGTGCCATTCTGGTCCGGCACGACAGGCGCTTCGGGGTTGGAGGGCAGCGCTGCATTGGTCAGCGTGTTGGCAATGTCAGGCGGCATCAGGCCGATCAGCACATTGCTCGTCATCTTGATGGCCGGCAGGGTCTGGGCATTGCGGATCCAGTCTTCCTGCTTCTCGGGTGGATTGGCCCAAGAATAAAACATGTAGGCGATGGAGACGAGAACCAATCCGCGCAACAAGCCGTAAATGAAACCCAGCGTGCGGTCGAGGGCGCCTGCCGAGCTGTCCACCACCGTGTCGGACACTTTCACGCTGATGATCGAAACGATGATCAGCACGATCAGGAAGGCGATGGCCGCGATCACCGCCAGCGCGATCTTCTCATTGTTCACATAGGGCATCACCATGTCGAAGAAGGGCCGCCGCTGGAAGGCAAACCAGGCCGCAGCTGCGGCCAGCCCCCACGAGACAAGCGACAGCACCTCGCGGGTGAAGCCGCGCATCACGGCAAGAAGGCCTGACACCAGCATGATGCCAAGGAGAATGAGGTCGAGAATCTGGAACGGCATGGCTCTGCAATCCGGGGATGGGGGAATTGGGCCCCTTATGAGGAGGCCGCACGGGCGCGCTATGCGATTCTCGCAATCCCTTGGCCCGAGAGGCCACCCAGGCCACAAGGTCTGCCACTGTGGTCATCTGCTTCACGGCCAGGCCCTTGGGCGGCTTCACCTCGCCCTGCTCGGCCAGAACCGCATCCGTCAGCCCCAGTTTCTGCGCCTCTTTCAGCCGGGGCTCCGTCTGCCCCACGGGCCGGATGGCCCCCGACAGGGCAATTTCGCCAAACAGCACCGTGCCATGGGGAATGAGCGTGTCGGACATGGACGAGAGAAGGGCCGCCGCCACGGCTAGGTCCGCCGCCGGCTCCTTCAGCCGCAAGCCGCCCGCCACATTCAGGTAAACATCATGCTGGCTCAGCGAAACCCCGGCCCGCGCTTCCAAAACGGCAAAATCATCGCAAGCCGGTTGGAATCCCAGCCCACCGCCGTGCGCCGGGGCGTGCCCTAGCGGCGAAGGCGCCACCAGCGCCTGCACCTCCACCAGCAGGGGCCTGGTGCCCTCAATGCCGGCAAAGACCGCCGTGCCAGGCGAAGGCCGCTCGGCATTGCCCATAAACAGGCGCGACGGATTGGTCACTTCTTTCAAGCCGCCATCCGACATTTCAAACACGCCGATTTCATCTGTGGGGCCAAAACGGTTCTTCACGGCCCGGAGAATGCGGAACTGATGCCCCCGGTCCCCTTCGAAATAGAGCACCGCATCGACAAGATGCTCCACCACCTTGGGCCCGGCAATCTGGCCGTCCTTGGTCACATGCCCCACCAGCAGCATGGTGGCGCCCTTCTGCTTGGCAAAGCGCACGAGCGCCTCGGAACCCGCCTTCAGCTGCGAGACCGTGCCGGGCGCGGCCTCCACCACCGGCGACCACAGGGTCTGGATCGAATCGATCACAACCACGGCCGGGATTTCATCCTCGCTCAGCGTGGCAATGATGTCGGATGTATTGGTCTCCGCCGCCAGCAGCACGGGCGCATCGGAAAGCCCCAACCTCTCCGCCCGCAGCCGCACCTGGGCAATCGCCTCTTCACCTGAAACATAAACCACGCGCCGCCCGCGCCGCGCCAGCGCCGCCAGCCCCTGCAACAGAAGCGTGGACTTGCCGATGCCGGGATCACCACCGATCAGCACCGCAGAACCCGGCACAAAGCCGCCGCCCGCCACCCGGTCCAGTTCGGCAATGCCGGTTTCAATGCGCGGCGGCTGGGCGCTCTCCCCCGTCAGGCCGACGAGACGCGACGGACGGCCCTTGGGCAGCACCTGCCCCTTGGCGCCGGAGGCCGGGGCCTCGCGCGCTTCTTCGATGATGGTGTTCCACGAGCCGCAGCCGTCACAACGGCCCGACCATTTGGAAGAGGTTGTGCCACAGGACTGGCAGACGAAGACGGAAGACGCTTTGGCCATGCCACGCCATACCACGGAACATAGAGTGAACGCAACAGCGCGCATGACAGTCCGCCTGGTAGAACGCCCGCGCGCCTTTTGACTCAGATCAAGGCGGCGGCGGCCCGGGGCAAAATCCCGGGCAACACCTGCCGTGGCGCAAGCCCGCTCGTGTATCCGGGGGGTTGGATTGGCTTGAAGGACTGGTTTCCCCAAGTCGATCGCTGGCTGCGGGCGTGGTCCGGGAGCTACGCCCGCCGCTGGCCTTCTCCTTATGGCTTCAACCCTTCCGGCTTGCCCACAATGACCGTCACCATTTTGGCGGGGTCCAGCCAGTGCCGCGCCGCCGCCTTCACCTCGTCCCGCGACACGGCGGAAACGCGGCTGTTGCGCGTCTTGATATAGTCGATGGGAAAGCCGTTCATCTGCATGCCCAGCAAGGCCGAGGCAATGCTGGCGTTGCTGTCGAAGCGCAGCACATAGGCCCCCATCAGATTGGTTTTGGCCAGCGCAAGTTCCTCGTCGCTGGGGCCCTCCGCGGCAAAGCGCGCCATGGTCTCCTGCGCCGCTGCCAGGGCCTCGCCCGCGGTGGCATTGGCGGTTGAGAGATAGCCCAGTCCATAATGGACGTTCTTGAGGTCGACCCCGTCAAAACTCACGCCATAGGTCAGCCCGCGCTTCTCCCGCACGTCGCGGGTGAGTCGGGCAAATGTCGCATCGCCGCCCAGCAACTGAGTTGCCACGTAATAGGCCAGTGAATCCGCCGCCAGCTTGTCGGGGGCCGGCCCGCCGAACAGCAACACCGATTGCGGCGCCTCGTAGGCAATGACCTTCTGGAGCGGCCCCGCCGTCATGGTGATGGCGGGCTTCGACCGTTCCTCGCCTGCGGGCAAGCCGCCAAACAGCGCATCAAGATCATGCCCCAGCGTGGCGGCATCAATGTCGCCCGCCACTGCAATGCGCAGATTGTGGCGTGTGAAAACGGCTTTGCTCAAGGCCCGCAAGTCGTCCGCCGTGATGCTCTTCAGGCTCTCCGGCGTGCCGTCGGTCAGGCGCGCATAGGCCGTGCCAGGAAAGGCTAGGCTGGCCCAGTTGCGAACCGCGAGTGTTGTGGGGTCCTTGGCCGCATCCTCGGCGCGCTGGATGAAATAGGCGCGCATGCGCTCCATGGGCTCTTCGGTGAGATGCAAATCCGTCACCGCCCGCTTCAACAGGCCCAGGGCCTCGTCCTTGTTCTTACTTAGCGTGCTCAGGCTCGCCTGATAGTAGTCGCTGCTGGCGCTGAAGGAGAGCGAGATGGAATGGCTATCCCGCAGCTTCTGGAAGGCCGGGCCGTCAAGGTCCCCCGCTCCTTCATCCATCATGCCCGTGAGAAAATTCACCGCCCCTTCCTTTCCGGGCGGATCCAGGGCCGCACCTCCATCAAAGGCCATCTGCATGGATATGAGGGGAATGCCATGGGCCTCCACCAGCCAGGCCTTGATGCCGCCGGGCGATGTCACCTCCTGAATGTCGATGGCATGGGCGCGTCCTGTCAACAGCAGTGGCGCAAGGGCCAGCACAAGCAATGCGGCAAGGCGTTGGAACATCATGGCTTGATCCCGTTGGAGAAAATCCGTTGGCGGATGATTGTGCAGGCGCATGCGCCGCAACCCGCTGCAACTCTGGCCCCGCATTCACCATTAATTACGATGAATTTGGGTTCGTGTGGCGTTTTTCCACCTGGATTGATTTGGGTCATGGTAAATCCGCACACTGTGCTATGCTGTATAAAGCCGGGAATGAACAGGAGCAGGTGCCATCATGGAACGCCGGCAGCAAAAACGTTTTCCCGTTCGCTTTCTCGGGCAGCTGATCGAAACCTCGGGTGGCAATTCGTGCATCGTCACAATCACCGAAATTTCGGAAAAGGGTGCCCGCGTGGACTTGCCGGACAGGGCCGAGATGTCCGGCACCGTCACCCTGTTCAACACCGTGGATGGCACAAGCAAGCGCTGCCGCATTGCCTGGCGCAAGGGTGACCAGATGGGTCTCGCCTTCGAAGAAGCCTGAGCGCCCCATGGTCATTGCTGCGGCAACAAGGTGCCCGTGACCATGTGATCGCCTTGCAGGAACTTCGCGGCCGCCGCCTTCACGTCTGCCGCCGTCACGTCCTTCTGCGCCGCGATGTAATGCAGCGTGGCATCCGGGCTCAGGCCAAAGGTTGCCGCTTTGCCCATCAGGCTGCCAAAGGCTGAGGGCTGGTCCAGCGCGAAGATCATCGCGGCTTCGGTCTTGTCCTTGGCCATTTGCAACTCGTCATCGAGCACGCCGTTTTCAGCCACGTCAGCGATGATCGCATCCATTGATTTTTCCAGCGCCTCAAGGCTGGTGCCTGCGGTAGGCGTGGCCGCCACACTCAAATAGCCGGAAAGCCGCTGCGTGCCCTCCAGATCGGCCGTGGCGTCATTGGCCAGCCGCTGTTTCAGCACGAGTTCCTGATAAAAGCGGCTCTGGCTGCCGCCGCCGAGAATTTGCGCGAGAATGCGCAATGCATTGGCCTCCCGCGCCGTGGTGGTTACATAGGATGGCGTCAGGTAATTGCGGAACAGCACTGGTGTTGCCACCCGCCCATCGCTCATGGAAATCCGCGCCGGGTTGGCCGGCGGCACCTCAGGCGGCGCGGCCCGTGGCGGAACCCCAGCCCCTTGGCACCTTGCCATAGATTTCGCGCGCCAGGGCAAAGGCCCTGTCCGGGGTCACGTCGCCCACAATCACCACAATGGCATTTTCCGGCGTGTAGAAGCGGCGATAGAAATCCAGCGCATCCTGCATCGTCAGGCCCGCCACATCCGCGGGAAAGCCGATCACCGGCGCGCCATAGGGCGTTGCGCCATAAAGCGCCGCGTCCATCTTTTCCATGAGCAGCGCCATGGGCGAGGAGTCGGTGCGCAGGCGGCGCTCTTCCTGCACCACTTTCTTTTCAGTGGCGAAAGCTGTCTTCCGTCAGCACAAGATTGCGCATGCGGTCGGCTTCAAGCTCCATCATCAGCTGCAACTGGTCCACCGCAACCTGCTCGTAATAGGCCGTGACATCCTGCTGGGTGAAGGCGTTCTTCTCGCCGCCCACCGCATCAATCAGCCGGTCAAACGTGCCCTCCGGATGGCTGGGCGTGCCCTTGAACATCACGTGTTCCAGCATGTGCGCCAGGCCGGTCTTGCCACGCACCTCATCGGCACTGCCGACGCGATACCACACGGTATGGGTAACGACAGGCGCCCGGTGATCCTCGATCAGCAGAACCTGCAAACCGTTGTCGAGCACTGTACGCGAAGAGGAAAGCTCAAAGGCAAGCGCAGCCTGCGCCATGGCCGCAAGGGCTGAAACCACAAGAAGGAGAAGTCGCATCATGCCCATCTGCTAGCAGGCCCGTCCGGGCCTGTCAAGATTTATATTCCTAGTGCGTGAAAGTTTTATTGCTCCTCGAAAACCACGCGGCCATCGCAAATGGTGAGCACCGGCTTCACCCCACCGATTTCCACAGGTTTCAGCCTTTCCATGTCAGCGTTCAGCACGGCGATGTCGGCGAGATAGCCTTCCTTCAACATGCCCTTGCGGTCTTCCATGAACTCCATGTGGGCACCCGCCAGTGCGTGAAGGCGTGCAGCGTGTCCATCAGGCTCTGCGCCTGGTTGGTGCAATCGGCCCGCAGCGGCACGGCAGTCATGGCCGCCTGCATGCCCAGGAACGGGTCAAGCGGCGAAACCGGCCAGTCCGACGAAAAGGCCACCGCCGCCCCTGTGTCGCGGATCATCTGCCATGCATAGGCATAGGGCAGCTTGTCCCCCACCCGCGAGAGGATGGGCTCCACCGGATATGCCGGGCACGCCCACGCCCGCAATGGGCTGCAGCGATGCCACAATGCCAAGCTGCGCCAGGCGCGGAATATCGCTGGGGTCAATCAGTTCGATATGCTCGATGCGATGCCGCGAATCCCGCATGCCGTTCTTCTTCCGCGCCGCCTCATAGGCATCAATGGTGGTCCGAACCCCGCCGTCACCAATGGCATGGGTCGAAACCTGAAGCCCATGCCCATCGGCCCGCATCACGATCTCGGCAAAGCGCTCCGGCGTATAGAGCGGCGCGCCCTTGTTTCCGGGGAAGCCTGGATAATCGTCCAGCATCTGCGCCGTCAGCGTTTCCATCACCCCGTCGATGAACAGCTTCACCCGGCCCGAATGCAGCATATCATCCGCATACTGACGTTTCCACTCAACTGCCTCGTCCACATCGGCGAGTTCAAAGGTGTTGCGGAAATGGAACGGCACTTCCAACCGGGCGTTCAGTTCTCCCGTGTCGAGCAGCGCCTGCAGCAGCCAGCAGTTGATAGGTATTGCCGTCCATGTTGTGCATGCTGGTGATGCCCAGCCCATTGGCAAAGGCAATGCCGTTGCGCATCACCTCAACATCGCTGGCAAATTGCGCCGGGGTTGCGGCAGGCACCGGATCACGCCCCGTGACAATGCCCAGCGACTCGCGCCCGCCGGAAGCGCCCATGGCCAGCACCGGGGCAAAGGCTTCGAACTCCCGGAGTTCACCGGTTGCAAAACCCTGCGCATCAAGCACCACCTCGCTGCCTTGTGGCAGCTTGCGGCCCTTCATCAGCCCCGCCGCCTCCAGCGCCTTGGTGTTGGCCCACAGCGTGTGATGGTCAAAGCAGCCCAGCGCCAGCGGAATATCGGCGGCCACTGGTCCAGCAGGTGCCGGGTGATCGCAACACCGGTGCCAAATTGCTCATGCGAGGCGCCAATCGTGTGAATGAATGTGAGGCCCGGATTCTTCTTGCGGAAAGCAGCCACAGCATTGCGCATGGCCTCCACGCTGGCGCAATCCCGCACGTTCAAAAGATCAAGCTCAGCACCGCCGATGAAAAGATGAACATGCCCTTCGATGATGCCGGGGATCACCGTGTTGCCCCTGTTGTCGTGAACCCGCGTGCGTGCCCCGCGCAGCGCCATCACCTCGGCGGCAGAGCCAACCTTGCTGATCCTGTTGCCGCTCACCGCCAGCGCCTCGGCGAAGGGCCGCGCCCTGTCCATGGTGATGACACGGGCGTTGGTGATGATCAGATCGGCAGTCATGGCAAAGTCCCCTTTTTTGCCTGCTTCTGCCCGCTTGCCGTCACAGGTTCAAGGGTGAAGGCCCTCAGATGTCGAAGGCCTCGATATTGGCGAAGGCCGTGCGCAGCGCCTTGGACCATTCCGACGAGAGCATCTTGAAATAAGGGTCGTCCAGCCCGATGCGTTTGGTGTGCTCGATCTTCAGCGTGTCGGTTTCATAGGTCAGAAGATCGATGGGCAGACCCACGCTCAGGTTGGAACGCAACGTGGAGTCGAACGACAGCAGAACCATCTTGGCCGCCTCGCCCAATTCCATGTCGGCCCGCGCCACCCGGTCCAGAATGGGCTTGCCGTATTTGTGCTCGCCGATCTGGAAGAAGGGCGTGTCCTCTGTCGCCTCGATGAAATTGCCCGCCGCATAAATGTTAAAGAGGCGCGGCCGCTCATGGCCGATTTGCCCGCCAAAGATGAAACTGGCGGCAAAGGATTCGCCATTTGATGTGAGATGTTCGCCGTCAGACTTGCGCACCGCCCGCACCGCATCGCCGATCACATGTGCTGCCTGAAACATGGTGGTGGCGCTGCGCAGGGTTTCCTGCCCCTCCACGGGGTGTTCCATCTGCTCGCTCACATTGCTGACAACAGCCTGCGTCACCGCCAGGTTGCCCGCCGTCAGCAGCACAAACACCCGGTCCCCCGGAAAGGCCCAGGTGTAGAGCTTCTTGAACTTGCCCACATTGTCCACACCTGCATTGGTGCGCGTGTCCGCCGCCATCACCAGGCCGTTCTTCAGGAGCATTCCAACGCAGTAAGTCATGGGTCATTCCCGCCGTGCATTATTGCTGGGCGATATCAACGCTCACTTCAACCCGCAAGTGCTCATCTGCGGGCAGGCCGCGCCGGCTGCCCCGGATGGGTGGAACAGCCGTGGCATCAAGCCCGCCGGCCAGGCGCACATAGTGGTCGGTCGGGCACTGGCCATTGGCCGCGTCAAACCCTACCCAGCCCAGGTCTGTAATGAAAACTTCGGCCCATGCATGGGCCGCGGCAGACCCCGCCCCCACACCGGTGACGAGATAGCCCGTCACATAGCGTGCGGGAAAACCCGCCCGCCGCGCCGCCGCGATCATCACATGGGCATGGTCCTGGCACACCCCGCGCCCGGCCTTGAAGGCTTCCACGGCGGTTGTTCCGGCATGGGATGTCCCCACTTCATAGGCGAGCGCCTTGTGCACCGCCGCCATCAGGTCATGGGCCCGTTGCAACGCTGGTGCGCGGCCTGCAAAAGCGGCTGCAAAATCACGGAGCGCCGCATCGGCCTCGGTCATGGGCGTCACCCGCAGGTAAAGCGCCTCGGGCGATTGCGCGGGCAGGCCCTGCACCACGCCTACCGTGTCCCGTGTCTCCACAATGCCGGAAGCAGTGATGGAGAAACTCGCAGGTTACCGTGATGTCACGAGATGGAAATGTTGCCCGCATGGTCAACATGGCGGAGCGCCGTCTCTATGCCCGGCGCCGAGATATTCCACTGCTCTGTTGTCTGCCCATCGAAATCCGCGGGCGTCAGCAGCAGCCGTTGCACCAGAAAGCCCGGCTCTTCCGGATAGGCATAATGGGTGGTGTGGTGAACCTGAAGCCGCATGTCTCAGCCCGGAAAGTTGTAGTCTTGCGCAATCCGCTGCGACAGGCTGATGTTGCGCGCCAGAAAGTCCTGCAGATATTCGTGCAGACCCGAGCGGAAAATGGAATCCATCGTGGCCCCCCGCAACCGCTCCAGCGTTTCGCTGGCCTGTGCCATGCTCTCGCCTTCACGGCCATGAAGCGCCGAAAGCCCTTTCAGCGCCGTGTTGATCCACTGGTAGCTGAAGGTGAGCGAGCGTGGCATTTCCTCCCGCAGGATCAGGAATTCCGAAACCTGCCAGGGTGTGTAGCGGCTCTCGTGATAGAACCAGCGATAGGCCCGGTGCGCCGAAACGCTGCGCAGGATTTGCGCCCATTGCTGTGAGTCCACTTCACTGCCCACATCACTGGGCTTGGGCAGAAGGATGTAATACTTCACATCAAGGATGCGCGCCGTGCTGTCGGCCCGCTCGACGAAATTGCCAAGCTGGCTGAAGTAATAGCCTTCGTTGCGCAGCATGGTGCCAAGAACGGCTCCGCGGAAGGAATGCACCCGCTGCTTCACCCAGTCGAAAAATTCCGGCAGCCGGTCCGCCGTCATGGTGGCGGGCTTCAGCCCCGCCAGCTCGTTCCATGTGGAATTGATGCTCTCCCACACGTCGCGGGTTAGCGCCGTGCGCACCGCCCGGCCATTGTTGCGCGCCGTGCGCACCGCCGCGCGGATGCTCGAGGGGTTGCTCTCGTCGAACACGAGGAAGTCGATCACCTTGGCCGCCGTCACGGTGTCGTGCCGGGCATTGTATTGCGCCTCGCAGGCCGCACTCAAAAGCGTGGAGCGCCACTCGTCGCGGTGCCCTTCCACCGCTTTCGGCATCAGGGAAATGCGGTGCCCCACTTCCAGAAGCCGTGCCATGTTTTCGGCGCGCTCCATGTAGCGCGACATCCAGAACAGTGAATCTGCGGTGCGCCCGAGCATCAGTCCTCCAACACCCAGGTGTCTTTCACCCCGCCGCCCTGGCTGGAGTTGACGACAAGCGATCCCTTTTTCATGGCCACCCGGGTAAGACCGCCCGGCGTGATACGGATCTGGTCACCCGAAAGCACAAAGGGCCGGAGATCCACATGCCGGGGCGCAACACCTGCGCCAGCAAAAGTCGGCACGGTGGAAAGCGCCAGCGTGGGCTGCGCAATGTAATTGCCGGGGTTCGCCAAAAGCCGCGTCCGGAAGGCCTCAATTTCTTTCTTGGTTGAGGTGGGCCCCACCAACATGCCGTAGCCGCCAGAGCCATGCACCTCCTTCACCACCAGGTCCGGCAGATGCGCCAGCACATGCTTCAGGGCCGGGGCCTCGCTACACCGCCAGGTCTCCACGTTTTTCAAAAGCGGCTTCTCGCCCGTGTAGAAGGAAATCACCTCGGGCATGTAGCTGTAGATCGACTTGTCATCGGCAATGCCGGTGCCCGGCGCATTGACGATGGTGACACGGCCCGCGCGATAAACATCAAACA
Source organism: Hyphomicrobiales bacterium (assembly GCA_046349175.1). GTDB lineage: Bacteria > Pseudomonadota > Alphaproteobacteria > Rhizobiales > Aestuariivirgaceae > Aestuariivirga. The sequence goes on along the minus strand of JAXMCS010000010.1, from coordinate 24,113 downwards.
GTCCCGGCACGCCAATGGCGGAATCAGGCCGGAAAGTCAGAGGATCGAGATAGGCGTCATCAATGCGGCGGTAGAGCACATCCACTTTCTGCGGGTCGCGCGTGGTGCGCATGTAAAGGAACCCGCCATCCACATAGAGGTCCTGTCCCTCGCACAATTCAACGCCCATTTCATCGGCCAGGAAGGCGTGTTCGAAGAAGGCCGAGTTGTGAATGCCCGGCGTCAGCACGGCAATGGTCGGCGTGCCGGAACAGGCCGCAGGTGCCACACTCTCCAGCGTCTTGCGCAAGAGCAGGGGATAGTTCTCCACCGTCGCGACCCGGTGCCGGGCAAACAGGTCGGGGAAGAGATGCATCATCGCCTCCCGCGTTTCCAGCATGTAGGAAACGCCGGATGGCGTGCGGCAATTGTCCTCCAGCACGCAGAAATCATTCTCGCCGATGCGCACAATGTCGATGCCGGTGATATGGGCATAAATGCCCCGCGCCGGGGTCACCCCCACCATGTCCGGCACGAAGGCGGCGTTCTGCAGGATCACATGGGGCGGAATGAGGCCCGCCCGCAAGATTTCCTGGCGGTGGTAGAGGTCGTGGATGAAGGCGTTGAGCGCCCGCACCCGCTGCTCGATGCCGGCACTCAGCCGCCGCCATTCCGAGGCGGCGAACACCCGCGGCACAATGTCAAAGGGAATGAGCCGTTCCGACGCATCCTTGCTGCCGTAGACAGCAAAGGTAATGCCCTGGCGGCGGAAGCGCGCCTCGGCCTCTTGGGTCGCTCGCGCCACATCCGGTTTCTTCAGCGTGGCGATCCAGTCCGCCACCCGCACATAGGGCCCGCGCGTGTCGCCCCGGCCGTCATGCATCTCGCTGAAATAGGCTGCCGGCATCACCACACCCCGGACTGATCAAATCGGCAGCACATGCACAAATCCCCATCACTGCAGAAGACCGGGCCTTTTGCCCTGCCCCGGATTTTGCCGTGCAAGCCCGCAGCCATGGCGCCCCTCCCCTGCTGGGGAGAGACTATGCAAGGCTCTTGCCATTCAGCAAAGCAAATTTCTCAGGCGCGCCCGAAGGCCAGCATGGCCGCCCCCACAAGACCGGAATCGCCACCGAGCGCCGCCTTCCGGATCGGCACGGCGCGGAAGGCCGGCATGGCATCCGCCTCCACCCGCTGGCGAATGCCGCCAATCAACTGGTCAAAGCCGTTCATCACGCCGCCCCCCATGACGATCACCTCGGGCGAGAGAAGGTGCAGAAGGCTGACAATGCCGATGCCGAGATAATCCGCCTCTTCCGCCACAAGCTGCCGCGCCAGGCGATCGCCCATGTTGGCCGCCGCAAAAATGGCGGGGGGATCAATGGTGGCGCCGTTCTGCCCCAGCAGCGTGTCGCTGCGCCCGGCAGCGGCGGCCTGCGCCGTCTGCGCCCAGAATGTGCCAGAGGCATAGGCTTCCCAGCAGCCGGGATTGCCGCAGCCACAACGCCGGCCATTGGCTTCTATCTTGATGTGGCCCACGTGCCCGGCCAGACCCTTGCGGCCATACAGCACCTGACCATCGGCAATAATGCCGCCGCCAATGCCGGTGCTGACGGTAATATAGACCATGGAGCGCACGCCCTGCCCCGCGCCATGCTTCCACTCCCCGCCGCCGCCGCAACGCCATCGTTTTCCAGATGCACGCGATAGGGCAGGCGCGCTTCCAAAAGTTTCACAATCGGCACATCAATGAAACTGGGAATGGTGTATACCGAGATGATGCGGCCCTCCTCCACATCAAGCGGCCCCGGCGAACACAGGCCGACGCTTTCCACTTCGTCTGCCCCGCAGCCCGCCAACACCTGCCGTGCCAGATCAGCCATCTGGTCCACAATCTCCACAGCCTCTTTGGCTGGCGCTGTGCGCACCGACTTCCGATGATGCAATTGGCCAGCAGCATCCACTAGCGCCGCCCTGAGTTGGGTGCCGCCAAGATCAATGGCAAGGCAATAGCGGCGGGCCATCGCTTACAGGCTCTTGAGCCAGGCCATGCGCTGGGCAAGATCAGGCGCACCAAAGGCCAGCGACCCCAGCACCACGGTCTCCGCACCGGCCATTCGCAACTCCGGCACCGTGTGTTCGCGGATGCCGCCATCTGCTGCAAGAATGATGCGGCTGCCGTTCATGTGCCGGGCAATGAGGGCCTTGGCCTCACCAAGCCGCGCCGTGGCCTTGTCGTTGAGGCCCTGCCCTTTCACGCCAATGGCGGTGCCAAGAAGTGTGAGAATATCAGTCTGCGCCATCAGCGGGGCGGCGGCGGAAACCGGCGTCTCCACTTTCAGCACCACACCCGCCTTCAGGCCCTTGGCCTTGATATGGGCGAGTGCTGCTGCCGCATTGGCATTCTCCGCATGGATGCTGATAAGATCAGCACCCGCTTCCGCAAACTGGTCGGCCTGACTGATGAGCACATGGTCAGCCACCATCAGGTGCACATGCACGGGAATGGACGAATGTTTGCGCATGGCCGCCAGCAAATCCGGGAAGAACAACAGCGCTGGCGCAAAGTGTCCGTCCGCCACATCAATGTGCAGCATGTCGGCATGGGGTGCGATGCGGGCGAGATCATCGGCCAGTCGCGCAAGATCGGCAGACCACATGGAAAACTCCGCCAGCAGGCGCGCCTTGGGCAGCGATTCAAACCAGGTGGTTGAAGGTGCGGGCATCAGGGTGTGTCCTCGAAAAAGCTGAGCATGTGCTGGTGCAGTTCGGCTAGGTGGCGGGCCCTGTCACGGCCCTTGGGGAAGATTTCGGCAAAGCCTGCGCCGGGGATGAGAGTGGAAAGGTCCCGCGCATACTCCAAGGGATGGATGACATCTTCCCCGCACCCGATGACAAGTGTCGGAAGGGCAAGCGCGGCAAGCTGCGCCGGAGTGACACCGGGCCCATCTGCCGCAATGGCCGAGAGCAGCGCCGCAGTGATCGCGATGGGTTCGCGCGCAAAGAAGCCCGTGAGCGAGGCCATGTTGTCAGGCGACTCCCGCGCGATGCGCTGGGCCAGCGGACTGGCGAGGAACGCGGCCTTGGCCTCGTCGGGTGGCAGTGTCTGCAGCAACCGTCCAACCGCGCGGTTTGCTTCATTGGTGGCGGGCGCTGCCTCCGTCACCCAGGCGGGCCGCACCAACACAAGACCCGAAACAAGGTCAGGCGCGGTCACGGCCAGCCGCAGGGCAATGGCGGCCCCCATGGAAATGCCGCCCACAATGGTGGACCTGAGTCCTGCCGCCCGCATGTAAGTGGCCACATCATCAGTGAAAGTGGCGATGGAAAACTGCGCGGGGTCACCTGACTCTGATACGCCATGGCCCCGGCACTCCACTGTGACACGGGCAAAGCGCGGGTCTTTCGGAAAGGCTTCCATGGTCTGCGTGGCCGCCCCGCACAGCCCATGCTGGAAAAGGATGGCGCGGCCCGCTCCTCCATCCCGCGAGACATTGAGGGCAACGCCATCACGGATGAACGTGCCGGTCATACCAGTGCCTGCGCCAGAAACCGCGCCACACCCGGCGCTTCATCAGCCAATAACCCATGGGTGATGAGCGGGCCATCAAATCCCGCATTCCTCAGCCCACGGAGGAAATGCGGATAGTCCAGAACACCCTGCCCCGCCGCCACGAAGCGGCCATCCGGCAACCGGTCCTTGGCATGGGCAATGGCAATGCGGTCCGCGAGCAGCTCCAGTCCTTCACGCACAATCCGGCGCTGCTGCTCCACCGGCTCTTCCTCAAACAGGTTGGCGGGGTCGAACACCACGCGAAGCCGCGGCGACGCCATCTCGGCTATCAACTGCTGTGCCTTGGCCGCAGAGTTCACCACATTGGCAAGCTCGGGCTCAATGCCCAGCGCCACATCATGCTGCTCGGCAATGGCCAGCGCCTTCTCCATGCTCGCCACGAGATCACGCCAGGCCTCGCGCGATGTGTTCGCATCGTGGTGCCGCCACATGTCGTCGGCATTTCGCGTGCCCGTGCAGAGCGTGAGCAGTGGAATGGAAAGTGTCTTGGCCACCCGCGCCAGCACCTCAAGACGGCGCAACCCGGCGTCACGCACCGTTACATCCGGATGGATCATGTTGAAGGTGGCTGAGAGCGCCGCAAGCGCGACACCACTCTCCTTCACGGCCTCGGCAATGGCAGCCACATCCGCATCGCCAACTGCATCCGGCAGGGAAGGCAGACCACTGCAGGCCATATTGTATTGCGCTACGCCAAATCCCGCCGCCTTGACCTGTGCCAGCACGCCGGAAGGCTTTTTGCCGTCAAAGGTCTTGGCGAATATTCCAAGCTGCATCAAACGCTTCCGGACACATCTTTAAGATAAACATCACGTCCCGTGGCCGCCGACTGCATCACCGCCACCATGCCCCGCACCGAGGCGAGGCCATCTTCCGCTGTCGCCCCTTCCATCTTCGCGCCCTTGAGGATCACATCAGCGAAACCTTCCAGCTGGCGGCGGTAGAAATGTGCATCCGCTCCCAGCACGCGATGGTAGCTGCCATCGGCCTCGCGGAAGATGTCAACCTCCGCGCTCTTGTAATACCAGGGATTCAGGATCTTGCCGATGGCGCTGCCGTGCTCACCGTAGATTTGAAAACCTTCGTGCCAGTCCATGCGCACCGCCACCGTGAGATCGAGAAGCCCCATGGCACCGCTGTCGAAATCCACATCCACAAACCATGAGCGCATGCCCGCCCGTTCCGAATAGCGCGTGCGCACCGCCCGCAGCGGCCCCGCCAGATGCTGCGCCAGGTCGATCAGGTGGCAGCCATGCGCCAGCATGTAATAGCGCTTGAGTTCGGCCTTGGGATTTTCCGATGGCTTGCGCGCCATGGCGCTGGCCACGATCAGTGGCTGCACCGCATCGGTCATGGGATAGCGGTGGGTGGAGTCGCAATACCAGGCTTTGATGGAGGAGATGTCGCCCATCTCTTCGGTGATGAATTTCTTCGTGGCCTGCACGCCGGGATCAAAGCGCTTCATGTGGCCGACCTGAAACACCTTGCCGGATTTCTTCACCGCCTCGGCAAGCCGTGTGGCATCTTCCACCGTGGTGGCAACGGGTTTTTCGCATAGCACATGCTTGCCCGCTTCCAGCGCGCGGATGGAGGCCGGCACATGGAAGGCATCTGCCGTGGCAATGATCACCGCCTCCACATCGGGGTCCGCCAGCATCGTGTCGTAGTCGTTGAAGTCCTTGCTGGCATTGTGCGTCACCACCATGCGCTCGCGCAGGTCATCAGCCACATCGCAGATGGCGAAGAGTTCGGCATTGCGCGCCTTGGTGCAGCTTTCGAAATGCGCGGCCTGGGCAATCTGCCCTGCCCCCAGCACGCCCACACGCAGGCGGCGCTCCTCCTTCTTCGGCATCGCGGCTATTCTCCGTAGGGAATCCAGATGTTCTTCACCTGCACGGCGCGGCGCAAATACTCGCCACCCTGCCCTTGCGTGGCGGCGAACCAGTTCACACCACCCGCAGGCAGCACCCATGTGGGTTTCAGGTTTCCTGCGGAGGCCTTCTCCCCCATGGCAGCACCGTCGGCATCGCCCGCATACCACAGCGCCGCCACTTCATCGTGCTCGGCCAGCGTCTTGGCCAACTCGTTGCGCGCCCCCGTGATGATGTTGAAAACGCCATCCGGCACATCGGAGGTATCGAGCACCTGATAAAGCTCTGTCGCCACCAGCGGCATGGCCTGCGACGGCACCACCACCACACGGTTGCCCATGGCGAGCGCCGGCAGCGTGAGCGAGAGAAGCGACAAAAGCGGCGCTTCATCGGGCGCAACCACGCCCATCACGCCATAGGGCTCGTTCATCGCCAGCGTCACATGGCGTTGCTTGGTGGCATGCACCCGGCCATCATATTTGTCGGCCTCTGCCGCATAGAAGAAAATGCGTTCCAGCGCGGTAGCCACTTCCTTCTTCGCGGCGGCAGCACTCGCGCCCGCCTTCTGCAACAGCTTTGCAAAATCATCACCCCGCGCCGCAAGATTTTCCGCGAGATAATAGAGCACCTGTGCACGGGCATGGGCCGAGGTGGAGGACCATCCCCCTGCCTTCAATGCTGCCTCGACGGCATTGCGCACATCCTTGCGGTTGCCGAGCCCCGCCTGGCCGATCACCTTTCCGTCCTTGCCCGTGACAGACCAGGAATAGCCAGAGTCCGGCCGCGCCTGCTTGCCGCCGATATAGAGCTTGGCCGTGCGGTCGATGGCCAGCGCATCGGCGGGCGCAAGTGGCGCGGGCGCGGCCACCGGCGCTGCCGCAGCCTTGGCAGGTGCAGGCGGCAGGGCTCTCAGCCAATCGGCTTGCAGATATTCATAAAGGCCCTCGCGCCCGCCCTCACGGCCGAAGCCACTTTCCTTGTAGCCGCCAAAACCGGCGGCGGCATCGAACATGTTGCTGCCGTTGATCCACACAACACCCGCCTTCACCTTCGCCGCCATGTCGAGGGCGAGGTTGATGTTCTCGCTCCAGATCGAGGCGGCAAGGCCATAGCGCGTGTGATTGGCCAGTTGGGCCGCCTCATCCGGTGTGCGGAAGGTCATGGCCGCCACAACGGGGCCGAAGATTTCCTCGCTCATCACCGTGCTCGCCGTGCCCGTGTCGAGGATGAGCGACGGCGGATAGAAATTGCCGCGCTCCGGCAGCGCACAGGGCGCCTGAATGACAGTGCCGCCCTCAGCCCGGCCCTTGTCCACAAGGCCACGCACCCGCGCCAATTGCACCGGATCCACCAGCGGCCCCATGTCGTTGGACTTGTCGAGCGGGTCGCCCACACGCAAAGTTTCCATGCGCTTCTTCAGACGCGCGAAGAATTTTGTGGCCACACCTTCCTGCACCAGAAGCCGCGTGCCGGCACAGCACACCTGGCCCTGATTGAACCAGACGGAGTCGACCACGCCTTCCACCGCTGCGTCGAGATCGCAATCCTCGAACACGATGAAGGGCGACTTGCCGCCAAGCTCCAGCGAGAGTTTCTTGCCCGTGCCTGCCGTTTCCGCGCGGATGAGACGGCCCACTTCGGTGGAGCCGGTGAAGGCGATCTTGGCCACGCCTGCGTGCTTCACCAGCGCCGCACCCGTTTCGCCATCTCCCGTGACCACATTCACAACGCCATCCGGCAGGCCCGCTTCCGTACAGATTTCCGCGAAGGCCAGTGCCGTCAGCGGCGTGAACTCGGCGGGCTTCAGCACCACCGTATTTCCGGCCGCGAGTGCAGGCGCGATTTTCCAGGCCAGCATCAGCAGCGGAAAATTCCAGGGAATGATCTGCCCGCACACACCCACAGGCGAATAGCCGGCAAAATCCGTGTCCCGCAGCTGGGCCCAGCCGGCATGGTGATAGAAATGCCGCGCCACCAGCGGAATGTCGATGTCACGGGACTCGCGGATGGTCTTGCCATTGTCCATGCTCTCCAGCACGGAGAGAAAGCGCTCCCGCTTCTGGATGTGGCGGGCAATGGCATAAAGGTGCCGGGCGCGCTCAAAGCCTGTGAGCTTGCTCCAGCTTGTGAAGGCCTTGGCCGCAGCGGCCACCGCTGCGTCAACCTCAGCGGCGGTGCCCTTGGCCACCTCTGCCAGTTGCTCGCCCGTGGCGGGATTATAGGCGGGCATGGACTCGCCCCGGCGGCCCACAAATGCGCCGCCGATGAAATGCCCCAGCTCATGCTTGTGGGCGGCAAGCCAGTCCTTCACGATCGTGTTGGATTCCGGACTCGGTCCATAGTCCATGGTTTCGAGGGCTTGGGAAACGGTGGGCATGGCGCAGTCCTAACCGAGAGCGTGATGCGAGAGCGCGGCGTAGCGCCCGGTGATGAAATGTTCGAGTTGGCGTTCGATGTCGGCCAGCATGGCGCTGGCGCCGAGGCGGAACAGGTCCGGCTCCAGCCAGCGGCGGCCCAGTTCCTCCTTCATCAGGATGAGCCAGTTCATGGCGTCTTTGGCAGTGCGCAAGCCACCCGCGGGCTTGAAGCCGACCTTGTGGCCCGTCATTTCACCATAGTCCCGCAGCGCCCGCACCATGGTCAGGCTGACGGGCAGCGTGGCATTCACATCTTCCTTGCCTGTCGATGTCTTGATGAAATCGGCCCCCGCCTGCATGGCCACCATGCTGGCCTTGTAGACATTGCGTAGCGTTTTCAGATCGCCCGTTGCCAGAATGGCCTTGAGGTGGGCGTCACCACAGGCCTCGCGCATGGCCGCCACTTCATCAAAAAGCGCCTGCCAGTTTTGCGTCAGCACATGTTCGCGGTGAATGACGATGTCGATTTCCGCCGCCCCCTCGCCCACCGCATATTTGATTTCGGCAAGCCGCAGCGGCAGCGGCGTCAGGCCAGAGGGAAAGCCCGTGGCCACACTCGCCACGGGAATGCCGGAAGCCCCCAGCGCCTTCACCGCATGGGGCACCAGCGTGGGATAAACGCAGACAGCACCCACATGCGGCATCTGGGACAAGCCAAGCGACTGCACGATATCCTCGCGCAAGGGCCGCATGGCCTTGGCGCACAGGCGCTGCACGCGGCCCGGCGTGTCATCTCCGGCAAGTGTGGTGAGGTCGATACAGGTCAGCGCCTTCACCAGGAACGCCGCCTGATATTCCTTCTTCACGCTGCGCCGCGTGGGCAGCGTGGCGGCGCGCCGCTCGGCCGCCTGCAGGTTCACCTGATGGTTTTCAAAGGCCGCAACATCCAGCGCCGTGCCGGGGTTGCGCGGAAGCGTGTTGGCGCCGGGCCTGGCCTGCGGCTGATGCATGGGACGGGAACTCCAAACCGGAAATCCCGTCCGCTATAGCACAGGCACGCGGGGCCGCCAGTGGAGCCCCGGTGCCGTTGCTTGAAAGCGATTACTTCTTCTTGGCGCGGGCCTTGTCGGTCTTGGCGCGCGGGGCCTTGCCGGCCACCAGTTCCTTGGCCTGCACGATCCACTCTTCACGCACCGTGCGGCCCTTCAGGCCCAGCTTGGCATCAAGCGCCGCGATGGCCTTGTCGGAGAGGGTGGCGATCTGCGCCAGCGTGGTGATGCCTTCGGCCGCCAGCTGTTCCTTGATCTTGGCACCCACGCCCCCGATCAGCGAGACATCGCTGGCGGCAGCCGTGACCGGAGCAGCCTTCAGCGTTGCGGCCGGCAGTTCCGAAACCGGTGCGGGCTTGGCCTGTTCAGCCGCCACGGCTTCCAGCGCGCGCTGCCAATGGATCAGATGGCGGCCCTCGGGGCGGCCTTCATCCAGCCAGAACTGATGGGCCCGGGCCCGGATGGCATCTTCATGTTCGTGAACAAGTGCAGGCATGGGGCGTCCTTTCCTGATATCCCTTGCGCGCTCCGGTAGCAGCAATTGCCGCACTGCACAATGTTGTCACTGCAATGCAACAATTCCCTCAGCGCATGACGGGCGCACCCGGAAATACCCTTCCCGCGAAACCCCTCCTTCAGATATTGCAGGATAAATCCCGGTCAGGAGAACCCGCCATGCCGAAATCCGTGCTCATCCTCAACGGCCCCAACCTCAACTTGCTGGGCCTGCGCGAGCCACATCTTTATGGCTCCGAGACGCTGGCCGATGTGGAGGCCCAGTGCCGGAAAGAGGCGGGCGCCTTGGGCCTGACGCTCACCTTCAAACAGTCCAATGCCGAGCACCAGCTCATCGACTGGATCCACGAGGCGCGCGGAAAGCAGGCGGGCATCGTCATCAACCCCGGCGCCTTCACCCACACCTCCATCGCCATTCTCGATGCGCTGAATGCCTATGAGGGCAAGGTGATCGAGGTGCATATCTCGAACGTGCACAAGCGCGAGGCCTTCCGCCACCACTCCTATGTGTCAGGCCGCGCTGATGGCGTCATTGTGGGCTGCGGCACACAAGGCTATCGCCTGGCCCTGCAACGCCTGGCCGTGATTGTGTAGCGACCCACCCTTCCCCCGTCCCGCTCAGCCCCACCCTTCCCCCGTAGGGGGAAGGTGTCTGGAGGACGGATGGGGGTTTTGACGCTGCCGAGATGTCAAATGTGAGGGGGCGACCTCTTGCAAGGCCCCCTTCCGCCCGTTGGGCACCTTCCCCCTGCGGGGGAAGGGTAAGAGGCTGGCAGCCCCCTCCCCTCGCCGCGGGAAAGGCGCAGCGCCTTCACGCCGCTTTCGTCCGTGAACGGAGCATTTCCATCAAATTCGGCACCAGCACCGAAGCGATCAGCAGCACGCCGATGACACCTGTCTGCACATGGCCGGTGATGTTGACCAGCGCCATGCCGTTGCGCAGGTTGAGCACAATCAGGATCGAGAGCAGCACGCCCAGCATGGAGCCCTTGCCGCCAAACACGCTCACACCCCCCAAGAGCACCATGGTGATAATGTCGAGTTCAAAACCCGTGGCCGCATCGCCGCGCACCGAGGCAAGCCTTGCCGCATAGAGCAGCCCCGCCAGCGCTGCCGTGGTGCCAGACAAGATGAACAGCACCGTCTTCACCCGCGCCACGTTGAGGCCGGAGAAGCGCGCCACATCGGCATTGTTGCCGATCACGAAAACCTCGCGGCCAAAGCCGGTGCGGTGCAACACCACGCTCAACAGCGCCAGCATGACCACAAAGATGACGATGCCCAGCGTGAAAGGCCCGATGAAGGGCTGCTGCCCGAGATTGGCAAACCATTGCGGAAAACCGGAAATGCCGCGGTCCTCCAGCAACACGCGGGCAAAGCCGCGATAGCCGATGAGCATGGCCAGCGTCACCACAAGCGATGGGATACGCACCACGGCAATCCAGAAGGCGTTGAAGGCCCCGCCCGCCACGCCGATGAGCAGGCACAGGAGAATGGCCAGGCCACCTGGCATGCCCCTTTCCACCAGCACGCCAAAGGCGCAGGCCGAAAGCCCCATCACCGAGGCCACCGACAGGTCGATCTCGCCGTTGATGATGATGAAAGTCATCACCAGCGCCACGATGATCTTTTCAATCGAGAGCTGGAACAGGTTGATCTGGTTTTGCAGCGTCAGGAACTGCGGGGCCAGGGCCGCATTGAGCGCCACCGTGACCACGAGGATGACGAGGAGCAGGCCTTCCCAACTCTTCAGGCGGTTCAGCATTGCGGCCATCATGCGCCCCCGCTCTTCAGCCGGCCCAGGCCGCGCGTCATGAATGTGTCGGCGGCCACCGCCGCCATGATGAGAATGCCGAGCAGCGCCTCGCGCCAGAACTCGCTGACAATGGCCCAGCGGATGAGGCTGTTGTCGATCACATCCACCAGCACGGAGCCGAGCACCACGCCGATGATGGACCCCGAGCCGCCGAATATGTTGACGCCCCCCACCACCACCGCGGCCACGGATTTGAGTTCAAAGCCAAGCCCCGCCACCACGGTGATGTTGCCGAACTTGGCGAGGAAGATGAACCCCGCAAGCCCCGCCAGCATGCCCGACAGAACAAAGGCCGTGAGCACCACGCGCGCCCCATTGATGCCGGCAAACATGGCGGCATCGGGATTGGAGCCCACCGCATAGAACTTCCGCGCGGCGCGCAAACGCGTCAGCACGATCCAGAACACAACAGCCGCGGCCAGCGCCAGCGCCACGATGATCTTCAGGTCAAAGCCGCCCGCCGAGATGAGTGTCGCCTGCGGCAGGTCAACAAGCCACTTGGGCAGGCTCTCCGTGGTGATGGTGCGCGCGTCCGAATATTCCACGAGATAGGTTCGGAACAGCGCCAGCGTGCCCAGCGTCACAATGATCGACGGCACGCGCCCATAGGCCACCAGCACACCATTGATGAGTCCGCAAAAGGCCCCCAGTGCCAGCGCCATGAGAACGATGAGGAAGGGTGCCGCATCAGGATGGGTGCCCAGATAGTCGCCGATGAGATAGGCGACGATGCCCACAGTGGAGCCCACCGAAAGATCGATGTTGCGCGTCATCACCACAAGCGATTGCCCGATGGCGATGGGCAGGATCACGGCAACCGAGGTGGCGATGCGGTTCACCATGCGCGGGCTGAAATAGCTGTCGATCTGCGTGGCGAAGAAGATCACCACCAGCAGCAGCACCAGCGCCAGCGCGATCAGGCGCAGCGTCTGTGGATGGAAATTGCGGAACAGGCTGGTCATGCGGCCCTCGCCTGCTCCTGGCCGGTGGCCAGCGAAATCACCTTTTCCTGGCTGCACTCGGCAATGTCGAAAATGCCCATCTGCCGGCCCTCGCGCATGACCAGCACACGGTCGGCGAGCGCCAGAACTTCCGGCAGGTCGGAGGAGATCACAATCACCGCAACACCTTGCTTCGCCAACTCGCGGATGATGTTATGCACCTCCATCTTGGCGCCAATGTCGATGCCGCGCGTCGGCTCGTCAAAGATCAGAAGCTGCGGCTCGGTCTCCAGCCATTTCGACAGCATCACCTTCTGCTGGTTGCCACCGGAAAGCTTGCCCACTTCGATGCTGATGTTGGGGGCGCGGATCGCCAGCTGCTTCTTGTATTTCTCGGCCATGGCATTTTCCGCTGCCCGGTCGATGAGGCCAAAGCGCCGCAGGAACTTGGCGAGGCTTGCAAGCGAGGCATTGGCATAGACAGGCATGGTCATGGCCAGCCCCAGCTTGCGCCGGTCTTCAGAGACATAGGCAATGCCCCGCGCCATGGCCTCGCGCGCTGTTGAAACCGTGAGCGGTTGTCCTGCCAGCTTCATCTCGCCTTCCGTCGCGGGGGCGATGCCGAAGAGTGCCAGACCCACATCGGTGCGGCGACTGCCCACCAGTCCCGCAAAACACAGCACTTCGCCCTTGTGCAGGTCGAACGAAACATTGTTGAAAACACCCGCGCGGCCAAGCTGTCGCACCGAAAGCAGCACCTCGCCATGGGGATTGGCTTTCTGCTTGACCGCGAAATCGTCGATGGCGCGGCCCACCATGTCCTTCACCATGCCGTCATGCGTCACCGCGGCAATGGGGCGGGTGGAAATGTGCTTGCCATCGCGCAGCACCGTCACCCGGTCGGCAATGCGGAAAATTTCATCGAGCCGGTGCGAGATGTAGAGCACCGCCACACCCTGCTCCTTCAACGTGCGGGCAATGCCCAGCAGGTTTTCAACCTCGCGCGCCGAGAGGGACGCCGTGGGCTCGTCCATGATCAGCACTTTCACGTTCAGCGACAGGGCGCGCGCGATCTCCACCGTCTGTTGTTCGGCCAGCGTCAGCCCGCTGGCGGGCCGCCGCACATCCAGCGACACGCCCAGCCGCGCGATCAACTGTTCCGCATCGGCATAAAGCTTGTTCCAGTTCATCAGTGCGCCCATGCCGCGGTGGCTGATGAAAATGTTTTCCGCCACATCAAGGTCGGGAAAGACCATGGGTTCCTGGAAGATGGCAGCTATGCCCAGCGCCTGTGCCGCCTGGGTGTTGGCAATGCCCACAGGCTTGCCCTGCAACAGAAGTTCGCCGCGGTCTGGCTGGTAAACCCCGGTCATGATCTTGATGAGGGTTGATTTGCCCGCGCCATTCTCACCGACAATGGCGTGGATCTCGCCCGGCACGACCGAGAATGACATGTCCGACAGAGCCGCCGTCATGGCGAAGCTTTTGGAAATGCCCCGGAGTTCTAGGAGTGGTGTGGACAAAATCATCCCCTGTCCTCTCCCGGCTTCGGGAGAGGTGTCAGCGCAGCTGACGGAGAGGGAATAAGGCCCTCTCCGTCATTTGCTTCGCAAATGCCACCTCCCCCGCTGGCGGGGGAGGAAAGCGTTCCTCTTACTTCGCGGCGGCTTCCACGTTGTCCTTGTTATAGACCGTGAAGGGCCCCATCAGCACGCGCTTGGCGCCAGCGCGGCCTGGGTCGGCCTCGATGGTATATTCGCCCATGCGGCCGGCCTTCACCTTTTCACCGATCTCGCCCTTGATGGCGCCGGTGGCCAGCGCATAGGACACCTGATAGGTGAGGTAGCCCAGGTCAACGAAGCTCCACAGGGCGAATTCCGGCGCGCAGCCGTTCATGGTGTAGCTCACCATTTCGGCGGGCAGGCCAAGACCGGAGATCTTCACCTTGTCGCACAGCTTTTCGTCCTGCATGGCCTTGGCGGCGGCGGCAATGCCCACCGTGGTCGGGGCCATGATCACCTTCAGGTTCGGATGCTTGTCAACCAGCGCCAGTGCGGCGTTGTAGGACTTTTCGGACTGGTCATCGCCATAGACAACGTCAACCAGCTTCAGGTCCTTGTACTTGTCGCCCTTGAGCGCGCCCTTCATGGCTTCGATCCAGGCGTTCTGGTTGGCGGCATCCGGCGTGGCGGAGAGAACGGCGAATTCGCCCGAACCACCGGCCAGGTCATGCACCATGTCGGCCATCACGGTGCCGATGGAACTGAAGTCCACCTGCGCCACGAAAACGCTTTTCACCCTTGCCCGAAGGAATGGGCGAGTCCCAGGTCACAACCTTGGTGCCCGCGGCCTGGGCGGCCCCGGCGGCAGCGGCGATCTGGTCACCAGCATTGTTGAGGCATCACCACGGCCTGCTTCTGGTGGTACAGGTCGCCCATTTTCAATCTGGCCGGCGACGGAATTTTCCGGCGTCGGGCCGATGTATTGCAGCGTGCCCGTGTTGCCCAGTTCCTTGTGCGCTTCTTCGCGCCGCGGTGGGCCTGGTCGAAGGGCAGAATGCCAAGGAACTTGGGCAGCAGCACCATGTTCACGCCAATGGCCTTTGGCGGCGACGCCCGAAAACAGCGGTGGCCAGGCCGTGGCCGCCCAGTTTCACAATCGTCTTCATCAGCATGGTTATCCTCTTTTGTTGAAGCGCCCCGTCAGCCTCATGCGGCTGACAGGGATTTCGCTTCCCCTTGACACCACGATGACCTCCACGCCACGGCCACGGATGTGGTCGAGCAGCGCTTGCGGCGCGCCATCGTCGGTGATTAGGTATGAACGCGCGTCAGCGGGTACCGGCCATGCTGCCGCGCGGTTCGAATTTGATGAGTCGGCCAGCACCACCAGTTGCTCGGCCCGTGTCAGCAGCTTGGCCTCGGCCCGGGCAATCAGCGGGTCACCCTCGATGATGCCCATCTGCGTGATGGAATAGCAGCTCATGAACATGCGCGACGCGGTGAAATGCTGGATGGCGTCTTCGTCGAAGGGCGAAAGCACGATGCCCTGTTCGCGGTAAACCTCGCCGCCCGGCAGCACGATGCGGTTGTCGCTCGTGGCAATCAGCTCCTGCGCGATGGGAAAGGAGTTGGTGAGAATCTGCATGCGCTTGCCGCGCAGATATTCCGCCATGAACCAGGTGGTGGAGCCGGCATTGATGATGATCGACTCGCCATCGCCGCACAGCGCCGCTGCGGCCCGCGCCAGTTCACGCTTGCGCATGGCGTTAAGCGTCTGGCTCACCCCGAAGGAGCGTGTGGCGAGATGCGATTGCTGCGCGGCTTCCACGGCTTGAATGCCACCATGCACCCGGCGCAGCTGGCCCATTTCCTCCAGCTTGGTCACGTCGCGGCGCAGCGTGGCGGGCGAAGCGCCCGTCAGCGCCCCCAGTTCGCGCACGCGGATCACACCGCGCTCGCGCACCTTCGTCAGAATGAGTTGCCACCGTTCTCGCTCGTGCATGGCGCGAAAACTAGGCATGATCGCTCACAGGCGTCAATTGCAATTCGCTCATATTGCATCGCAAAACGTCATTGCAGTGCAGTATCGCACACGCAATGACGATTGCTGATTGACCATGAGCGAAACCCTTGCCTATGTTTCGCGCCATGTCTGATCTCCTGCTCAAGTCCCTCTGGGACGATGCCCACGCGAAATCCCTCGATGAGCCGGGCCTTCTCCTTTATCGCAGCAATCTCCTGGGTGCCGATCTGCGCATCACCAACTTTGGTGGCGGCAACACATCGGCCAAGGTCACGCACAAGGATCCGCTCACCGGACAGGACGTCAAGGTGCTGTGGGTCAAAGGCTCGGGCGGTGACATCGGCTCCATGAAGCTGGATGGATTTGCCACCCTCTACATGGACAAGCTTGAAAGCCTGAAGGGCCTCTACAAGAGTCTCGACCAGGAAGATGCCATGGTCCACGCGCTCAACCATTGCATCTTCAAACTCAATCCCCGCGCCCCATCCATCGACACCTGCCTGCATGGCTATGTGCCCTGGCCCCATGTGGACCACGTGCATTCCGATGCCGTGATCGCCATTGCCGCCTCGGAAGATTCCGAACGCCTCACCAAAGAAGTGTTCGGCGATGAAATGGGTTACCTGCCCTGGCAGCGCCCCGGCATCGACCTCGGCATCAAGCTCGGCAACATGGCCGCCGCCAATCCCAAGCTGGTGGGCGTGGTGCTGGGCTCGCACGGCCTTTTCACCTGGGAAGACGGCGAAGGAGTGTTGACACCACGCTGCGCATCATCAACAAGGCCGCCACCTGGCTCGACAAGACGGCGAAGAAACCGGCCTTTGGCGGCGGGGCGGTGAAAGCCCTCTCGGCAGACGAACGCCGCGCCGTGGCCATCCGCCTCATGCCGGACATTCGCGACGCCGCATTTCGAAATCCGAATACAAGGCTGGCCACTTCACCGATGCGCCCGCCGTGCTGGAATTCGTCAATTCGAAAAAACTGGGCGAACTGGCCCCGCTCGGCACCCTCATGCCCCGACCATTTCCTGCGCACCAAGATCCGCCCGCTCATCGTGCCCCATAACGCCGATGGCGCAAAGCTGGATGAATTGCTGGAAGGTTACCGCAAGGACTACGCCGCCTACTACGAGCGCTGCAAGCACGCCAACTCACCCGCCATGCGCGATGCCAACGCCGTCATCTATCTGGTGCCGCAAGTGGGCATGCTGTCCTTCGCCAAGGACAAGGCCACCGCCCGCATTGCCGCCGAGTTCTATGTGAACGCCATCAATGTCATGCGCGGCGCGTCCGGCGTGTCGAAATACAAGGGCCTGCCCGAGCAGGAAGCCTTCAACATTGAATATTGGCTGCTGGAGGAAGCAAAGCTCCAGCGCATGCCCAAGCCCAAATCCTTGCAGGGCCGCATCGGCCTTGTCACCGGTGGTGCCAGCGGCATCGGCCTTGCCATCGCTGAAAAGCTTCTGTCGGAAGGTGCCTGCGTCACCATCGCCGATATCAACGACGAAGGCATGAAGGAGGTCTCCGCCGCACTCGGCAAGCGCTTTGGCAAGGACAATGTCCACACCGTCAACATGGACGTGACGCAGGAAGCGCGCGTCATCGCGGGCTTCAGTCCACCGTCGCACAGTTTGGCGGCCTTGATATTGTTGTGAACAACGCCGGCATCGCCATCCCCGCCCCTGCGGAATCAACAACGCTGTCGACGTCTGGAACAAGCAGCTGGCCATTCTCGGCACTGGCTATTTCCTGGTGGGCCGCGAGGGCTTCAAGATCCTCAAGCAGCAGAACTGCGCGGGCTCCATGATCTACATTGCCTCCAAGAACGGCATGGTGGCCTCGCCCGGCACCTCGGCCTATGGCGCCATGAAGGCCATGGAAATCCACCTCGCCCGTGTGCTCGCCGCTGAAGGCGCAAGCCTCGGCATCCGTGTCAACACAGTGAACCCGGATGCCGTGCTGCGCGGCTCCAAGATCATGTCGGAAGGCTTCCGCCTCAGCCGCGCCAACAGCCTGGGCATCAAGCCGGAAGAGCTGGACGACCACTATCGCAAGCGCTCATTGCTGCAGCGCTCCGTTTATCCCGAGGACATTGCCGAAGCAGTCTATTGGTTCGCCTCTGATGCCTCCAACAAATCCACCGGCAACATCATCAACGTGGACGCGGGCCACCTCGCGAGCTTCACAAGGTGAAAACCAAGGGACCTCTCCCGGCGCTTCGCGCCGCCCTCTCCACAGGAGAGGGAGAGAAGTCCGATCATTGCCTTTTCCCCTCCCCTCTGGGGAGGGTGCCCCTCACGAAGTGAAGGGGCGGGAGAGGTCCATTTAACGGGAACGGGCACACATCCATGACCTTTTCGATTTCTTCCGATTTCATCGCCAGCCACAACGCCCTCCGCGAACCCGCCCACCGCGACGACTTCGCCCATCTTGGCCGCCAGCTGGAGCGCCGCGGCCTCTCCATCGAGGAGATCACCAAGCGCGCCATGGACTATCAGGTGGCGGTGCCCACCTGGGGCGTCGGCACGGGGGGCACGCGCTTTGCCCGTTTCCCTGGCCCGGGCGAGCCCCGTAACATCCACGACAAGCTGGAGGATTGCGGCGTCATCAATCAGCTGACCCGCGCCACCGGCACTGTCTCCCCCCATTTCCCCTGGGACAAGGTGGCGGACTACAAGGCGCTGCGCCAGGAAGCGGCACAATATGCCCTCGGCTTTGATGCCGTGAACTCCAACACTTTTCAGGACCAGCAAGGCCAGACTCTCTCTTACAAATTCGGCTCACTCTCCCACGCCGACAAGGGCACGCGCCAGCAGGCGGTGGAACACAATCTCGAATGCATTGAGATCGGCCAGCAGCTGGGCTCAACCGCCCTCACCGTGTGGATTGCCGACGGCACCAATTTCCCCGGCCAGCAATCCCTCAGCCGCATGTTCGAGAACTACCTCGCGGCCTGCGAGAAGATCTACGAAGGCCTGCCCAAGAACTGGCTCATGTTCCTCGAGCACAAGATGTATGAGCCCGCCTTCTATTCCACTGTCATTTCCGATTGGGGCTCCAGCCTCATGGCAGCGCAGCACCTGGGACCCAAGGCCAAGTGTCTTGTGGACCTCGGCCACCACGCGCCCAACACCAATATCGAGCAGATCGTGGCGCGTCTTATCCATGTGGGCCGCCTGGCGGGCTTCCATTTCAACGATTCCAAATATGGCGATGATGACCTGGACTCAGGCGCCATCGAACCCTTCCGCCTCTTCCTCGTCTTCAACGAACTCGTGGATGCGGAAATGCGCAAGGCCAAGGACTTCGCCCCCGCCTACATGATCGACCAGTCGCACAACGTGACCGACCCGATCGAAAGCCTCATGGGCTCGGCCACCGAAATCGTCCGCAGCTTTGTCCAGGCCTCGCTCATCGACCGCAAGGCACTCGCTGCCCTGCAGGACGAGAATGATGTCATGGGCGCGCACCGCCTGCTGAAACAGGCCTACAACACCGACGTCGCCCCGATCCTCGCCGAAGCGCGCCTGCGCAAGGGCGGCGCGCTCGACCCCCACGTCTGCTATCGCGCCGCCGGATACCGCAAGGAAAAAACCAAGGAACGCCCGGCGGTTGCGGGCTCTTCCTCAGGCATTGTCTGAAGGCGGAGAACATGGGCAGTTCCGGCATCATCAGCGAAAGCAAGGCCTTCTGCGATGAGGTGGTGCAGCCCCTGCTGCACCGGCACTTCCCCGTGGAAACGCAGGCCATGGCGCTCGGCTTCTTTGGCTATGGCTCGGAGGTACTGGGCCTCGATGATGAATACTCGACCGACCATCACTTCGGCCTTCGCGTCAATGCGCTGCTCCCCCAGGCCATGCTGGATGCCAAGGGCAAGGCCATCGAAGACATGTTGGCGAAGGAACTGCCACAGGTTTGGCGCGGCCGCGAGTTGCGCGAGGGCTACACCCGCACCAAGGGCGTGGCGCTGGCAAGCCTTGAGCATCACCTGCTCTCAACGATCGGCCTTGATCACCCGCCTGAGACCTACGCCGAATGGATGGCCATTCCGGAAGAGGACGTAACCCACATCACCGCCGGCGAGGTTTGGCATGATCCTTCCCGCCGCTTCAGCGCCGTGCGCGAAAGCCTTGCCGCCTACTACCCCGAACCCGTGCGCATCCGCCGCCTCGCCCACTGGTGCCGCTATTTTTCCGGCATGGGTGTCTATGCCCTGAAGCGCGCCCTGCTGCGCGACAATCTCCTCTATGCCTCCACCACCTTCTCGCGCTCCTTGCGCTGGGGCGTGCAGATGGCCTTCATGCTGGACCGGCAATACTACCCTTACGACAAGTGGCTGACAGTGATGTTCCACCGCCTGCCCCGCATGGGTAAGCGCCTCGCCCATATCGTGGAAGAAGCACCGCAACTCTCCTGCCCCTGGAACCGAAAGCTCGACCTGCTGCACGAGATGTCCGACATCCTCGATGCCGCCATGGTGGAAGACGGCCTGATCGCGCCTCATCCCAAATATGCCGTGTCGGAAACCTCGGGCTATCGCCTCATGGAAAGCGCCTATGCGGAACTCATCCAGAAATCGCCGCCGGAACTGAAGCCCCTCATTCCGCAATGGGAACAGGTGCACTGGGAAAGCTTCCACTCGCAATTCGTCGATGGTGTGCCACTGGCCGACTGGCGGCGCATGCTGGTCTTGAAGGAGATGAAATCATGAATGGCCTCGAGCGCGTGATGAACACCATCAACCGCAAGCCGGTTGACCGCACGCCCATTGATTGCTGGCTCTACCAGAAGCAGTTCCTGGAGAAGCTCGAAGCAGAATATGGCCCCCGCGAGAAGTTCATCGAGGAATTCGGCATCGATGTGTTCGTGGGGTTGATGCCTTTCCCCAACCAGTCCGGCAGCCGCATCACCATTGATGAACTGCCCCATGTGAAGATGGAGGATCCGAAGGATCCCAAATGGCTGAACTTCACCAACTGGAACTATGATTTCGGCGGCACCAACATCACCACCGCGGTAAAGAACCACAAGGGAAAGCGCTGTGTACTCGCCCACTGTTGGGGCATGGTGGAAGGCACCTCAAGCTACCTCGGCATTGAGAACTGCTGGCTGAACCTCGGTGGCGAGCCCGACAAAATGGCGGCCCACTTCGACAAATATGCCGACTGGATGTGCGCGCAGGTGGACAATCTCATCGAAGCGGGCGTGGACATGATGACGCTCTCCGATGACTGGGGCTCCAATGGCACCATGCTCTTCTCGCCCAAGATGTGGCGCAAGCTGATCAAGCCCTATGCGATGCGCGTGGTTCAACACGCACGCTCCCGCGGCATGCCCGTCAACCTGCACAGCGATGGCTACATCATGCAGGTGGTGGACGACATCATTGAGATGGGCTTCACGTCCTGGCATCCGGTGCAGGAAAGCGCCGGCATCAACCCCCGCGAGGTGAAGGAAAAATACGGTGACAAGATCGTCATTTATGGCTCGCTCGACGTGATTGACGGGCTCCTGAAATATGATGGCGAGGAGCTTGATCAATACATCACTGAACGCTTCGGCATCTATGGTCCGGGCGGCGGCTTCATCTTCAATGCCGGGCATTTCATCCAGCCTGATATTCCGCCGCTCCGCCTGGTCCGCGCCTATCGCCTGGTCAATCAGCTGGCGCAGAAATACGGCACACTGAATTGAGGGTTCCGCCGGGGACATATTGGATTGGCTCAGCCCATCCCTTTGACCAGCACGAGGCCTATCTCGTTTTCCGCCGCAGCTTCATCTTGAATGAGGTCAAGTCCGCGAAACTCTTCATCACCGCGGATAGCCGTTATCGTCTCTCCATCAACGGCGCAGAGATCGCCTTCGGCCCGGCCCGCTCATGGCCCCACGCCCAAGGCGTGGATGAGATCGATGTCACCCCGCACTTGCACGCAGGCGAAAACACCATCACCGTCACCGTCTATGCGCCGGGCTACAGCCACTTCGCCTATGTGCATCGCGGCGCGCATGGCTTGTTGTGTTGGCTGATGGACGGCAAGACCTGCCTGCTGACATCAGACCAGACATGGCAAGTGCAGCGCGACAACTCCTGGGATGAGCAGGTGCCACGCGTCTCCATCTATGGCGCAGGCGTGGAACGCCGTGACTTGCGGAAGGAGCTTTCAGCCGCGTGGCAAACGCCACGCATCGTGCAGCCGGCGGAAGGGCCCATCTGGTCCGGCCTCACACCACGTGATGTGCCGCTGCTGCAAACCGTGCTGCAGAGGCCACCAGTTTGGAAGATGGTGAAAAGCCGTCATCCCCGCGAAGGCGGGGATCCCGCTTCCTTTTCCGGTGAAGCGCAAACCCCTCACGACAAGCTGCGGCAAGCCTTCACACCTCGATCCCCCTTCACCGTCGCCATCTTCGATCTCGGCCTTTCGCTCACGGGCCGCGCCGTCGTCACCGTCACGGACGCAACGGGTGGCGAAACCCTCCTCGTGAGTTACGCCGAAAAACTGCGCGATGGCGAGGTGCTGCTCTCTGATCCCGCAACCTACTGCCGCATGCAGGTCACGGATGAATATACACTGCGTTCCGGCAACAACATTGCCGCGCCCTTCTCCCAGCGCGGGGCACGCTATGTGATTGTCGCGCTGGCCCAGGAGAGGCCCGAAACCACTTTCACCTTCCACTTTGAGGAAACCCGCTATCCCCTTGAAGCGACTCGCGATCTTCCGGGCGCGGATGACGGGTTAAAAGCCATCTCAGCCCTCTGCCACCGCACCCTCACATCGACATTGCAGGATGGCTTTGTCGATTCCGTCTGGCGTGAATCCTCGCAATGGCTGGGCGATGCCGTGGCGCAGGATTTTGCCCTGGCCGCCATCTCGAAGGACCTTCGCCCCCTCGCGCGAGTCATCACCATGGCGGCGCAAGGCGCCTACGGCGATGGCCTGCTCCCCAGCGTGCTGCCGGGCGAAGTGCATGCCTATGCCGTGGTCGATTACAATTTCAGCTGGATCGAACTGCTGCAGGCCTATGTCACCTGCGCCCCAAAACGCGCCGCCGACATGATGCTCACCGCGCAACTGCCCGTCCTCGAAAAAATGCTGGGCCACTTCGCCACGCAAGTTGCCAGCGATGGCTTGCTCCGTGCCGATCCCGGCCGCAGGCTCTTCCTTGATTGGTCTGCAGTGCCACGCGCAGAACCCAGCCTCACCTACAATGCGCGCTATCTCCACGCCTTGCAGGTGGCGCAAGCCCTCGCCCGCAGCGCCCGCGCCCGCAAACTCTCCGCCACGCTGGCCGCCCGCGAGAAATCCCTGGCCCGCGCCATCACCAAAGCCTTCCACCACACCGGTGCATGGCAGGAGACCACAGAAGGTGCG
This sequence comes from Hyphomicrobiales bacterium, assembly GCA_046349175.1. Taxonomy (GTDB): domain Bacteria; phylum Pseudomonadota; class Alphaproteobacteria; order Rhizobiales; family Aestuariivirgaceae; genus Aestuariivirga. The sequence continues at coordinate 1,116 of JAXMCS010000010.1, read as the reverse complement.
CCCGCCTCGCAACTGGCACTCGCGCTTCTGCTGCTCACCAGGACGATCTCCGGCGAAACGGTGCAAGCCATCGCCGATGCCATCATCGCCCGCTCGCTGGATCTCGACGACACAGCGCCGCCCGGCAAGCTCATCCTCGCCTCGCCCTTCATGCACCACTATGTGTTTCAGGGCCTCGAGGCCGCCGGCCGCAGCGCTGATATCATCCCGATCATCCGCGCCCGCTGGGGCCGCTGGGCAGACGCAGGCGAGGCAACCTGTTGGGAAAACTGGAATGTGGATTTTCCCGATGGCTCCAAGTGCCACGGCTTCTCCGCCCATCCGCTGGGCTGGCTGGCGCGCCTCGCGTCCTGACCACCACCCCAAAACACAAAAGCCGCGAAGGGTGCCCTTCGCGGCTTTGGCAATCCCGGTGGGATTGGAATTACATCACACCGCCAGCAGCGGGACGCGGACCCTGGCCAGGACGGCGCGGACGCTCGATCTTCTTGGGGGCCGGCAGCAGGCCTTCGCGCTGCAGCTTCTTGCGGGCCAGCTTGCGGGCGCGGCGCACGGCTTCTGCCTGTTCGCGGGCCTTCTTCACCGAGGGCTTTTCATAGGCATCGCGGAGCTTCATCTCGCGGAAGATGCCTTCACGCTGCATCTTCTTCTTCAGAACTTTCAGGGCCTGATCGACATTGTTGTCACGGACGACGACTTGCAAGCGAATACCTCAGTTTCAAAACGTGTTAAATCAAAGGGGCCTCGCAGGGCCCCAAAAGGTTCAAGAATTGGGGCGCTCGTAGCACAGCCCGTCACCCCTGTCGAGGGGAGTCTTGCCGGGGAAAAAGCCGGTTCACATGGCCCATTTTCCGGCCGGGGCGGGCTTCCGCCTTGCCATAATGGTGAAGCGCCAGGGTGGGCTCCCGGGCCAGGCTCTCCCAGGCCAGAATCTCGTCACCCAGCAGATTGGTCATCACCACGTTGGAATGCCGCCGCGTGGCCCCCAGCGGCCAGCCCGCCACGGCCCGCATGTGCTGCTCGAACTGCGACACAAGGCAGGCATCCATGGTCCAATGGCCGGAATTATGCACACGCGGCGCAATTTCGTTCACATAGAGAAGGTCGCCGTCGGCA